>JAZKDE010000031.1:18194-36821 GCA_040387735.1 Bacteroidota bacterium
ACAACGGCTGGAAGTTAAGAGGAAAACATTTCTGATTAAAATTCAATGATTATGGACATTAAAGAATGGATTAATAATATGAATAACATAATTCCATCAATTGATGAATTTATGTTCGGCTTTAAAAAAATCACTTCCACCGAAATATCTCGTGAAGAGACAATTATTGATATTCAAAGACTAAAGATAGATTATTTCAAAAATAAGGAAACAAATAACATTATTGAAGAATTAATTTACAATACTAATGTAAATCAAACAGACTGCTTCTACAATTTACGCATCAGTAATAAACTCGTTATTAATAGTTTAAACATATCAAATAATCTTTTAGAATTTGGCAGTTTTTTAGAATGCGATGTACTTTATCTTAACACTGAAAATAATGAAATTTGGATTCAAGAACCAGGTACCAATTACTATGATGAGCCAGATAGCGTTGTGAAAGGGTTCAGTAGTGGAGAAAGTTTTTTGAAAAGCATTTATTTGATTCAGAAAGCTTTTTATGAAAAATGGTACAAACAAAAAACTATATCAGAAGACCTGCTTAATGCCATTTATCGATTGAATGATGATGAATGTATTGAAGTAATTGATAAATTCTACTACGACCTTATAAACTTTGAGTAAACCCTCCTTTTGTTGTCTATATTTCCACAGATAACGGCAAGGTAAAGTTGAGTTGACAAACCCTCAGCACTAAATCACAATCCATGAAAAAAAGACTTTCTCTTTCAGAATACACAGACGGTATTATTTTGGGTAATCGAATGATACTTAGTCGTGCTATTACGCTGATTGAGAGCAATTTACCTTCTGATAAAAAACTGGCTCAGGAGGTTATCGAAGCCATTTTACCTCATACGGGTAAGTCCGTCAGATTAGGTATTACGGGCGTTCCCGGTGTGGGCAAAAGTACATTTATTGAAGCTTTTGGCAAGTATTTGACAAATCAACAGAAAAAAATTGCGGTACTTGCCATCGACCCAAGTTCTCAACTCACCAAAGGCAGTATTTTGGGCGACAAAACCCGCATGGAAGAGCTTTCTCGTGAGCCTTTGGCGTACATTCGCCCCTCTCCTACGGGCAATTCTTTGGGCGGAGTTTCGCATAAAACTCGTGAAACCATGCTTCTCTGCGAAGCCGCAGGTTTTGAGGTCATTATCATTGAAACCGTTGGCGTTGGTCAGTCCGAAACCTACGTGCATGGCATGGTCGATTTTTTCCTTTTATTGATGTTGGCGGGTGCGGGCGACGAATTGCAAGGCATTAAAAAAGGTATTATGGAAATGGCCGATTTAATTGCCATCACCAAAGCCGATTCGGGCAATGAAAATCAGGCAAAATTGGCAAAAATTGAGTATCAAAATGCCCTACATTTATTTCCACCCGACGGTACGGGTTGGTTTCCAGAAGTGGTAACTTGTTCAGCAACAAATCTTAAAGGAATCGCTGAAATATGGGAATTAGTCGAAAAGCATCGGGAATTGTTAAGTAAGAGTGGTAAATTTGCAGAAAATCGGCAAAACCAAAATTTAGATTGGATGAACGATTTCATTAAACAAACCTTAGAGGAAAATTTTTACAGCAATAAAAACGTTTCCTTAAAAACCAGAGACATTCAAAAAGCCGTTAGCGAAGGCACAAAACACCCAATTCATGCCGCTTACGAACTTTTGGAAGTCTTTTACAAACAATAATAATGAAGAACATCTGGCACAGCCTATCCATCATCATCCTCAAAAACCGAAAACTTTTCTTAGTAGGAGTAACTTTTTTAGCCATTTCAATGGGCTATTTGGCTACAAAAACTGTTGTTTCGAGCGAACTCCCTAAAATTCTTCCTAAAACTGACAGCCGTTTTCAATTATATGAAGCCTTCAAAAAACGTTTCGGTGAGGATGGTTCCGTAATGGTTGTGGGCGTTGAAACGGATAAAATGTTTCAACTTTCTTTTTTTCAACAATGGCAAGATTTGGCTAAAGAAATCAAGGGAATTGAAGGAATAAAAGATGTAGTTTATGCGGGAAACATTCCGAGGGTTGTCAAAAGTGACACAGCCAAAAGGTTTGATACCAAGCCGTTAATCAAACAAAGAGCCGTTTCGCAAGCGGAAGTTGATTCGGTAAAAACGCAATTGGAACGACTCCCTTTTTACAAAGGATTTATCATTAACGAAGCCGAAAATGTGCATTTAATGATGATAACTTTTGACCAGAAAGCGATTAATTCAAAAGCACGCCTCCGAGGAGTAAAGAAAATAAAAGAGTTCGCCGAACAGTTTGAGGCAAAACAGAAAATTGATTTACACTTATCAGGAATGCCATTTGTGCGAACTGAAATGACGGGTCAAATCACGAATGAACTTATCATTTTCGTATCGCTCGCCATTTTAGTCACCATGTTGATTTTGTTTGTTTTCTTCCGCAGTTTCAAAGTCATGTTTTTCTCATTAATTGTGGTGATTATTGGTATTGTTTCATCGTTGGGAATCATGGTTTTATTTGGTTATCAAATCACCGTTATTTCAGGAATGATTCCTTCATTAATTGTTGTAATTGGCGTTCCGAACACGATTTTCATTCTCAATAAATACCACGAAGAATATGGATTACACGGTGACAAAATGTTGGCCTTACAAATTACCATTGAAAAAATCGGTCAAACATTATTTTTAGCCAATCTTACAACGTCTATCGGATTCGGTGTTTTTGCTTTTACAGGAAGTACCTTTTTAGCAGAATTTGGGGTTGTAGCCGCCATCAATGTCATGTTAACTTATGCAATGTCATTAATTTTCATACCGTTGGCATTCAGCTACTTAGCACCTCCTTCTAATAAACAAACGGCTCGTTTAGAATCAGGGCAAGTGGCTAAAATTCTATTAAAAATTGACACATTAGTCAATCACAAACGTTCGATAATTTACACAATTATTGTGGGTATTATCGCTCTTTCTATTTTTGGAATGACGCTTATCAAGTCAATTGGATACATTGTGGATGACTTGGCAGACGATAATCCAATCTTAACCGATTTAAAATTTGTCGAGAAAAACTTCAAAGGAATTATGCCTTTTGAAGTGGCGATTGATACCTACGAGGCGGGTAGAGTTTTGGGGTCACCCGAACTCCTCACGAAGATAAAACGCATGGAAAGAGAGTTCGCTAAATATCCCGAATTCACTAAACCAATATCGTTAGTTACGGCCGCTAAATTTATCTACCAAGCCTACCGTGGTGGCGACCCCAAATATTTTGTTTTACCCGGAATTGATGAATTGGCAAAATTGAAAGAATACAATTCAAGCGTGCAGGGAAAACAAGGTTTTGCTAAAGGATTTATCGATTCAACCAAACGCTATACTCGAGTAAGTTATCAAATTGCAGATTGCGGAACCGTTCGTACCAATCAGATTATCAATGAATTACAACCAAAAGTAGATTCAATCTTCAATTATAATGCAGAAACAAATGAATTTTATAAGCGAGGAGATAAACGAGGATACGATGCAGAAATTACAGGAAATAGCGTAATTTATGCTTGGCAAAACGATTATTTACAAGGAAATTTGATTGAAAGTACGCTTCAAGCTATTGTACTAATTTGCTTGATTATGGCTTTACTTTTCCGTTCTTGGAAAATGGTCATTATCTCAACTTTACCCAGTTTAATTCCTCTACTTATCACGGCTGGTTTAATGGGATTTTTTGATATTCACTTGAAATATTCAACTATCTTGATTTTCTCAATTGCCTTTGGTATTTCTTCTGACGGAACAATTTATTTCTTGACCCGCTATAAAGATGAATTATTAAACAAAAAACGAAGCGTAAAAGACGCCATCAGAGAAACCATTTTGAACACTGGTGTTTCAATGTTTTATACTGCCATTATCTTGTTTACAGGCTTTTTTATCTTTACCGCATCCTCATTTAAAGGCACACAGTCTTTAGGTATTTTGGTTTCGATAACACTTTTAATGGCAATGATGTGTAACTTAGTATTGTTACCCGCTTTTTTGATGACGCTGAACAAACAAGAAAGTAAAAAATTGATGGAATAATTTATTTCGACTAATTTAATTAGACAAATAAAACCAACAATTCCTTAAAGTGAAATGGCAATTTTCTTAGAAAATATTACCATTTCACTTTTTTGTTTTTAAGCTATTTTAACAGCGTTTTAACACCTTTAGTTAATTTATAAATAATATGTTAAACACTGTATTCACATGAAAAAACTCTTTACGTTATTCATTCTGCTCATTTTTTTTACCACTCAAGCTCAACAGTTTTATTCAACTGCTTTCGACAAACTTCCTCAGGATTATCAGCTTTATCCCAGAAATGACAAAGGTTTCGGAATGGTATTTATCTCTGGAAAAATTGAAATCGTCGATTGGAAATATTACGCCGTTCAGATTTTCAGAGATGATAAACTCCTTGGTTATCAACGAGCTAACATCAATTATAATGATGTAGTTGGTTCCTTTCAATTTACGGAAATTCCTATCAAGGCTGAATTAGCAGAGTACAGTTTTAAGGTATTTGCGATGAATAACAAAGGGGATTCGAGTTTAATTGTAACCAGAGAACACATCGTTGCTGGCGATGCCTTTGTAATCGGTGGACAGTCAAATGCTTTGGCTTTGGTAAATACTGATGTAATTCCGTACCGCAACAAATTTGCCAGAACTTACGGAGCGGCCTTTCCTTACGAATCACCAATGACCTGGACTTTATCGGAATATGGTAATTATCGAGTTGGACAATTAGGTGGAGGAATTCAAAGACAAATTATCGAAAAATACAAGATACCTGTTTGTATTATTAACCAAGCAATCGGGGGGATTAACCTTGGTTTAAGTTTAATTAGAGATGCCAATAATGTTGGAAACTTAAGCAATAACTATGGAATAACGTACAACAGAATTCAAAACGCAGGTTTATTGAACGGAGGAATTAAAGCTTTTATTTGGCGACAAGGGGAAAATGAATCATCGGGTGGTTCTGCATTTTGGGGCGGACTTTTTGACCAATTGTACAAATATTGGCGACAAGATTATCCTGATATTCATAAATATTACATTTTTCAAGTTAGTCTAATTGCTTGGCCAGAACGTCATGCGGGGGCATTACGTGATTATCAAAGAAGAACAAAAACACTCTATGATTATGTTGACAATATAGCCTGTGTGGGAACACAAGGCTACGATGGCGTACATTACGATACCTCTGGACATAGACAAACAGCCAAAGAACTTTTCAGAATGATTGACCGTGATTTATACGGAGGAAAGTACTCTGACAATGTTAACTCTCCGAATATTCAAAAAGCTTACTATTCGAAAGAAAACAAAAGAGAAATTACGCTCGAATTTGAATCAGACCAACAAATGGCTTGGGTAGAAGATACCACTCTCATCGACAAAAATGGAAATGCGGTAAAACAGTTGATGCGAAATATGTTTTATTTTAACGAAAATGAAGAAAATAATCTTGTAACTGAAGGTAGAGCGGTTGACAATAAAATTATATTATCGCTTAATTCTCCTCCGCCTAATACTACTTTTAACTATCTACCAGCTTTCCACGATGACAAAGTTTTCCAACAATTTGGCGGTCCATTCTTGAAAAATAAAGTTGGAATGCGAGCTTTTTCATTTGAAGACGTAGCCATTGAAAATTATAAAGTACCAACCACTCCTAAATTAAATACTCCCGAATTAGCCATAATTCCTATCTCTTTTCAAGCAATAACTGTCTATTGGAAAGCAGTTCAAAATGCCCGATATTACATTTTAGAAAGGAAATCGTCAGCCACTGATTCGTATCGACAAATTGCTTCTTTAGCGATAAATATCAATGAATATGCCGATACTCAACTATTAGAAAACAAAATTTACTACTATCGTTTAATTGCAATCGGAGACAAAAACGAGTCTGAATATAGCTATATTAATGCCAATACGCTGGCAAAATTAGCCATCCCTGAAGTTACTGCAAGTACTGTTTCTTTTCAAACAATTAAAGTGGCTTGGAAGGCCATTCCAAACGCAACGTCTTATGGCTTGGAAAGAAAAATTTCATTAACTGATTCTTACAAAGAAATCATAAAATTACAAGCTAACATCACCGAATACAGCGATAATCAATTAAGTGATAATACGCTTTATTACTATCGACTGAAAGCCTTTGGCGATAGAACAGAATCTGAATTTGCCAATGCTCAGGCAAGTACTACTAAGATTTTAGCAACTCCTGAGTTAACCGTAAGTACGGTTTCATTTCAATCTCTCAAAATTTCGTGGAAAAGCATATTAAATGCAACAAACTATCTTTTAGAGAGAAAATCAGTTCTAACGGATACTTATAAAGAAGTGTTAAAATCAGATCAAAATATTTCAGAATACAGCGACAATTCACTAAAAGACAACACTTTATATTACTACCGACTAAAAGCATTGGGTGATAAAACAGAGTCAGGTTATGCCACAGCACAAGCAAATACAGCGACAATTTTATCGAACCAAGAAGAAATAAATAATCTATTTACTCTGTTCCCCAATCCAACAAGTTCAGGTATTTCGGTAAGGTTTAAACAACCAAGTAGCGGAAAACTTAGTCTTTCAAGTATAAATGGAACGGTATTTATTGAAGTAGAATTTAAAGCACAGTCTGAAATGCTTTTTCCTTTAAATGGTTTTCAGAAAGGTATTTACTTCTTACAATTTAAGAACGAAGAAAAGAATTTAGTCGAAAAATTGGTGATAGAGTAAAAACGATCAATCGTATAAAAATGGGAATCGGGCAAAATAATTTTGTCCGATTCCCATTTTTACATACTCAAAATCACGGTTTTCGTTTACTCCAAAAACTCGCTAATAAAGAACCATTGACATTCATAATTGGTCCAAATAAAGCTGGGGCAATACCAACTGTTGCTAATTTCCCCATTGCTTTTGCCAATCCTGAAGCTAAACCTGCATTTTGTAAGCCTACTTCTATCGCTACCGTTCGGCAATCTTGCTCAGGTAATTTGAATAATCTTGCCCCCCAATAACCCAAAACAAATCCTCCTAAGTTATGAATTAATGTAGCAAAAACTAATGCTACACCCACGCTTTGTAACGATTTTTGACCCGCTGCCGTAATAATAACAATAATTAAAGCAATACCAACCATTGATATAATTGGTAAAACTTGCTGTAACCAAACCGCCCGACCTTGCAAAATTTTATTCAAAAGAAAACCCACTCCTACGGGAATAATAATCATTTTTGAAATATCGTAAGTCATACTCCAAAAATCAATTTGAATAAATTGTCCCCCCAATAATTTCATTAAAAGTGGCGTTAGAATTGGTGCTAAAAGCGTTGCAAATGAAGTAATTGTAATGGAAAGAGCCACATTTGCCTTAGCAATATACGACATCACATTTGAAGCCAAACCACTCGGGGAACAACCCACTAAAATAATTCCTGCCGCAATTTCAGGAGGAAAATTAAAGGCTTTAGCAATACCATATCCCAAAAATGGCATGATAGAAAACTGACAAATTAAACCAACAATAACGGCTTTAGGCATTTTTATCACGCCCAAAAAGTCGTCGTAACTCATCGTTGTTCCCATCCCGAACATAATAATTTGAAGAAGCGGAATAATTAACTCTTTCAATTGAAAATCACCAATCGAGGTAAAGTATTCTGGAAAAAAGTAAGCTATCGTAGCTCCAACAATGATAGAAAGGGTATAAAAATAATTTTTCATAGGAAAATTTATACTGGTTAGAATACGATATTACCATTTTGCTTTGGCAAGTCCAACGGTTTTATTAAATCTTCACAGTTCATTACTTTAAACATAGATTTATCAACCTCTCGCACAAAAAATAAATTTAAAAAATATTTCAAACAATAGAACTATTTTCCATTTACAATGTTATAACATTAAATGTATATACATTAATTATCAAAAACTTATTCAAAATGGCAAATACAACATGGGCAATTGATGCCTCACACTCAGAAATTCAATTCAAAGTAAAGCACTTAGTTATTACAACTGTAACGGGACATTTTAAAGAATTTAGTGGCTCAGTAGAAGCTGGAGACAGTTTTGAAAATGCTACAATCTCTTTTGAAGCCAAAACTGATTCAATAAATACCAATAGCGAGCAACGTGACGCACACTTGAAAAGTGCTGATTTCTTTGATGCAGAACAATTCCCTACTCTTTCATTTACATCGACTGAATTCAAAAAAACGTCGGATGATGAGTTCTCTTTAACGGGAAATTTAACCATGAAAGGAACAACACTTCCAGTTACATTGGCGGTTGAGTACGGCGGAACAGCCACTGATCCTTGGGGAAATGTGAAAGCAGGTTTTGAATTAACAGGAAAAATCAACCGTAAGGATTTTGGTTTATCTTGGAACGCAATCACTGAAGCAGGTAGTGCTTTAGTAAGCGAAGAAGTAAAATTGATTGCCAATATTCAATTGGTAAAACAAGCGTAGTTTTAAAACACGGATTCAACAATCTAATAATTCCGAGAGGTAATTAACCATTGAGCATTTGATTACTCAATGATTAATTACCTTTTTTGTTGAATTTTATTCTTTGCAAATAAGATTTATTAGGTCAAGGTATTATTATCGTTTCTTTTATTAATTTGCAAAGTATTGAATCTCCAAACTACATTTCCACAACAAACTCAAAATCAAATAATTATGAAATCTATTTTTCCAAGAATGCTGATACTAACATTAAGCTTTTTTATTTTCCAGTTTTCATTTATCTCAAAATCCTTCGCTCAAAACAAGCAAGACCCGTTTATTTACGGTGATGCCCTCCCCGATGCTCCAGAATTAGCTCCTCGTGGAGAATATAAAATTGGAGTTCGTACTCTTGAATTTGTACATAAAGGGCAGGTGGATGTTCTAAAATCAAAGAATGGAATTGACCCAACTTACGACCGACCAATAAAAGTAGAAGTTTGGTATCCTGCCAATGTACCTACGGACGCTAATGATATAGTTACTTACGACGATGTATTGGGAACATCAAATGACCCCAAAAGGCCATTAATTCCTTTCACTTTTTTGGGTAGAGCTACTCGTGATGCCACACCCAAAACCACCGACGGAGCATTTCCGCTCATCGTTGTCTCGCACGGTTACGTAGGTTCAAGATTTTTGTTGACGTATTTAACCGAAAACTTAGCCTCAAAAGGGTACATCGTTGTAGCCATTGACCATACCGAATCTACTTTTAGAGATGCAGGAGGTTTTCCAAGTACTTTACTCAATCGCTCGAAAGATATTTTATTTGTCCTTAATCAGGTCGCAGAATTAGGCAAATCAAACTCCAAAAATTTCCTTTCTGGGCTAGTAGATGCTGAAAATACTGCACTTATCGGCTACTCAATGGGCGGATATGGTGTCTTGAACGTGGCGGGAGCAGGTTATAGTGACCAATCAATCAAATTATTTGGCACTTTAACGGGCGGAAGTAAAGCCATTGAAGTTCGCACGAGCAACAATGCTGAATACAAAGCCAGCTTAGACTCAAGAATAAAAGCAGTTGTGGCGTTTGCTCCTTGGGGCATGGAGCGTGGTGTTTGGGATGCCGAAGGACTAAAAGGTTTAAAATTACCCACTTTTTTTGTAGCAGGAAGTCAAGATGACGTCTCTGGCTATGAAAAAGGCATTAAAGCTATTTACACGGGAGCGGTGAATGCCAATCGTTATATGCTTACCTACCTAAATGCACGTCATAATGTCGCTCCAAATCCCCCACCAGTAGAATCTTTGAAAGCAGGTTTACCCTTCAATGAATATTATCGTTATGCTGAACCTTCTTGGAACGAAAGACGCATCAATAATATCAATCAGCATTTTGTAACGGCATTTTTAGGCATTCATCTGAAGAAAAAGGATTTTGGCAAATACTTAGAATTAAAAGAAAATTCAAATGAAAAGACGTGGATGGGCTTCAAGGAACGTTCATCAACGGGCTTAGAACTTTTGCACGCCATCCCCGAAAAATAAACTTTCAAAACATAAACATCATGATTCCAATACAAGAACTTCTTTTATTCATTTTGGCGGCTTTGGTACTGGTCATTACGCCTGGACCAAACATGATTTATTTAATTTCTCGTTCCATCACACAAGGACGAAAAGCAGGGCTTATTTCATTAGCTGGAATAATCTCAGGTTTTTTATTCCATGTAACAATGGTTTCTGTGGGGCTAACTGCCGTTCTTTTCACGATTCCCTTCGCTTATACCATCTTAAAAATGCTTGGGGTGGTATATTTGCTTTATTTAGCTTTTCAGGCGGTAAATCCTAAAAGTCAAGGAATTTTTGAAGCAAGAACAGATTTGAAAGAAGATAAACCTTCTAAATTATTCAGTATGGGATTTTTAACGAGCGTGCTTAATCCCAAAATTGCCGTATTTTATCTCTCATTCTTTCCTCAATTTATCAAACCAGCATTGGGTTCGGTATTTATACAAAGTTTACAACTGGGAATTACGCAAATGATGGTGAGTTTTACCGTCAATTTCTTAATTGTACTTTCAGCCGCTCAAATGTCAGTTTGGTTTGCTAAAAATCCATTTTGGGTAAGAATTCAGAAATGGTTTATGGCGAGTATTCTCACAGGGCTTGCCCTTAGAATGGCATTGGATAAAGCTAAATAAACCCAAATTAACCAGTTACCCAATATCCTTTGGGTAACTTACTTATTCCCCAAATCA
Source organism: Bacteroidota bacterium (assembly GCA_040387735.1). Taxonomy (GTDB): domain Bacteria; phylum Bacteroidota; class Bacteroidia; order Cytophagales; family Spirosomataceae; genus Arcicella. The sequence goes on from JAZKDE010000031.1 coordinate 28,962, forward strand.
GTAAATAAGCAATCGTTAAGGTAATTCCGGCTTGCGTAAAAATTCCAATCAGCGGATGATACCAAGCCCAATTGATGTGAAATTCATGAGAAATAATGGTGATAATTAAAAAATGACAGAGGTAAATACCAAAACTGGCCGCATCCAAACGATTGATGATTGAAGGAATAAATTCTATATTCAAGTATTCTTTGAATAACGTAAATATGCAAACTGACATCAATATAATATTGGGGCTAAGATAGGAAGAAAAATAATCATCAAACTTTCCTTTTGGCGATGTTAGCCAATAATTTCCATAAATAGCCAAAAAGTATAATATCAAAATGCAGGTTATGTAAAACCATTTATTGAATGAAAATTGGGCATTTTTCAAAATGAATCCTGCGACAAAATAACCTAAATACCCTCCTACATTTTGTAAATCCAATCGGATATCAACACCAAAAAATTTCTTAATGAAAGGGAAAATTGAGCAACTGACAAAACACAAAAATAATAAAAAATAGCTTTCTTGTTTGGTAGCTCTCAACAAAAAATGGTTAACAAACGGAGTGATTAAGTATAAACCCAAAATCATGTAGATAAACCAAAAGTGTCCGTACAAGCCTCCTCCCATGGTGAGATAATCAACAAATGCTTTACTGAAAGAATACGAATTTCGCTCAAAGAGATTGTGATAAAGCACGTAAATAATCACCCAAACTGTGAAAGGTACCCAAACTCGTAGAAATCGTTTTTTCAGAAACGGAAATAATTCTATTTTTTTCCCTAATAACAACGCTCCCGAAATCATCACAAAAACTGGCACAGCGAAACGCCCCAAAACGGTAATACAATTCCCAATCCACCACCATTCGTACGGTCTGTCGTTATAATGAGCAAGAACACCACCCGAACAATGAATCAAAACAACCAAAATTGTCGCAATTACTCTAAGATTGGTAACCCAGTATAATTTTCCCATCGGGTAGTTTTAAATAGCGTTATTTAACAAAATTTTAGGGTAAAATAATTACAAAATCAACCGCCAATTTTATTAGCTTTGTATCCTTGGGCAATTAGCCAAGTTAAAATCTTTTCTCTTACATCCCCTTGAATCAATATTTCTCCGTCTTTTGCTGAACCTCCACAACCACAAAGGTTTTTGAGTTTTTTAGCCAAAGTTTCCAAATCATCATCGTTTCCAATAAAACCCGTTATCAAAGTAACTTGCTTGCCCGCACGAGATTTTTTATCTAATTGTATCTTTAATTTTTGTTTTTCAGGCGGTAAAGTTTCTGCAACACCATCATTATCGAAGTCAAACTCAAAATCAGGATTGGTAGAAAAAACGACACCTACAGGTATTTTTTTATTTTTAGACATTGCCAATTACTTTTAATGATTGTTTCTGAATGCTTACTCTTAATTCGTTCGTTTTCAACTGCAAAGGTTCGCCATCATAATGAATTAGAAAGTTTTTATCCGCCGTCAATGTAAATATTTCACTCGTTTGAGTTTCAATGTACCTCGAATTTGGCAAAGTTCCTCTAAATAATCGAACTCCAATTATTGGAGCGGCACCAAACGGAAATGGTTTCAGAAGTACCATTTCAATCAAACCATCATCAATTTTAGATTTTGGCGAAATCATGGCATTATTGCCGTATTGTGTCGCATTGGCGAAAGTTACGGCAAAAACAGTTTTATCAGTTTGATTTTCAAAACGATACGTTTCTGGTCGGTACGTTCTGAATGATTTCAAAGCCATTCTGGCGTAGGTTTTCAAACCTCTTGAATTTTGTTTAGCAAACTCATTCGCTACTTCTGCATCAAAACCAACGCCTGCGGTACAGAAAAACGGAATTTCGTTCAAGAAACAAACGTCCATTTTTACCGTGTGATGGTTAATAGCAAATTGGATTGCTTTCTCTATTTTCAAGGGAATTTTTAAATGGCGAGCCAAACCATTACCCGAACCAATCGGAACAATTCCGAGGGCTGTATTTGAGCCAATTAAGCCTTTTCCTACCTCATTAACCGTTCCGTCTCCACCAATTGCAATAACTTTTGGAATGCCTTCCTCCACTGCCTTCTGGGCAATTTCGGTGGCGTGACCAACATATTCCGTAAAAATCAACCGACTATCAGGTAATTTTGAAACAAACTGCTTAATTTTATTTTTCTGTGCGGGCGTGGTCGTCCCCGACATCGGATTCATCACAAACCAAACCATTAGCTAAAGAATATAAACAGTATTATTAAAACCAAAATAAACGACAAGTACATCAAGCCGTCAACTAAATAATAATCTTTGTACTTTTCAAATAAATCATTCAACTTCATATCAATCTAATTTTAACATTTAACTCAAATTTACGCAAAAATAAGGCATGAAAAAATTACTCATTCTTTTAATCGTATCATCTTCTTGGATAGCAAATGCCCAATCACCCAAAGATAAGCAAGAAATTCTCAATATTTTAGACCATCAAACAAAGGCTTGGAACGGTGGAGATGTTACAAATTTCATGAAAGGTTACTGGGAATCCGACTCACTGATGTACATCGGAAAGTCTGGCGTGACGTATGGATACACGAAAACGTTAGAAAATTACAAGAAAAATTATCCAAACAAAGCAACAATGGGAACTTTGGTTTTCAATATTATCAAAGTAAATTTCATTGCGGAAGACGCTTGTTTTGTGGTGGGAAAATGGCATTTAACTCGGCCTGAAAAAGGCGATATTGGTGGGCATTATACTTTGCTTTGGCGTAAATTAAATGGTCAATGGGTTATCGTTGCCGACCATTCTTCTTAGATTTAGAAATTAATTGTTCTTAACTCACAAATAACACTCAAATTCACAATTCAAAAATTATTCAATAAACATTATGATTTCTCTTAATACCGTTTACCGACATAAATTCTCATATTCGCAAGACGACGTTATTCTTTTCGCCCAAGTTTCGGGCGATAATAATCCTCTTCATTTAGATGCAGAATATGCGGCGACCACTGCCTTCAAACGTCCAATTATTCACGGAGCATTAGCATCGAGTGTATTCTCAAAAATCATGGGAACGGAATTCCCTGGTTTTGGCAGTGTTTACATGAAACAGGTTTCGGAATACAAAAGACCAATGTTTGTAGATACTGAATACGAAGCGGTTTTCACCGTAATGTCAATCAATCCTGATAAGCACACTGCCGAAATTTCTACTGAAATTTTTGATGTTCAATCGGGCAAAAAAACAACTGAAGGCATGGCGGTAATAATGAATAAAGTGGAATTTTAGAGAGGCGAAAAAAAGATGAAGGAAAGGTAGCACATCATAGGAAATGAAGATAATTAATGTTTTTCGTGTACGTATTTTATCTTCCTCTTTTTCTGCTAATTTCCTTACCACTCAAACGCAAAAAAGGCCCAGAAAAATTCTGAGCCTTTTTTTATAAATAGTGTTAATATATACTATTTCTCTTCACTATTTTTGATGTCTTGCACTTGCGTACGAATTTCTTGTGCCAAAGTCTTCAATTGTTGCAATCCACCTCTTACACGAGTACCGGCTGCTTGATTACCTTTGTCATAAAACTTATCAAAATCTCCTTCTAAGGACATGATTAAGTCCCTTACTTCTGCAAATCTGTTCATAATCGAAACTGGATTTAGGTTGAATAAATGGTTGAAAAAAGCCTTAAATAACGTTAAAACGTATTTTTATGGTCGAAATATAGCTAATTTCTTACACCTTCCAAATTCAAATAATAAAAAATGAACAAAAAAATGAAATATTTCACGAATATTATACCAATTCTACCTGTTTTGCAATAAATTCCTCTGCAAGTTGACGGTAAACGCCATCTTGAAGTTTTTGTTGAACCACTTTAAAACAATCCATTGTATAAGTCACATCCTCTAAGGTATGAGAAGCCGTTGGAATGATTCTCAACATAATTTGTCCTTTAGGCACAACTGGGTAAGTTACGATTGAACAGAACACGCCCATATTCTCTCTTAAGTCCTGTACAAGACCCACAACGTGCGTTAATTCATAATCACCGTGCAAGAAAACTGGCGTTACTGGCGAAGAAGTTTCTCCAATATCAAATCCTCTTTCTTTTAATCCTTTTTGTAAAGCACGCACATTTTCCCACAATTTTTCACGCAATTCTGGATGCTTTTTGATTAACTCTAAACGTTTCATTCCACCCACAACGAAAGGCATTGGTAATGCTTTTGCGTAAATTTGTGAACGCATATTGTATTTCAAGAACATGATAATTTCTTTCTTAGCTGCCACAAATGCTCCAATTGAAGCCATTGATTTAGCAAAAGTTGAGAAATATAAATCAATTCCATCAACACAGTTTAATTCTTCGTGAACTCCTGCACCTGTTGGCCCCATTGTTCCAAATCCGTGAGCATCATCAACCAAAATACGGAAGTTGAAATCTTCTTTCATTTTCACGATTTCGTCTAAAGAACCTACTTTTCCAGACATCCCGAAAACACCTTCCGTAATAACTAAAATTCCACCGCCAGTTTCAGCAACTTTCTTAGTAGCACGTTCCAAATTCTTACGCAATGAACCCATATCATTGTGATTAAATTTGTAATACTGCCCCATTTTAGCTTTGTGTAAACGAATACCGTCAATCAAACAAGCATGTGATTCGGCATCGTAAACAATAACGTCATTTCTATCACAGATACACTCAATAACCGACATAACGCCTTGGTAGCCAAAATTCAAAAGGAATGAATCTTCTTTTCCCACAAATTCAGCTAATTGACCCTCAAATTCTTCGTGTAATGCAGAGTTACCCGACATCATTCTCGCACCCATAGGAGCAGCCAATCCGTAATGTGCCGCAGCCTGAGCATCAGCCTCACGTACTTCAGGATGGTTTGCTAAACCTAAATAGTTGTTCAACGACCAGTTCAGCATTTCTTTCCCCATGAAAGTCATTCTTGGGCCTATTTCTCCCGTCAACATCGGGAATGTAAAATAGTGATGAGAATAATGAGCATGGGCTCCGATAGGTCCGAGACCTTTATCCACTTTATCGAAAATATCCACTTTATTTTATGATTTAATGATTTTAAATTTATAAAAACTCAGACTTTTAATCCTGAAAAGTCACAATGAATGAAAAGTTATTTCTTAGTAATTTTATATATTTCGGCAAATAATCTAATGATTACCTTAAAATAATCACAAAGTTAAATTATTATTTTGTATATCCAAAATGTCTAAGGCTGTTGTACTAAATCAAGTTTATAAAATATTGATAATATATTTTATGGTAATATTTCAAGAACTTTTTAATAACGTTTCTAAATGTGCTTTTGCTTTACTATATTGTTACTATAATACAAGGTAACAGCAATATCAATTGTGTTGTTACAAGTATTTAAAATCTACAAAAAATCCAAACCAATATGTCAAATAATCATAACATAACGACTTTGCACGATGAGGTTGAAATTATTGACTTCTTGGTGGATAATAACGCCATGATTAAAGACTTTAGTAGAAGTCATTTGACATGGTTTTTTAAGGAAGAAAACTTTCATATCATTCTCTTCTTAGCGGAAGGGGAAAAAACTCGCTTTGAAAGGTATATCGTAGAACGTTTTGCCGAAAATATGAATGATATGATTGCTCTCTGGAATAAATTTGACTTACATATTCAAACTGGAGAAGAAGTCAGAATAATGAAACTTGCCAAAAATAAGGTTCATGACCTGATTGCCATGTCCGAAACATTTAGAGCGTTATTTAATCGAAATGATTTTGATGAGGAATGAGATTATGAGTGTTAAGTACAAAATATTATGTCATAATACTTAAGACTTAATATTACTTGAAAACGAAACAAAACAAATTTTATAAAATTTTATGTCAAAGATTAACAAAATCCTCATCGCCAATCGTGGTGAAATTGCCTTACGTGTGATGCGTACTGCCCGTGAAATGGGTATTCAAACAGTAGCGATATTTTCAGAAGCCGATAGAAATTCACCTCATGTGCGTTTTGCTGATGAAGCCATTTGTGTTGGCCCTCCCCCCTCTAATCAATCATATTTATTAGGTGATAAAATCATTCAGATTTGTAAAGATTTAAACGTGGATGCCATTCACCCTGGCTATGGTTTCTTGTCTGAAAATGCTATTTTTTGCCAAAAAGTAGCAGATGCAGGGCTTATTTTTATCGGACCATCCCCAGCCAGTATGGATTTAATGGGAGATAAATTGACCTCAAAACATACTGTTGCCCAATACAATATTCCGATGGTGCCAGGTACGCCTGATGCTGTAACGGATAGAGTAATTGCGAAGCAAAAATCTAAAGAAATTGGTTATCCCGTTTTAATCAAAGCCTCCGCTGGTGGTGGTGGTAAAGGGATGCGAGTAGTAGAAAAGGAAGAGGAATTTGACGAACAAATGGACAGAGCAGTTTCGGAAGCAATTACGTCTTTTGGCAACGGTGCTGTTTTCATCGAAAAATACATCACTGCTCCTAAACACATCGAGATTCAAGTACTTGGTGATAAACACGGAAACGTTGTTCATCTTTTTGAAAGAGAATGTTCCATACAACGTCGTCACCAAAAAGTAGTAGAAGAAGCTCCCTCGGCAGTACTCACCCCAGAAATACGAGAAGCGATGGGACAATGTGCCGTAATGGTGGCAAAAGCTTGTAATTATTATGGTGCGGGGACGGTAGAGTTTATTGTGGACGAAGATTTGAATTTTTATTTCTTAGAAATGAATACTCGTCTGCAAGTAGAACATCCTGTTACTGAGCAAATTACTGGCGTTGATTTGGTAAAGGAAATGATTTTGATTGCTGAAGGACACCCCCTTTCTTTCAAACAAGAAGACTTAAAAATTAATGGACATGCTATGGAAATTCGGGTTTGTGCCGAAGACCCACGCAATAATTTTTTACCTGATGTTGGTACCTTACATACGTACGTTCGTCCACAAGGTAATGGAGTACGAGTTGATGACGGTTTTGAGCAGGGCATGGATATTCCCATTTATTATGACCCAATGATTGCCAAATTAATTACTTATGGAAAAGACCGAAATGAGGCAATTGATAAAATGATTCGGGCGATTGATGAATTCAAAATTTCGGGAATTGAGACAACTTTGCAGTTTTGTAAATTTGTGATGAAACACGAAGTATTTCTTTCTGGAAAATTTGATACTCGATTTATTGGACTTTATTACACTCCCGATAAATTGGATGAACCACAAGACGCTGACGAAGAGATTATTGTGGCGGCTTTGGCAAGTCATTTAATTATTAATAAAAAAATAGTAAATTCGTCAGCATCAACGGTTGGCGTTACTTTACAGGAGAGTTCTTGGAAAGCTAACCGTTTGAATTATAGATAGTTGATTATTATTGTTTACTGGTTATTTTAAAAAGTATCAATTCTAATTAACAAATAACCAGTAAACAATAATAGAAAACATGGCTTTTAACGACAAATTAATTTCAGCGAAACAATCAACTATGGCATTTTTCAGGCGTTTATTCATCGGATTAATTGTGATTTTAGTAATAGCGGTAGCCTTTAGTTTCTTAGCGACCAAAGTACCTTATTCGGAAGGAGAAAGAGCAGGAGTTGTTTCTAAATTCTCAAGAAAAGGCTACATCTTTAAAACTTACGAAGGAGAGTTAAACGTGGGAGCTCAAGGACAAGTGGGTAACATGGCAAATAATTTGTGGGCATTTACGATAGATTCTGATGACCCAAATATGTCAAAACAATTGGAAGATGCAATGCTCACTGGCAAAAGATTACGTTTGCACTATGAACAACGTTATTTGAAGTTTTTTTGGATGGGAGATAC
>JAZKDE010000032.1:0-3594 GCA_040387735.1 Bacteroidota bacterium
GACATTGACGGAATGCACAATAACGACCCAAGAATCGTTAAAAAAACCTTCCCAATTCGTGAATTAACTTTTGAAGAAGCGGCTGAATTAGCGTATTTCGGAGCGAAAATTTTGCACCCAAGCACCATTACACCTGCTAAAATGAAAGGCGTTCCAGTTCGTTTGAAAAACACGATGGAACCGTCTGCTTTTGGTACATTGATTGCTGATAAAACATCTGACCGTGAAATTAAAGCGATTGCAGCCAAAGATAATTTGACGGCCATTTATATTCACTCAACTCGAATGTTGAATGCTTACGGGTTTTTGAGAAGAGTATTTGAGGTTTTCGAGAAATACAAAACGCCTGTCGATATGATTACGACTTCGGAAGTTTCCGTTTCTGTAACCATTGATAATGATGAACATTTAGATTCTATTATGGCTGAATTACGTCAATTTGCTGATTTAGAGGAAGTTGATAAAGACCAAACTATTGTTTGTATCGTTGGAAACTTCTCGGCGGACAAAGAAGGAATTGCCTTGAAAGTATTAGAAGCGATGAAAAACATTCCCATCAGAATGATTTGCTACGGAGCTTCCGAACATAATATTACGCTTTTGATTCACGGTAAAAACAAAGCTGCGGCATTGAATGCTCTGAACGAAAGATGTTTTTTGTATGAAGATGCGATGAAAGAGATTTTCTCGGCACCGTGATAAATTACAACACCGTTTTAAAAGCCGTGTTGTGATATTTGCAACACGGCTTTTTGTTTATCTTTGTGGAAAATAAAAATAAAATTATGACAGCATTATCAGTCAATATTCCTGATGGCGTGTATTCTGCCTTCAAGAATGCTTCCGAAAAGGAGAGGCAATCTGCTATAATGGCAATTGAGAATTTACTTAAAATAACTTTTAAGGAATCTCTCAAAAATAATTTATTAGACAGCTCCAACGCTCTAAGAAGAGAATCCTCCCAAAATGGACTTACAAATGAGGTGTTAGATAACCTTTTAAAAGAAATTGACGATGAGCGTCATTAGTAAATATGTAATTGATACAAATACACTTTTAAGTGCAGTTATATCACCCGATGGGAACAGTATTTCTGCAAAAGCATATCATAAAGCCTTAGAAAATGGCGTAATTCTGGCTTCTGATGAAACATTTACAGAACTTGTAGATGTTATTTTTCGGAAAAGATTCGATAAATATATTAGCGATGAAACCAGATTTTCATTTTTGAGTAGCTTTCGTAAGGCTGCTATTTGGATAGAAATAACTGAGCCAGTATTTGATTGTAGAGACCCGAAAGATAACAAATTTTTGTCTCTTGCCAAACAAGCAAAAGCTACATTAATCATAAGTGGAGATGAAGATTTGTTGGTTTTGAACCCATATCATGAAATCTTCATTCTTAATTCCAGACAATTTTTAGAGTTAGAATAATCATTATGCTACAAATACAACAAATAAAAGAAAACAAAGCCGCAACGATTGAGGGCTTGAATAGAAAATATTTCAAAAATGCGGAAGAAATCGTTGAGCAAGTGCTTGCTTTGGACGAAAAACGCCGTATTACCCAAGTTGAATTAGATGGGACATTAGCTAAATCAAATGCCCTTGCCAAAGAAATTGGCGGTTTGATGAAGGCTGGTAAAAAAGAAGAAGCCGAAGCCGCAAAAGCTGAAACGGGAACTTTGAAAGTTCGTTCTAAAGAATTGGAAGAAGTCATAAAGGTTTTAGAATCACAACTTTATGAAGTGTTGGTGACGTTGCCAAATCTTCCACATTCAAGCGTTCCCGCAGGAAAAACACCCGAAGAAAATGAAGTCGTTCTGGAAAATGGTGTAATTCCAATGCTTCCAGAAGGTTCAGTTCCGCATTGGGATTTAATCAAGAAATATGATATTATTGATTTTGAATTGGGCAATAAAATCGCTGGGGCGGGTTTCCCTGTTTACAAAGGAAAAGGGGCCAGAATCCAACGAGCATTGATAAATTTCTTCTTGGATGAAGCCATCAATGCGGGTTATATGGAAATTCAACCGCCAATTTTGATTAATAAAGAATCAGGTTTTGGGACTGGACAATTACCCGATAAAGACGGGCAAATGTACCATGCTACGGTAGATGATTTATTCTTGATTCCAACTGCCGAAGTACCAATTACCAATATGTACCGTGATGTAATTTTGCAAGAAAGCGAATTACCGATCAAGAATGCGGGTTATACGCCTTGTTTCCGCAGAGAAGCGGGTTCTTGGGGAGCTCACGTGCGTGGTTTGAACCGTTTGCATCAGTTCGATAAAATCGAGATTGTACGCATCGAAAAACCAGAAAACTCTTATGCTGCTTTAGAAGAAATGTCTCTTCACGTACAGGGAATTTTGCAGAAATTAGAATTGCCTTACCGTGTGTTGCGTTTGTGTGGTGGTGATATGAGCTTTACGTCTGCTCTCACGTATGATATGGAGACGTATTCGGCGGCACAAGGACGTTGGTTGGAAGTAAGTTCAGTTTCGAACTTTGAAACTTACCAAGCCAACCGTTTGAAATTGAGAATGAAAACCGAAGGAAAATCTCAATTATTACATACGCTAAACGGTTCAGCTTTGGCTTTACCTCGTATTTTAGCTACTATTTTGGAAAATAATCAAACGCCAGAGGGTATTAAAATTCCAAAGGTTTTAGTGCCTTATTGTGGATTTGATATGATTGCATAAAATACATTTACCTTCCCAAAGTCTTAAAGTTTTGGGAAGGTAAAACACTACAAAACATTCAATCTCAACTTCACATACGTACTCGCCAATAAAGCCATTTTTTGAATATCAGGTACTCTAATTCTTTCGTTTTGAATTCTTGAAGCGGGACAATTTTTAATTTTATCGAATAGTCTCAGGTAGTATTTATAAGCTAAATAAACGCCTCCTTTTGCTCCTTTGGGTAAAGCTAAAATACCACGAAGTGCTGCATCGAAATCTGCTTGAATATCATCTTCAATGGCTTTTTTATCGGCTAAGGTGAAGTTTTTGAAATCTACATCGGGGAAATAAGTGCGTCCTCTTTCTTGAAAATCTGATTTAATATCTCTCAGGAAATTCACTTTCTGAAAAGCTGAACCTAAGCGTTTGGCATCGGCTTTTAAAGCGTCGTATTGTTCCGAATTTCCATCACAAAAAACTCGCAGACACATTAGTCCCACTACTTCTGCCGAACCATAAATATATTCTTCGTAACCATCTTGATTGTAGTCGGCGAAGTACAAATCCATTTCCATCGAGTGCAAAAAAGCCTCAATTAATTCATGGTCGATTTTGTATTTATTGACAATCAACTGAAAAGAATGTAAGACAGGGTTTAGACTAACGCCTTCTTCAATTGCCGTGTAAGTATCCGCTTTGAAACGAGCTAATAAAGATTTTTTATCAAAACCATGAAAGGTATCCACAATCTCGTCTGCGTAGCGTACAAAGCCATAAATAGCATAAATGGGCAAGTGAAATTCCTTGTCTAAAGTCTTGATACCCAATGTAAAAGATGTGCTGTAATGCTCCGTAATGAGCTTACTACATTCAAGCGTTGTTTTGGTATATAAATCCATTT
>JAZKDE010000033.1:0-5967 GCA_040387735.1 Bacteroidota bacterium
GGAAGAAGAAGGCGACGAAGAAGAGGAAGAGGAAGAAGAAGGCGACGAAGAAGAGGAAGAAGAAGGCGAAGAGGAGGAAGAAGAATACGAAGAAGAGGAAGAAGAAAGTGGTGAAGAGGAAGAAGAAGCCGAAGAAGGTGGTGAAGAGGAAGAAGAAGAGTAGCATTCTTTCAAAACTAAAAGGGCAGACTATTTAAATAGTCTGCCCTTTTTTTATCAAATTTATCAAAAATTATTTCTTCCGATTTTGAATTTTCTCGTAAACCATTTTAATAATCCCGTCTTTTAAACCCAAGTCTGGTACGATAATATTCTTTGCTCCCGCCCATTTCATGGCAGATAAATAGATTTCAGCCGCTGGAACGATAACATCGGCACGGTCAGCATTGAGACGAAGTTTGTTAATTCGTTCTTCGTACGTAAAAGAACCAACATACTCTTTCAAACGCTTCAACTCGTTATAAGTCATCGACGTTTCACCTTCGTGATTGGGTGAAATATTAAATAATTTATTAATATTTCCTCCCGTTCCGACGGCTGTAATATTTGCCGTTTCAACGTTAATATTACTATCAACCCACTTTTTCATTTTTTCCCAATCACCTTCTTTCTCTTTATTTTCCAAAGTTCGAACCGAACCGATTTTGAAAGAACGAGACGCAATTTTTTTGCGTTGCGAGTAAATATTAAGCTCAGTTGAACCTCCACCTACGTCGATATGCAAATAATTCGCATTATCTAAAGCTTGCACCACAACGTCATTGATTAATTCTGCCTCTTTTGCTCCTTCAATAATATGAATTTTCATATCCAAAATCTTATGAATACGAGTAATAACCGCCTCGGCATTACCCGCTTCACGCATGGCAGAAGTAGCACAAATGAGATAATCTTTCACTTCGTGCAAATCCATCAGGAGTTTATAAGCATTCAATAATTTAAAAATTCTAACCTCCGACTCGGGGCTGATTTCTCCTTCATTAAATACATCGTGACCCAAACGAAGGGCAAAACGAACGTATTCCACTTTCTTAAAGCTAATCTGTCCGTCATTTTCCAATACTTTCGAGATTTGCATTCGGGCGGCATTAGAGCCAATGTCAATAGCAGCGATTTTCATTCTTTAAAGTTAAAGAAGTTTAAACTGTTAGAAAGTTATCGAGTTGAGCCGTATCAGTTTAAAACTTTTAACGGTCTAACTATTAAACTTTATAACTTATTAAACTTTATTAAAAGTATAACCATTTCCCTCTTCCTCAAAATCCAACTCTACTCCCATCAGATACATCAAATGGGGTCGTTTAATTAGCAGACCAATATTCAGGTCATTTATTTCGTGAAGTTCGTCATTGTCTTCCATTTTATCAAAACCAATGAAATAAGTTGCACTACAAGCTCCGCCTCTCAAACCAATCCGCAAAAAATAATTTTCAGGTATTCCTTTGATTGTCAAAGCATTATTAATTTGCTCTTTCGCTTTATCGGTTATGGCAATGGGATTTATTTTAATTTCAGTCATAAAATCAGTGAAAAAAATGTGTACAGAGTACGTAATTTAGATGCGTGCTACTAAAAATTATTAATCTATCATTTCAATCGAAAATATACCGTATTATTGGGTCGAAGAATTCTTTTCACCGTTAAAATTAACTATTTTTGACTTTTGTAGCACGATTATCGGCTATTAGTTATTTAGAAATCAGCATCTATCAAAAGATGAATGATACAGGTATGATTCAATCCAAAAATGGTATTAAAACCAATGCAACCTAACAACTAATAACCGATAACTAATAAACAATAACTCTCAATCAATGGAATTAGTTGCCGATTTATTAAAAGTCATTCTCCCTGCAGGCTTAGTCCTTTGGGCTATGTATCTGACTGTCAGTTCATTTATAAAGAAGGATTTAATGCAAAAAGAATTAGACCTTAAAGCAGAAACCTCCAAAACCCTCTTGCCCATCCGTTTACAGGCTTATGAACGTATGGCCTTATTTCTGGAGAGAATATCAGCGAATAATATCCTAATTCGTTTAACTGGACGAGTTGTCAATGTGGCAGAATTTCAACAATTGATGCTCGCTGAAATTAGAGAAGAATTTTCACATAACCTCTCACAACAAGTCTATATGAGCGATGCAGCTTGGACGACCATCAGAAATGCCATGAACGAAACCGTTGCACTTATCAATTTATCAGCTAAAGATTTAGCCCCCGATGCTCCTGCTATTGAACTTTCAAAAAGAATTTTTGAAGTAATCATGAGCAAAGAAGTAAATCCTTCTGATGAAGCCCTTAGAATTATAAAACAAGAAATGCGAGAAAATTTCTTCATGTAGAGACGTTGCGTGCAACGTCTTTGAATAAATCAGGAGATACAACAGAAAACGTTTCATGATTTAATCAAACTATTTGAAAATACAATAGAAGACGTTTCATGAAACGTCTCTACCAATAGAATAATAACTATGAAAACCAAAACCACTGCCCAACATCTTTTCAGTATTCCAGTTATTGTAGCCGCCTTGGGCTATTTTGTGGATATTTACGATCTTCTCTTATTCGGAATTGTTCGAGTACCAAGCCTCAAAGAATTAGGTTTGAATGAAGAACAAATATCCTCCGTCGGGAAAAACATTATCAATTGGCAAATGGGCGGATTACTATTGGGCGGAATTTTGTGGGGAATTTTAGGAGATAAAAAAGGTCGATTATCCGTACTTTTTGGGTCAATTATTACTTATTCACTCGCTAATATTGCCTGCGGATTCGTGAAAGACCCAACAACATACGCTCTACTTCGCTTTGTGGCGGGCGTTGGTTTAGCAGGAGAATTAGGAGCGGGTATAACCTTAGTTTCAGAAATTTTACCGAAAGAATTACGTGCATTAGGCTCGTCTTTAGTAGCGGGCGTTGGTTTATTCGGAGCGGTAGTGGCTTACTTCACGGTGAAAGAGTTGGGCGGTTGGAGAAATGCTTATTTTGTGGGCGGAGGACTTGGAATAACTCTTTTACTACTCAGAATTAGCGTATTTGAATCAGGAATGTTTGAGAATTTAAAACAACAAAAACACATAAAAAAAGGCAATTTCTTTGCTCTTTTTACCAATAAAGACCGTTTGAGTCGCTATTTAAAATGTATCGCCATTGGAATTCCAACATGGTTTGTCATTGGTATTTTAGCGACCTTCGCCAATGAATTTGGCAAGGCCATGGGTATTCCCGAAAACATAGAGCCAGGCAAAGCCATCATGTTTTGTTACGTCGGACTTGCTACGGGAGATTTGATGAGTGGCGTGATTAGTCAAGTACTAAAATCACGCAAAAAAGCGGTTGCCATTTTACTTTTTCTATCCTTGATTTGCAGTATTGTGTACTTGTATGCAGGCATTAAAACGGCTACAGGCTTGTATGCAACTTGTGTTTTTGCAGGGTTCTCAGTGGGATATTGGGCCATGTTTGTTACCATCGGGGCAGAACAATTTGGCACGAATTTAAGAAATACCGCCGCCACCACTGTTCCAAATATGGTTCGGGGAACGGTAATTTTAATGACTTCACTTTTTGCTTATCTCAAACCTTCAATGAACGTATTTAATGCCGCTGCGGTAGTGGGAGCAATCAGTTTTATCTTAGCATTTTATTCGATATTTACCATTCCTGAAACGCATGGGAAGGATTTGGATTTTTTGGAGGAGTAAAACAGATTTATAGAAGTTTCAAATAATAAGTGGCCATGAAGACTCAAAAACGCAATACTCTGACAACTAAATATTTAGAAATCAGCACATTACTTTTGTGGTCACTTATTAATTTATAGTGGCAATTTATATAACTTAGTGATAAGGCACTACAAAAGTTTTCTTTACTCTCTCCGATTTCAAAAAGTATAAAATCCAAATACTACCAAAAAATAAACTTCTTATAAAATCTGTAATAGAAGTTTCAGGCAATTCACGTGTAATCAATGATGTTAGAATCAGGTCTAAACCCAGAAAACAAATATTGAATAGGTAAAGTATTATAATTGCTTTTGGTAAAATATCCCTACATTGATAAAGTAAAATAAAACAAAAAATAGATAGACTACATATAAATACATTTCCAACAATTTCTATTACATAAGTGATCAAGGTAAGGATATTTTCTTTGGAATTCCAAGCCGTAATCCATGTATCGCTATATAAATAATTATTAGCGACCATTCCATATATAATTAAGAAAGGTGAGATTATTAGCCCTATCATCACCAAAATTAACCAGCCACCAATAGGCTCTGCATATTCTTGATTAGTTGTTACAGGTAATGAAATTTTGTATATTTTGATTGCTCCATAGGCAAATAGAGCGAATAGAATTAATACACCAGTTAACACCCAGCCATTAATTATTCCATTTTTCACTATAGGCTCATTCTGACTACTACTATTTACACCAGAAGCATCATAGGTTAATTGATAACCCAGTTGGTCGTAAATGGTAGTCATATCTTTATTGAAACGCTCGATTTTGTCAACAGGAATAAAATCTTGTAATGTTTTATAATGGTAATGAAGAGTTATACTTTTTTCAAGCTCATTGTATTTTCTTTCATAATTAAATTGGTATTCAGACGTATTAATTGATGATTGTTTTTCGTCAATATTCCATGTTTCAGGCAGAAGGACTTCGATTGTATAGTCTATTTCATAAGGGAAAGCTAAACTTACTGGACTTTTACGCATCTTATCAGGTAACATCCTTAATTGGTCATATAATATTTGTCCAAAAAAAGAGCCAATTAATTTTTTAGGATTAGCTTCATCTTTTTTCCAAAACTCTTTAATTTGGTAACTCTCTAAAATTTTAAAAGTGTTGGTAAAGTCATTATTCTGGTGTTTAAGACTATCTTTTACTTCAATCTGCCAACTTTTAAAAGTATTTGTGTAATAATCCAAATATGATTTTTCTATTTTATTTAAGCCACTTGATGCAAAAGTAGTCCGAATATCATCTGCTGTATTTTTATCATAATTACTCTCAACATCAAATCCTACAATTGCTTCCGTTGATATAGATGGAATCTTAAAAGTTTCTACAATTTTTATTACTCCTGATGGGCTAACAGGTACATCACTGAGACTATTATTTCCCTCTTTCAGTACCAATACCTTACCATATCTTGGAATTTGCAATTCATCTATGTTTCCTCTTTGTAAAGAATTTGTTGCATCAACCCAGTATTGCTTTTTATTTAGTACAGCCACTGTTATTACGTGATTAAATACCGTTGGCGAAGGTAAAAAATCATTGGTATGATAAGTTGAATAGGTATTAACATATACTAAATATGATTCTATACCATTAGCATTCAATAGCGTTTTAAGTAATAAAGATTTGTCTTTACAATCACCAAAACGTTGTGCTAAAACTTTATCAGGTTGGTGCGGACGATGCGAGTGTTCTCCTAACTCAATGCCCATATAGCGTACTTCATCCTGTACAAAGCGAATAGCTGATTGCAAATATTTTTTCGGATCACCATCTGATTTTTTTCTAAGCTCATTGACTTTATTCGATAAAGACTTAGAAAGAGGTTTTGGGACTGAACTAATCATTAAACCCCAATTAACCACTTCATTCCAAGATTTAGCTTCTGAAATTTGAACGTGTGGATAATTATTAAACCAAGCAGGTTCAAAATCTTCTGATTCGTGCTTCTTTATATTTAGACTTTCCCATTCGTAAACCTGAAGATTTTGTTGGTTAACGATGTTAGGTTTGGGACAATCATTAAAAGATTTAAAAAGAAGTTTGCGGGTCGAAGCAAAAATAACTGCTTTATAAAGATGAGTTACAGGACTATAACTATGAAAATAGAGGTCGCTATAAAACTTACCTTGAAAAATCGGGTTTTTCCCAGTAATGCTATAAGCGTATTCAATGCGGTCTCCTTTACGAATATCTTCTAAAATGATATAGGCC
>JAZKDE010000033.1:5977-12442 GCA_040387735.1 Bacteroidota bacterium
GAAGAGCTTTCATTGTAGATAAACTTTGATAGTTCAGCCTCTTTCTGAATAACTTTAATCTTAGATTTATTTAATTTGTTAATACGCTCCCCATTTCGCCAAATAGTAATTTCATGAAAAGTAAGACGTTCATACGTTGGGTTGAAATCAACTGAAATTTCAGAGGCATTTTGAATTCCAGTTTCAGAAATTACTTCTCTAATCTCATGATAATAAGAAGACTGCAATTCTACATGAATCTGGTTTTCAATGAAAGATTCATAGAAACCATCACTTACCTCTTTTAGATTAACTTTTGCATTAGAAGGTTTTTTAACAATAATCCACTCCGGTTTGGGAGAAATGTGAATCGTTTTATCACCAGCAAAAGTTTCATTTTGGAACAGTGTAAAAATTAGACAACAATAAATGTAGATTAACTTCATTAGTTTTGTTTTAAATTATATTGTGAGCATTTTGGAACGCTAAAATAGTAGAATTTAGATAAAATTTTTCTTTATTTCGAGTAATTTTTAAAATTGATTTAGCATCAGTTTTTATTGTAAAAAAGGCTAATTTATTCATCAAATTAACCCACCAAAAACGCCGTTTCATGCTTAATTTCTGACATCACAAAAATGGAATGTGTACTGCCAATATTTTCTAATGAAGCTAATTTATTCATCAAAAATGCCTGATATTCTCGCATATCATGAACGACAATTTTTAACATAAAATCATAGTCTCCTGAAATATTATAGCATTCTTGTACTTCATCTAATTGTACTATTTCCTGCACAAACCTCGCTCCTGCTTCTTGGGCGTGTTCTTTAAGGCGAATACTACAAAAAACCATTAAATCTTTCAACACTTTTTCTCTGTCCACCAAAGCCACGTACTTTTTTATAACCCCATCTTTTTCTAATCTGCGTACTCGTTCATATACGGGCGTGGGAGAAAGATTGAGACGAGATGCCAATTCTTTCGTGGTGAGTAGGGCATCTTGTTGTAAATGTCTAAGAATTTCTTTGTCGGTTGAATCTAATTTTATAGCCATATTTAGAAGAGATAATTTATCGTTTCTCGGAAAAATATCTTGTTTATTTAGTTAATAATATCTTCATTTATTAGTAATTAAAGTAAATATATCTAATTATTTGAAATAAAGTAAATTATTTATCCAAAACCGATAAATTTGTGGTAGATTTTATTGAGAAAATATTAGCAACGATTTATAAATGGTAATTTTGTATTTTACTAAGAATTTAAAGTCGATATCAACATTTAAACCACAAAATAATTTTTGAGATGAACATTGAGATAGTAACTACTATTTTTAAACAAGCAGGTATAGGAGGGTTTGTACTCCTACTATGTTATTTAATTTTCAAAGCAATTATAGGTAAAGTAATTTTTACCAATTGGACTCCTGAGCATTCGTCGAAAATTGTATTAAGAATAATTTACATTTTCGCTTTCATAACCATTATTATTTTATGTAAAAACTTTTATGAAGACATCACTAAACTTTCTCAAAATAAACCCGAAAGTCAAATAAAGCTAAACAAAAATAGTGTTCCATTTTTCTCTACTACTGATATGGTAGGAGATTTATCAGACACAATTGTATCTAATAAATTCAACAATTTTATTCTTAATAACCAAGGAGAAGTAGTTAAACTTGAAGTTGCAATAAATTCAATTGATACAAATATTAGAATGGATCTTAGTGACGAGAAAATGAAAGAAAATCCTTATTTCATTTTATTAGAGGATGACGATTTTGAGTATCATTATATCATAGAGAGAAATGATGAATTGTATAATATTAGAACATTTGATAGTGGATTCTGGTACATAACTGGGTATTTTGCAGTTGGTAATCAGACAGTTCCACATCATAAATATGCACTTGGCGATGGAATGGCTACCATAATCGGATTAAGACCTATCGCTGCAGAAAAAATTATTAAATAAACAAGCTATTTTATTATGAAATATTGGTAGCTGTAAGTTAAAATTAAAGAAATGAATAGACCAAATATAAAAGACGTATTAAAAAACCGAATCCTTGTGCTTGATGGCGCAATGGGTTCGTTGATTCAAGAATATAAATTATCCGATGCTGATTATCGTGGCGAAAAGTTTAAAGACTTTCCGCATGAGGTAAAAGGCAATAACGATATGCTTTCGATAACTCGCCCCGATGTTATCAAGGAAATCCACGCCAAATATTTTGAGGCTGGAGCAGATATTGCTGAAACTAACACATTTTCAGGCACTTCCATCGCCATGGCGGATTATCACATGGAAGATTATGTGTACGAATTGAACTACGAATCTGCCAAAATTGCCCGTGAAGTAGCCGATGAATTTACCGCAAAAGACCCAAGTAAACCACGTTATGTTACAGGTTCAATTGGACCAACCAATAGGACTTTATCGTTATCACCCGATGTAAACGACCCAGGTTTTCGTGCCGTTACTTTTGATGAATTGGTAGATGCTTATTACGAGCAAATTCAAGGTTTAATGGACGGTGGAGCAGATTTATTGTTGGTAGAAACAATCTTTGACACGTTAAATGCCAAAGCCGCTTTATTTGCCATTGATTTATACCAAAAAGATAGAGCAGATGGCACAATTAGACCGCTGAAAAGTACGTCAATTCCAAAACGAACATCGAACAACGAAAAACAAACATCGAAAATCCCAATCATGGTTTCGGGAACGATTACCGATGCTTCGGGGCGTACGCTTTCTGGACAAACTACTGAGGCATTTTTGACCTCTATTTCTCATTTAGATTTGTTGTCGGTGGGTTTAAACTGTGCTTTAGGAGCCGATTTAATGCGTCCTTATGTGCAGATTTTAGCCAAGGAAGCACCATTTTTAGTATCGGCTCACCCGAATGCAGGTTTGCCAAACGAAATGGGTGAATACGACCAAACTCCTTCAGAAATGGCGGTTATTGTGGAGGATTTCTTGCAAAATGGCTTCATGAATATTATCGGAGGATGTTGCGGAACCACGCCCGCTCACATTGCTGAAATTGCAAAAGTTGCCGCCAAATATCCACCGAGAGTTATTCCGACGTTTGAACCAATTCAGAAATTATCGGGTCTTGAACCCTTAAATATTACCAAAGAAACCAATTTTGTAAATGTTGGCGAGCGTTGCAACGTAACAGGCTCAAAGAAATTTGCTCGTTTAATTCGTGAAAATGATTACGAAGCCGCCATTGCCGTGGCTCGTGAACAAGTAGATGGTGGCGCTCAAGTGATTGATGTCAATTTAGATGAAGGAATGATTGATGGTGTAGAAGCAATGAAGACATTTTTGAATCTCTTAATGGCGGAACCAGATATTGCGAAATTACCCATTATGATTGATTCCTCGAAGTGGGAAGTAATTGAGGCAGGATTAAAATGTGTACAAGGAAAATCAATCGTGAACTCTATTTCTTTGAAAGAAGGCGAAGCAAAATTTATAGAATCTGCCGAAAAAGTAAAACGTTACGGAGCAAGTACCGTGGTGATGGCATTTGACGAACAAGGTCAGGCGGATAGTTTTGAAAGACGTAAAGAAATTTGTCAGCGAGCGTATGATATTTTGGTAAATAAAGTAAATTTTCCTCCGCAAGACATCATTTTTGATCCCAACATCCTGACCGTTGCCACGGGAATGGAAGAGCATAATAACTATGCGGTTGATTTTATCAATGCTACTCGTTGGATAAAAGAGAATCTACCTTACGCCAAAGTTTCGGGTGGGGTTTCTAATATTTCGTTCTCGTTTAGAGGGAATGAACCCGTTCGTGAGGCGATGCACACCGTGTTTTTGTACCACGCCATCAAGGCAGGAATGGACATGGGAATTGTGAATGCGGCTCAATTAGGCGTCTATTCTGACATTCCTGCGGATATGCTTGAAATGTGCGAAGACGTACTTTTGAACCGTAGAGAAGATGCCACGGACAGAATGATTAAGTTTGCGGAAACCGTAAAATCAAAAGGAAAGGAAGTTGTAGTTGACAATAAATGGCGTGACCAACCCGTTGGAAAACGTTTGGAACATGCTCTAATTAAAGGGCTTACCGAATTTATTGACGAAGACGTTGAAGAAGCTCGTCAATTGGTAGAAAAACCATTGCACGTTATCGAAGGCTCTTTGATGGACGGAATGAACGTAGTTGGTGATTTGTTCGGAGAAGGAAAAATGTTCTTGCCACAGGTTGTAAAATCAGCAAGGGTAATGAAGAAAGCGGTGGCGTATTTACTTCCTTTTATTGAAGAAGAAAAACTGCGTAATCATGTGGAAGGCGAAGCAGAAACATCATCAAGTGCTGGTAAAATTCTTTTAGCTACCGTAAAAGGTGACGTTCATGATATTGGTAAAAACATCGTTGGCGTAGTTTTAGGCTGTAATAATTACGAAATTATTGATTTGGGCGTAATGGTTCAAACCGAAAAAATTCTTGCCGCTGCCCGTGAACACAATGTGGATATTATTGGACTTTCGGGTTTGATTACGCCTTCGTTGGATGAAATGGTGGGTGTTGCCAAAGAAATGGAACGTCAAGGATTTACCATTCCTTTATTGATTGGTGGAGCGACAACCTCAAGAATTCATACGGCGGTAAAAATTGACCCGCATTATTCTGGCCCAGTGATTCACGTATTAGATGCTTCAAAAAGTGTACCCGTAGCGGGTCGTTTGATGCAAAATGAGCAAACGAACAAAGAGATTTATGACGAAATAAAGGCTCAATACGCACAGTTGAGAATCGACCATGCAAGTCGTCAGAAAGATAAAAATTATGTTCCGATAGAAAAAGCTCGTTTGAATACCCCAAAAATTGATTGGGATAATTTCAAAGCCACGAAGCCACAATTCTTAGGTAATAAATATTTTATGGATTATGATTTAGCGGAAATTGCAAAGTATATCGACTGGACTCCGTTCTTCTCGACTTGGCAATTATCGGGTAAATATCCAAAGATTTTTGAAAACGAAATCGTTGGAGCAGAAGCCAAAAAATTATTTAACGATGCCAATGTTTTATTAAAGGAAATCATTGACAATAAACTACTTACGGCTCGTGCTGTAGTTGGTTTTTATCCTGCTAATGCCGTTGGAGATGATATTATTTTGCATGATTTTGAGGAAATTACCAGGGAAATTCCTTGCGAAAAACACGGAGTTCATCAACATACGAGCTACAATGTTTTGAGTAACACCGTTGTTTCGGAAGATGGAAATTTGATGGCACAAACCGATACACAAACGGTTTTGCATCACCTTCGTCAGCAAGGACAAAAGGCGGCAAATTTACCAAATTATTGTCTTTCAGACTTTATTGCTCCTGAAACAACGGGCAAAGACGATTATATTGGGGCATTTGCGGTAACGGCAGGAATTGGCATTGAGCCTTTGGTAGAAAAATACGAAAAAGACCATGATGATTATAATTCAATCATGGTAAAAGCCCTTGCCGACCGTTTGGCAGAGGCATTTGCGGAACTTATGCACGAGCGTACTCGTAAGGAATTCTGGGGTTATGCAACGGATGAAAATGCTACGCCTGAAGAATTAATTTCTGAAAAATACGTAGGAATTCGTCCCGCACCAGGATATCCAGCTTGTCCAGACCATACCGAAAAGAAAGCGTTATTTGATTTATTGCAAGCCGAAGATAAAATTGGTATTCAATTAACCGAGAGTTTTGCGATGTACCCCGCAAGTTCGGTAAGTGGTTTTTATTTTTCAAATCCAGAAAGCAAGTATTTTCCCATCGGAAAAATTGCCAAAGACCAAGTAAAAGACTACGCAGAACGCAAAGGAATGAGTTTGGAATTGACCGAAAAATGGTTAGCTCCGGTTTTGAATTATGATTAAGAATAATTAAGTTTACATCAAATAAACGAACATATTATGGTATCGACATTTCAAATTAACGAAGCAGAACTCGACAATAATTTTGTTAAAGCATTAAAGTCAATGTTTAAAAATCGTAATCTAACACTTACAATTGAAGTAGAAGAGATGGATACGACTGAATATTTATTGAGTAATACTGCCAATAAAACACGTTTATTGAAAGCAGTAGAAAATGCCAAACAGCGAAAAAACTTAGTAAATATTGATTTAGAACAATTAAAAAACTTAGCGAATGCGTAGCCTAATTTTTGAGCCAAACGCACAAGAAGATTTATTTTATTGGGCTAAAGTAGATTTGAAAATTCTTAGGAAAATTATTGATTTATTAGAAGATACACAAAGTCATCCTTTTAGTGGAAAAGGCAAGCCAGAACCTTTAAAACATGATTTGAAAGGATTTTGGTCAAAAAGAATTAATGACGAACATAGAATGATTTATCAAGTAACTAATGACGAAATTATTGTTATTCAATGTAGATTTCATTATTAGAATAAATGACAAAAGGCAACGAAATTCGTTGCCTTTTGTCATTTATAAAGAAATTT
>JAZKDE010000033.1:12542-18358 GCA_040387735.1 Bacteroidota bacterium
ATAAATGACAAAAGGCAACGAAATTCGTTGCCTTTTGTCATTTATAAAGAAATTTTCACCTTCTACAAACCCTTCCCAGTAGCTGCCCAATAAATACCTCCGTAGATATGGTCCAAGAAAGTTTGGTCTGAATAGGTTAAAGGAATATGTCCCAAACCAGTATAGAAAGCACGTCCGCCGTCGTAATTATGATACCAAGAAATTGGATGGGTTCCCATTCCTTTACCTTCATTATCACCCCATTTTGCGTAAGGATCATACGATTTTTCATCTATCGAAACCAATACTTTTAAATCACTTGCATTGGCAGGAGTTTTAAATTCGTACCACTCATCTGTCCAAAGGAATTTCTTTGGGAAACGCTCCATTCCTGGAAAATTACTGTCTTGTACATTTAAATAGGCTGTTTGTTGTTGCGGATGAATCTTGAAATACATTCCAACCAATTTTCCATACCATGCCCAATCATATTCCGTATCCGATGCCGAGTGAATACCCACAAATCCTTTTCCAGCTTTGATAAATTTCTCAAAAGCAGCTTGTTGCTCTTCGTTAAGAATATTACCTGTTGTGTTCAAAAAGATTACGGCTTGATATTTCTCTAAGGCTTTATCATTAAAAATGGCAGCATTTTCTTGCCAATCAACACTAAAATTATTGCGAGTCGCTAATTGTTTGATAGCTGTAACTCCCTCATTGATAGACTCATGATGAAATCCATCGGTTTTTGAAAACAATAAAACTTTAAATTGTTGAGCATACGTCATGCTCGTAAAAACTGATAATAATAATACCAGTAATGTGCCTTTGGCAACAGAGTTTTTCATTGGAAAATTGGATTAAGTGAGATTGATACTGAATATAATTATACGAAATCAACAAAAAACGTTTACTGAAGGCTCTTTGATACCTTTGAAAAACGGTCAAGTTCCCAACAAATCATAAAGGAAATTGTACAAATCCAAAGGCCACAAGCTTCACGGGCGAGTTCCTGATTCATCGTTTTCATGGATAATCCTCCACCTTCTGAGAAAAAGCCTTCCCAAGCCGTCATCATATTCCATGTATTCATTCCCGCCGCAAACGAAAGAACAATCAATACCAATAACATTTCGGGATTCGCCTTTCCTTGGAATGTTCTAAAAGTAGCATAAGCTGCAATCAGATAAATTGGAATCCATAAAATGGGGTCTGGGTCGTTGTATTGCCAACCTGCAAAAAGGATAAATATTAATGAAAATAGTAGGGCGATGTATTTCATTTTCGTTGTTTTTAATAATTTGGTAAATATAACAATCTCACTTACAAAAGCTATCCAGAGCTACTCTGGCATCAGAATAACCTAAACGATTTGCCGTTTTCAAACTCATACAAGCCTCGTCAGCTTTACCTGATTTCTGTTGCGTTATTCCCAGAGCATAAAAAGCCTTTGCAAATTGCGGGTCAATTTGCACTGCTTGCACAAAGTCTTTGGTCGCATTCTCTAAATCTCCCGTTTGAAAATAGATATTGCCTCTGTTGTACAAAGCATTTACTTCCTTCGGATTCAATTTTATAGCTTTTTCAAAATCATTCAATGCTTCTGGAATTTTTATTAATGCGGCATAAACAATTCCTCTTTTAATGTAAATTTCAGCGGTATCTGGCTGAATTTCAGAGGCTTTATTACAATCAACTAACGCACCTTCCCAATCAGATTTTTCCATTTTTACCGATGCACGATTGAAGTAAGGTTTATAGTCTTTCGGCTCCAGTTTGATGGCTTGTTCATAATCTAATAAAGCACTGGCATAGTCTTTCAACTCAAAATTTGCAGCTCCACGCATATTGAATGCCTTCGCATTTTCGGGGTCTTTGTCGATAGCTTGGTTCAAATATTCAACGGCTTCTTTAGCTTTTCCTTTTTGCAATTGTTCTTTTGCTTTATCCAAAAATGCGTCCGACGAACCCGTACAAGCAGTAAATAGTGAACAATAAACCGTGAATAGTAGAATAGATTTTACACCTTTACTGATGTTTTCACTAATAGATTTTGAGAATTTTCTAAAAAAAAGAGCAATCATTTTGATAATGTTTAATAAAAAATGAAAAATATTTAAAATAATATATTGCTTGTAAACTACTGATACTAAAAACTTTACTATGATAATTAACATTTTAAAAAAATGATTCATCAATAATTTGTTGACTGGGCTTTGAAAAAACAACAAAATCCACCATCTTTGTGTCGGCAAATTACCAGCTCCCTCTGAATCCCCCAGGTCTTGACCGAAGCAAGGGTAGGTAGGTTGTAGCGGTGAATTTGCCTTTTTTTTTGCCCTTTTTTTTCACTCAAAAAGACGCTAAGTCAAAAGTTTTATCAATTTTCTTCGAGTCGTCGTACTTTGGTGACTCAATTCTTTAAACATCACAGCTTCACAAATTTTTTCACAAAACGTTTCTCTCCTTGTTGTGCATTGATAAAATAGACGCCTTGCGGTAATTTTTGAATATCCAAAGAATACGTCTTTTGTCCTGCCTTCAATTCGTTTTCCAAAAGTGATTTTCCTGCCAAATCATTGATTTTTAAAGCAAAAATACCTTTTGATAAAGTCGGAATTTCAACATAAATAAAATCTTTACTTGGGTTTGGATATATTTTTATATCATCAGCTACTTCATTTTCATTAGATAAAATCGTGGCATCCAACGCCTTCCAAGGTACTAAACCTATTTCTGGCTTAGGCAAAGCTGTCGAAGTATAAATATGAAACTCTCCTGCTTTTAAAGTGAATCGAGTATTTATATCTGTAATCTCGGTAAATGCTCCCGTAAAGAAGTCATACCATTTCCCTAAAGTTGGAAAAATATTATCAACTACATTATCCGTAATATCTAAATTGGCAATTGATATTAATTTGTTGCTCGTACCATTCAAAGTTACTTTCTTAACAAAACCTGCCACGTCCAATTGAAAATCAGCCGTTTGGGCAACATCTAAATTGGTCTTAATTTTTATTAATTCGGCAAATACTTTGTATAATTTCAAACGGTCGGCATCCTGAAAATATTCCCAACGAATAGGTTTACGACCAGTTCTACCGTTCTGTTCAATTGAAACGTCGTAACCTAATTCACCAAATTGCCAAATCATCTTCGGCCCAGGAATAGTCAGGAAGGTAGCAGCAGACGCTTTTACCCGCTCAAGTACAGTTGGTATGGACAAAGTTACTTTTCCATTTTTTAAGCCGTCATATACCATTCTTTCCTCATCGTGACTTTCCATATAACCTACCGCCGCAGGAGTTTTGAAACCTCTTGATTTGTAAGAATAACGAGTAAAATCACTGCTGTAACCTTTCACTGCATTTCGAGCATCACCATTTTGATTCGCCCAAACCATCATTCCCATATCCGTTAAAACTTGTTCTTCCGAATCTTCAGAAAATAATTCCAAAATCACGTAAGCATCTTTATCATAACTCCTGATTTTATCGTAATACCCTTTCCATATATTCACCCGACTTTGGTCAAAAAGTCGAAATACATTGTCACTACTCGAAGGTCTTTGCGTAAACCCTTTTGCTAAATCAAACCGATAGCCATCTATTTTATATTCTTTTATCCAGAACTCATTGGCACGGTTGACGTAATCTTTAGTTACTTGATTTTCGTGATTGAAGTCAAAAAATACGCTGTAAGGATGCGTGGCTTGTTGGTTAAAAAAGGGAGAATCTGCTGAAGGTTGCGTACCGTCCCAGTACATTTTTACGTAAGGAAATTCGTAATCTGCTTGATTGAAAACTACGTCTAAAACTACGGCAATGCCATTTTCATGACAAACATCCACAAACTTTTTCAAATCATCTTTCGTTCCGTAAGCTTTATCAGGAGCAAAATAATAAATGGGATTGTACCCCCAAGAATCATTATTTGAGAACTCTATAATTGGCATTAATTCTATGCAATTCACCCCTAAATTTTTAAAATAAGCAATACGGTCAATCGCATTTTTATAAGAACCATCCGTATCAAAATCACGAATATGGAGTTCATAAACAACTAAATTGCTTTGAGCGGGGCGTTTAAAATCTGTTATTTTCCAAGGATAAGCCATTTGTCCCGTCTGAAAAACAGAGGCGATGCTTTTTACATTATCGGGCAGAAATTTCAAGTTTGGATAAGTCGTTGAAGAAATTCCTTTATCATTATTGGGGTCAAGAATTTTCTCACAATAAGGGTCCCCAACGGCTAATATTCCGTTTACCAAATACTGAAAAGCATACTCCTGCCCTTTAGTAAGTCCATCAATATCAATCCAATAACGATTCCCATCGGGCGTTTTTTGCATTAATGATTGATTATTAATTTGCCAATTATTAAAGTCTCCAATAGCATAAATGAAGTCTTTTTGGGGGGCAAATAATACTAAAGTAACTTTTGTGTCCGAAATATAATTGATACCATCTTTTACACCCGTCGGCAGGGCTGCGGTAGTTGGAGTAGGCTTCACGGTTACGGTAAAATCATTAGTGGTGGTTTCAGTGGTGGTACTGGCAATAATTTTCACATTTTGGGTTGCTCCCGAAACGGAACTAACAAGCAATGTGTAACGTAATGAATCTTTATTGGTAACGGTATTTACAGAAATATCATTGACGGTTAATCCTAAATTTGCTTTTTGAGACGCTACCGCTAAAACCGAAATAGTGCTTCCCGCTTCCGCAAAAAAAGTTTTTTCTTTCGGTGATAGAAATGCCACATTTAACTTATTATCGTACATTATAATCGAAAAGTCTTCCGTTTGAGATTTTCCATCTCCACTTTTCAATAATACGCCCAATTTTCTAATTGGTACAACTGCAGGCACCGCATAATAATCTCTTGGCTTGAATTTAATACTCCATTTGTCATTTCCGAGCGAAGTCATTTTACCTTTTTCAAAAGGAATGGCAAAATTAGTTTGCCCCGCTGGTTGAAACTGAAAAGCATCGCCCGTAGCCGTTGAACCCGCCCCCGACCACAAATAAACGTCATCCTTCTTGCCAAGAAGCCCTTTGGCACGAGAATCTTTAGCGAGTGTTAGGTCAAAAATAATGGTAATTTCTTGTTCTCCATTGGGCAAAACAGGGTCGGTCGTTACTGCTTGACCCGCAACAGAAAACCACCTCGCCAACAAGATGGCGAATAAGAACATGATTTTTTTCATCGTATTTATAAAAGGTTGGTTAATGGAAATACGAAGATAATGAAAAGTATTACTCATGGATAAAATACTTACGCAACGCCTCATATACCTTATGCACGGGCAACCCCATCACGGTAAAATACGAACCTTCCATGCGAGGAATTCCAACCATTCCGATAAAATCTTGAACACCATAAGCTCCTGCTTTATCAAAAGGGCGACAAGTTTTGATATAATAATCTATCTCTTCTTCACTTAATTCACGAAAAAAAACATTGGCTACGTCGATAAAACTTTCGGTACTTTCAGAAGTCATTACGCATACTCCAGTGATAACTTGATGTTGCCGACCCGACAATTTTCTGAGCATTTGACTTGCTTCTACGGCATCTTTTGGCTTATTTAGAATCTCATTGTCAATCACAACAATGGTATCAGCCGTCAAAATTATCTGATTATCAAGCTCTTCTCTGAAAGCCTCCGCTTTTTTTCGGGCCAAATAAGCAGGCACTTCTGCGGCAGGCATGGTTTCTGAGAAATCTTCGTTAGTATCTTTTACCTTTACCGTAAATTCAAAACCTGCATCACGTAATAATTGTTGACGACGAGGTGAATTAGAAGCTAAAATGAGTGGTTTTGTTAGTTGAAG
>JAZKDE010000033.1:18405-56936 GCA_040387735.1 Bacteroidota bacterium
TTGGCAAGGTTTTTTTGTGATTTCCCATTAACTATCGGCAATCAGTTTCTATCTTATCTTGATGATTAAAACACAGTGCCAAGTTGGGATTTCATTTTTAATTTATCCTTTAAAATCTGTAATCTATTCACTAAATACATGAGATTTATTTTACAAATTTACCCATATTCCTTTAAACAAACGACTAAGGTTTTGTGCTTAATCCTTTTTTGTTTGTCAGCGGGCTATGCTCAACAGCCAGATTCTACCTATCAAAAACCGATTGAGATTGTCAGTATGAAATCCGAAAAGGATAGTCTCATGTTTACAAAATTGAAGAAAAGGTTTTCTAAAAATAAAATCCTCAATGAAATTTACAATGCTCTTTTTAGAGATGTGTACAATCAAAATTCATCGGGACAGGAAATTGTGCAAATTGATGAAAATCCATTCAAAGAATATGAAGGAAGAGTAATTCGAAAAATTTTTGTGAAACGTCGGCAAGTATTCGGTGAAAGTATTGTTGACACCGCCAGAATTGCCGAAGGATTCGACCGTTTTCTAAATTCACTACACACAAACACCAAAGAAAAAGTTATCAGAAAATCATTTTTAATGTTCGACGTTGGAGACATTATTGATGCCGACCGTTTGCGAGATAATGAGCGTTTAATGCGGAGAAGTCCCATTCTCCACGATGCTCGAATTTTGGTTTTGCCCGACCCTCAATTTCCTAATTTAGTAGATTTATTGGTTATTACGCAAGATATTTGGTCTTTATTACCTGACGTTGGTTTTAATGGTTTCAAGGATTACTACCTCGGCATTAATCAAATTAATGTCCGAGGATTAGGGCATTCTTGGAAAAATATCCTCTATTTTAACTACAATGAAAAACCCGCTCTGGAATATTATAGCCAATATACAATTCCGTATATTGGGCGGACATTTATAACGGGACAAGCTGAAATTGAACTTCGCCGACAAACCAATCACTACGCTATTCGCTTTTATCGACCTTTTTTGACTCCCGAAATGAAATCAGCGGGAGGTTTTGAAATGAGTAATGACCGTAATTTATTGAATACTTTCAGAGGCTATGACGCAACTACTTACAAAAATACGGACACTACTTATTTACGATTTCCAACAAACCGAAATTACTTAGATATTTGGACGGCTTATGCCTTTAAATTACCCTTTGCCGATAAAGAAGTCCAAGAGCGTTCTCGCTTAGTCGTGGGCGTTAGATTTTCCGATATTTCTTATACGCAACGCCCAGAAGTTACGGCCGATACTAACCAAATTTTCAGAAATCACCGAGACTTTTTAGCAGGAATTGGGTTTTCGAACAGACGCTACAAACGAGATTTTTTGATTTATGGCTTTGGTGTTACAGAAGACGTTCCTTACGGATATTCCGCAACTTTGGTGGCGGGTTACGAAAACTCGGATGCATTTGGAAAACGCTGGTATTCAGGCATTAAACTCGCCAAAGGGCAATATATTGGCAAGGCTGGCTATATTTACGGACTTCTCAATATGGGTGGATATTCGAACGGAACAACGGGATTGAGCATTGAGTCTAACTATTTTAGTACTCTTCACGCTTACCGCCGACGGACGCAAATTCGTCATTTTGTGAATCTTCGATACGCTTTCGGCAATAACCGTTACACGGGGGAATTCGTGAATGTAAACCGAGAAAATGGTATTTTGGACGTTAATAGTGATAAACTTTGGGGGACTAAAAAATTAGGAATTGGCTATCAAATTGTCTTTTTTTCCCGAACCAATTTTGTGGGCTTTAGGATTGCACCATTTTTCCAAACTGATTTTGCCTTTGTCAATCCCAAAAATGAATTTCTCCTCAATCATATTCCTTATACGGGCATTGGCGTAGGCATTCGTTTGCGAAATGAGAATTTAACCTTTAGTACTTTCCAAATTAAATTCTCCTATTTTCCGAACCTCCCCGATGTTCAGACACTCAATTTTGCGTTTAATGACACGTACAATCTTCGTCTTCGAGATTTCGACATTTCAGCTCCTGAAATTGTTCCTTTTAGATAGTATTCTCTAAAAAATTACCGTTTAATAACTTTAAGAACGTCAAAACAACAAATTTTACATAATCTCTGTTTTTACATTAACCGTAAGTACATATATTTTATCTTTTAATTTAAAGTAATAAAATTGCGACAAATTAGCCCATTTAATCAATCCGTGAATCAATATCTACGATGCCAATCGAAAAAGACATAAAACAGTTTAATTTCAAAACTCCTTACAACAAGTTAACCATCAACTTAATGTACACCAGTGGATGGCTGACCAATCAATACGCTAAAATTATTAGGCCTTATAATATCACTGAACAACAATACCAAGTTCTGAGAATACTCCAAGAATGTTATCCCAATGCTGCAACAGTCAATTATATTATTGAAGGAATGATTGACAAAATGTCTAATGCTTCGAGATTAGTGGACAAATTAATTGCCAAAGAATTAGTAATAAAGGTCAAGTCTTCGTCTGATATGAGGTCTGTTGATGTGCTACTAACCGACAAAGGATTATCTTTGCTGGACGAATTGAATACCCAAATCTGTATCTCTCAAGAGTACTTTTTAGGTTTAGATGAGGATGAACTCAATTCTTTAAATAATCTTATTGATATTTTAAGAAAAAACCAAAACAAAACTACCTGATAATCAATTACTTAAAAACGTTAACAAAAAATTAACAAATTAATGTATTGACATTAGATGTCTATACATTAATTTTGTCATATCAAATCATCATGAGCATAGAAAAAGACATAAAGCAAAGCAATTTTAAATCACCTTATTCAAAGGCGGTCATCAATATTTTTTACACAAATAATTGGTTGGGTTCATTGCAAATGGAAATTTTCAAACCTTTTGATTTGACTTTACAGCAGTACAATGTACTCCGAATTTTAAGAGGCCAATATCCGCAACCAACCACTGTGATTGCTATTATCGAGAGAATGTTGGATAAAATGTCAAATGCTTCCCGATTAGTAGACAAGCTTTTAGCGAAAGAATTGGTAGTCAGGAAGGTTTGTCCAAATGACCGTCGAGCAGTTGACGTGCTCATTACGAAAAAAGGCTTGGATTTACTCGCTGAAATTGATTCATTACAGTATAAATGGGAAGAACATTTACACGGACTAACCGAAGAAGAAGCTCTTCAATTAAGTAATCTTTTGGATAAAATGAGAGCACCCAAGCAACCCTGTGATGTCAATAAACTTAAAGAATCTATTACAAACAACTAATATACAATTGACTTAATTTCTAAATCTCTTATAAAAAAGTCAATTAATTCTTTTAACAATTAATTTTAAACAAAAAAATGAAAGCAATTAAATTTATCGCAAGCATTTTAGTAGCGGCTTTGTTCGTGAACGTAGCAGTAGCAAACACTCCAGCAAAAGGAGGTAAAAAAGCAACTTTATCAGTAGATACAAAAGCAAGTAAAATCCACTGGTTGGCTAAAAAAGTAACTGGTCAGCACGAAGGAACAATCAACATCACTTCTGGTTCATTAGTAACTGAAGGGTTGAAAATTACAGGTGGCGAATTTGTAATTGATTTAAAATCAATCGTTTGTACAGATATTACTGATGCTGAATACAACAAAAAATTCATCGGACATATCACAACTGGTGATTTCTTTGAAGTAGAAAAATTCCCAACTTCGACCTTCAAAATCACTAAAGTAGCGGGTGCTAATATCACTGGAGATTTAACTTTACACGGTGTGACTAAATCAATCACTTTCCCTACAAAAATTGCTACGGTAGGTGGAAAAGTTACTGCAACTGCTGCTATTCCTGTGGATAGAACTGATTTTGGTGTGAAATATGGCTCTAAAAAATTCTTTGATTCTATCGGTGACAAAGCAATTGACGATGTATTTACATTAGATGTTACTTTGGTAGCTGGAAAATAATTTCGAGCGGTAATTTTTAGCATTCTGAAAATATTTAATTCCCCAGAATACTAAAAAATCCAATACTCCGTTATTATACAGTTTCTCATAAATCCTCACATTAATTATCTTTCGAGATTAATTTTGTGGGGATTTTTTTATGGAAATTAATCTAAATTACCACGAAATTACCCCATTAATACTGCCCCGTAGCTAATAAAACTAACGTACAGGCCTCTTCGGTTTCTATTCCCTTCGACTGAGCTAAAGACTCAAATTCTGGATTTTCTGCCCCTGGATTGAAAATAATTCTGCGTGGTTTTTGAGCCAAAATATAATCGTATAATGCAGGTTGATTTTTCACGCCAACATACATTGTTACGGTATCAA
The DNA here is from genome assembly GCA_040387735.1 of Bacteroidota bacterium. GTDB lineage: Bacteria > Bacteroidota > Bacteroidia > Cytophagales > Spirosomataceae > Arcicella. The sequence continues at coordinate 22,735 of JAZKDE010000033.1, forward strand.
TTCCATCTAACTTCGGATAATTCGTTTGAATATGATGTCCTTGCACCTCTCCTATTTTCTGACCGACCAATTCTATTTCGTGTCCGTGAGCCAATAAACTATTAGCCGCTTTGAAGGCATATCGTTCAGGATTAGTAGAAGCTCCAATTATTAAAGTTTTCATTGTTTGTTATTTATTAAAAGTAATTTCAGCAATTACGATGGTTTCATAATTGATATTTTAGTCAAAAAATAGCTCATTACGTATAAATACTCGAGAGAAAAAAGCACTTTATTTAACTAAAGAGAACGATTTGCAAGTTTTTGCGTATTTTTTGCATATTTTTTCTTAATTTAAAACAATTTTTAGGACTCTTTTAGTTTCTCAGAAATATAATACGACCATTTTTATAATAATTTTATGTATATCCCCGAATCGTATGATGGTTTTTGTCAGTTTTGGACGAATAATCAGCAGACGGCTATGTCAACGTATATAGCTAAAAAGCAATCATTTATACCTAACCTTCTTCCAGAACAAGCAGTGCAAATTTCTGCCGTGCAATTAGCTTACATTTTGGAAAAACGTTTTGGGCAACCCGCTTTTTATCAGGCACTCAATCCTGATAATACCGTTGAAAGCCCCATTAATCAACAACAGGATGGGAATTGGTTACAGACTGTTAACATGGTTGGAATTAATGTCAGAACGATTGGAAGTTTTTGGAATGTTGTAAAATATGCTTTGACTTTACCAACCGCTCAGTCGTCGGTTCATTTATTACCCATCTGGGAATGTGGTGTGGTAGCCAGTTTGTACGGAATAGCCAGTTGGAATATTAATCCAGAATTTTTTGATGCTGAATTAGCCCTTGCTTTTCCCCACCTCAATACCGTTGAAAAACAACTAAAAGTAGTTACAAATTTACTCCACTTGATGGGAAAAACGGTAGGAATGGATGTTATACCACATACTGACCGTTATTCAGAAGTAGCGTTAGCGAATCCTCAATTTTTTGAATGGCTACAACGGCGTGAATTTAAAATTATCAACCATTCCGAAAACCTACACGAAAAAGTACAAGAGCGTATTTTAGATTTTCTTTACCAAAATGGAGGAGCAACTTCAGAAGATTATCCAAAGCAAAAAGAGGATTTTTTCAACAACGAAATATATTCAGAAGAAAATCGACTGAGATTGCTTTTCGGGGAAAAAATGCAACTCGAATCACGTACTAAACGACGGAATGATTTGATAAACCATTTGTTCACCGAAGGTTACGAGCCAGTACCCGCTACGATGGCACCTCCATACCGAGGATTGGAAGTTGACCACCGTGAAGAAGCAAAAACCGTTGATGCAGACGGAAGAGTTTGGCGTGATTATATCATTACCAAACCCGAAACAATGTCAAGGGTTTTTGGTCCATTGGCACGAGTAAAATTGTACGAATGCAAGGACGAAAACCGTAATTGGGAAATTGATTTTTCAAAACCTCGGCGGGAAGTTTGGCAATATATGGCGGGAAAATATGCAGAAATCGCCCTACAATACAACTTTGATTTCATGCGGGGAGATATGTCTCACGTACAAATGAATCCGAATGGAACACCTTCAGAACCAGATATTTATTACGATATTCACAAATATATCAAACACGAAATTCAGCGAGAGAAACCGTCATTTGGCTACTTTGCTGAAAGTTTCTTAGCTCCGCCAAATACCATGGCGTATGGCGTTGAAGAGGACCATTTAGAAGGCTCTGACACTGATACAACTTTGGGCGATTTACAGTCAATGGTTGTAGGAACAGAACGTTTTATTTCCGAATTTGCTCGTTATCATCAGTTGTTGGTTACCCGTAAATTTGCCCCCAATTTTACTATTATGACGGCGGATAAAGACGATCCACGCTTTGATGAGTTTTATTTAAAAGGCAATGAGCTTAGAATGTTTATTGGTTTATTTCTCACGGATATGCCATCGTATATGGCTCTGGGTTTTGAACAAAGAGACGCTCATCCAACCCCTGCTCCCAACGAAAAATATACAAAATTGTACGTTTTTCAGCTTTCAGAAGGAGAAAAAGCAACTATTGGGAAATATCAATGGGGACAAAATGGAATGTTATTTCATAATCTCATGATTTTGAAGGATATTTCGGACAAAATTAACCAAATAATTGAGAACCAAGCAATTGAATGGTTAATTCAACCAGATTTTTCGGGTCAACAAAAAGTCATTGCGTGGACTCAGGCACAAAACCCAAGGTATATTTTTATCGTAAATTTGGATATTGATAATAACTCGCAAATCCCCAACTTGACAGTAGGATATAAACCTTACTTCTCAACTCACCATACCAGTGCGTGGGAAAACGGTGAATCGCCTATTTTATCAGTAGATTCTTTGCAAGCGGGTGAATGTAGAATTTATGAAATATAAAAGGTTAATAAAATTGAATTCTTGGAAATTTTGTTTTTACTCATTTTTGAGATTTATCTTTCTTTTAATCACCTTCAAAAGTATTTAATCACATATTTTTAGTGCAGAAAGTAGAATTTCAAAACATTATAAAATGATATTGCGTTTTAATACATAACAAATAAAGACCTAACTACTAACTAACACATCCTTATGACGGAGAAAAAAACAGGTTTGGGCGTAAAAAAAAATACCAGTTTCTGGAACGAAAAATGGATTGATATTCCATTTCCAGAAGTGGAAAATCCACCCATTTACAAGGTTTCAAATTACGGTCGACTCAAGAGTTATCAAAATGATCCTGACCAAGGAGACATCATTGGAGGCTCCAAAATTCAGGGATATAAATCACTGAATATCAGAGCAAAAGGTAATAAATCATTAAACCGTTATGTCCATAAATTGGTAGCGGAATTCTTCGTGCCGAAAGGTGATTATGAAGAACGAAAGTTTGTCCTTCATCTCGACCACGACAAACTTAATAATCATTGGGAAAATCTAAAATGGGCTTCTCGTGACGAAATGACTTTGCACAATCGAGAAAATCCTGCGGTGAAAGACCGAGTGATTCCGAAGCGAACGAAGAATTACAAACTGACTGAAAGTAAAGTGATTATGATTAAGAAGATGTTAAAGTCGGATAAAAATCGCTTGAAAATGATTGCCAAACAATTCGGCATTACACATACCCAACTTAACCGCATTCGCTCAGGAGAAAACTGGGGCCATGTAAAATTAGAAGAATAAAGTATCCATTTCTATTACAAAAATCAAGTTACACATTAAATAATTAACCATTTTAGTACCCACATTTTGACCAATTCCCAACATTAAAAATAAATATCTAATTGCTTAAAGAAAAATATTAAAAAAGGGTTGGTAGAAATACCAACCCTTTTTTTAAACTCAACTACTTTAAAAGCTATAAATTCCCTTTTCTCATTTCTTTTACCGCATAATCCGCCGAACGAGCAGTCATCGCCATATAAGTTAATGATGGATTTTGGGTTGACGTTGAAGTCATTGATGCTCCGTCAGTTACAAATACATTTTTGCAAGAATGTAGAGCATTCCATTTATTCAAAAGTGATGTTTTGGGGTCTTTACCCATTCTGACACCACCCATTTCGTGAATATCTAAACCTGGAGTGCGGTTAGAATCGTTCGTTCTAATGTTTTTGAAGCCTGCTTTTGTGTACATTTCTGTCAGTTGCTCAAAGAAATCTTTGGTCATTTTCACGTCGTTATCGTCATAATCAACCGAAATTTTCAACTGCGGAATTCCCCAAGGGTCAACCAACGTTTTGTCCAAAGTCACATAATTACTTTCTTTCGGAATGGTTTCGCCCATCATGTGTGAGCCTACACTCCAAACATTATTCAAGGATGGATTCAATAAGCCCTTTTTCAAATCTTCACCCATTCCACTTCTATCGTCATGCTGATAACGACCAGCCGAGAAGCCAGAAGCATAACCACGCAAAAAGTCTGTTTCTTGTTTGAAAACATTTCTAAAACGAGGAATATACGGTGAATTTGGGCGGCGACCATCCGTGGTACTGTCTAAGTATCCTTCGTATTCGGCATTAATTGTAGCACGATAGTTATGAAAGGCTACGAATTTTCCGAGAACTCCACTATCATTTCCCAAACCATTCTGGAAACGATGAGAAGTTGAATTCAATAAAATCAAGTTAGAATTTAAAGCTGCCGCATTCACAAAAATAATTCTTGCGTAATACTCAATCATTTCTTTCGTGTTAGCATCAATAACTCTTACGCCCGTTGCTTTGCCTTTTTTCTCGTCATAAATAATTGAATGAACGACTGAATCTGGACGTAAAGTCATTTTTCCAGTTTTCGCAGCCCAAGGTAAAGTCGAAGAATTGCTACTAAAATATCCACCGTAGGGACAACCTCGTTCGCAAATAGTTCGGTGCTGACAAGATGCTCTTCCTTGGTCGTAATGTATCTTTTTAGGTTCCGTCAAATGTGCAGCACGCCCCATAATAATGTGGCGATCTTTATAGTTTTTGGCAACTTCCTGACTAAAATATTTCTCAACGCAATTCATTTCGTGCGGTGGCAAAAACTCACCGTCGGGAAGAGAAGCTAAACCATCTTTATTCCCAGAAATTCCCGCAAATTTCTCAACGTAACTGTACCACGGAGCTAAATCAGCATAACGAATAGGCCAATCTACTGCAAATCCATCACGAGCAGGCCCTTCAAAATCAAATTCTGACCAACGTTGTGTTTGTCTGGCCCACATCAAAGATTTTCCACCCGTTTGGTAGCCCCGAATCCAGTCAAAAGGTTTTTCTTGGACATAAGGATGTTCCGCATCTTTCACAAAAAACTGCTCCGTTCCTTCATAAAAAGCGTAACATTTACTAATAATAGGATTGGCATCTTTAACCTCCTGTTTGAGTTGATTTCGGTGTTCAAACTCCCACGGTTGTTTCATGGTTGTTGGGTAGTCCATTACGTGTCTTACTTCACGTCCACGTTCCAAAACTAAAGTACGTAAACCTTTCCCTGTCAGTTCTTTAGCTGCCCAACCACCGCTAATTCCTGAGCCAATTACGATGGCATCGAAGGTTCTATTTTTTACTGAATCTATATTAAGATTTGACATTATTTCAATGGATGAATGATAGAATTATTGAATGTATGACTAAAACGCTGTACATTATTTTTTTACGGGAACACAACCATAATAATGACCAGGGGCAAATTCAAATTTTCGGAGATTAGTCATTACATATTCAGAATTGAGATAACCCTGAATAACCAGATTTTTAACTAAACGAACGAAAGCTTTGTCATCGCTATTTTCAGCATTGGACATTTTACTCAAAATATCTAATTTTTGTTTGCCATCACATTCTACAAAAGCCTTTCCTGCTTCTTTTTTAGCGAGAGCATCTACTGAATCAAGTCCTTTTTTGAAAATATCTTGAGCCTTTTTATCATAACAATCTGCTACCATTTTGACAGTAAATTGATGTATATTAAGTTCTTTAGCTCCTAGAGTATCAGTTTTTGGAATTATCGTTTCGACAATTTCAGCCAAGAGATTTTCTTGCGATGAGAATATGATAACTTGAGAATTTTGCAACGATTCTCGGTTCCAAGCATTTGCCCACGACGGCAGTATAATAGCACTACCAATTGTCAAGGCAAGATTTTTAATTGCTGAACGTCTTTGCATTTTTATCATTAAATTATTGGGGAATTGAGCAAATGTTTTGATTATAAAAATAAAAGAAAAATATTCAAGCACTATCCTTTGCTGTAATTACTATTAAAATTTCACCATCTTCAAACACACTGGCGTTGGTACTGCAATTTCTTTGCCTGTTGGCGTAAGCGTTCCTTTTACTGTATCACGCTTGAAAATCACAATATTGTCCGTTTTTTGATTGGCTACCAAAACATAATTTCCCGTTGGGTCAATCATAAAGTTTCTCGGCACTTGCCCCATCACGGATTGATTGGTAATGTAGGTTAATTTACCCGTTTTTGAGTCAATAGAATAAATGACAATACTGTCATGAAAGCGATTTGAACCATACAAAAATTTACCATCGGGCGAAATATGAATATCTGCACATGAATTATTACCTTTATAATCGGCAGGTAAAGTAGAAATACTCTGAATGGCATTTAAAGCACCTTTTTGATAATCAAAAACCGTTACTTCACTCGTTAATTCTTGGATAACATAAGCAAATTTTCCGTTGGGGTGAATCGTAAAATGTCTTGGACCAGTACCATCTTTTACCTTTGTAAATGGAGGATTTCCGTTACTCAATTTCCCTGTTTTGGCATCTAAAGAATAAGTCATTATTTTATCAATTCCCAAATCTGGAACAAAAACATCCACATTATTCGGAGCAATATTGATTGAGTGAACGTGAGCTTTTTCTTGGCGTTCTGCATTTGTGCCTTTGCCTTCGTGTTGAATAGTTTGCGTTGGACTTCCTAAACCACCGTTGGCTTCCACAGGTAGAACGGTCAGACTTCCCGCCCCATAATTCCCCACAATTACCCACTTCCCAGTCTTATCAACCGCCACATGACAAGGGTAATTTCCATTGGAAGTTTGCGTGCTTAACTGCGTCAAACTACCCGATTTTTTATCAAAGGAAAAAGCATAAATGGCTCCATTATTATCAATTTCACCAGCAGAATAAACGTATTTTTCATTGGGAGAAACCGCTAAAAAAGAGGGATTTTTAAGATTTTTTGCAATACTTTCAGCCTTAAATTCCCCCGTTACGGTGTTGAACTTATAGACGTAAATTCCTTCGCTCTTGCCCGAAGTATAAGTACCAACCAAAAGATGATATTCGCTTCCCAAAGGCTTTTTGGTAGCTTTTTGAGCGTAAATGAAAATATTAGCGAATATTAAAAATACTAAGAGAAAAATTGAGATGCGTTTCATGAAAAAAGTTAAATTGTTGTGAACTTACAATTTATGAATTTTTCAACATGAAACATAAAAAAAGCCCTGTAAAGGCGTACCTTACAGGGCGGGATATATAGATAGTAATTAGTTTCTAATCCTGAGATTATTAAAATTCTACTTCCACATTTCGCTTAAATCCTTTTTTATTTTCGTCAAAAGGCATTATAATTTTCCATTGATTATTATGATAACGAGCCGAAATATTTTCGACATCCACAAAATTTGGCAACATTAATTGTCCAATCGTTTGCGGCACGTAATTCTCCGCAATTTCTTGTTCAGCCGTTTTCAAAACGGGTTGCAAGGCGTATAGCCACAAACGGTTATCTTCAATATCTACTTTCAAATGGTCGGCTTGTAAACCTGCTACTTTTACGAAGATTTCGTAAGAATCTGACGTTTGATTAACCTCAATATTGGGTTCAACTCGTCCACCGTTTAATGTATTCGTAAAATCTATATTTGCTAAAATCTCTCTCGGAATTACTATTTTCTTTTCCATATTTTTGTGCAGTTAATGAATTTATACTTCCTGATGAAGAAGTAAATACTATTCTTCAAAACCTGTACCAGTCATTTTTTCAAGCCATTATGTCTTCTTTACAAGAAAACACAAAGACAAAATGACACAAATCATTAAAAGTAATGAATTTTGATACTCATTTTTGACAAAAGAAAGTTCATGATTTTAGGGAGGTCACAAAAAAGAAGGCTTCACTCAGAGCGAAATGTCACTCGGTAAAGCCTTCTATTAAATCAACATTTTATAAAAATCTTCTACTGAATCAAATACTTTCCAGTTTCGTCAACTGTAATCTTAGGTACAATATTACTCTTCTCGAAAGCATCAAAACCTGGTTTTAGCCACGACCAAAACTCTAATAATGTTGTGTTTGAGGCGTATTCTGTTTTCAATGCGGCATAATTTTCATCGGTCATTTTCATCGGAAAAATATGGATTGGAATTTCTTGTTCTCCACCTTTGGCACGGGCTGCTAATAAGTATAATTCTTTAATATTTTCGTCACCCACGGGAATACAACCAATTGTGATGCACGAGCCATGAACGAAAATATTATCGCCAGGATTGAGCCAGTCAGCAAATTTTTTATCCGAAGCATTTGGATAACCAACTCTGAAAGATAAATAATAATTACTGGTTGGATTAAAGGCATCAATGGAATAAAAACCTTCGGGTGTTTGTCTATCTCCCGAACGGCGTTTGGGTCCTAAAACACCCGTATTTGCACAAAAATCATAGACTTTTAGTAACTTAAAACTACTTTCACCCTTATTTTTTGCCCAAACTTCAAATTTTTGCTCTTTTTTAAAAACTCGAAAAAAAACTTCAAAATTAGTAGTACTGATACCTTTAGACAACAATAGGTCATCCACCGTTTTTCCTTTAGATTTAAGTGCTTCTCGAACTCTCGGAAAACGAAGTTGAGCCTGATAAAAATCAATTGGTAATGTTGTCAATGAACTCAACAACAGCAATAAAAGTGGTAAGCAAAGGAAATATTTTTTCATAGTGATTGATATTTGTGGATAAGTTATCGTGCAATTTATGAATTTTGACGGTAAAGACAATAATTGTACAATCGTGGATTTATGAGAAATTTATTTTACGCTAAAATTCTTAAATTCGTAAGAAAAAACAATATGACACTCGCTGAATTTAATAACACGCTCCACGACTCAAATCCGCCTTCTGGTATTTCAGAAATTCTTGCAGCTCTTTGGCACGATGCCAAAGGTGATTGGGAAGCCGCCCACGATATTGCACAAACCCAAGAAGGTGTACAAGAGTATGACCGTCTTCATGCGTATTTGCACCGTAAAGAAGGTGATAATTGGAATGCAAATTATTGGTATCGACGGGCTAAAACGACTATGTCCAATTTGAGTTTAACCGATGAATGGATATTTTTAGTTAATCAATATTTGAACTAAAAAAGCACTTTTAGGTATTGAGTTTCTCTGAATCAAGCAAATCAGTGATTTTTGGAATAGCATTTGATTTCAACACCGTTTATTCAGATTTGCTATCTTCTAAACCTTTACTGGCTTAATGCTAAATTAGATACCTTTTATCGCAAATATTCCTTTTTCTATTACCTTTGCAGATATTATATATTTTGACTGCAAAAATAAGTTATTTGCAGATTTTTTATCTATAATTTTAAAAATTATGACAAAAATTACCCAATATATCGAACAAGCAAAGGGAAAGACACTTTTCTCAATTGAGATTATTCCACCCATAAAAGGCGAAAACATTCAAGCGTTGATGAATAATATTGAACCATTAATGGAGTTCAAACCGCCATTCATTGAAGTAACTTATCACCGAGAAGAGTATTTAGAAAAAGTAGTTGATGGGCAAATTGCCAGAATTCCTGTAAGAAAGCGACCAGGGACTGTGGGGATTTGTGCGAGTTTGATGAATCGTTTCAAAGTTGATGCCGTTCCGCACGTAATTTGTGGTGGTTTTACTCGTGAAGAAACCGAGGACTTTTTATTCGATTTGCACTATTTGGGTATTGATAATGTACTGGTACTGAGAGGTGACCCCGTAAAAGGAAATGCCGCTTTCACGCCTGAAAAAGGTGGTCACGCTTACGCAAGCGACCTTTTACAACAGGTTGTGAGCATGAATCAGGGGAAATTGCTGCACGAAGAAACGCAATCTTCTCCTACCGATTTTTGCATTGGCGTGGCGGGTTATCCCGAAAAACATTTTGAGTCGCCAAACCTAAATATTGACTTCAGCTATTTGAAACAAAAAGTAGCAATGGGGGCCGATTACATCGTTACACAAATGTTTTTTGACAATCAGAAATACTTTGATTTCGTAAAGAAATGTCGTGCCGAAGGAATCAACGTACCCATTATTCCAGGTTTAAAGCCAATCGCTACCAAAAAACAGTTAACCGTTTTACCAAGAATTTTTCATTTGGATATGCCTGACGACTTAGTTAATGCGGTAAATGCTTGCAAAACCGATAAAGACGTAAAACAGGTGGGGGTAGAATGGTGTATCCAACAATGTAAAGAATTAATTGCTGCCGAAGCTCCAATTTTACACTTTTATACCATGAGTAAATCGGAAAGCACAAAAAAGATTGCAGAAGCTATTTTTTAGGTATTTTTTTGTAAATTCACATAGAATTTTATCATTTTTTAGACCACAGATTATACGAATTAGGCTTATCATCATTTACTAATTTTCACAGATAGTATTTTCAAATCAGTGTAAATTTATAGTGACGACAGGGGTAATTCGTATAATCTGTGGTCTAAAAATATAATCTTTAATTACTTGATTTACAGCAGATTAAAATAAATCGTTATCAATGGTACGAAATTTGTCTTAACGTAAATAACAAATAACCAAACCCTAATGTCAAAACGCTTTACGTCCTTGCTTAAACTGATTTTTTTAAAGAAAAACATATTCCTAATCCTTGCTTTTGCGATGTTTGGATTAGCATTATTGATGTTTATTATTACTAAAAAAGGTCCCGTAAGTGCTACTGAAGATAAGTATTTATACGATATTCAGACGAAGATTCAAGATGAAATTAGAGCGTCAAATAGTGACTTGGACAAGATCTTACCCTTAGTTTCTACTTCCAAAGACACTACTTTTTCTCACCTCAAAACTCCCACAATTCTTCCCTATTATATTTTCAAAAATGGCAGACTTATCTTCTGGTCGGACTCTAAGTTTGTTCCTGATTATCAATTAGTTGAAGGCAATTACAACCTAAAATCGGTCATTACTACGCAGGGGAAATTTATCGCCAACCGCCGTTCAGTAATTGGTACGAATGATAATTTCGAAGTCGTTTCATTCGTAACACTTTACCGTCAATACGAATCCGAAAGCAATCACTTAAAGACAGCCTATAATCCAAATATTTTTACGGCTGACCCACAAAATATTGATAATTTTCCCGTAGCGGCAACGCACTTAAATATGTACGCCGAAACGAAAGAGTTTTTATTTTCGGTTACTCCTTCCAAAGCCGATAACCTAAAAAATCAGTCGATTCCTGCCAATGTCATTTTGTTAGGTCTTCTCAGTATGTTTTTCTTGGTGTTATACCTTTTGGCGTGGATTTGGTTTATGAACAAAACACACCGTTATGGTCGGGCTTTTTTGCTATTAACGGGCTATTTTTTACTGTTTCGGGCCATTATGCTTTACTATAATATTCCGTTTATTTTCTACGAATCAGCCCACTTCAACCCTAAATATTATAGTTCATCTTTCATAGCTCCGTCGCTCGGCGATTTAGTTTTAAACCTCATAGCGACCATCATTTTATTGATTTATTTGGTTAATTATTATTTTAAAATGAGACGATATTTCTGGTTATTACATTTACCAACGCTCATTAAAAAGGTCATTTCTGTTTTCATTATCATCCTGAGTTATTCCGTTTTTCAAGGATTTTATCGCCAATTATTAAATATTTACGAAAAATCAGCGTACTTATTAGACATTGCTTTGAGCATAGATTTCTTAGAAAAACCACTAAAAATATCCTCAATTATTGCCTTTGTTTTAGTTTCAATTATTTACTTTTTGACTAACCATTTACTTGTTAATGTACTCATCAAGCTCAACCGAAATAAACCCCGTTGGGCATTTTATGCATTATTGATTGGGCTATTTATTTGGAGTATTTTTATTCTTGCGATTCAAGCTTCCAATATTTTATTGATATTCTTGCACGGCTTGTACGTGGGAATCTTATTATTCAGCCAATTCCCTAAATTTCTCTATACATTCCGTTATCAAACTTCAATTTATTTCTTTTTGGGAGCGTTAACCTGTGCAACACTCGGAACTTATATCGTTTATAATCAAGCAATTAGAAAAGATTTCGTACAAAAACAGGCATTTGGAAAAAAATATTTAGCTGAAAATGACGAAATCGGTGAGTTTAAGTTAAGTAAAGCTAATGCTGATATTGGCAAAGATTCTACCTTGAAAGTTCTCATTAAATCAGCATTATTACCCCGTGAACAGGTTCAAAATTATATTAGAAGAACCATTTTAGACAGTTACTTCGACTATTATGACACTGAGGTTTCAGCTTTTGACATTAACGGAAAGTCATTGGATAACGTATCGGACGCTCAGAGTTTTCAGACTTACGAATCTCGTTACAAAACCCTAAAATACCGTACCGACTATACCAATTTATTTTTTATCAATGATGCCAGTAATAGTTACCAAAAACAATACATTGATTTTATTCCATTGCTCAATGAAGACAATAAGGCGATTGGTTACGTTATTTTAGATTTACGCAAACGCAGTGATGCCACCCGTGATGCCGCACTCGCCGATTTGCCAACCAGCGGCGAAGAACAACTGGAAGCCAGTAATTATAGTTACGCTGTTTACGAAAATGGCAAAGTCATAAAAACCGGTGGAAAAAGCTACAATTACGAGCGGAAAATGCCACTCAGTTTGGTAGAAGGCAAACAAATATCCGAAGAGGGAATTATTGATAATGGTTATAATCACGTAGCTATTGAGAATAGGAATGGACGTAAAATTATCATTTCTTCGGAAAAAATCAGTTTAGCAACCATCTATTCTAACTTCTCATTTCTGTTTTTAACCTTAGTAATTACCATTATTTTCATCGTTTTGATATATGCAGTTCGCTATGGATTCTCGAATTTGAACGTAAATTTTGCCACTAAAATCCAGATTTATCTCAATATTGCTTTCCTTTTACCACTCATTTTGGTAGTCGGGATTACGCTCAGTATTATCGGAACGAAACTCTCCGAAAGCCAAGAACAATCCTACGTCAGTCAGACTGAAAATGCAGGAATAAGTATTTTGCCTGCGGTTGATAGATTTATTAAAGGGAAAATGAGTACGCAATTTTTGACGGATACGCTCAAAAATATTTCCACAAGTACTAAGAAATACGTGAGTGTTTTTGATACCACTGGACGATTATTAGCTACTAATAAATTACTGAGCTACGAAACAGGAATCGTCTCAACTTACTTAAATCCAGAAGCTTACATCAGAATCATTGAGGAAAAAGAACACAATGCCATCATTCCAGAAAAGATGGGCAACCTTGATTTTATGGGTTCTTACGTGGGGATTAATGCCAATGACGGTAAATTGGCGGGTATAGTAAATATTCCATTCTACGATTCTAAAGTGGCTTATGAAAAAGAAGTTGGTGCTGTTATCGGTTCATTGCTAAATACTTTTACTACTATATTTTTGGGGTTATTATTACTTTCATATTTTGCGTCTAATGTATTAACCGTCCCTTTACGACTGATAACTAACAAGTTACGAAAAGTAGATTTGAGTAAACCAAGTGAACCCCTTTCTTGGCGTTCGGATGATGAAATTGGCGTTTTGATAAAAGCGTACAACGATATGTTGGTAAAATTGGAGGAATCTAAAGTAGCTTTAGCTGATACAACCAAGCAATCGGCGTGGCAACAAATGGCCAAACAAGTGGTGCATGAAATCAAAAATCCGCTTACACCGATGAAATTGTCCTTGCAATTACTCCAACATAAACTGTCGAGAGGAGCAACGATTGATACTGCCCAAATAAAAGACCAAATAGAATCATTGACAGGTCAAATTGACAATTTATCGTATATTGCCAATTCTTTTTCTGACTTTGCCCGACTACCAATTCCCAAACGGGAGGTTTTTGACTTTGTTTATGAGGTTAATAAAGTAGCGAATTTGTTCTTTGAAGATAAAAAAATTAACATCTCAAAAGACGTACCTAACCGAACGATTATGGTTTGGGGCGACCGTCAATTAACGGGAAATATCATCAATAACCTCTTGATGAATGCCATTCAATCGGTTCCTCATGAACGTAAACCTGTCATTAAAATCAAAGTAGAAATTAATACCGAAACCGTAACATTTAGTATTACCGACAACGGAATTGGCGTTTTGAAGGAAAATCACAGTAAAATTTTTATGCTCGATTTCTCTACTAAAGCCGAAGGAACGGGCGTTGGCTTGGCATTAGCAAAATGGGTGGTTGATAACTCTAAAGGAAGTATTTGGTTTGATACCGTACAAGATGTGGGTAGTACATTTTATTTCACCTTGCCCTTGGCGATTTAGATTATTGTTAAGGTAGAATTCAAACGAACATAACAATCATGACTGGAATAATCAACTACGAAACGTTTTTATTAACGGGAATTCTACTGAATATTACCCCAGGAAACGATACCATTTTCATTCTGTCGAGAAGTATGGCACAGGGGAAAAAAGCAGGGGTTATGTCCGTTTTAGGCATTGCAACGGGTAGTATTATTCATACATTTTTAGCAGCATTTGGGTTATCAATTATTATCGCCAAATCAATTCTCGTCTTCAATATCATTAAATACGCTGGAGCAGCCTATCTTTTGTACATTGGTTTCAAAATGTTAACCGATAAAACCTCTTTGAACACCGAAAATTCAGTCGAAAATGAATCCGTTGATTACTTAAAAATATACCGAGATGGCGTTATTACCAATGTTTTAAACCCTAAAGTTGCCCTATTTTTCATCGCTTTTTTGCCTCAATTTATTGATTCTAATTTAAAAAATACCGTTTTACCATTTCTCACACTTGGCTTTTCATTTACGATTACTGGTACAATTTGGTGCTTAATTTTAGCTTTTTTTGCTTCTACTATTTTCTCAAAACTAAAGGTAAACAAAAACATTACGACTTACATCAATAAAATTTGTGGAATTGCTTTAATTGGACTCGGTATAAAAGTGGCTTTGACGGAAAGAAGATAAACCTTATTTATTACATTTCTTGCAAAAGTTTATGACATCCTCAAGTCTTGTATCACTAAAAAAATTATTAAACTGTATTCTACGAAATATAAACGCCACAGCTGATTTCAAAGGTTTTACCACTTTCTAAGACCAATAAACCGTCGCCCGAATTAAAGGCATCAGTGTTTCCTGTCATTGGTTCAATAGCAATACAATCTCGGCTCGATGGAATATAAACAACGGTAAAAGTAAACCCGTCTTTCATGCCTTCTTGCCAAACATTTAAGGTCATATTTTTCTTTGGAGAATGAAGCTTTGAGATAATTTTACTCGAAGGTTTCATCGCAAAAACCGCATCTAATGTCTTTCCTTTTAAATTTATTGCCCCTCCAAAATCCACATTTGTTTTATCGGCTGAAATCATCTGACTATCAGAACTATATTGATGCGTTGCGGCAAAATCAATCTGCCAATCATCGGCTTTTTCACCTTCAACTTTAAAGTAAGGGTGCCAACCCAAAACCATCGGCATATCGTTACTTCCTGTATTTTTTATGGAATAATGAATCTCTAAACCTTCGTCGGAACTAAAAATGTGAGAAATATCCAGCACAAATGGAAACGGAAAACCAAAAGCTCCTCCAAAGTATGAATATCGTAAAGTCAAAATGGCTTCAACTTCATTTACAGTTTCTTCTACCACTTCAAAATTGGCAAAACTCACAAAACCATGAATAGCATTTTGCAAACCAATTTCATTGATAGATAACTGATAATCAACATCTTGAAAACGATACTTTCCATTTCTGACCCGATTTCCCCAAGGAAATAAATGAGCCGAAGGGTAAGCTACCATATTAGACAAAAGTTGTTCCGCAGTATTGCCACAATCAATAACATGATGTAAATGACCATTTTTTTGCAGAGTCATTTTACGAATAATTCCCCCAAATTCGGGTAAAACATATAATGCTTCTCCCGTTTCTGGATTCGTCAAAACGTATTCTGTAAAATGTCCGAATGGTTCTTTGGTAATTTTCATTGGTAAGATAGGTTTTTAACCTATTTTTATGATTGTCATAATTAGACAAGACTGCATCTCAGACTGTGAATCTGAAATTAAATCTTGCCCTTCAAAATTTCTACATTTCTCCCTCAACCCCCAACCCAAAAAGGGCAAAATCATATTTTACGGGGTCATTGGGGTCAAGTTGTTTTAGATTTTCCGTTAATTCTACTGCTGTTGTCCAATCTGGTTTGGGTCTTTTTATAAGTCCCAAATGTCGGGCCACTCTATCCACGTGTACATCGCATGGACATATCAATTGCGAAGGTTTTATATTCGTCCAAATTCCAAAATCAACACCTTTATCATCTTGCCTTACCATCCATCTCAAAAACATATTGATTCGTTTACAAGAAGAGTTTCTAACTGGTGTGGCAATGTGTTTTCGAGTCCTTTCTGGAAAATCTTCCAAGCTAAAGAAACGTTCGTGAAAATTTATCAGGTTTTGTTTGATATTTACCTCAATCACTGGGTTCTCAATTAAAAAAGCCTCCTCTAAACTATCGTGATTACGGTAAAAATCCTTAAACCAAGCAATAAAATAAAGCGTATCGGTAGCATTGAAGGTACGATGTTTAAAATTCAGGAAGCGTTTTAGATCAGATTCTTCGTGATTGAGTATGAAATCGTAAGGCGAATTATCCATTAATTGAATCAATTCTTTGCATTTATTGATAATCGTTTTGCGTTGTCCCCAAGCCAAAACTGCCGACCAAAACCCCATAATTTCAATATCTTGTTTCTGAGAAAAAAGGTGAGGAATACAGACGGGGTCGTTAGGAATAAAATTAGGCTGATTATACTGCAAATACTTTTCTTCTAATAAATCAGCAACGTAGGAAGTCATTTTGTGTGGGTATTATTGTCTATACCATGATTAAAAAAGGGTTTTCATTGACAAAATCTCTGTAATTTCCCAATCAAGGTTTTGGTAAAAATCACTTAATCTTGGCAGCAAAAAAGGCGATAATTTTTGAGGGTATAGAAAATACCCAAACTAATACGGTATAAAGAAAGGCGAAGGTGGCAATGGCGGGAAAAGCCAGTGTATAAAGGACATTAAAAACAATATGTCCAAAAGTTATTTGTCGCTTGTTGCGTGGCATTTTTTACAATTATCTTTATTAATTAACAGTTATCAGTAAAAAAAGTTTTCTCAAGAGGAGCTAAATTATCGAATAATTCTTTCCTTGATAACTGTTTACTGATAACTGTTCCCCAAACTATGGTGTCATATAACTTATTTCTGCTCTAATTCTTTTGTCCGAAGGGTTGAGTTTTTCAAAGGCTCTTGGCGATAATTTAATGATCACTTTATCACTTCCGATATCTGGTAATTTACCTACCACTTTGACCCAAATACTTTGTCCATTTGATGAATTTTTCACGTTCACCAGCGTACCTACTGGAGCAGAACGATGAAGAGCTAAATATTTTCCAGATTTATCTTCAACATCAATTAATTCTGCCAAACCTGTTTCGATGGTCTTTCTGTAACCGGAAGCTGTTTTTGATGTCTCAGAAGAAGTCTTTGTATCACTTGGCTCCGTCGATTCTGTTGGTCTTTGGTTAACCGTACCGTTACCTAAATTGGTATCTTCAACTTTCACAACTTCGCCTCTACCGGGTAAATCTCCTGCTTTTTTTGCTCTTTCATATTCCTGAGCATCTACAATAAGCACTTGACCTTGAGCAAGTTGGTCGGTTGTTAAGTTATTCCATTTACGCAAATCAGACATGGCAACTTTATATTTTGTTGCTACTGCGTACAGACCTTGTCCAGATTCAACCACGTGCGAAACCATCCTTACACTTTCGGTAGGCGGCGTAATTGGCGTAGCAGTAGAAGTTGGCATTGGAACAGACTTATTAACTGGCCCTGTCGCAACTACAATACCTTTGTAGGGTATCTTGATAGTTTGCCCAACTTGTACACTTTCTGAAACGCCAGGATTGGCTAATTTAAACTCAGGCACTGAACTTCCGTAGCGTTTTACAATCGAATATAAGGTTTGTTTAGGAGCTACTTTGTACAAAACAAAAGTTTTGCCACCTTCTCTTTTTAGACCAATGGAGTCTTTGACAACTTCAGTAGCAAAAGTAGAAAATACGAGGGAAGACAAAGCACAAGTTAGAGCTGTTTTTACGGCGGATTTTGGGTTATAGTTCATAACCGACGAATTGATTTTCATTTTTAACATATAACAAAGTATCGGATTTCATAGTAAATGTATCTATTCCAATTCCTTCGGTTTGGGCGATGAGGTCGTTTAATAAAATTTCTCTGGCTCGGTTGGTTACCAAAAGGTAATTTTGGAATGATTTATCTCTGTAAATATAATAAGAAATTATAATCTTGTTACTTATTTCAAGATAATCTACTGCTTTTTGGGCTTCAATGTCCAATAAACGATATAAAAATTTAAAAATTGTTGGAAAATGAGGACTCGTTTCAGGGTAATGAATTACGGAGGGAGTCACGGAGTGATTAAGTGGCGGAGTGACGGAGTGATGGAATGATTGAGCGAAATTCGGTATTTTTTTACTCAAATCAATATTTTTATAGACTGGAAAATTATTCTCCAATTGATAGACAGTCAAAGTCGTTTCTTTAAAATCAAAGAAAACCCAACTATCTAAACGTTCGATAACTGCTCCTGTTTGTACATCAAGGATTAGAAGCCCTTCGGGTTCTGGTTTTTGTTGAGATGAATATTTGTGTAAAATCAAGTATTCATCAAAAATACCTACCAAACCCAACCACCATGATTTTTCGGGACGAATATTTTCCCATAAAACCTCTCCTGTCAAGAGATTAACTGCGGAAAAACTCACCTGACGACTCAGTTCATCTCGAATTTCCAAAGCGACATAATTACCACTGAAAGTTGTGTTCCAGATTTTTCCAGAGAAAGTATGATTTAGTTTTTGTTTCATTGATAATATTGTCACAAAATTAGGGGGAATTGGCAGCAAATATCATTACAATTTTGGTTTGCCTAAATGATGAATAGTCAAATACCTTGTCTATTTACAAAAACGCTACTTCACCACTGCCAAACGACTCACCAATGCCTCCTCTCCCTTCACATTGCCACTAAAGATTAGATAAATACCCGTTTCCACTCGTCCACCTGCCAACGTGCGGCCATTCCAAACGGCTGTTCCTCCGTTGGCACGAGTTTCATAAACTAAATTCCCTACTACATCCGTAATTTTCACGAAGGCATTTTCTACCAAACCTTCAATGCCAATTTGTCCCTCAAAATCTGGACGTACTGGATTTGGAAACACTTTTACCGCATTTTCATCTTGCTTCAAACTTCCTTCCGTAGCCGTTCCTCGGTACGAAACCATACCTTTTGGCGTACGAATATACACTTCTCCCGTGGTCGGCTCTGTGGAGATATAGGAAATTTCGCTGGTCGGTAATGGCGTATTTTTTTCGGTAAAATTGCTAACCAATTCTGTTCCATCAGGATTAAATAGAAAGATACCATTTAGCGTTCCCATCCATTTTCTATTTCCGCCATCCACAGCAATTGAAGTAACAGTTTCATTCCCCAAAAGTCTCCTCCGTTCAAATACGGGGGTATAGGCATCAAAATTTTTGCCACTAAAAACGGCGGAAGGATTATCAAAAACCACCACTCCTTTATCCGTTCCAACCCACATTTGCCCATCTTTATCTACCGCCAACGTCTTCACGGTGTTACTTGGTAAATTACCAGAACCCACTCCCGAATAGACCAGTTGCCTTTGCTTCTTCGGGTTTTCTACCAAAATGCCACCATAATCCCCCATCCTACTCCACCGATTACCGTCTAAGTCCACCACAACGGAGTCTATTCGAGTTTGATAAAGCGTATCCGTACTCGTGGGACTAAAGGTTTTATAATTTCCTTCGGCATTACTGAGCAAACCATTTTTAGAATCGGCAATCCAATATTTACCTTGTGTATCAGCTTGTAAATTTTGGGGTTGCTGAATTTTAACTTCTGAAATTTTATTTATTTTTAAATTATCATTTAAAATATTTATAGCATTCAACGTTTTAATAAAATATTCTTGGCTATTAATAATTTCGATATTTTCAATTTTTTCTGAAAATTTAACAAAATTATCATATTTCCCATTTTGATAAGTAAATATTTCACCTACATCGGAGGCCAGAATGAGTCCCTTCTGAAAACTGCTAATGGATAAATTCTTATTGATTAGCGTTTTCCAATTACCGAAAAATTGAAGGTTTACACTGGTAGAAAACTTTGCTCCCCTAATGCCTTGGGATGTCGATAAATAAATGCTGTCGGTAGCAAAAACGGTTTTGTAAATATTAATAGGAGAACCATTATTACCCAAATTTTGGTACGTTTCCCGAATATCTTGTCTATCAATATCCAAAACTACCAAACCAAAATCATAGGATAAATAAGCAATTTTATCTCTAACTTCTATGTGATTAGCCTGTTTATTTCCTTGAATTGAAGTTGTTTCTTTGAGCAAAGAAATATTGGTAATTTTGGAAGGTTCTCCCTTATCGGTAACTTTTAAAAGGTCTATATTCCCCGTTTGGTAGGCAATTACGAGCGTTTTTGCGGCAGTATTGTACTTAATTTTAGCGATACCAGTCTCCGTAAAACCATCAATTTTTGAAAGTTTTACCGATTGTTTTTCAGCAGTATCATAGTAGAAAAATCCATTTTCAGTAGCACAATAAATTTTCCCCTCTACGATGGCAATATCTTTGGCGTTGAGGTAATTAAAATGCGTCCGCCACGTACCAATTTGGGCGTGAAGAGGAATATTTACGAAAAAAAGACAAAGCGTAAATAGTCGTCTGTGAAAATACGGACAACCACGGCGAAGGCGAAATAAATCATAAAAATCTACTTTCCAACCGCTAAACGTCAATTTTATAAATGAAAACATTTTCTGCATCTTGCTTCGTAACTATCGGTTTCGCCTAACATTACTTGTTCTTGGGCGGCAGTTTTACGGTATGAATAATTGGCAACATCGCCACACACCATACAAACAGCGTGTACTTTGGTAATGTATTCTGCAATTGCCATTAGAGCAGGCATTGGGCCAAATGGTTTACCTTGAAAATCCATATCTAAGCCCGCTACGATGACTCTTTTACCTACATTCGCCAATTTATTTGCTACTTCAACGATTTCAGAATCAAAAAATTGGACTTCATCAATTCCTACTACGTCACAATCGCCTGAAAGCAACAAAATTTCTTGCGATGCTTGGATTGGCGTTGAACGAATAGAAAGAGAATTATGCGAAACAATATTTTCTTCGTGATAACGAGTATCCAAAGAAGGCTTGAATATTTCAACCTTTTGTTTCGCAATTTTTGCCCGATTTAGTCTGCGAATGAGTTCTTCAGTTTTACCTGAAAACATAGAACCACAAACGACTTCTATCCAGCCTGTTCGTTTTGCGTTTTGTTGATGTTGATTATGGTAGGGTTCAATAAACACTTTTGAATGGTATGATTAATGATGAAAATAATAGTTTACGAAGATACAAGATTTTGTTTTAGTGGGAACAGAATAATTGAATGTAGTCATTTCAAAGGAATCTAATCAAAAATAATTGTAGCGTAAAATATTAGAAAAATGCAATAAATCCCAAATTGTGACTATTAAACATTTGACTTTTTAAAGACAGTTTTGTATTTTTGGTATTATTCACCCACACTATCACTAAAATACCATGAAAACAATTAATCAATGGCTCGCCGAATACGGTGAAAGTCATCAAAACCCCACGAATAAAACCGTACATTGGGTATGCGTACCCCTGATTTTTTTCAGTGTTGTCGGTTTATTGTACTGCATTAAGCTTCCTTTTTTTAGTCTCGGAGACATTGAAGGTAACGTTGCCTTAATCGTTTTGGGATTGACCCTTATCTACTACTTCACTTTGTCTAAGCCACTAACCGTGGGACTTCTTTTATTTGCTTCCTTTTGCCTTTATTTATGTTATCTTATCGAACAATCAGGATTTGCTCCACTTTCACAAGTGAGTATTACGGTATTCGTATTAGCTTGGATTGGTCAATTCTGGGGACATAAGGTTGAAGGTAAAAAGCCTTCCTTCTTCAAAGATTTACAATTCTTAATGATTGGACCTGCTTGGTTGATGAGTTTCATCTATCAGCGTTTAGGAATTGCGATTTAAGAGCTAAAATACTTTTTTACGCTTAAAATTTCTTCGTAATAACTTTTTAATACTGTTACCCACTGTTATCTGATAATTGTTTACAATCATTTAATCCCTAATAATAACCTTCCATACTATTTCAGGATAAAACCGCATCAAGTGAATAATATTTGATGCGGTTTTCTTTTGGGCTTTATCATCAGTCTGAGTCAAACTATATAACCAAAACTTAATTCTCAATTTAATCACAAAAACCATGTTCTTAATTTTCTTAGGTATTGTTGCATTAATGGCTGGATTTGCCATTAATACGCCTTCATTAACGATTGCTCGTTTCTCTCGTCCCGCAAAAGTGGTGGGTGGAATTTTAGTTATCTTAGGTTTACTCTCGTCGGGCATTAAGCAAATTGGGGCCGGAGAAGTGGGAGTACAATCTTTATTTGGAAATGTTGGTCAGACTACTTTATCAAGTGGTTTAAATTTTGTTAATCCATTGGCCAATGTTGAAACATTTGACATTAAAACTCAAAATTACACAATGTCGGCAGTACATGACGAAGGTACTAAAGAAGGGGATGACGCTATTAGAGTTTTAACGGCTGATGGCTTAGAAGTTGTCATTGATTTAACCGTTCTGTATCGTTTAATACCTTCCGAAGCACCAAAAGTTCTGAGAGAAATTGGCGTTGATTACCAAAACAAAATTGTACGCCCAATAACCCGCACTAAAATCAGAGACAATGCCGTTTATTACGATGCAGTAGCCCTTTATTCAACAAAAAGAGATGAGTTTCAAAACCGTATTTTCAAGTCTATTGAAGAGAATTTCAAATCGAGAGGGCTTTTATTAGAACAACTTTTGATTAGAAATATCAACCTTCCGACTTCGGTTAAGCAGAGTATTGAATCTAAAATAAATGCGGAACAAGACGCTCAGAAAATGCAATTTGTCCTTCAAAAAGAAAAACAGGAAGCTGAACGTAAACGAGTTGAAGCCCAAGGAATTGCAGATTATCAGAAAATTTTATCGACAGGATTAAGCGATAAACAATTACAGTACGAGGCTATTTTAGCTCAAAAAGAAATTGCAAAATCACCGAATGCAAAGGTAATTATCATGGGTGGAAAAGGAAACGCTCCGATAATTTTGGGAGATAAATAATCTGTTTGCAGTTATCAGTAAATAATTAATGGCTAAAAGTTAGACTTAAACTTTAATGACAAACTATTAACTGATAACTGTTCACTATCACTTCACCTGCCCGTTCACTAACGATTGAAAAAATTGGTCTAATCTGGGCATGACCATGATTTCAGTTCTGCGATTTTGCTTCCGATTTAAATCCGTAGTAGTATATTCTTTGGGGGAATATTCGGAACGACCACCCGCAAACATTCTGTCGGGTGAAACGCCAAACCGAGTTTGCAATAAACGAACAATAGTTGTGGCTCTTTTAGCACTTAAATCCCAATTATCCTTGATACAATCTGCCGAAATAGGCGTAGTATCGGTATGACCCTCCACCAGAATATCTAAATCACGGTGTTCATTTAGAGCCTTTCCTATTTTCTCGATAATATTTTCTCCTTTCTGACTTACATTGGCATTTGGCGAAGGAAAAAATATTTTATCAGAAACCGAAATGCAGACCAAGCCTTTTCTGACTTTTACGCTCAAATCTTCATCCGAGAAATCGTTCAAGGTGCGTTTTAATGACACCATAAATGACATATTCAGCGAATCTTTCCGTTGAATAGTAGCATTAATATTGTCAATGTATTGGCTTTGTTCGTTGAGGGTTTCTAACGATTTTTTGATACTCTCCGCTCCTGCTTTACTAACCATTGTGAGGTCAGTCATGCGGTCTAAGAGTTTAGTATTGGTCTTTTTAAGGAAATCGACCTGTTCTTCTAAATTTTTGATATGCTTTGCCCTAACCTCTAAATCTTTATCTTTTAACTTGGTATTACTCTCAAAAGTCAAAATTTTCTTGTCTCGGTCTTTAATATCGGTTTTGGCTTTTGCCAAATTATTTCGAGAACTTACTTTAAAATTGGAGTATTCATCTTGCATTTCCACAAATTTCTTCTTGCTTACACACGAAGTGGTGACTAATACAAACAAAATAAACACAGTAACTCTGTTCATAACGTTGTTGATTTTTAATGGGTTACGTTCCATTCCTTTCGGTTTGGGCTTTTTAGCGGTTAGCTTCATTTATATCAACAAAAATCGTGCAGTTTTTAATGTTCATGGACATAAAAAAACGTAGTTACCAAATCAAACTTTAGCGTTTAACTTGGTAACCACGTTTTTTCAAATTTACTTAAAAATTACTTTTGCCCATTTGCCAACATTTGGAAGAATTGGTCAAGTTTTGGTGTTACTATAATTTCTGTTCTACGGTTTATTTTACGTCCTGCTTCAGTAGTATTCACTTCTTTCGGAGCATATTCAGAACGTCCACCAGCGGTCATACGCTCAGGAGCAATACCAAATTTTGTTTGTAATAAACGTACAACTGAAGTGGCACGTTTAGCCGACAAATCCCAGTTATCGGCAATACAACCCGTTGCAATTGGCACATTATCCGTGTGACCTTCCACTAAAATATCTAATTCTTTATGATCATTCACTACTCGTGAAACTTTCTCTAAAACAACTTCAGCTTTTGAGTTAATTACTGCACTTCCCGATTGGAATAATAATTTATCCGAAATTGAGATATAAACAACGCCTTTTTTCACCTCTACCGTAACGTCATCGTCGTTAATATCAGCCAATGAACGTTTTAACGTCATTACTAAGGCTAAATTCAGTGAATCTTTACGTTGGACTGACGAATTCAAATCTTTAATATATTTGCTTTGGTCATTAAGTGTTTCCAATGATTTTTTGATACTCTCCGCTCCTGCTTTGCTCACGATAGAAAGGTCAGACATTCTATCCAAAAGATTGGTATTCGTTTTCTTTAAGTAATCAATTTGATCTTCTAAGGCTTTCACTTGTTTAGCTTTGGCTTCTACTTCACCGGCTTTGCTTTTCAAATCTGATTCTAAAGCAACTTTCGTTTTATCGCAATCTTGAAGTTCCGTTCTAACTTTCGCTAAACTATTTTCAGAATTTGCTTTGTAACTCGAATACTCAGCTTGTGCTTCGGCTAATTTTTTCTTACTTACGCATGACGACATCACGACAATTGATGCGACTACTAAAAGGACTTTTTTCATATTTTGAAGTTATTTGTTGGTTTTTTAATGTTGTTACCTGTGTTATGTGTTAAATGAAAACGAAATAAAAAGATTATTCTTACCTTTTTGTCATGTTTTATCATTGTGTGTTTTATTAAAATGTTTTCAAAAAATCATACCAGATAGATTTTCTTTTATACAATTTCTAATAATTTAATCCAATTTATTGAAAGCTTTGGGCTAATTCCACAGTAATTCTTCAAATTAAGTTTATCAAAATTGCTCGCTTCTATCTCCCATTTTCCCCTCGTGAGTTAAGCCACAATGCTGATTTTTTTGGCAAATATAATACCAAGATATTTGATTTGAACTTTCTCAATCCTTATGTTTGTTGTGGAATTAATACATAATCTTTAAGTTAATGCAAGTAGAATTAGTAAGAGTTGACGATGCCTTTCACTTTGAGGCACAAGGAATGTCGGGCGTACCCGTACACATAGATGCTGCCGAAAACATTGGTGGTCACAACGCAGGCTCTCGCCCGATGGAATTATTATTGATGGGTTTGGGCGGTTGCACAGCCATTGATGTAATTTTGATTATGAAAAAACAACGTCAGGTTATTGAAGATTTGAAAATTTCCGTCTCTGGCGAAAGGGAAAAAATAGAAGGAACCGAGATGACTCCTTTCCGCAAAATCAATGTTCACTTCAAATTTAAAGGAAATATTGTGGAAGATAAAGCGAAGAAAGCCATTGAAATGTCCATGGAAAAATATTGTTCCGCAACGGCTCAATTGAGTCCTTCGGCAGAGATTACACATAGCTTTGAGATTGAGGCTTAAAGGTTATTTTGGGGAATGATATAATAATTACCACTTATTCCATTCCCCAAAACAGCTTATAATTTATTCAAATTTCGCTTTTTCTGTAATCCCAACCCACTCATCGGTACGAAATGGTGATACAGGAAAGCCTTCGGTATTATATAAATTAGCGTCAATCGGTGAATCTGCCCAAGCGTAACGGACAGATACGGGTTTTAAGCCTTTTGGATGCAATACTACAACTTTATCGCCCACAATTTCGGCTTTGGCATAATAGAAAACCTTATCTTCGCCCGCAATTTCAAAGCCTTTCAAATACCCAAATTTATCTTGGATTTCCAGTCCTTTTCCGATAAGTCTAAATGAAATTGTTGCTTTTCCATCTTCAAACTTTACCGATTCATACATTGGTGAACTGTACGTAATATCTTTTTTATAATTGAATTTAAGGGCGTTCGTCGCTAATCGATGGGCAACATCTTGCTTATTCGTTGGGTGAATATCCTGCGGATTTCCTACGTCAGTGGTCACCGCCATACCTGTATTTGGCAAACTCAATGTCATCGTTTGTGCCTCACGAAGTTCCGCCCAATTACTTCCTTGATTACTATTTTGATAAGGGCCATAACTGGATAACTGCACGAAATAAAAAGCAAAATTATCATTCCACTTTTTACGCCAATCTTCAATCATTAACGGAAATGACTGGCGATACTGATAGGCTCTTCCCGCATTGGTTTCACCCTGATACCATAACGCACCGATGATACCAAAAGGAACAAGTGGTGCAATCATCGAATTGTAGATAGTTGTACCAATGTTATTGCTTGAGTGAACGTATTCGTGTTTTTCGGAGAAAGATGGCATTAATTTCCAGTCATTAGCGAGGCTGATTTTCTGATTTTGAGAACTCATAAAAAGGTCATTTTCAGAACCTTGTAAACCCAAACCATACCAAGGTAAACTGATTAAATTCCCAAATTTCACCACGATTTGATTCGTACCAGCTTTCCAAATATTTGTTGGAACTATGATTTTACGCACGCCTTTAATTATACCCGCTGAAACCAATTGTCCGTTGATATAAATTTCATTAAAACTATCATTTTCAGCCAAAGAAAGCGTCGTACTTTGTCCAACCATTTCAGCGGGAATTTCTACCTTACGAGCCATATAACCCTGACCTCTAAATGCCCAAATACCTTTCCAATCCCACTGCCCCATCGGACTACCGCCATTGTGCCATTTCGAGAAATCGTAGTTCGCTTCTAAATACTTTTTTTCATCTTCAATCGTAGGATTAACGACCGACCCAAAAATTTGCTTTTGTACTTTCTGGTCGTGGAGTTTATCCGCTCCTTCCCAATTATCGGGCAATTTTTGGGCGTAACTTTTCAATTCATTGTTGCTCAACATTCCGTCTTTACTAATCCAACCTTCTACCTGCGAGCCACCCCAAGAGGAATGTAAAATACCGATTGGGACATTTGTTTTTTGATAAATTTCACGAGCGAAGAAAAAGCCAACTGCAGAAAAACCTCCAACATTTTCTTCGGAAGCAATTTTCCATTCTCCCGCTTTCAAATCAGTTTGCGGAAGCATCGTTACTTCATGTTCAACCTTAAAGTGTCTAATTTGCGAAAAATTAGCATTCTTTTTTTCTACAGAAAAATTATTGGCTTGCGATACCATGAATTCCATATTCGATTGTCCAGAACAAAGCCAAACGTCTCCCAATAAAATATCTTCAACGGTAACAGTGTTAGTGGCAGTTTTAGCTGACATGGTATAAGGGCCACCCGCTTCCAAAGCATTAAAAGAAACTTGCCATTTTCCGTCGGTATTGGTTTGAGAAATTAGTGTTTGTTTGGCCAAAGTAACTGTCACTTTTTCGTTGGGTTTTGCCCACCCCCAAACAGGAATCGACTTTTGTCGCTGAAGCACAACATGGTCAGAAAAGAGTCGAGCAAAATGTATTTGCCCAAAACTTACATTAGTCAACAAAACCAGAAAAAAAATAAAATTAATGCGTTTCATAATAAATGGGGAAGTGAATATTTTCATCGAAATTAAACATATAAAATGGAATATATGCCCTCCGTTGACCGTAAAGAAAGGCATGATTTTTGTAATTATTTTTTTAGATTTACGTTCAATAGTCAAAATCTAATCAATCTTCTCAGAATATGAAAAATGTAATTTTAGGCTTATCATTATTGGCCTTTGTTGCCAATGTTTCTTTGGCAAATGACAAGGATAAAAACAAAAAATGCGAAAAAACAGAAGTAGGCTGTTGCAAGAAAGGCGAAAAAGCTTCTAAATGTTGTGCAGATACAGAAAAAGAAGCGAAACTTGATAAAAGTGCAGTAAAAAAATCAATAAAAAAAGCGGCTTAATTCTGTAAGTTAAGCTCAAAATAAAAGAGACGGTGAATATCACTGTCTCTTTTATTTTATAAGCATTTGTGCCGACAAAAGTTATTTCACTTCTTCTGCCGAAACATACATATTAATTAATTCAATTTCTCCGAATTGAGTCGCAAAAGCCACATCATTGGCATCCCGACCGTAAGCAAGTACTACTCGATTTCCCTTGGGTGAATCCTGGGTTGCATCGAAAGTGTACCATTGATCACCAATATACGCCTCAAACCAAGCATGTAAATCCATTGGTTTGAGTTCGTATAGATAACCAACTACCATACGAGCAGGAATATTCAAACTCCGACAAAGTGCCATACACAAATGCGTAAAATCACGACAAACCCCAATACGACTTTGACTCACATCAAAAGCTGAGGTTGACGATGAACTATGGCCGTATTCAAAAAGAATATTATCCTTCACCCATTGCCGAATAGCATCAACTTGGGCGTAACCCCATGGCAGATTTTGGGTAATTTCATTGGCAAGGTCAAATAATTTATCTATTTCACAATATCGGCTTGAAAGCAAATAAATAAGAATATCATCGGGAAGATTTTCAATGGAAACAAAATCAGCCTCAAAGTTTACGTCAAGTTGGTCTTTAGTTTCTACAATGGCAGAAGTATTGATGGAAAATTTTCCGACTGGACTACTAAGTCGTTGGCATAAATTTCCATATAAATCTTTGTATTGCGTGAATGGTAAGTTAGGAGTAAGGAAAAAACTTTCTTCAATTACGTGCTGATTTAATCCGCTTTGTGGGCGGAGCATCAAAATTAGAGGTACATTTTCTTGTGAATCATAATCGAGCTGGCAAGCAACTTTTAATTTCATTTGTGTTAGGGAAAATATTGTTTGTAAAGGTAACTTTTTTGAGGGATAGAATTTTTTTCTTACGTGTTAAATTACCCTTTTGCTTATAAATATTTCCTATATTGGAGTTTTGGCACTTATAAAAAACCTTTTTTTCTCTTTTTTGCAGAAATTATTGAGATTTTCACTCTTTTATGAACTTCACTACATTACTCTTTTCGTCGTTGCCGACTCTCAAAAAATAAATGCCAGATTGCAATTTTTCGATCGAAATTACCTGAATCTGATTTTTGATGGATTCATTCAAATAACCTCTTCCCGAAATATCCGTTAAATTGGCTTCGTATTTTTTACCAAAAAAATCATTTAGTTCAAGTATAATTTCATTCTTTGCAGGGTTAGGATATACTCTAAATAATTCCGTAATTTCTCCTTGTACCGCTAAAATTTTAAATAAACTTGGAATTCCATAACCTAACTTATTATCAGGATTTGCGTATTGACTTCCCGACTTTCTGGCTCTATCAATTACTTCCATTGCCGTTAATGTTGGGTTCGCTTGCCAATATCCCGCAATCATTCCGCACAAAATTGGCGATGAAAATGACGTTCCAGAACTCGTAGTGACGATACCATTAGGAGAAACAACTGCCGCACTTTGCCCCATGGCCACCAAATCAGGTTTAATGCGTTTGTCCGTTGGAATCCCCAACGAACTAAATGTCGCATACGCTTTGGTAGCCGTAACTGCCCCAACCGAAATCACCGAATCGGCATCGGCGGGTGTTCCAATGTATTGCCAAGCGTCATTTCCTTCATTACCCGCACTAATTACACAAATGATTCCAACGGCCGCTGCCCAATCCGCCGCACGGGCAGCAATTGTGGTATTTCCATTTAAATCAGCGTAGGTATGATCAGTTTTAGCATCGTCAAAAGTGGTATATCCCAGAGACGAATTTATTAAATCAACACCCACACTATCGGCATATTCAGTCGCAAAAAGCCAATTTGCTTCTTCAATAATATATTCAGAAGCGGCATCTTCCGAACGCAATAATAAGAAAGATGCCTTAGGAGCAGTTCCAATCATGCTTCCTTCCAGATACGCTCCCATGCACGAAAGAACTTCCGTTCCGTGGGCATCATCTTCATAAACTGACGTTTCTTTTTTGACAAAATCATACGTTCCAACGATTCTTTTTTCATCAAAAAGTGGCTTCAAGGCGGGAATATTATTGGCATTATTGAACCCCGCATCCAAAACACCAATCATCATGCCTTCTCCTTTAAAACCCAAATCGTGCATTTTATCCACACCAATCATTTCAACTTGGGTTTTAGATAAACCATAATTTAATGTTTGTACGTCGAGTGCTTCAAACTTGGAAGATTTTCTACCCGAACGATTGCTGGGATTATCAACAGTACCATTTACTTCTAAACCTTTAACAAATGATAACTTCAAGATGTTTTGCAGATTACTCGCTGAGGTTTCTACCAAAGCAGCATTCATCCAGCGAGAAGTAAACCAGACCTTTGCTCCCGTCTTTTTAATTTCTGAAATATAGGCGGGATTAACGGGTAAATCTCGTGTTTTAACCGTTATTGCCTGTTTTTGACGACGACTCACCGACCGCTGTGAAAGGAACTCTAAAGGATTTGAAACCGAATACGGAGTGTTATTTTTATCCTTAAAAGTAATTAAATACTTAGCGGGAGATTGAGCAAAACAGTTTGCAGTAAACAATAAACAGTAAACTGAAAGTATCCAGAAAACTAAAAATTCAGCTTGTTTATACCTTTTCAAACCCTCGTCTCCTTTAGTTAATATCACTTCCCTGATAACTGATAACGGATAATTGCCCACCGCTAAATGTTCACTATTTCCCATAGCTTTTAATTTTTTGAATATATTTTGTACCAAAATCTATTTTCCCTTTCCCCAAACAATCACCAGAATTACAATATGAAATGGTCACCTTTTCTTGAAAAACCAAGCCAATTCCTTCGGCGTACACTTCAACCCTCCTTTTTAAATCAACTAAGGTTGAATCATTTTGTTGAATAACACTTAACGTCTTCGCAAAATTTTGTCCATTAACTTGAAATACCTGATTGACATTTTTCATTTCGTAAGTATCATTTCCCAAAGAATTATAAGCATTCCCATCCCATTTCAAACCTTCTTTTATCGGGAAAACCAACTTTACAAACGTTACATTATTTTCGGTTTTATAAGCTTTATCAATTGCTTTCTTTGCGGTAAAAATAGAGTCAATAACCCAGTTTTGTGTTTCATTTGCTCGACGATACCGTTCAATTCGTAATGCTTCTATGCCATCCAAATCATTAAAAAATGAAGCGTTTACTTCTTTTAATTGGTAGTTTTTCGTGGTGATTACTCCTGTGAGTGCGTACTGAGTTTCATTCACGTCATAAATTACTGCTTGTCCGATTAATGGATAGAAAAATGAAACGCCAGTTTGAGGCGGACTCACACACTCGCAAGACTCTGATTGACAAGACCATAGCGAAATAATCAACAAAACAAAAGGGGTAAAAACTGTCATAGCTTTTACCCACTTTGTGTACTTTCCATTAAAATAACGATATTTCACCGCTGTATTCACGTTCATTTTATTTTTCTGAAGGGACTAACCAAGCATTTTGTAATTTTAATTGCTCATCAGTTGGCGTTTCCATAGGCGATAAAATATTTTTCTCCTCCACTTCTGGAATAAATAATTTAGCCGAAAGTTTAGTTTCAACTTTCTTATCACCATCCTTACGAATGACTACAAAATTGACTTCATCACCTTCCTTAGAATTTGCCATAAATTCACTACGAGTTGTTCTAAAAGCGGTTAAATCCAATTTTTGACCGTTTAAAGTTACTAATTCATCCCCCGCTTTAAAGCCTAATTTCTTTCCAAATTCGTCAATTCCATCTTCATCAATGATAAAAACGCCTTTTGTATCTGGATTAATTCCTAAATTATACACTGAAAAACCCAAGGTTTTCTCTTTCTTCTTTCTGCTCTTCAAATAGTCAATTCCTACACTTTTAAAAGTTTCTTGAATAGGAAGTGGCTCTTTTCCTTCCACATATTTAGTAAAAAACTGACGAATTTCTGGAAATTTACTTACTTCCGTAATTTTATCGAATAACTCATCATCATTAAACGATTTTTCCTTTCCGTAATATTTAGACAAATCACGCATTAGGTTTTGCGTTCCATATTTTCCGCCTGACAATTGACGTAATTTAATATCCAAACACATTCCGATTAACGCTCCTTTCTCGTACACATTTTGATATTGATCTTTGTATTTCTCCAACACATCCGCCGACATCACCGTGAAAGGAATATCATCTTTATAGCGGTCATTCATGTTGCTAACTTTCGATTTTAACATATTCAAATACATCGGTAAATCAATCAAATTATACTTCATTTGCATGTGTCCCGCTGCGTATTCAGTCATTCCTTCGTACATCCAAAGGTGTTTAGACATTTTGGGTTTGTTAAAATCAAACTCTCCAATCTCATAAGAGTGAATACTTAAAGGCGTAACAATATGGAAAAATTCGTGCGAACAAACGTCTTTTACCGTCTGTGAAAGTTCGTCAGAAGAAGCTTCTGGCAAATAATAGAACGAAGAGTATGAATGTTCTAAAGCACCATAACTACCATTTTTCAAATTATCCGAAAGCACAATTACAAAAGCATATTTTTTGATGGGCAAAGTACCACCCAAATACTCTTTTTGAGCTTCCAAAAGGGTCTTTACATTAGCCGCAATCTCAACCGAAGTTGCTTTTTTATTGGGCGAAAATACCGAAATTAAAATATCGGCTCCACCCACTTTCAAAATGGTTGTATCGGGCAGACAATACATGATTGGTGCATCCACCAAATCATTATAATTTGGCACAATAAAAGTATCATTTTTCGCATCCGACTTGGCAGCCGTTAATGAAGTTGCTCCGTAAAAACCCGCTGGTTTCGTAAAAGTCACTTCATAAGTTTGGCGTTTCATATCGTTGAAATACCCAATAAAACCGTGCGTATTGATGGCAAACAATTTATTCTCTTCAATGTCCGTTCCTGCTGGTTCGAAAACGTATTCACCCGAGATTTCTGGAGAATCCCAAGTGTCATCAACTAAGTACGTAATTTTATTGAGACTTTTTGCTCCTTTAATTTTGTAGCTATTTTTATCTAATTTATCAACCGAAAGAGCTTTTCCTTTTTCGTCAAAAGCCTTAAATTCAGACACATATCGACCAAAATCATAATTTGCATAGGTTCCAGGAACAATTTTGGGCATATTATAAATCACTTCGTCTTTAGCAATCTTGGGTGTAATTAACGATACTTCCAATTTATCATTTTGGACTTTGGTCAAATCAATAAAAAATTGATAATTGGCATTTTGTGAAACCTTCTGAGCGAAAGTATTTAGGCATAAAAAGAGTGCCGCAAGCGTTAAAAAATTGAATTTCATTCGTTTCGATGAGTTTTATAAAATAAAGTTTGCAAGATAATAATCTTTGATGGGATATTAACGAAGAAAATGGGTGAAAGGTACTTCACAAAGTAAAAAAGCCTGATTTTTGAAATCAGGCTTTTGAAGAGATGCAGTTGATTAAGACAATAAAAAGGCTTCGGAACTTACAAACTCAAAGGATGGCCCAACATTATAACCTGCTTTTCCAGGAAATGACATGGTACACAGTTTTTCAGCGGCAAGTTTAATATCAAACATAATACCGATGCTTTTGTCCAAATTCTTTGGATGTCCGTTAAATACGTGATGTAATGCGTCTAACAAAGAATAATAGCTGCTATTAAACTCATTCATACGATTTTTGGCTTCTGAATTATCAGGAAGCATATCGGTTTTCGTGTTCGGGAAAATTGGATAAACACCCGTAGCATCAAAAGGAA
>JAZKDE010000033.1:56946-61959 GCA_040387735.1 Bacteroidota bacterium
AAAGGAATTGCTTCTCCTGTAAACGAATAACCGTTGGGCGAATCGGGATTTTGCACCAATCTTTTTCCGTAATAAAGTTCTTCAAAACGATAATAATGAGCATACTCATGTTCGCCACCCAAAGGCGAATCCGTAGTTCCTTCTCCTTGGTCAATGATAATATTGATGGCATCAATAGCATTTTTTTTGTAAATAATCGGATATAAAACTTCCGAAGAAAAGAAGTTTGACGTTACTTGTTTATGCTCATGACCCGGTAATTTTTCGGGAGCTATTTCATCAATTTTTTGTTGAATTGCTTGATAAAATGCCCCAATAGTTGAAAATGTTGGCAATGCTTTTGCCATCAACGTTGGAAATATAATCGGATTTTCGGGTTCTTCGATTTCCATAAAAACATTTTTCACCAAATCTGTCGAGTACATTTCAAGCCCCACGACCAAACTTGTACCTCCAATTCCCATTGGTAAATTTCCAGGGTAATCAGGCACAAAATGCTTCGTATTTATTTTCGGATGCCCTCCCAAAGCATTTAAAATATTTGCCGAAATACTCATGTGAAGCATTTCTTCCACTACAATCGAGTGAATAATAGCTCTTTGTACCTTATTCATATTCGGTTTCAACGAATACATGGCAGTCAAATACGGAGGAATCGTAGAATGTTCTAACTCAATGGCTTTTTGAAGAAGAAAATGTAACTCAGGTAAAGAGCTTGCCTCCTGAGCCATTTGCACGTATTTTGAATCTATTTTTAACATTTCAAGGTCAGATTAAAGGTTTTCAAATAAATTAGTAATACTCGGAAAAGCTGGCATTGAGCCATTTTTAGATTTTACCGCCTCCTTATATTTTAACTGATTATTGGTTAAAGGCGTATCGGGTGAGACTGGATTTTCGGTGGATGGTTTTTCGTTCTTAACAACCTGCTCAATTCCTGTCAATTCAATTATTGGCTCATCAAGCCATTTGAGAATGGTATTTCGCTTAGTATCGGAGAGGTCACGGGTTACGGGCATGTGCATCGTGTCATGTATATCACGAGAAAAAGCGAATTTTAAAATCTCTTTTTTCAGAATCAAATCATTAGGATTGGCTAAATTGACCAAATATTTACTCATAATTGGGTACAAATTAGCATATTGAATCATGGTTGGGGCTATATCATCCCAAATTGGTTTGTCTGGGACCGCAAAATAATCACGCAAATGCACAATGATATTTTCGATACCCATTGCAGGGTCAATAATCGGGAGATTATAATCTATGGTATAAATCTGACCGTCAATGTAAACTCTCGGGCTATAAATGGCATTTCCTTGAATAGATAATTGCCCAAAGCCCTTTCCATTCGTCGTAACACTCGATTGGAAGGTTATACCATACGGAGGAAAGTTATTACCATAAATCTCACAAGTTGGATTTTGATAACTGATTGGAGTGTTTGGGGTTGGCGGTTCTAAAGCAATTTGAATCGTTGTATCGGGTAAAGGATTTCCCCACTGATAAGTGTAAAAATCAACCAGTTGAGTATTACCAAAATCAAGTCTTTGAACAAAATTATCGGCTCTAACCAATAAGCCATTTATTGATTCTCGAGCTAAAAGTGAATATTGAGTATTATCTTTTACTGATTGAGAAAGTAATACTAACTGATTATTTGTCAGTAATTCTACTACGCTATCCGATAAATTATTGAAAGTAACAACGCCACCTGTGGCATTGAGCCAGCCTAAACCCTGCTGATAATTTACTTCTCCAATCAATAAGAAATCATCGGTGGATAATGTTTGCGGGGCTGAAGATACCGCATTATTTAACGATTGATTTGATACTCCAACGACCAGTGTATTTGTTATACTAATTGAACCTAAAGCATCCGAAATCGGGAAACTGTTACCTAAATCAAGCGTTACTCTTTTGTTCGTAGCCTCAAACAAAAAATTACTTACACCATAAGCAACCACTGGATTATGCGGTTGTGGTGAAGGATTCAAATCAAGCGTTCCGTACATTCTTCTACAAGCGGCAAAAGTCTTAGGTTCATCTTCAAACCAAGGGCCAATTGTGCCTAAAATTTTTCCCAATGAAAAGCGTCCGTCGTCTGCGTGATTGTAATAATATCCAAAAGCATTGAGATTAATACTCAATTTATCACCTTGAGTTGTATTTTTTAATTCACTTAGAAAAGGCGATTCATCAACCTTTTTTCCCCAAACAATATTCGTCAAAACTGACGTCCACGAAGCACCCATAGGTTGCCCATTTACTTTTGCACCCGAAAACTGTCTTAATTGAATATCTCTAAAACAAGTAGGATCAATATCAGCCCTTAAAAGAAGTTCATTTTCTGGTGTACAAATCCTTAACTGAACGCACCACAAAGCAGAAACCATCTGAGCATCGGGGTCTAAATCCAACATTTTACCCGTTGGCCGACCTTCGGAACCTGCTACTATTTGACCAAGAATTATGTCTGCGTTGGGGTCAGACAATGATTCACCATTGGGCATCGTTACTTGTTGGACAATGCAATTTTTGAAATTGAAAACAGCCCCTCCTTCAGGATTCCACCAACCATTGGTAGAACCTTTACCAAATTCTTGAAAATTAGGCTGGAAAGTAGCAATATTATAATGCGTAACATCATTATTGACGGTTGAAACATCCGAGAGGAAATCACCCGAGAAGACTAATCTTGGAGAATGTAAATAAGACATAGTTTTAGGTTTTAAAAATTAAGACATTCATTAACTAATGGTATTCCAAATCACGAAGTTTTGTAACCAGACTCCTTTATACTTTTTATAGACCCATAAAATTCTTCCAATTTCAGAAGCTTTCTCTCCCGTTTGTTTGTCCGTAGTAGTTTGATGATAAATACTCCACTCGTAAGCCATATCTCCTTTAATATCAACACTTTGAGCCTTATAACTTATTTCAATAGTAAATGCGTCAAACCAAGATTTGAGGAATGCTACTCCCGCCGTTTTACCAATAATAACGGGTGTATCAGGAACAATTACAGTAATATCATCCGCCATGATTGATGCCATTAAAGCCAGATTTCCTGTATTTTCAGACTCTTGAATAATAAGTCGAATCTTATCAATTTGTGATTGTTGTGTATTCATAATACTGTTTTATGGAAAAATAATCGTTGAATAAAAACATAGCAACACCTGCCTCAGTTTTGGGAAAACTGAAGAAAATAGACAACTTAATGATTAGGACTTTAAAATGCTGTGTTTAAGAGGTACTCTGAGCAAGAAGAAATTAAGAATAGGAAAACCGAAGCCGAAGCTTTATAGTTAAAATCGAATTTAGAATATTATTGCTGTAAATATAATAGTTGTTTTTAGATTCTAAAGAAGAAAATAGATTTTTATTAAAGAAAAATAGATTTGTTAAAATAGAAATATTTTTAGTTGGCATCATTCGAAGTAAACTCTTACAAATGGGCAAATTTTGCTTCAATAAAACAGGTACAAAACCGCTTAATAAATCCGACTAAATATAAATCATTGGTTACCAAACAATTAAACTACATCTATCAAAAAGCCCCAAAAACAGAAGATTTAAGCACGTATTTTTGCATTCTTAAAATCATTCAAAACAATTAAAACTTTATTATTTCATGAAAAAGCATTATAACCTATTTCTACTTTTATTTTCTATTGTTTTAATATCATCGTGTAAAAAAGATGAACCGGTAACTCCTGCTGCTACAATTGTTGGTAAATGGGAAGCAACAGATGCAGCAGGCAAAATTACCGTAGTTGATTTTCAAACGGGGAAACCTTCAGATCAAAATCTTACCCAAAAATTAACAGGTGTAACCTATGAATTTAAGGCGGACAAAACCTTTACTGCAACAGGAGCAGTTACGGCCGATGCAACCATTGATAACGTACCAATTAGTGGAACATACGCACTGACAGGTACAGAAGTAAAATTGTCTTATAAAAAGGATGGAAAAGATACTTTCGAATATTTTACCCTTAATACCCTTGCCACCTCTAATATGACATGGACAACTAATAAAGATTTGTTGATAAAAGGATTAACTGAATCAAAGGAACCCAATATTGCATTGGTAGCCATATTAGTTTCAGCCCTTGATTTGAAGATAAACTTTAAAAAAATATAGGTTACCAATCATTTTAAACACAAAACGCCTGATTTATAAAATCAGGCGTTTTGTAATACAGATTAAAGTTTATGTTACTCTTATTCCCACTCAATCGTTGCGGGTGGTTTTGACGAAATATCATAAACTACTCGGTTTACACCTTTCACTTTATTGATAATTTCGTTAGAAATATCTGCCAAGAAATCATAAGGTAAATGACACCAGTCCGCTGTCATACCGTCCACCGAAGAAACCGCACGAAGGGCTACAACACGCTCGTAAGTACGTTCATCTCCCATGACTCCCACCGACTGAATCGGTAAAAGCATTGCTCCTGCTTGCCAAACGCTGTCGTACAACCCTCTATTTTTCAAACCATTGATAAAAATATGGTCAACTTCTTGTAAAATCTGCACTTTTTCAGCCGTAATATCTCCCAAAATTCTAATTCCTAAACCTGGCCCTGGGAATGGGTGACGACCTAAAATAAACTGCGGAATTTCTAATGTTCTACCTACCAAACGAACTTCGTCTTTAAACAAAGTCTTCAAAGGCTCAACCACTTGCAATTTCATGTAATCAGGTAAACCGCCTACATTATGGTGAGATTTAATCGTTTGTGAAGGACCTCCACTTACCGAAACTGATTCGATAATATCAGGATAAATTGTTCCTTGTCCCAACCATTTTACATTTTCAATCAAATGAGATTCGTGGTCAAAAACATCAATAAATGCCTTGCCAATCGCTTTTCTCTTTGCTTCAGGGTCCGTTAAACCTTCCAAAGCCTTATAAAATATATCTTTTGAATTAACACCTTTTACGTTCAAACCTAAGTTTTTGTACGATTCAAGCACGTCTTCAAATTCATTCTTTCTCAA
>JAZKDE010000033.1:61969-71217 GCA_040387735.1 Bacteroidota bacterium
GATTTTCACCAATTGCTTTGTGAATCAACACCGCCGCTACCGAACTATCTACACCTCCAGAGAGTCCTAAAACTACTTTATCGTCGCCTAATTGTTCTTTCAAAGCCGCCACCGTAGAATCCACGAAAGAATCTGCCGTCCAGTCTTGCGAGCAATTACACACGCCAATCACGAAATTTTTCAACATCGTTTTTCCTTCCAAAGAGTGTGTAACCTCTGGGTGAAATTGAATCCCGTAAGTTTGTTCTCCTTTAATATGGAAAGCAGCATATTTCACATCATCGGTTGAACCAATTACCTCAAAATCATCAGGAATTGACATAATTGTATCCCCGTGCGACATCCAAACTTGATTATTCTCAGAAACACCTTCCAATAACGGACTTGGTGCAACCGTTTTCAAAGCAGCTCTTCCGTACTCACGGTGTCCAGAATTATAAACTTCACCACCACCTAAAAACGCCAATAATTGAGCTCCGTAGCAAATACCCAATACAGGCAATTTTCCTCTGAAAAGAGTTACATCTACTCGTGGAGAATCCTCATCACGTACCGAGCAAGGACTTCCCGAAAGAATAATTCCTTTTACAGATTCGTCGATAACAGGGATTTTATTGTAAGGATGGATTTCGCAGTAAATATTAAGTTCACGAACACGGCGAGCAATCAATTGAGTTACTTGTGAACCAAAATCAAGAATTAGTATTTTTTCGGACATTTTTTTGGAGTGAATACTGCGGTTGTCTGTGCGGATACTGGGACGCATAGTCAGACAACGGCGAAAAAAATTAAAAAGCAAATTTCGGGAAAATTTATGGTTTTAAGATAGAATATTGAAGACAATTCTAAAAATGATAGGATAATTTTATATTTTAGGGTTTTTAGCGTTTGATAAATAAGTAATTTATGCTTGATTATGAACACGATGATTATGAAACATACATAAAATCGCCAATTGCTAAATATCGATGTTTGTATTTAATGTCACTTTTTCGCCATGCTCAATGCCCATTCACAATCCCAGAATTCACATTTTGTACTATTCCAAGTTTTCTGCCTTTATAACGCTTATTTCTCGGAATATCGACTTTGATTTTTCAAAGAATCTGCATTTAACATTAGGATAATCAAAAAATAATCTATAAATTCATTTAAGAAAACGCCCAAGAAAGCCAAAACCCTGTTACAATTATCAGGGTTTTTCTGACTAAATCGGAGAGTTCTTTGACGATTATTTGATATTCCTTGTTTTGTGTTTCCTATTTACCAACGATTTGTGTTTTTGTAAATCTGCGAGAATGGTTGTTAGTAAATATTCAAACAAGAAGTAAGAAATCGCAAATTGATGCGAAGAACTGCTCCAATGGGCAATCTTAGTTATTAATTTATCAATCTAAACAACGAGTGCGTATGAAATTACAAGTGCATTCAATTCACTTTGACGCTGACATGAAGCTGTTAGAGTTTATCCAGTCGAAACTTAATAAACTGGATATGTTTTATGACCGAATTACAGGTGGTGAGGTTTTTCTAAGGTTAGACAAAGGAGATACCAAAAAGGTCAGGAGCAAAATGTTAGAAGTGAAAATCAGTTTACCAGGGGCTACCTTATTTGTAAAAGAACAGGCCTCCACTTTTGAAGAAGCGATGGATATAGCCATTGAAGCATTAAAAGTCCAATTGAAAAAGTTTAAAGATAAAATCCAAGAAAAAATCAATCCAACCAGAGACGTATTAGTTTCAATGGCAATGGAAAGTTAATAAAGAGAACAATGTTTCTCGAAAATAAAATGGGTTGCTTTCTCACGAAAGCAACCCTTTTTATTTTCGAGGTTTTATTTCTTACAAACCAAACTTAGCTTTCACTGCATCTACGAAATCTAATTTTTCCCAAGTAAATAATTCTACTTCTAATTCTTTCACTGTTCCATCTGGCCCTTTGAAAGATTTAGTAACAATTTCATTTTTACGTCCCATGTGTCCGTAAGCTGCTGTTTCTGAGTAAATTGGGTTACGCAATTTCAAACGTTGTTCAATTGCGTAAGGACGCATATCAAATACTTCTTCTAATTTACGAGCAATTTCTCCGTCAGTTAAACCAACTTTAGCCGTTCCATAAGTGTTTACGAATAAACCACATGGTTTAGCCACACCAATTGCGTAAGAAACTTGTACTAAAAGTTCATCACAAAGGCCAGCCGCTACTGCATTTTTCGCTACGTGACGAGTTGCATAAGCCGCCGAACGGTCAACTTTTGACGGGTCTTTTCCTGAGAATGCACCACCACCGTGAGCACCTTTTCCACCGTAAGTATCAACGATAATTTTACGACCTGTCAAACCTGTATCTCCGTGTGGACCACCGATTACAAATTTTCCAGTTGGATTGATATGGTATGTAATCGCATCGTTGAAAAGTCCTTGTAATTCTGGTTTCAATTTAGCTTTTACTCTTGGAATAACGATATTTATAATGTCTGCTTTGATTTTAGCTAACATTGCTTCATCTTCGTCAAAATCGTCGTGTTGCGTTGAAACTACGATGGTATCAATTCTTTGCGGAACGTTATCATCAGAATATTCAATGGTTACTTGAGATTTTGCATCTGGACGAAGGTATCCAATCAATGCAGGTTCGTTGTTACGAATTTCTGACATTTCTTTCAAGATAGCATGAGCCAAATCCAAAGCCAAAGGCATATAATTATCAGTCTCACGAGTTGCGTAACCGAACATCATTCCTTGGTCACCAGCTCCTTGTGCGTTAGCTTTTGATTCAAAATCGTCAGCCGTTACTCTATCCACACCTTGGTTGATGTCGTCAGATTGGTCGTGAATGGCAGAAATAATACCACAAGAATTAGCTTCAAACATATATTCCGACTTAGTATAACCGATTTTACGGATAACTTCACGGGCAATAGCCTGAACATCAAGATAGGTTTTTGTTTTTACTTCACCCGCCAAAACTACTAATCCAGTTGTTACAAGGGTTTCGCAAGCTACTTTAGAAGAAGGGTCAAACGCCATGAAGTTATCAATTAATGCGTCTGAAATTTGGTCTGATACTTTGTCTGGGTGTCCTTCCGATACCGACTCAGAGGTGAAAAGATATGCCATTATTTATAATTTATGAAATATGAAAAATCTAATAATTCACAAATTTAAAAGGAATATTTTGATTTGACAATTTGGGTTGTCAAATGGGGATTTTATGGATAAATTATCTTTAAAAACTGTATAATTCAGATAATAATATCTTTTTTTATCAATTATTCTCATATTAAATCTACCAATTTAGTAGACAATAAAACTCTTTTTATGAATCAATTCTAAGTCAACTGATTTTTTCAAAACAATTTCTTTCGCAAAATACTCCATGCCGCTTTCATAAATGGAGGTTTGGGAACG
Source organism: Bacteroidota bacterium (assembly GCA_040387735.1). Lineage (GTDB taxonomy): Bacteria > Bacteroidota > Bacteroidia > Cytophagales > Spirosomataceae > Arcicella. The sequence continues at coordinate 65,381 of JAZKDE010000033.1, forward strand.
GTATGAATTAGGGCAATATCTTCAAAAATTGATGTATCTTCATCCAAAAATTTCAATACTTGAGACGGTTGATTATATTTAAATAATCGGGTAAAAATATCGTCTTGGGGCGTTCTATTTTTCAACATTACATTCAATAAAACAGTATCTAAAAAACCTTTCCAACGATTGGGTATCATGCCATTTTTGATGTCAATATTTCGCTCCATTGACTTTACCAGTCGCTGTAAAAAACGTTGACTTCTCTGAAAACTGTAACCAGTAGAAGCTTTCACATATCCGCCCGATGTACCAATACGAATAACCTTGGGTTTGGGTGAAATTTCGTGTGGCTCATCCGACATTGGTACAATGCCAAACTCGGTTTCAATAATCTGATATTCTCCCACTTTTAATGTCTCTTCAATGTACTTTTTTAGATAAGATTCATACTCCGATTCTTCAATAAGATTATCCGAAAAAATGGTAAATTCAATCAAAGCCTTCGTTTCAGAATGCGGTAAAACATACACAAAACGACACTCATTTTTCTGCTCAGTCCTAAAATCAAAAAGGGTCGGTTCATTGACTTTAAAGACTGGTTTTGTTGTTTCGATAACCCAACCTTTAAAATGTTGAAGCATATTATGGTAATCAGAATTATTGTATTTGGAACGAAATGAACTATCAAAAACCAAGTCAGAAGCATAGAAATCGCCTTTGTTCGTTTTCACTGTTTCGGAAACTTCTAAAATGTCTGCCTGTAAAAAAGCAATATTTTCGTTTTGTTTCAATAACGGAATGACATAATTGTAGAAGTCCACACCCCGAATCATTTTGTACGTATATTCCTGAATATCAAGAAATTGAGAAAAATTATCCGTTCCGTGAAACCAAACACCTTTCCATTTTTGAGCAATAATTTCTTCAAAAGGCGATTGCCCCTTTTCCCAAAAACACCAAGTATGGTCGTTGGTATCTTTTACATCACGGTCAATAATGAGGATAGATTTATCCCTCAAATTTGACTGATTGAGATAAAAAGCCAAGGAAAGCCCCGCCATGCCTCCGCCAGCAATGATATAATCGTAAGAATTTTGTAAATTTTGATCGTTTTTGGAATACATATTAATTCGGTTAACTTACGAAAGATAACAAATAGAAATCCCGTAAGTTTTGAATCTTACGGGATTTTAAATTACTAAATTTTTATTGCAAAACTTTCAGAAAGTTTAACCCACAACGGAATTGTTTCGGGAAATTAAATTTTACGCTTAGATATGCTTCTCCGCATGATAACTACTTCTTACCAAAGCTCCTGATTCTACGTATTTTAATCCACGTTTTAATCCTTCTTCTTTGTACATCGCAAAAGTATCGGGGTGAATCCACTCAATAACTTCGTGGTGCATTTTGGTTGGTTGAAGATATTGTCCCAAAGTCAATACGTCTAAATTATTTTCAACTAAGTCGTCAATGGCTTTCAAAACTTCGTCTTGAGTTTCGCCCAAACCTAACATAATACCCGTTTTAGTACGTTTCCCGTATTCTTTGGTACGTTTGATTTGCTCTAAACTACGAGCATATTTTGCTTGTGGACGCACATTTCTGTACAACCTTTCAACGGTTTCCATATTATGAGAAACAACTTCCTGTCCACCTTCAATCATTCTGATAAGGGCATCCCAATTTCCTTTTGTATCAGGAATAAGCGTTTCGATTGTTGTACTTGGTGATAACTCTTTTACCTGTACAACGGTTTGATACCAAATTTCGGCACCTTTATCTTTTAACTCGTCACGGTTTACAGAAGTCAAAACGGCGTGTTTTACGCCCATTAATTTGATGGCTTCAGCTACTCGGCGTGGCTCATCGACATCGTATTCATTCGGGCGACCCGTTGCTACCGCACAAAAAGAACATGAACGAGTACAAACATTTCCCAAAATCATAAAGGTTGCCGTGCCTGCACCCCAACATTCACCCATATTCGGGCAATTGCCTGACTGACAGATGGTATGTAATTTATTTTCTTCAACGATGTTACGCACCCGAGCGTATTCTTGTCCGATTGGTAATTTCACCCGAAGCCAATCAGGTTTCTTATTATGTCTGGTCGCCGTGGGCGTTATTACTGGTAATTCTATCATTATTTTTGGGGGTTCGTGGGGTATCGGGATTATTGGATTTAGGGCAATCCCTTAATCTGATTCCAAATTCTTACATCTACTAACCTTTCTTAAATTAATCTTACAAAGTTAATCTTGAATAAAATAAAAACGTCAAGAAAACGTAATTGGTTTACATTTTCTTGACGTTTTTAGGGTATCATATCCGCTATTACAAAAAATAATTATTTTTTCCCTCCAAAAAATATCGTCAAATATCCCGAAGTAAAAACACTTTTATTTTCCGACAAAGCCATAATATTCACTTTCTGTGTATAAGCTTCGGCTAAAAAGCCAATTTCTAAACTAATATTTGACTGACGAAAAGCATCCAATTCGAAATTAAGGGCAGCTTTGAAGTTTACGCCTGGTACAAATTGTGAATCACTGATGCCTTCAAATAAACCGCCACTTCCAGCAATATTACTTGGTGTATGTTTTTTAGGGTCAAAAACTTCATCTCGGGTAAGTCCTCTGCCATAATAAACTTGAACATAATAAGGTTTCAATAATCCAATGGTTGGTCCTGCTGCCAAAATACCATTTACATTTACGCCCCCTTCGGAGGATTTATGGAATAAATTTATTTCACGACCGTACTGTGGACGAATGGCAAAAAGGTAGTTTTGCTTACCATAAACGTATCCGCTGCCACTGCCACCTACATTAGAAGTACTTTCTCGATAATGATTTACACTGACAATTTCGAGATTGATATAATGAAACTGGCGATGAAGAGCATTGTTATTAATGGCGATTTCTTTACGTGCTGCAATACCTCCCAAAAGTCCCGAATTAGTATTGGTGGTGAGTCCGAAAGATAAAATTGATTTAAAATTTTCCTCATCAACTACTTCTTTGGTAGTAGTTTTAGTAGCAGTATTTCTGCGTTGTGCATTGATTGAATCAGTTATCAACAACGAGAAGGTAATGGTAATGAATATGGTTAGTAGCTTTTTCACAGTATTTATTAGTCCATAAAGGAGATTAATTTTTTATAAAAATACGTATTCCGACTCTATTTGTATTAATTTAGTTTAAAAATATCACGCAAAGGAAAAAGTGTAAGTTCAGATTTTTTCAATAATCAAAGGTTTATATTTTCAGAAAACATTCTGAATCTTTCTATAAATTTAAACCCAATAAATAGGTGTTAGAGATTAGTCTTGAATTTACTGTTAATCAAAGAATACTTCATATCCAATAATAAACTTATTTCTAACAATTACTTAAACACGTAAAATTAACGTTATGCCAACAGTCAAAACAACTTATTTAGGCGACCTTCGCACGGAATCAATCCACTTACAATCTGGCAGTCAACTGATTACTGATGCTCCTACTGATAACATGGGCAAAGGTGAAGCCTTTTCTCCTACCGACTTATTAGCTACGGCTACTGGTACTTGTATGCTGACGACAATGGCAATTGTTGCACAAAGAGATGAAATTGAGTTAGTGGGTTCATCGGTAGATGTTACTAAAATTATGTCACAAACTCCTCCACGTCGAGTAGCTCGTTTAGAGATAAACTTAAAACTAAAGACAAATATTGTCCTTTCAGAAGAACAAGTAAAGAAATTAGAAAATACCGCTCATAAATGTCCTGTTTCGCTTAGTTTACATCCAGATGTTGAGCAAGTGGTTTCGTTTGAATGGCTTTAATTTAAGGCAAGGAGAAGGGAGAAAGCAGAAAGTGAGAAAACTTAACTCCCTTCCTACCTTCTCCCTTTGTTCATTTTCTCTTTCTTACTAAGCAATAACTTCTTCCAATTCTGCAAATGAAATCTCGAAATGAGATGCGTTATAAACACATTCGCCATTTTGGATTACTAAAACTTGTGGCGATTGATGTTCTACATTAAATAAAGTCGCTATTTCACTTGAAATGGGTCTGTAACGCAATAAATCCAAGTAATACGGTTTCAAATCTCCCACTTTTTCCTGTTTCCAATTACGTTCCAAACGGTTTAATGACGTTGCCGAGATTGAACAAGTTGTACTGTGTTTTAAAATCAATACTGGATAATTATATGATTCTTCTTTAATGGTCTGTAATTGACTCGATTCAGTTAATAAATTCCAATTCATTTTCTTCTATTTTATTTTCTTTTTATTTTCTCCTTAATTGACAATATTTAGGACAAAAAGGTTTCGGAACAGTGAGCAGGTGCAGTAAACAATTAACCGACAACCGTTAAATGTTTCCTTTTCTCAATTCCTTCACCGCATAATCTGCCGCACGGGCGGTCATTGCCATGTATGTAAGCGAAGGATTGACACAAGAAGCTGAAGTCATAAAAGCACCGTCGGTTACAAATACGTTTTTGCAAGCCCAAACCTGATTCCATTTGTTCAGAACTGAGGTTTTAGAATCCTTTCCCATACGAGCCATACCCATTTCGTGGATTCCTAAACCTGGGTAACTGGCTTCATCGTAAGTACCGACGTTTTTAAATCCTGTTTTCTCTAACATTTCAGCGGCATCGTTTTTCATATCTACCCGCATTTTCTTTTCATTTTCTTTAAATTCAGCGTCCATTTTCAAAACGGGTTGTCCCCATTTATCGGTGATTTCTTTCGAAAGTTCAACCTTATTTTCGTAATATGGCAAACATTCCCCGAAAGCAGAAAGAGAGACATTCCAATTACCCACTTCAGTTTGATGATTTTTAAAATCACTGCCAAAAGCTAAGTGTTCGGTATTTGTTCCTCGTGAGCGACTTGCCCCTGTTTCATACCCAAAACCACGTAAATAGTCTCGTTTATCATTACCAATATTGCGATAACGTGGCACGTAACTACCAACGGGATTACTGCCTTGGTAATATTTATCTTGAAATTTATCTAATTCTCCGTAAGCTCCAATTCTGAAATGGTGATCCATTACGTTATGTCCTAACTGACCGCTATCATCCATACCATTCGGAAAACGCTTAGAAGTAGAATTCAATAAAATGAAAGTCGAGCCTAAAGCAGAAGCATTTAAAAACACAATTTTAGCATAAAATTCATGCCATTTTCCCGTTTGCTCATCAATTACCCGAACGCCTTTTGCTTTGCCTTTTTGTTCATCGTAGATAATAGAATTCACGATAGAATGTGGACGAATTGTTAAATTTCCCGTTCGTCGGGCAGCGGGTAAAGTTGCTGCTTGCGAGCTAAAATACGCCCCAAACGGACAACCACGCATACATAAATTACGTGACTGACACGATGCTCTTCCTAAATCTGTTTGTTCTTTGGTAGGTTTAGTTAAATGAGCTCCACGACCGTGTATGACATAACGATTTTCGAATTTAGTATGAATTTCTTTCGAGAAATAATCCTCGGCACAAGTCATTTCAATGGGTGGTTGAAACTGTCCATCAGGTAAATGTGGAAGGCCATCACGGTTACCACAAACGCCCGCAAATTTCTCCGCATAGTCATACCACGGAGCAATATCTTTATAACGGATGGGCCAATCTATGCCAATTCCTTCTTTAATATTTGCTTCAAAATCAATGTCACTCCAACGCAATGAAACCCGTCCCCACATCAACGAACGCCCACCTACGTGATAACCCCGAATCCAATCAAAACGCTTCGTTTCGAGGTAAGGATTATCCAAATCATTCACAAAATGTTGATGAGTTGATTCCGTCACGACAAATCCAGTTCTATTTTGGATAGGCTGTTTGGCAATCA
>JAZKDE010000033.1:71227-86696 GCA_040387735.1 Bacteroidota bacterium
AATCATCTCTTGGGTTGGTCGGTCACCGTGAGGAAATTCCCAAGGCGGAGTCAGGGCGGTTTTATAATCTTTGACGTGTTCAATATTTCTACCACGTTCCAAAACCAAGACTTTCAAGCCTTTTTCGGTCAATTCTTTGGCAGCCCAACCGCCGCTAATCCCCGAACCAACGACAATGGCATCGTAGGTATTTTCTTTAAATTCGTTTGTGTTGAAGTACATTGTTAATTGTTTTTGATTGAAGTATTTTTCGTAACACAAACTTTAAGTCCGTATTACAAATATCCTACCCTTTTTTCAAGACAAATTGGGTTGGTCGATGTTTATTAAGCATCAACAAAACGCCTCCATGCGTAAGCGTTTCCAATAATTTTGTTGCTCGGTAATCGGAAATATTTATCAGTTTAGCGTATTCTTTCGACGTGATTTTCGGATTTTTTCGGAGATATGTAATCAGCGATTTCACGTTGGGTTGTGATACTAATTGTTCATCAACCTTATCATCAATTCTATCTAAAATCTGAGCCATTTCCTTATCAATTGGAGTAGTTTGGTCATTAGCACGAACATACACAATGTGCGTCCCGTGTTCATCAATAGCTTCATGCGGCTTCACCTTACTCTCTAAAATATTAATAATCAAAACTTTACGTTTATTCTCATAAAAATAAGAGCTATATTGGATATTAATCGGTGGAATTACCAACTCACTCGCTGCTTGAATAATCTTCGTCATTTCTTCTATTTCAGAACAGCCTTTTATCGTTTTGTCATCACTCACCCCAATGACTAATTTTCCCCCAGAAGTATTGGAAAATGCTGCTAAAATTCGAGCCGCTTTATGGGGGTTTTCTATTCTACTTTTGAACTCTAAATGGGTAGATTCTTTTTGTTTGAGCAAAGCAAGGAAATCTTTTTCTATCATTAATTACGTTGTTTATTTGAGTAAATTTACAATAAATTGGAAACTATTTGTCATAGTCTATCTTTTCTCATTTTTTTGTAAATTGATTGCTTTATTTCATCATAAAACTAACTACTCATTGAACTCTGAAACGCATTCACTTCCTCTTAAAGCCTATTTATTCCTGCTTTTGGGCGTTTTTTGCATTGCTTGGTCGGCAATTTTTGTAAAAATGGCTCATGCACCCGCTTTGACTTCTGGATTTTACCGCTACTTTTTTTGCTTTCTCGGGTTATTTCCAATTTGGCTCTACAAAAAAATAAAAATCCCCAATACAAAAACGCTTCTTTTAATAATTTTAGGAGGGTTATTTTTTGTCTTAGACATGAGCCTTTGGAATCTTTCTATTCTCAGAACAACAGCCTCTGTTTCTACTTTATTAGCCAATAATGCTTCGGTTTTTGTAGGCTTGGGTTCGCTAATTATTTTCAAACAATATTTGTCAAAAACGTACTGGATTGGACTTTTTGTCGCCACGTTGGGAGTATTTTTGGTGGCAGGAAGAGACTTTATTGAGAATCCCAATGTGGGTATTGGGCATTTGATGGCCATTGGTGCGGCTGTTTTTTATGCGGGTTATATGTTGTTGACCCAACAAATTAGGGGAAGTATTGATACCGTAAATTTTATGGGTTGGTCGTTACTTTCATGTTTGATTTTTTCGTATATCAGTTGTATCCAGCAAGATTTACAAATGCTAAATTTTGATAATCAAACTTGGTTTTCATTCATTGCATCGGGGCTACTTTGCCATTTAGTCGGCTGGCTTTCAATCAATTACGCCTTAGGTTTTTTACCTGCAGCAATCGTTTCCCCAACGCTGTTAATTCAGCCTGTCTTAACTTCTATTATTTCTTTTTTTCTCTTGAACGAAATCCTCAGAACTGAACAAATTATTGGTGGATTGGTTGTACTTTTTGGGGTTTATTTGGTAAATAAAGGAAAATGATGTTTCAATAGTGCATAACAAGTTGTGAGTTATGGAAGAAAATCACAACTTATTCGCAATTCATCATTCACAACTCACCATTAAAATTCATCATTTATTATCCGAATGCCCTAAACTACGCTCTGGACAGACAATATCTCGAACAATTTGCTTGAGTTCTTTTGCTTCTGGAAAATGTCCTTCTCGCTTACGGTCGAAGATAATTTGGTCATTTAGAAATATTTGAAAACGTCCCGCAATTTCACTCGGACACAAACTAACTTCCTGTAAATCATCCACAAATGTGGTCAGTAATTCTTGAGCCAGCCACGCCGACCGCATCAACCAGTGGCATTTAGGGCAGTATTCTATCGTTATTTTTGGTTTCATTTGTAATGATAAATTATATAATTTTTGGTAAATAATGGCGATAGTTTAGCATTCAATCGAAGGCAGTTTCAAAACTGTATTACACAAATTTAAAAAAATAATATCATGACCATCGAATTAAGAAGTGATACTTTTACAAAACCTACTCCCGCCATGTTAGAAGCCATGTTTTCTGCAGCCGTTGGCGATGATGTTTTTGAAGATGACCCTACCGTAAAAACTCTTGAAGAAAAATCTGCCCGTATGTTTGGCTACGAAGCGGGACTTTTTTGCACGTCGGGAACGATGACCAATCAAATTGCCATTAACGTTCACGTTCGGCAAGGCGACGAAGTAATTTGCGATGCACTTTCGCACATTTATCTGTATGAAGGCGGTGGAATTGCCGCAAATTCGTTGGCCTCGGTCAATTTATTGCAAGGAAACCGTGGTAGATTAACGGCTGAACAAATTCGAGAAGCCATTCAGCCCGATAATATTCATCACCCAATTTCAAGATTGGTTTCTTTAGAAAATACCGTAAATAAAGGTGGTGGGGCATTTTATGAACTCGCTGAAATCCAGAAAATCAAGCAGCTTTGTACCGAAAATGGCTTAGCGTTTCACTTGGATGGAGCGAGGATTTTTAATGCCTTGGTTGAAACCCAAGAAAATCCAACGGAATATGGAAAAGCCTTTGATTCAATGTCGGTTTGTTTGTCAAAAGGATTAGGAACTCCCATTGGTTCAGTTTTATTGGGAACGAAGGATTTTGTAAAACAAGCTCGCAGAGTACGTAAACGTTTGGGGGGAGGTTGGCGACAAGCGGGATATTTGGCTGCTGCAGGAATTTATGCTTTGGACAACAACATTAATAGGCTGAAAGAAGACCATGTACGAGCCAGAGAAATTGGTAACATTATGGCGAGTTTACCTGAAATTGAAGAAGTTTATTCTGTCGATACCAACATTGTTATTGGTAGATTGAACGATAAAATTTTATCGACTGATTTTGTGCAAAAACTCAGTGAAAAAGGCATTAAATCATCTACTTTTGGTAAGCATTTAGTGCGTTTTGTTACGCATTTAGATTTTACGGATGAACATTTGGAGGAATTTAGGAGAAAAATATTGAATTAGGTAATTTACCTTCCCGAAAGTTAACCAATTACGGAGTTATTTCGGGAAGGTCTTTCAAGCCAAATCCCAATAATGGTACGTTTAAATTTACAATTTCCTTAAAATTCGTATTTGAACTTTAACTCAGTTTAAAATCAAAATTGCTAATTATAATTTCTTCGGCTCATTCAACTCAATTACGTAGCCATCGGGGTCGGTAACGTAAATTTGGAAAGCTCCATCAAAACGTTTTTGGCGATGATATAGTACGTTTTTTTCTTTTAAAAATGCCTCAATTCCATCGGCCGAATTTGTGGGAATTGATAATGAAAAGTGAGCCGCATTTTTATCATTATTGGCAACGGGTTGTTCTCTACCCAATAACAAATGTAATTCCTGACCTGGAGCAACTTTAAACCATCTTCTAATTGCCAACAAATTATCTGGCACATCTAAAGGCGATAATCCGATGATTTCACGGTAAAAGGTAACACTTGTTTTCAAATCTTTTACCGCTAAACCCACGTGATTATAAGATAAAATAGTGATGCCTTTTACGGGTTCTGTTCCTTGACAAATTCCAAGAAAAGAGCTTACAAGAAAGCTGCAAACTAAGATTATACTAAATTTTAATTTCATTTTTTTGATTGTTTTTAACTGTAAAAGGCAATGCTACCAATAAATTACTTCTTTATTGTTTTCTTCTCTTCCGTCTGCAAAATGAGTTTTAAATACTGCTCAATTTCTAACTTCTTGTTAGCCAAAATCTTTTTGTCTTTATCCAAAAAGAAAATATTCGGAAATACCGTTGTGTTGAACTTATTCGTAAAATCAGTGACCGTGAATGAGTCAAAAACATTAATAAACTTCTGTGTTTTATATTCTTTGATGAAGTTCAACCATTTTTTCTTATCCCTTGTCCCGCAAGCCATATAAACCCTCACACCTTTCGCTGAAAGTTTAGGATATTCTTCCAAAAGTTTTTTGGTTGTTTCCTGACAATGATGACATTCTGGATCATAAATCATTAAAAGCGTATAATTTCCCTTCACACCGTACAGTGGCGTGTATATATCCAGCGTATCAGTCATGTCCTTATTAGGAATTTTATTACCGATTAAAACGGGTTTCATCTTGGCTACATAGTCCTTATTTCGACGAATGGAAGACGTATCCCAACCAGATTCGGGGTCATTGATAATATATTTTTCCGCCACGTGAATGTACACATCTTCACGTCCCATAATGTCTGGAGCGATGAATTTTTGGGCAAATTTTCCTACTACATATTTGCGTAAATCGGTTTTACGGGGTGTTTTTTCAATAATGGCATCCGCAATTTGAATGATGGTATCAGACTCAAAATAACTAATATTTTTGAGATAAGCATCCATTTTTTTTCCCACAAAAGGCGTGCGTAACATTCGCTCATCGGATAGATTTATATTGTCCCAATAATGCTTAAAATAGTAATTTGACTGATTAATTGTGTCTTGTAAAGTAGCCTTAATGGGTAGCGGTGGTACGTCAATATCAACTCCAGCTCGGAGAATATTACTGGTAAAAGTACCAGAATGAGATTTTACGTAATCCTTCTGAAATTGCTCTAATTCGCCATAAATTGCCTGTTTTTGAACATTGGAAGCTCCTCTCAATTTCTGAGCTTTGGCATTTGCTTGAACAACAAAATCCTGAAAAAGTGAAGCTTCAACCGAACCTTTTATTTTGAGATTATTGGTATAATCGGCGGTATCCGTTTCTATTGAAAAATTTTGGTCGTTAAGAACTAAATCAAAGATTCTACTTCTGCCCATTGCTACCACGTAAAACCCAGCGGGAAGGCTTTTTTTTCCTTGAAAAACTGCGATTCCAGAAGCATCCACTTTAGCGGTATCCTGCGAGAGAAATGTGTCTTCGTAATGATGAACTAAATAAAGTGTAGAATCTCGCAAACCTTTGATTTTCAATTCAATGCGATGCTGAGTAAAAGCGTTAAAGACAGTAAAAAGTAAGAGTGTAAGAGTGATTATTTTTTTCATTTTGAAACAAATTTTAGTTTGTGTCCAGAAAGGGATTTTTGTGATTGGAAATTTATTAAAGATTATTAATAAAGTTGTTTAAACTTTATATTTCAAATTGCTGAACTAACGAATTTAAGAAGAATTTATTCAAGAAATTCTCCCTTGCCCGACTTTAACAATCATTAACAAAACTCGCTTAGATTGAAAAACACTCAAAAAAGATTATTTTTGTAAGAAACGAAAATAAAAAGCTTAAAATTTACCTGATTCTTGGATTCCGAATTCTCATTGATAACCAAATTTCATTGATTATCTGTGCATCAAATAATTCGTTATTACAAAACAATAATATGCCCATTCAAAAAGTCACACGGGAGGAAATTCTCTCAAAATCATTGGAAGTGTTTCGTCACCGAGGTTATCATAATACTTCGATGAATGACCTCGCCAATGCAGTTGGGCTACTGAAAGGCAGTTTTTACCATTATTTTGATAGTAAAGAAACATTGATGAAAGAAGTGTTGATGAGCGTCAATATTTTTCTCCAAGAACAAGTTTTTCCAATTGCGTATGACCAGACATTACCCATCGAAGAACGAATGGAAACAATGCTTAAACGATTTTCAAAAACGGTTTTTAGCAAAGAAGGTGGTTGTATTATAGGTAATACCATTTTGGAAACAGTCAATTTATATCCTCAATTTAGGGAGGTTCTTCAAAGTATTATCACGGGTTGGACTGACGCTTTGATACATTTATACGAACACCAATCTTCGCCTGAACACGCCCGAAAATTAGCCGAACAATCCATTATGGAATACGAAGGGGCAATTATGATGGCCAAACTTTACGGCGAAAGTTATTTTTATAAAGATTGTTACCTCAGAACAATCGAACGCATGAAAGTGATATCTTAACAATTTTCAGTCGAATAATATTTCGTATCTCACTCCTCCCCTCCTTAACTTGTCTACCATATTCTTGGTTAATCAGTTCTATTATTCTTTGCTCTTCAGCGTTGTCCATCACCATAACCACTTACTCAATATTTCAGCAATTCCTTGCTTAAATACTTGATAATGAGCCGTATTTTGTTCAAATTGAGGTGTATATCATTTTATCCACGTAAACCCAAATTAATTATGGAAACCAATACCCTTCCACTCGAAAAGGAATTAGAACCAATTTTCACTAAACAACTGCCTCCATTTCCTGATAATATCAAGGATTTATTCGTAAAAATTGCTCCCTTTTTAGCTATTATCGGTGTTGTTTTTGGGATTTTAGGCGTTGGATTTGGAGCATTATTATCTCCTTTAGCATGGTTTGCTGGCAGTTTTATCTATGGTATTGGTATGATTTTTTTACTGATTATGGTAGTGTTAGAGGGCTTGGCTATTCCTGGATTATTTAATCAGAAAAAAGATGGCTGGAAATATATGTATTACGCTCAATTTGTGAGTCTTATCTATAATTTGTGTTTAGGAAGCTGGATTGGCGGACTCATTGGAGCATTTATCGGTTTTTGGATTTTATTCCAAATTAAAGAAAAATACAGTTAGATATGACACTGATTATCAGTAATTTAATCTAAATAAAATAGCTTTAAAATTAAAAAATAAAACTATTCAAGGAAGTTATTGCTTATGAGGATAACTTCCTTGAATCTCATACAAGTCCATTAAATACCATCATTTTTCAAGTAATCCGCCAAATGCTATGAAAACAACCCTACCTTCTAACTTAATAAGGTTTAAGCCCTTATTTACCGGAAAACCTCCTTCTTTGACAAGTAAGGAAAAAGATTTGCTTGTCAAAATTATCCCATTTTTAGTCCTTATTGCGGCTATTTTCAGACTTTTAGGAGCAAGATATTCACCCGCTTTGCAGTCCCACTGGTTATCATTACAACAGAGTTTTGGCTTTGTGTTAGTCTTTTTAACGCTTGTAGTTTTTACAATACCAACTTTATTCAATTATCAAAAAAGCGGTTGGAAGCTTACGGTTTGTTTACAGTGTGTTTTATTAGTTGCTGACTTATTAGTTGGAAATTGGCTATCAGGATTTGCAAATGCACTTATTGGCTTCTGGATTTTGTTCCAAGTCAAAGAGAGGTATAGTTAAAAGAAGGAAAGGAAAAGGGAACAGCAAAAATGCGTTCCTTCTTTTATCCTTTCAAAGTTGCTTTTTTAGCAGGAAAATAAGAGGCTATCATCGTAATAATCACCACAACAAGAGCCGTAAAAAAAAAGTCTAAAAATTGCATTTTTACGGGATAAGCATCGATCAAAGCCCCAACAATTCCCATTGAAATTAATCCGTAGGTTTGTTGTACCCAACACAAAAGAAAGCCTAAAACTAAGCCAACAATTGCTCCAGAAAAAGCGACAATTGCGCCTTCCGATAAGAATATTCGTTGAATCATTCCCGAATTTGCTCCAATAGCATAAAGTGTTTTTATATCTTCTTTTTTCTCAATGGCTAACATCGAAAGTGAAAAGAAAATATTAAAACTGGCAATCCCAATAATGAATGTAAGAGTAAGAAAAACGAAGAGTTTTTCAATTTTGATGGCTCGTAAAAGACTGGCGTGTTGTTCATCTTGATTTTGTACCGTGAACGATTTGCCAAGTACTTCTTTTACCGACGCTTGAATCCTACCAATTTCCTCACTATCAGCAACTTGAATCTCTAAAGAAGTTCGTTCATCGTTGTAGTCAAATAGATTTTGAGCAAAAGTTAATGGCACAAAAATGTAGTTATCGTCGTATTGTTGTTCAATTGAAAAAACTCCCGACGGAATCAAACTCATTTTATTGAAGGCATCGCTTGCCGTAAAATCAATGGTTTTTGAATTAGTATTTCGAGGATACCAAGTTTCTAAAGGCGTAAAAAAAGCATCTACATCAATACCCAAAGTAATGGCAACTCCCGAACCCACAATGGCATGACTAATTCCATTTTCCTTGAGTTTGAGTTTGCCGTCAATCAATGATTTTTTTAGTCGGTCTTGTTTAAGAAAATTATCATCTACACCTTTCAAATTTACCACCATTTGGGCATCACGATAGCGAACCAAAACATTTTCTTCAATGACTTGATTGATATTTTTTACGCCTTCAATTTTACTAAGTTTTTGTAAAAGCGACGGTGGACAATCAAATCGTTTCCCTTTGACAGGACTAATTTTCAAGTCCGCATCAAAACTTTTAAATAGACTTCTTTGAAAATCCTCTAAACCATTAAATACTGATAAAACCACTACCAATGCCATCGTTCCAACACCAACGCCCAACATTGAAATGATGGAAATAAGCGAAATAAATGATGTTTTCTTCCGAGCAAAGAAATATCTTTTGGCTATGTAGAAAGGAAAATTCATTTTGACTGAGTGTTACTTGGTGACTGAGTGTTTGGGTAACAGAGTATTCTTTGGTAACTGAGTGTGTTCAATTACCAAAGAACACTCCGTTGTCAAATGCAATTTAATCCTCAATTTCTTCTCCTTCCTTCAACGGCGGAATGTCCAACTGCGAAATAACAGCGTCCATGTGGGCAGCGTATTCGGCAGTATCATCAATAAAAAATTCAAGATTTGGTACAATACGAACTTGATTTCTGATTTTATTACCCAAAATACCTCTGATAACTTTCGTTTTTTCACGAATATCCTGCAAAAGTCCTTGCTTGTCATTAGTGAGCATAAAACTCAAATACGAACGGGCAATGGATAAATCGGGAGTCATTTTTACGTCCGTAATCGTAACAAATGCTTTCCCGAAAGTATTTTTCATATCTTTCTGAAAAATTTCGCTCAAATCTTGCTGTATTAATTTGGCAAATTGTTGTTGTCTTTTCGATTCCATTCTTCTAATCGACTGAATAGGGCTTTTATCAAGAACGTAATCAGTCTATTTTATATGTTTAACTTTACAAAGTTCGGAAATATTTTCTGAAACCTTACATTTTCTATCAAAGCGACCTTTGTTTATAAAATATATTCCTGATAATACTGTTTTAAACGTGGCTTTATTTCATCAATTCTATGAAAATCATGCAATCTTCTAAAATACAGACTACCATTAAAATAATGCTGGCTAATAGTTTTGTGTCGGTTCTATTTCTTTGTTTGCAATGCGTTCCCGAAAAACCTATTGCTCAGCAAAATACCAAAACTACGTCGATACCCCAGAAAAAAGTTGAGGCTTTTCCCAATTTCAAAACAGAAGGTATTAGTGAAGGTACGGCCGAAGTCGTTACAGGTTTCTCTGCAACTTTGAGTAAAATACCCATTGAGAAAAGTAATGACACTTTTTCTCCAGAACTATTTCCGAATGTAATTTACCCAACGCATTTCGATAAGAATATGGGGTTTTATCTTCCAAATTGGATTGTAACGCTCCAAACCACTTTATCTAAAGTTTACAAACAGAAAAAAACACCTTTGAGAAATAGAGGAATTTGGGGTTCGGTTGATTGGAAAGAACACAGTAACGAAGGTTCAGATTGGAATTTTTTTATCAATCCTGAAAATGGTCAAGCTTATCCCAATAATTTCAATACTCGCAAATCGGTCAATATGAATAATTTTTCATCGGCTTTGCCCATTGAAAAAAGGATTCAAGCGGGTAATGTTGAATTGAATGGTTGGGATAATAAATCAGAAAATGATTTGGCAAAAATGGGTAATGAGTTAGCTCGTTCTACTGAATTTGGCGATTATTATGTGGTGGGCAAACAGCGAATTGGACTTGTAAACATGGACTGGGAAAACAATTATGAAAATGGTTCTAATCCTCGAAAATCATTACGTTTTATCAAATCGGTTTGTGATAATTTACAGGGAATTTTCCAAGCCATGTACGTTCATCCTATTAAAGCTGAATTAGGCAATTTAAGTAAAATGGGCTATCCAGATGCCAATGGTGTAGTTAAATCAGGAGATATTAATCCGATTTATACAAGTCAAGAAAACTTAGATGGTGTTGATTATCGAGTAACGGATTCCGAGAATTTTGCTCCATTATTAGAAATGTCCCATTACGGAGAAACTGCCATGCACGGATTCAATGACGGTGTAAGAACCTTGAATGCTTACGGTAGCAATGCCAATATTGAACATTATTTAGCAAGAGTTGTCAACATGGCCGAAAAAAATTATAGTTACCTTCACAGTATTGGAAAAGATTTATGCTTCATTCAAGCTAAACTTATCTGTGACCGAGGAGGGAATGGTTGGCAATATAAAGACGGAAACCGAAAAGGTGGTGGTGCCAAAACAGATCTCTCTCAATATTTAACCCGTGATCAAGCCTTCAAATCTACGATGGCTGTGTTCTTTTCGGGCTTGCATTTTCACGAATGGAATAGACCTTTGCCAAACCTCAATGCTGATACTTACAATGGATTTCAGTTTGCGTTAAATTTGTTAGGAACAAAAAAACAATTCTCTGAAACCGAAAAACGCTCGGTAGTCGACATGAGAACGGCACAAGCAGAATTTCATTTGTGGAAATCAAAGTATAAATTTGTAGGAGAGAGTAACTATCGACAAGAAGAAGGTTACAAACTTAAAGATAATACCGATAATTTATTGGTCAGAACGATGCGTTTGGGTAATAAATTGGCAATTTTGGTAATCAATCCCTATAATGTTGCCTCTAAATTTAATGTTACTGTTGCTTGTACAAATGGTGGGTTTACTTTTGAAAAATCCTATTCAGCGTCAGATTGGCAATCATGCTACCCAAATGATGCTCGGAAAGATTATATTTTTGACATCGTAGAAATGAAATAAAACATAGGTAGATGTCGAATTCTTAGGTATTAAGTCCTAAGTTTTCGTCGAGTAATTCTTAGGACTTATTACAACTCAATACATAAAATGCTCAGTTTTTTTAAGGTAAATGCCGTTTACCAAATATTCAGTTTATTAATTTTACTCATACTCATTCGTTTGCCTGTGTATTTGGTGGGACTTCCCGAACTAATTCCAGAATTACAATGGATGCTTGTGGGCGAACAAATCAATAAAGGATTTGTGATGTATTCTGAAATTTGGGACAATACTGCTCCTCTTTCGGCTTTAGTTTATGCAGGACTCGACGGGCTTTTCGGTCGTTCTCAGGCTGTTTATCAGCTTGCGGCTTTGGTGGTTGCCTCATTTCAAGTGATTTATTTCAATGTGATGATTAATAATCGGGACATTTTTGGAAAAAGAAACTACGTTCCTGGCTTAATTTATTTGCTTTTTCTCAATATTTCCTTCGATTGCTGTACGCTTTCGCCCGTGTTAATGGCTACAACGTTTGTACTGATGTCTTTCGGAACCATGGTTCGTCAAATCAGTCGTTTGCAAGCAACAGATGAGGTTTTTGAAATTGGTTTTTTAATTGGCGTTGCCTCTTTATTTTATCCACCTGCGTGTATTTTTATTTTATGGGCATTAGCTTCTCTGTTATTTTTTAGTGGTGCCACGCTCCGCCAACACTCATTATTAATTTTCGGTTTTTTATTCCCATTGTTATTAACTGCCTTATTTTTCTATCTTGACGGTACTTATGCAGCTTTTTCGAGAAACTTCATTTCATCCGTTTTCCAAATCAGACAGTACAATTTAAATGACTTTCGCTCACTTTTAGTCACCCTATTATTGCCCTTTGGTTTAGGTATTTTAGGTTTTTTAAGATTGGTAAATGCCATTGGATTTAATAATTTTCAGGTACGATGCCAACAAGTAATGATGCTTTGGGCAATTGCAGGGCTGATTTCTATTGGATTAATGCCATTTTTAGCTCCGATGCAATTCATCATTTTTGTTCCTGCTTTAGCGTTTTTTACCATCAATTTTTTCAATACGTTCAAAAAACAATGGTTGGCAGAGTTGATATTCCTGGGAACTTTCGGAACAATTTTATTAATTCATTATCAAGCCGTTTATGCCACAGGTTCAGAACGATTTGTACAATTGAAGAACTTAAAATTAGGTGATAATCCCGACGCAAAAATCAAAAATAAGCGAGTTTTAGTTTTGGGCGATGGCATGGAAGAATACAAAAACAACTACGCTGCCACGCCATATTTGAACTGGAATTTAGCTCGATACGAATTAGAAAACCTCGATAATTACGATAATGTTATCAGTATTCTCCGCAATTTCGAGAAAGATCCTCCCGAAATAATTATTGACAAAGTAAATCTTGCTCCCAAATTATTTAAGCGGATTCCAGCTTTGGAAAGACGTTATAAATTGGTTGAAAATGGCGTTTATAAACGGGTTTAACCATAGGTTTTGTCATTGCGAGGTACGAAGCAACGACAAAGCAGATAATTTAAAAATATTCAACCATTTTTCATCAGCTTTACTGCGTTCACAATGACAAAATTCAAACCCCAAAACCATGAAAGCCTATAAATCTGAATGGTCTGAACATAGTTTTATTCAAAAAACTGCCGAAACATGGCAAAAAAAAGGTTTTTTCAATAAAGAACAATTCGCTAAAATTCAGAGAGTATACCCTTTGGATTATTATGACCCTAACGTTTTTCTCAAGATTGGATTGTTTATTTTCACCATTTTAGCAACCTGTTTTTCGGGTGGAATTATCTCTGCTTTATTCTTAGGCGTTTTTGGCAATAACTTCAATCTTGCAATCATTATTGAAGGTTTAATATTGGGAATTGTCTTTATTTTCTTACTCGAAAACTTCATTAAAAGTAATAAACTCTATCATTCTGGCGTGGATAATGCCTTGCTTTACATGGCTTTAAGTGCATTTTGTACTGCCATTTTTCTAATTTTCGAGAACGTCCACCCTCCTACTTGGCTTTTTTTATTGATTTTCTCTCCTCTTTTTGTCCTTGCGACTATTCGTTACGCCGATTCCGTTGTTTGTACCCTGATGTATTTTTTATTTTTTGCCATCATCATAAGTGTTGCTTTAATGGTAGCTTGGGGTAAAACTTTTTTGCCATTTATAATAATGTTTTATTCAATTGGGGCGTATTTTTTAGTCAAGAAACTCAGCACTCGCCATGATTTTTTGTACTATGAAAATTGTCTAACCATTCTGAAAACGCTTTCACTTGTCACCTTTTATTTGGGGGGAAATTATTTGGTTGTTAGAGAAGGAAACGCCTTAATCAATAATTTATCGGGAGCAATTTCTCCACAAGTTGCTTTTGCTCCAATGTTTTATTTTTTTACTTTAATTATTCCAGTGGCTTTTATCTATTTTGGACTTCGTGATCGGGACCGATTAATCATGATTTTAGGAATGATAACTTTGGCTTTTTCTATTTTTACGTATCGTTATTATTTTGCGGTATTACCCGTAGAAATTGCCCTGACTTTGGGCGGAGTTTTATTAATGGCTCTCGCTGGCGGATTAATTTATTACCTCCGCACCAATAAATTTGGTTTTACTTATGAACCAGAAGATGAACGAGAAGGAATGAATCTGGAGGCGTTGTTTATGTCACAAGTGATACAATCTAAAATTCCGCAACAAGGAGATACTTTTCGTTTTGGTGGTGGCGACGTTGGCGGTGGTGGTGCTGGGGGAGAATATTAAAATACAAACAAATTTTATAATAAATCACATTTTATTTAAGGAAAAACACTCATTTTATTGACTTATTTCGTGAATTCTTTTCAAAAATGTATATTTGCTATCAGTAAACAGTAATCAGTAAACAGTAAGCAAAAATGGCAAAAGAAACCAATTCTTTCAACCGTTTTTGGAATATTGTCACTTTTAACTGATGACTGATAACTATTAACTGATAACTGATAATGAAAACTGTCAACTCTTACAATTTTGCTGGCAAACGTGCCTTAGTTCGTGTAGATTTTAATGTTCCTTTGAACGAACGTTTTGAAATTACAGACGATACTCGTATCAAAGCTACTATTCCTACTATCAACAAAATTTTGAACGATGGAGGTTCAGTAATTTTGATGTCGCACTTAGGTCGTCCAAAAGATGGTCCAATAGATAAATATTCACTTAAACACCTTGTTACACCACTTTCAGTCGTTTTTGGTCGTCCAGTAAAATTTGCAGATGATTGTATTGGGCAATCTGCCATTGACCAAGCGGCCGCTTTACAGCCTGGTGAAATTTTGTTGTTAGAAAACCTTCGTTTTTATAAAGAAGAAGAAAAAGGTGATGTAGCATTTGCTGAGAAATTGTCAAAATTAGGCAATGTTTGGGTGAATGACGCTTTCGGAACTGCTCATAGAGCTCATGCTTCAACGGCGGTTATCGGTCAATTTTTTGAAGATAGAATTTGTGGTTTTGTTATGCAAGCTGAAATTGACAATGCACAAAAAGTATTAGAACACGCTGAAAGACCATTCACCGCTATTATGGGTGGGTCAAAAGTTTCGGATAAAATCTTATTAATTGAGAAATTATTAGATAAAGTTGACAATCTTATCATCGGTGGTGGTATGACTTATACTTTCACTTTGGCAGAAGGTGGTAAAATCGGAAAGTCAATTTGTGAACCTGATAAAGTAGAATTGGCGAAAGAAATTTTGAAAAAAGCAGTAGAAAAAGGCGTTAAAATCTATATGCCTGTTGATAATTTATGTGCTGATAAGTTCTCTAATGATGCGAATCGTCAAGTAGTAGCCACTGGTGAAATTCCAGACGGTTGGGAAGGTTTGGACATTGGTCCAGAAACGGCAAAATTATTCAAAACGGTTATAGAATCTTCAAAAACTGTACTCTGGAATGGTCCAATGGGCGTTTTTGAATTTCCTAACTTCGCTCACGGAACAAATGCTATTGCGGATGCAGTGGTTACAGCTACGGAAGAAAACGGTGCATTTTCATTAATTGGTGGTGGAGATTCTGCCGCTGCGGTGAACAATGCAGGCTACGGCGACCGTGTATCGTATGTATCAACGGGCGGTGGTGCTTTGTTGGAATACATGGAAGGTAAAGTATTGCCTGGCGTTGCGGCTTTGCAATAGAAAATAATGAAGTAAGCATATTTTACTTGTGGAAACTTCCCGAAAGTTTAAAACTTTCGGGAAGTTAAACGACAATCAATTACCAA
>JAZKDE010000034.1:0-6756 GCA_040387735.1 Bacteroidota bacterium
CTAATATTTACAGAGCTAAAAAAGACAGAATTCGTAGTAAAATCAACGCCTTTGAGGTTTCGTATTTCATCGTAAAAATTCAAAGCGGTACTCTCTCGAATGGTTTTCACATTCATCGTTTCAATGGTAGTTGGAGCCGTCAGTGAAGATTCTTCCATTCGGGAAGCTGAAACCACAACCTCAGGAGTTAATGTAGCTGTTTCTTGAAGTAATATTAATAGATTTTTCTTTGTTTCATTAACGCCTAACTCTTGCGTTTTGTAGCCAATAGATGAAAAGGAAAGTCTAAACGGAAGCGGCTGCGAAGTCGATAGTTGGAAATCTCCGTGTTTGTCCGTGATAGTACCAATTTGTTTACCTTTTACCATCACGCTTACGCCAATGAGTGGTTTGGAAGAAATCGCATCTTTTATACTGCCTCTAATTTGAATTTGAGCAATAACCTGATTAGAAAAAATGAGCAATAGTGGCAGAAAGTAACGTTTTAACATGATGGGGTATATGATGGGTTTAAGGCGTTTTAATGACAGCCAACCTCTTAATGAGTTCTCCTTTTTTATTATGTGGTATCGGAATTTTCCCTTCGTGAAAATTTAGCGTAACAGACTCAGAGTCAAAGGTATTCAAATAATCAAGATTGATAATGTACGACCGTGAAATCTGGTAAAAATTTGATGAATTAAAATATTGCGATAAATAACCAAGGTTCATCGAAAATAGATACGGAGCTTTCAAATCTTTCACAAATACGTTTACATAAGCCCCTTCGGCTTTCAAAAATAACACTTCACTTTTTACTATTTTTTGGTGACCTTTCTCAATTGGGAGAAAAATATTATCGGATAATATCGGGTTATTTTCGTCCTTTTTATTCGCCATAAAATGGTTGTAAGCAAGTTCAACCTGAAAAACTAATTCTTTATGTCGAAAAGGTTTGAGTAAATAAGCGGCAGGATTGGTCAACTTTGCTCGTTGGAAAGTTTTCAATTCAGCATTCGCAGTTAAAAATACGAAAGGAATTGAATAAATCTTACCAATCTCTGCGGCAATTTCAATCCCATCAAAAGATGAATGTTTGAGTCTAATATCAATAATCATCAACTCTGGCGTTTGCTTTTCTATGGCAGTAATTGCTTCAGCGTGACTTCTCGCTAAAGCAATTACTTTATGTCCGCTTTTTTCCAAAGTTTCTTTCAAATCGGTGGCAGTAATAACTTCGTCCTCCACGATAATAATTTTTATTTCATTCATCATTGGCTTAGGGATATTTTAAAACTCTCTGAATTTCAAGGTAAATTCTGAACCATTATCATATTGGTATTCAATTGTTCCATTCAATTGTAAAACCATCATATTAATTAATTTAATCCCAAATGATTGCTTTTTTTGCTCTAATTCGAGGGTATTTTCAGTAAATAAAATTCTATCTCTTCCATTATCTTTTACTTTCAAAATGATGTTATTAGCTTTTTCAAAAAAGGAGATTTGCAAAAGTGGCTCATCATTATCTTTTAATGAATACTTGCAAGCATTTGTCAATAACTCATTGATTAATAGACCAATAAAAATCGTTTTATCGGTACTTAATTCTCTAAAAGTGATATTATACTCAACCTCAACATTCATTAGGCCATAAGTCTGAAGAATAATTTCAGTTAAATCTGTAATGAAAATTTCCATGTCAATCTTATCCAAAGTCTTTGGATTGTCATACAATTGTCGATGCAGAATCGTAATAGCTTCAATTCTTAATTGACTTTCATCAACTGCTTGTTTCGCTTTTTCATCCTCTAAAAGATTAGCTTGGAGATTTAATAAACTTGAAATTACCTGCAAATTATTTTTTACTCGATGATTTTGTTCCTGTAATAAAATAGCATTTCTATTATTCAGATCTTGATTTTTTCGGTAAAGACGGAAGAAAACATAACCAACGGCAATAGTTAAAATCAAGAGCGATAAAACCAACCACAAAAAGCGTTTTTGAAGTGATACGATTTCGTCTTGCAGTTCTATTTCCCTTTTTTGTTCCGCAATTTGTTTCTCTTTTTTAGAGGTTTCGTAAGCAATATTTAAATCACTTACTGCTCCTTCACGGTCAGATAAAATAGATTTTTCTTGATATTCTTTGAGTTGATAATAATGAGTAAAAGCCTGTCTCCAATCGCCTTTCATTTGGTAATAACTGGAATAACATCCCTCAAGAGTCATAATATTATCCTTCGTAAAAGAATAGCCGTTTGCCTTCTTTTGCTCAACTTCTTGAATCATCTCAAATCCTTTATCTAACTGATTATTAGCAATATACGCATTAACCATTGCCAACATACACTGTATAAGAGGGCCTTGCTGTTGATATTTTTTGTGGGTAAGTAGCGATTTTTCAAGGTATTCAATCGCTCTTTTATCTTTTAGTTGGATATAAATCGCCCCAATTTGTAGTCGTATTCGGGCTATTTCAAGTTCATCATTTTCTAATAGAGACAGTATTTCCGCCTTACCAAAATAATACAAAGCACTATCAAGATTGGATTTTATTATCCCAGTAGTCATTTTCCCATTTCCGACAAATATTTGCCCAAGAGCCGTATAACAGGCTTTTAATTCTTTCGGTGAATTTAGTCTCTTGAAATAAACCATTGCTTTTTGAATGTATTTACGAGCATCTTCTGTATGATTTTGTTCAAATTCGTTCTCAAAAAGTCGTAAATAAAGTCGCCCGATTTTATAATTATCATTTCCCTGCTCCTGTATTTTCAGAGACTTCAAAAACAGTTTGTTTGATTGTAAAATATTAAGTTTTGAAGCCTCTATTTTCCCCAATAAATAATAAGCCTCCGCCAATTGAAGCGTGTCTTTTTCAGCAATGGCGGATTGCAAAAGGGAATTAGCATATCTACGTTTTTCTATTTCAAGAGGAGAATTATCTTGACTGAAAACATTCAAAGTCAAGTTCAGCAAAATCAATAAAATAGGAAGATTCATTTTTACGCAACGACAGAACACCATATTTTTTTTAGGAAAAATACTTGTTAAATATATAAATATGAAGGACTTATAGAAGAAATTTTAAAATAATAATCTTGGTCAAGCCAAACACGAGTTTGGTCAAGCTAAATAGGGCTTTCGTCAAGGAAGACTTTTTAGGAAAGGAATTTAGGGTAAGATTTATATCAAATTTTAAACCTTATACTTACATTCCCATTTCAATGAAAAATTTATATATTCTATTAACACTGGGGTTATTACTTGGATGTAGTAAAAAGGCCGTAGAACAAGAAGACCCAACTACGGCTCCTCTAAAAGCAAGAACTATTGGCGGAGAATGGGTTTCTACCGTAGGAGGTGCGGGCGGTACAGGTAACTTTGATAGTTTTAAGAATTTCCAGTACAATTTTGAAGTCGGCGGAAATAACCAGAAAGTGGATATTAATTTATCCTCAAAAGAAATTAACGTGCAGTTTGCCCTATTCGACCCGAATGGAACTCGAATAGACAACTCGTCTGTAAGTCGTTTAGAATCGGAAACTTATACACTGAATGCGGGAAAATACCGTTTAGTCGTATGTGCCGACCGTCGTGCAGTTGGAAAATTTTCATTTATCATTCAAGGTATTCTTGGTGACCCCGTGAAAATTCCAAGTCAAATATTACAATCTAACACTCAAAACTTCGGAGCATCGGGTGGTGGTGGGAATGTTTACACATTTAAAAACCATTTCTATACTTTTGAAGTAACTGAAGACAATTTCAGCGTTGATATAGAACTTGAGTCTTCGGATACCAATATTGAATTACTTATCTATGACCCTCTCGGTCAAAAACTTACCAATAGTTTTTTTAGTGAAAGGTATAGGTTTAAAACCCTCGCTGTGAAAAAAGGGATTTATACCATCATGTCTGCTACTGATATACGGGGTGGAGTGGGTAATTATCACTTAAATGTTTTTGGAAAAGTACAAAATCTCCAACGAGTCGTTTCACAAGTAACAACTATCAAAGGGAACTGGGCAAATAATAGTTCATCAGACACTTACGCTTTACAATTAACCGCCAATTCAGCCCCATTGGACATGGAACTTTCCTCAGCGGATGCCAAAGGTTTTATTGATTTACAAACTTCAACGGGTAGCAGAATTATGTATTCCGTTGTAGCATCCAACAACGAGGTGTTAATAAAACAAAATATGGCAAAGGGCGAGTATAGAATTGTAGTAGCCCCTGGCAAAAACCAAGGCTCTGGTAATTATACGCTTACGGTTAATGGTCAATACAGTGATTTTAAAAAATTATAGACATCATTTTAAACAAATAACACTAATGAAAATATCAATTAAAACTGTGTTTCTTCTACTATTCGTGCTTTCGTACTCAGACATTTATTCGCAAGTTTATCAAGGAACTTCAAGTGGCAAGGGGAAAAAAGCACCAGTTAAAAGAAAAACAACTCCACCAGCAGCAGTTGCAACCCAACCTACACCGCCACCAAGAGCAACGCCAACGCCTGCTCCAAGATATGTCAGCACACCTGCACCACAGAGAACCCAAACAGTAAGGTATTCAGGAGGAAATGGCTACCAAAAAGGTGATAAACTCTTAAATGTTGGAATTGGGTTATCGTCTTATTACTACGGAAATCCAATTGGACTAAGTTACGAATCTGGCGTAAGTGATGACATCAGCGTTGGGGTTCAATTTGATTATAATTCAGGTAACTACGACGGCTATTATACATCCAGTTACCGATGGGGATATTCCGCTTATTATCTTGGAGTTAGAGGCTCTTATCACGTAAATAAACTTTTCAAAATTAATGAAGATAAGGTAGATTTATACGCTGGTGTTGGACTGGGTTATCAGAGATTTCGTTGGGATGATT
The DNA here is from genome assembly GCA_040387735.1 of Bacteroidota bacterium. Lineage (GTDB taxonomy): Bacteria > Bacteroidota > Bacteroidia > Cytophagales > Spirosomataceae > Arcicella. The sequence goes on from JAZKDE010000034.1 coordinate 4,880, forward strand.
CCAGTTATGGATATGGTTACGGATACGGCTATAATTACAATAGTGGGCTTTTCTTTAATTATTTCATTGGTGGCAAATACTATTTTACGCCTAAAATTGGAGCCTTTGCTGAACTCGGATACACAGGACTTTCATCATCAAGAATAGGGCTGTCGGTGAAATTTTAACAAAGAATCAAAATCACTAATAATGGAAAAGTACAAAAAACAAATCGGAATTATTTTGCTCATTTCGATAGGTTGGCATCTAATTATCGTCCTAAATGAAAAAGTGAAACTTGCAGGTTTATTTATGTCAAAACCCGAAAGTGGTTATACTTGGGAAGGAACAACCAGTACTGGTTCAAGATTTTTTTGGCTCAATACAGATGTTCAGTGGCAAGAAGGTATAATCCATCCTGATTCTAAAGTCCAAACTACTGAAAATGAAGGCATTTGGGAGGCATTACCTGGTTATAAAATAATAGACCAATCAAAAGGACTGGAAACAATTTGGCAAGAAGGTATTTTACACCCTGATTTCAAAGCATTCTCTGACCATGAAGAAGGTTTATGGCAACCCGCAGCAGGATATAAATTTATCTACGAAGGCGATACTTTCACAGATACAATGTGGGAGCCAAACAAACGGTATGATGCAATGAAAATCGTTACTCTCCAAGAACAAGATAATTTTGTTCCTTTTCCAGGGTATCAATTTGTTGACAAAGTGAATTCTCTAAACGTCATTTGGATACCGGGAACCGTAAACTACGATAACCCAAAACTTATTGCGGGGACGAGAGAAGGTACGTGGGACGTTAATTATCAACCATACATCCGCACCTATTCTCGTTTTGATTATAGAAAGGTGATTGTTGGTATTATTGCGGCGAAGGCCATTGGAATTTTATAAAATATTTTGAAGCATAATACACTTGCCTAAGTCAACAGATGCAAAAAGACACTCTAATTCAACCAGAAAATCTCCTGTATATTAGCACTCAAATAACGGTTTGCATTGATGAAATTCTGTTTTTTGAGGGCGATGTCAATTATACATGGATTCATTTCAAATCCAGGAAAAAAAAAGTCTTGGCCCGAACACTCTCATTTATTCAGCAAAAAATAGAAAATCAAAACTTTACCCGAATTAGTAGAAAATTTTTAGTGAATCGAAAATATATCACTGAAACTGGTAACAACTTTGTAGTCATCGCCAATAAAGTTATTTTACCCGTGTCGAGAAGGCGAAGACGAAACTTTTTACTTTATCCAACGACAATGAATGTTGATAATATCTTAAAAAATTAATTCAACTTTTTGGATTTGGATAAATTTGAAATTAAAAAAGAGACTTGATTCAAAATTGAATCAAGTCTCTTTTTTAAAACGCCACTCAATCTCTTATTTCACAACCGAAAATTTATAAATCGTAGTCGTTTTATAAGTTTCGTTTGGTTTTAAAACTGTCGTTGGGAAAGCCGCTTGATTTGGTGAATCTGGATAATGTTCTGATTCAAGACATAAAGCAAAACGTTTTGGATAATTAACGCCACCTTTTCCAGTCAATTTTCCATCCAAGAAGTTACCTGTGTAAAACTGAATTGCTGGTTCTGTCGTTAAGACTTCCATTTTACGACCCGAAGTTTTTTCAACAACTGTAGCCGCAAGACTTAATTCATTGGCTTCTTTTTTGTTCAAAATCCAAGCGTGGTCATAGCCGCCACCCAATACAATTTGCTCGTCTTTTACTTCATTTATTCCTTTCCCAATAACGGTTGGTTTCGTAAAATCAAATACCGTTCCTGTCACCGCACGAAGTTCTCCCGTTGGAATTAAGCCTTTATCAACGGGTAAAAATTTATCCGCATTCAGCGTAACTTCATGTTCAAGGAT
>JAZKDE010000035.1:0-4723 GCA_040387735.1 Bacteroidota bacterium
CTTATGAAGGATTAAGTCGATCTTTTTACGATGGTGACCATTTTTTTGACGCTATTTTCGTTTTAAAAGAAGGCTTACAAAAATTCCCCAAATCGGGAGAATTACAGAATAATTTAGCCTATCTCTACAACAAATCAAAACTACCCGATTCAACCGTTATTTATTACGAAATGGCAGTAAAAAATGCCCAAAAATCGGAAGTACCCGCCAGTAATTTATTAGCATTTTGGGCAACTAACGGAAAAGACAAGGCAATTGAGGAAGTAATTAATCATGCCCAAGATTTAAAATATAATTCGTATCAAGCTAATTTATTGGCTTTGCGTAACGTTACTACGAAAAAAAAATCATCTGTTAAAATTGAAGATTGGAATGGAGCATTTTCTCCTGATTCAACTTTAAACGCTTCGGATTTTGCGTGGATTTACAACCAGTCACTATATCAAAAATCTAACGGTAAACCTTTACCATTCAGAAGGTTATCAGAATTAGAAGACAACGAGTCGCTTTCCGAAGATTTGCTTTTCGCCAACGCTCTGCAAGATTATTATCAGGGAGACAAACTCTTGGCTTTTCAAAATTTTCAGGCATGGTCATTGGGCGATTCTACTGATAAAAAAGGAAAATATTACGCCTTATTATTGAATACATTTTTGAAGAAAGAAGCAGCTTCAACCATAGATATTTCTAAAATAGCAGACCCTACAGGTTTGGGATTAAAGCAAAATCCACTCAACGAGACAGTTGTTGAAAAAGCCGTAGAAATTTTCAATAAAAATAAACAACCCGAAAAAGCCTACGATGCCGTAATGCGAGCAATCTCATGGCGAAAGGATTCTCCAAAATTATACGAAATATACATTTTACAAGCCCTAACAATCGGTATGAAAGACTACGCAAATGACGGTTTAGCCATACTCCAAAAACTATCCCCAACCGACTATCAGCGTTTTTTACCTACCTATCAAGCCAAAATACAATCCATCGAAAAGGCAGGTGCTGGTTTTCAGTAAATTATTAAGTTTGTTTTAAATTTTATGAATCAATGGAAATAATACAAACTACCAATATTTCAAGACGTTACGTAATGGGCGAGGAAATTATCCAAGCTCTCAAAGACATCACCATTTCGGTCAACAAAGGTGAATACGTAGCTTTTATGGGGCCTTCTGGTTCAGGAAAATCTACTTTAATGAACATCGTGGGCTGTTTAGACACCCCTACTTCTGGGCGTTATATTCTTAATAATCAAGATGTTAGCCAAATGACCGAAAATGAATTGGCAACGGTTCGTAACAAAGAAATTGGGTTTGTTTTCCAGACATTCAACCTTTTACCCCGTCAATCGTCGCTTGAAAATGTAGCTCTGCCATTGATTTATGCAGGTTATAACAAAGCCGATAGAATCGAAAAAGCCATGCTAACCCTCAAAGGCGTTGGACTTGAAAATCGGGCTCATCACAAACCAAACGAACTTTCGGGTGGGCAACGCCAGCGTGTTGCCATCGCTCGTGCTTTGGTAAACGATCCATCAATTCTATTAGCCGATGAACCCACAGGAAACTTGGATACCAAGACTTCTTACGAAATCATGGATTTATTCGACCAATTATATTCAAAAGGTAACACCATCGTAATGGTAACGCACGAAGATGATATCGCTCAATACGCTCACCGCATCGTTCGCCTGCGTGATGGCTTAGTAGAAAGCGACAAAGTGAATCCAAATGTAAAAAAAGCGAAAGAGTTGATGATGAGTTTGAAATCGCAGGATTAGTTTTTTTGCCTTATACGATGAGTTTAAGGACAAATATTATGTTTCCAATGGTGAAAAAAAATTGGAAATTATTAGCTCATGAAATTCAGGCAACTTTTGTTGAAGGAGGTCTATAGAATTCTGATAAAGTAGTTCTCAGCTATCGAAATACAACCATATTATTGGATGCTCGCAATGCTCTAAAAAAGTATCAATATATCCGAACTCGTATAATATGCCCATTTATATCTGCGAGTGAATTTCAATTTTATATTTCATTAGAAAACGCTTTTACATTTGCAGGTAAAGCTTTCGGAATAAATGATATTGAAATTGGAGACAAAAATAGGATAATGAGTTTAATCTAAAGTCAAATGATAAAGAAAAACTTGATATTTTTTTAAGTTCTGATATCAGAAAATACTATTTTGAAATAGCTAACTTATGAAACGGGAGGAATAAAAATTAAAGTAACAAATAATAATTCCTTCTTTTCAACACAAAGTACTTCTCCTTATACGTCTTGGATAGTTTTTGAAAGAGAAGGAGGCATTGCAGATAATGAAACCTTAAAATCATGGTTCACCCTCTGCAAACTAACTCTCGACCGTTTAATTGAAATTGGTGAAGCTCAAGAAGTAAATCCCGAAATATAATGAGTCAATTTTCAAACATTGTAGAATCTAATGTCAAAAAGAACTGGCAATTATTAGCACAAGAAATTGGTGGGGTGTTTGTTGATGGAGGTTTTTGGAATAAAGATAAAGTGATATTAAAGTACGGTAAAACTAAAATTGTTTTAGGTACACATACAATTAATACAGGAAAGAGTAATACAAAGTATACCAGAATGAAATCTCAATTCACATCTACAAGTGGATTCACTTTTTCAATCTCTTCTGAAAACTTTTTTACTCATTTAGTAAAGAAAATTGGATTTAATGATATTGAAATTGGGGAGTTTGAGTTTGATGATAGAATATATGTAAAATCAAATGATAAACAGAAAGTAAAATCTTTTTTTGTCTCATCTATTGTTAAAGAAAATACTTTCAAGGTTGTAAATACAAGTGAATCAATTCTTTCGATAAAGAGACATGACTCACTATTTTTCTTCGCAGAAAGTGATGTGCCAAATCCATTTTATGTAGTTTTAACAAAATTAGGGGTAGAATCTGACACAGAAACCTTAAAATCATGGTTCACACTCTGCAAACTAACTCTCGATCGTTTAATTGAAATTGGCGAAGCCGAAGATATTAACCCTAATATTCAGTGATTTTAAAAATAAATACTTTTTTTTCAATCAAGAGCTTGCATAATCAAAAAACTTCCGTACCTTTGCAGTCCAATCAAATGGAAACAACACCGCAGGATGGAGCAGTAGGTAGCTCGTTGGGCTCATAACCCAAAGGTCACAGGTTCGAGTCCTGTTCCTGCTACTAAATAAAAGCGTAACTTACTCAGAAAAAGTAGTTACGCTTTTTTGTTTTGCATTATACTTACACAAATGGAACAAATCAATCATAAAGCAGGCTTCGTCAGTATCGTTGGAAAACCTAACGTGGGTAAATCGACCTTAATGAATGTTTTGGTGGGTGAACGCCTCAGTATCATCACCTCAAAGGCTCAGACTACCCGTCACCGTATTATGGGTATTTTGAATGGAACGCACAAGGGTACTGATTTTCAATTAGTTTACTCTGATACGCCAGGAATTATTCTGCCCAAATATGAGTTACATAAATCAATGATGACTTTCGTGCATAGTTCGTTGGAAGATGCCGATGTGATTTTGTTTGTAACCGATATTTTTGAAAAATACGATGAAGATGATGTAATTGACAAACTTGCTCGAATTGACCACGTTCCTGTATTATTGTTGATTAATAAAATAGATTTAGCCACGGAAGAACAAATTCAAGAGAAAATTGCTCATTGGCGTGAACGCTTCCCGACGCAAGCAATCATTCCGATTTCTGCTTTGAAAGAGCAAAATGTAGGAGCAATTTTTGATTCTATCGTGGAAAAATTGCCAGAACATCCGCCATTTTTCGATAAAGAAGAATTAACGGATAAACCCGAACGCTTTTTTGCTTCGGAGATTTTAAGAGAAAAGATATTTTTAAATTATAAAAAAGAAGTGCCTTATTCTTGCGAAGTCGTAATTGCGGCATTTAAGGAAGAAGAAAAATTAATTAGAATTTCAGCCGAAATTTATGTTGAACGAGTAACACAAAGAGCCATTTTAATTGGTCATAAAGGTGAATCTATTAAAAAAGTAGGTACACAAGCCCGTGAAGAAATGGAAAAATTCTTTGGTAAAAAGGTTTTCTTGGAGCAATTCATCAAAGTAGAACCCGATTGGAGACAAAAAGCTCAGAAATTACGAATGTTTGGGTATGGTGGGGATTGAGATTAGAGAAAAGAGCTTAGCGAATATATTTAAAAGTAGTTTTTGACATACAATATATCTCATAAATACATGAAGAATATTAAGTTAATAGTGTATCTACTATTTTTTTTTACACCAATAATTGGCTGTAAAGATAAAGCAGAAGAATCTTTATCTACTACTGTTAACATTCTTATGGTTTATCCCAACCCTAACAACGGTAGTATTGGAATAGGGGTTAGCAATGAATCTGAGTATGATTATCAATTAAATATTTTTGACCCAGAAGGGTTAAAAATATTTACGAATACCATTTCCAGAAAGTCTGTAAAAAACCTTAATATAAACGTAAAAGCTAATAGAGAAGGAAACGGTATTTTCACAGTTATTTTACAAACTTCTACAACAACTATAACTAAAAAAATTATTGTTCTATGAAAAAGGTTTTCTTACTTATGACTGTTGTTGTATTTGCTTGTACCTCAAACTCTTTTTCTCAAAAATTAAAGCCTGAATTATATGTCACGGCAAATTTGAATGTCTATTTTCCTACAAATTCATCACAAGGAGTT
>JAZKDE010000035.1:4733-55274 GCA_040387735.1 Bacteroidota bacterium
ATCCATTTTCAATTGGTGGATTTGGAATTGGGGCAACTTTACTAAATCCTTTAAGTGAAAATTGGGTTCTTAAAAATACTGGAGGGATTACATTTAACAAATTTAAAGACTCTCCTATTATGATGACTGACCCAAGTGGCCAATCATTAGGAAATGTTAATGGAGTTACACGTGACTTGAACGTAGGAATTATTAGCACGATTAATTATTCTTTAACCCAACACTTTTTAATAGGTACTGGCTTAGGACTAAAAGTTCTTTTAGACTCACGCACGAACTATAATTTAATTAACCAAACATCACTGGGTACATCAATTAATGGATATTATAAACCCTTAATACCTGTAATTCCTATTGAAGCAACATTAACAACAAAAAAACTTTTTGTTAACCTTAGGTATGAATACAGTCCAGTAAATCGAATCAGAGGAGATTTGGCTGATTATAAAACAGAGAAATACTCTCTCATATCGCTCGAAATAGGTTATAAAATAAAATAATTACCATTCTTCTACCCCTACATTAAAAGTATATTAATTTAACAAAGAGGTGCTTATAAGCTACGATTAAAATACTGAATTTCAGTTAATTAATCACAAATAGTTTATAGGGAACAGCTCAAAAAACAAGTAAAATGTCAAATATTGTTGCAATTGTTGGTCGCCCAAACGTGGGTAAATCAACACTTTTTAATCGCCTTATCGAACAGAAAAAGGCAATCATGGACAACGTTTCGGGTGTAACCCGTGACCGCCACTACGGATACGGAGAGTGGATTGGTAAGTTTTTCACCATTATTGATACTGGCGGATACGTTCACGGTTCTGATGACGTTTTTGAAGGAGCAATCCGTGAGCAAGTTGAACTTGCCATCCAAGAATCAGACGTTTGTCTTTTCGTGGTAGATTGTTCTACTGGCGTAACAGACTTAGACAAAGACTTCGCAAAAGTGCTTCGTAAGTCAAAAAAACCAGTTTATATCGTTGCCAACAAAGCCGATACCTACGAAAAAGGGATGGATGCTGTTGAGTTTTACGAGTTAGGAATGGGCGAACCTTATGCTATTGCAGCAGAAAGTGGTTCGGGAACGGGAGATTTATTGGATGCTGTGGTAAGTCATTTTCCAGATGAGCCTTACGAAAACCCAACAGCGGGAATTCCTAAAATTGCAATTCTTGGAAAACCAAACGTTGGAAAATCATCATTCTTGAATGCTCTTTTAGGGAAAGAAAGAAGTATTGTAACGGATATTGCAGGAACAACTCGTGATGCAATTGACAACCATTATAGCCTTTTTGGGAAAGATTTTATCATTACTGATACCGCAGGTATCAGACGGAAAGCTAAAATGGAGGATAACATTGAATATTATTCCTTCTTGCGTACCATCAAAGCGATGGAAGAATGTGATATTGCCGTGATTTTGATTGATGCCACAACCATTGATATGCAAACGGGCTTACAAGCACAGGATATGACTATTGTTTCAATGGCTGACCGTGCAAAAAAAGGAATCGTTTTGATGATCAATAAGTGGGATTTGGTGGAAAAAGATTCGATGACTTCTAAAAATATGGAAGATGCAATTCGTCAGCGTATGGCTCCTATTAATTATATGCCAATTATCTTTACGTCGGTGAAGGAAAAACAACGTATTTTCCAAGCGGTTGAGAAGATTTTGGAAGTTTATGAAAACAAAACTAAGCGTATTCCTACTTCTAAATTAAATGATGTGATGTTGAAGGTGATTGAAAATTATCCACCGCCAGCATGGAAAGGTAAATATATCAAAATTAAATATATGACGCAATTACCAACCAAAGCACCATCGTTTGTGATGTTCTGTAATTTGCCACAATATATTCGTGAGAGTTATGAGCGTTATTTGGAAAACCAAATGCGTGAACACTTTGACTTTACAGGTGTACCAATTCAGATTTTCTTTAGACAGAAATAGATTTTAGGAGTTAGTGGATTAAATATTTTAGGGATTTTAAAATCCAATGAATCCAAATTCCTACTTTGATTCTTACAAAAAAGCCTGCAACTTTTAAAGTTTGCAGGCTTTTACTTTTGTTAAATAGTTACTAAAACTTGAATGACTTTTTTTGTATATTTCAAGCTTATTTGCCTAAAGCTACTTATGCACGAACAACCGCTAATTCTTTTACTTGCGTTTTTGCGTATTCAAACATTCCAAACATAACACCTGAAAATAAAAGATTACTCAATAATGAGTTTTTCAGAAATGGCAATGCCATCGTGTAACAAGCTACTAAACCTTCAGTAGTTAAAGGATACATTTGACCACTATTCCACACAAAAAAGTTTGAGATTAAAAAGAAACCAACTGTTCCTACCAAATTAGCTAATAGCAAATTAGTAATCGTAACTTTCTTCAAAAGTACAATTCCCACTAATACCACAAAAGCGATACTAATGAATACCGTTGTTTCAAATCCAAAAGAAAACGATGGATAATATTGCTTATAGAAAAAGTTATTCAAGACCAAATTAGATACCCAAAGAGCAAATAATGGAACGGCAAAAGCCCATGATTTTTTGGCAAAATAAGCTCCTCCAAATAATGCCATTGCCCCAACTGGTGAGAAATTTGACAATGATGGCATCGCAACTGGTAAAAAACGGCTAATTGCTGCCAATAATATCATTCCTGAAAGTATTCCAAAACGGAGATTTCCTAAATTTTTCATCTTATACAAAACGATTTTGAACATCGCTGGTTAATTCTATTTTTACAAATTTAAGAAGGTTTAGAGATTTCAGCGTAATTTTGGGGAAATTAATAAGGTATTTCCTCAAAAAATGCAAAAATTAGGTTTATTAGGTGGTGGACAATTAGGTAAAATGTTGCTCCAAGCCGCTATGGATTTAGATATTCACGTAAAGTCGCTTGACCCCGACCCTGACGCTCCTTGTTCAAAAATTGCTCCTGAGTTTGTAGTTGGCTCTTTTCTTGACTACGAAACAGTGTATCAATTTGGGCAAGATTGTGATGTTATTACAATCGAAATTGAGAATGTAAATTTAGAAGCACTCAAAAAACTTCAATCGGAAGGGAAAAAAGTATTCCCCCAACCCGAAGTTTTAGAAATTATTCAAGACAAACGTATTCAAAAGCAATTTTATAAAGATAATAACCTGCCAACGTCAGATTTTATTCTGACCGATTCAGTCGAAGACATTGCCAAGAATATTGATTTTCTTCCCGCTTTCAATAAATTAGGAAAAGGTGGTTATGATGGTCGTGGGGTACAAAAACTAACCTCTCAAGCCGATTTATCATTAGCATTTGCCGAACCAAGTTTATTAGAAAAAGCCATTGATTTTGATAAAGAAATCGCTGTAATTGTAGCCCGCAATGAGTACGGAGAAATAAAAACCTTTCCAACGGTAGAATGTGTATTTCATCCTGTTCATAATTTAGTAGAATATCTTTTTGCTCCCGCTGCAGTATCAGAAAGCATTCATGACGAAGCCAAAAAGATAGCCATTGAAACGGCGGCCAAATTAGGCATAGTAGGTTTATTGGCCGTTGAAATGTTTTTGACAAAAGACGGAAAAATTTTGATTAACGAAGTTGCTCCAAGAACACACAACAGCGGACATCATACCATTCGTGCCAATCATACTTCACAATTTGAACAGCATCTTCGAGCAGTATTGAGCTTACCTTTGGGCGACACAACGGCACATTCAAAAGCAGCCATGGTCAACCTCTTAGGCGAAGACGGATATACAGGTGAGGCCAAATACGTAGGCATGGAAGAAAGTCTTTCAATATCAGGAGTTTATCCATTTTTGTACGGAAAAAAAATCACCAAACCTTTCCGTAAAATGGGACATATTACCATCGTTGATGAAGACTTAGAAAACCTAAAATCAAAAGTAGCGAAGGTAAAAGAAACATTAAAAGTAATTGCATAATTGAAAAACCCTCTGAATTTGTCAATTCAGAGGGTTTTTCAATTTAACTTTGTAAGTAAGAAAATTCAAAAATAAAAATGGTAGGAATCATCATGGGCAGTATTTCAGACTTAAAAGTCATGGAAGAAGCCGTAGAAATTTGCAAACAATTTGGCGTAACTTACGAAATTGACATCGTATCTGCCCACCGTACTCCTTTGAAAATGGTAGAATATGCTCAAACAGCCCGTGAACGTGGTGTGAAGGTTATCATTGCTGGAGCAGGCGGAGCAGCTCATTTGCCAGGAATGGTCGCATCGGTTACAACCCTTCCCGTAATTGGCGTACCCGTTAAATCATCCAACTCAATTGATGGTTGGGACTCAGTATTGTCCATTTTACAAATGCCATCTGGTGTACCCGTAGCAACAGTTGCTTTGAACGGTGCAAAAAACGCAGGAATTTTAGCAATTCAGATGTTAGGCATTGAAAATCAGGAAATTGCTATTAAATTGCAAAATTATAAAACGGAATTGAGTGAAAAGGTAGCGGAGATGGTCGTGGAGTTGAAGGAAAAACGCTAAATTTTACCCTTTTACCCAATCCTTAATCCTTACTATTTATTATGGAAGAAAACCGTAATCCTCGCCCCGTAGAAGAAACTTCAAAACTTCCCACCATTACATTATTTGTATTAATTGCAATGGTCATTGCTCTCCTTTTCGTGGGTTGGCAATCCATGAACGATGATTCTGTAAAAGATGATGATTTGGCCAGCAAACGCCCTAATTCAGTAGCAGTATCTGGTCAAAATGGAGCTGATGCCGTCATTATTCCTCCTCCGTTAGAAGAAACTGGCGAAGATAATGTAGCAAAAGACGAAAAGAAAAAAGAGGAAAAACCGAAGGAAGAGGACAAGAAAAAAGCGGTTGAGTTAACCGATGAGAAAAGTAGTAAAAAAGTCAAAGAGGAAGAAAAAGTTGTTAAAAAAGCTGAAATTCCGAAAGGTGAAACCATTACTCATACCGTGCAATCAGGTGAGACTTTTTATGGCATTGCTAACCGCTACCACATCAGTAAAGCAGCATTGCAGGCTCTCAATCCCAGTATAAAACCAGAAGGAATTAAAGTTGGAGTAACTAAATTGAATGTAAAAATAAGAACTATTCATACCGTTGGAGCGGGGGACGTTCTGAGAGTAGTTGCTCAAAAATACGGAATCAGTAAACAAGCTTTAATGGATGCCAACAAGAAAACCAAAGATTTAGCAGAACGGGGCGAGAAATTAATTATTCCTTTGCCCTAAGTTCATAATTAGTAAATAAAAAATCCACTATTGATGAATAGTGGATTTTTTATTTAATGACTGATTCTATAATCTCGATGCAATTCCATCGTGAATTTGCGACAAGGTTTCGTGTAAACCAAACGTCCAATTCCAAGTTGGATAATGTTCTTTAAATTTAGATAAATCAGAAATATACCAAATATGGTCACCGATACGGTTAGTTTCAGAATAACTATAACTCATCTTTTTACCCGTCAGTTCTTCACAAATAGCAATTCCTTCCAACATTGAACAATTGGCAAAACGTCCACCACCTGCGTTATAAACCTCCCCAGCACGAGGATTTTGGTAGAAATGCCAGAACATATTCACTAAATCATAAGAGTGAATATTATCACGTACTTGTTTCCCTTTGTAACCAAAAATAGTGTAGTGATTACCAGTTATCGCACATTTCATTAAATACGCTAAGAAACCATGTAATTGCGTTCCTGAGTGATTGGGTCCAGTCAAACAACCTCCACGGAATACACCAGTTTTCATACCAAAATAACGACCATATTCTTGAACTAAAATATCCGCTGCTACTTTTGATGCACCAAAAAGGGAGTGTTTGGTATGGTCAATACTGTGTTTTTCGTCGATACCATTAGCAAAATACGGATGATTTGAATCTATTTCAAAACGTGTTTCAGTTTCAATCAACGGCAAATAATTAGGGTTATCCCCGTAAACTTTATTCGTTGACGTGAACATAAATACTGCTTCTGGGCAATGTAAACGGGTCATTTCTAACATATTTAATGTTCCGTTGGCATTCACCGTAAAATCAGTAAACGGTTCTTTCGCCGCCCAGTCGTGCGATGGTTGAGCCGCTGTATGCAAGACGCATTTAATATCAGTACCGTATTCTTTAAAGATTACTTCTAATTGAGAAACCTCACGAATATCAGCTTGATAGTGTTTGTAGTTAGAAAATTGCTCTTCTAAACGACTCCGATTCCAAGCAGTTGAAGCCTCTTCGCCAAAAAAATACTGACGCATATTGTTATCTATACCAATAACTAAATCGAATTTACCAGAGAAAAAATTGACGGCTTCGCTACCAATTAAGCCCGCAGAACCCGTTACGAGTGCAATGTTCATGAAAGTTTATAAGTTTATGAGTTAAGAGAAAGAAATCCTCTTAACAAATTAAAATCATTTGAAATACAAAAAGCGTTACGAAGTGATTTCGCAACGCTTTTTAGTGAAAAATCAAAATTTGACGTAGCAATTCTTAATTTCTCATTTTAATTAGATTAGTTTCCCTGAGCGTTGGTGCTATCGTTGAAGAGTTTTTCACGAATTTTAATCGCTCTCACTTCGTTTTCAGGTTTAGCTGTATATTTATTTTTTGTTTGACGAGCAGCCGAATCTGGATGTACACCGTAAACATACTCATCGTTCTCGTTGAGGTCAGCTTGTTTGATAGTATTATTCTTCTGATAATTACAAGCAGTAGCTAACAAAGCAATTGCTGCGATAGTTAAAATATTTTTGCGATTCATTTTCGTAAAATTCTGTTTTATTATGCAAAAATAGTGTAGTATCCTTAATTAAAAAAATGCACTTCCTATTATTAGACATCTTTTAAAATATTTTCTGTAAAAAGACTATATTTATCAGTTAAAGTGCAGTATAATCCTAAATAAATTCAAAAATATTTGACATTCTCAGATATTGGTATTATCATTGCAGAACATTTCACTTACCTGTGATTTCCTCCGTTAAAACTCTGATTAACAAGAGATTAACGTCAAACATCCATCTCGTACCCAAGTTTTCCCAATTTGATTTTAATCTTTACTATCTTTTTCAAAAAGATTTATTCTTTACTTAACCACCAAACCACAAAGGTTTTCTTTGTCAGTTTTCTATTAATTAACCTTTATGTACAAAATTGAAGAATTAGACATGATGCTCATTTCAGAGCTTCGTGTACTTGCCCAAGGGTATGCTATTCCTGAAATCAATGACCTTCCTAAACAAGAACTCATCTACAAGATACTTAACAAACAAGCGGTAATGCCACAGCAAGACCGTAAACCTGCCAGTAACAATACTATGCAAGAAGATAACAAAACCGACAGAAAGGTGAGGAAAGAAACCGCTCCAAAGTCAGACTCCCCTCGCCCCAAAAGACAACGTATCTCGAAAGAAGAAAGCGACGCATTATTAACTGCCGAAAACAATGCAGCGGTTGAACCTGCGTATATACCTGCAACAACTAAAGCAAAGGTTGTTCATGAGTCCAAGAATACCCAAAAAACAAGTGAGAATGTAGAGAATATTTCCTATGAGTTTGATGAAGAACCCATTGTAGATTTTCCAACTGATATTGAAGAAGATTTTGCCGTGGATACCTCTTTTATTACGCCTGATGAAACTTCTGGCCTGCCTCAAGAACCAGAAACTCGCCCCGAATCACGCCAAGCTGGGAGTGGATTTAAGAAACCTATTTATAATCAAGCAATTCGTGAATTTGACGGAATCATTGAGAATGAAGGGGTATTGGAAATCATGCAAGATGGCGGTTATGGGTTCTTACGTTCGGCAGATTATAACTATTTAGCATCTCCCGATGATATTTATGTATCACCGTCGCAAATAAAGCTATTTGGTTTAAAAACGGGAGATACCGTTAAAGGAGCTATTCGTCCACCAAAAGAAGGAGAAAAATACTTTGCTCTTTTACGGGTAGAATCTGTTAATGGAAAGACAACGGAAGAAATTCGGGATAGAATTCCATTTGAATATTTAACGCCACTTTTTCCAGAAGAAAAATTGAGATTGTCGTCTCGTCCAGACCAATATTCAACTCGTATTTTGGATTTATTTGCCCCAATCGGAAAAGGACAACGTGGAATGATTGTGGCACAACCAAAAACGGGAAAAACCGTGCTTTTAAAGGAAATTGCCAACGCTATTTCTAAAAATCACCCCGAAGTATATTTGTTGATTTTGTTGATTGACGAACGTCCAGAAGAGGTTACCGATATGCAACGTAGTGTACGAGCGGAAGTGATTTCATCTACCTTTGATGAACAAGCTGAACGCCACGTAAAAGTTGCAAGCATTGTTTTGGAAAAAGCAAAAAGAATGGTCGAATGTGGTCATGATGTAGTGATTCTATTAGACTCTATCACTCGTTTAGCACGTGCGTATAACACTGTCGTTCCTTCATCAGGTAAGATTTTATCGGGTGGTGTTGATGCCAATGCTTTACACAAACCAAAACGTTTCTTTGGAGCTGCTCGTAATGTGGAAAATGGTGGTTCATTAACAATTATCGCCACGGCTTTGATTGATACAGGTTCTAAAATGGACGAAGTTATCTTTGAAGAATTTAAAGGTACGGGTAACATGGAACTTCAACTTGACCGTAAATTGTCTAACCGTAGAATGTATCCTGCGATTGACGTAACGGCTTCGGGAACTCGTAGAGAAGATTTATTAATGGATGCAGAAACACTGAAACGTGTTTGGATTTTGAGAAAACACATGAGCGATATGAACTCTGTGGAAGCAATGGAATTCTTGCAACAGCAAATGAAAGGAACAAGAACAAATGAAGAGTTTTTGGTTTCTATGAATAGATAATTTGACACTATTAATTTGGTAGAAAGGAGTTATGACTGCGTCGTAACTCCTTTTTATTTTTGGATTAGAAGGATACGGATGATTAAAATTGGTATAAAAATAAATTCCAGAAAACGAAAAAATCAAGAAGATACCATACAACTCCAATCCATCTGGGTAATTTTGGGGAAATCAAATAGTCAACTCCTTCATTATTCTCTATTTTAAGGCATTTTACGTCAAACAAACAATGCTTAGCACAATTTTAGTATATATTTAAGTGTTCAATAAGAAACTTAGTAGGACACAGTACGTCTTATAGTTAATATTGCAATCCAATAAAATTATTAATCTAATGAAAAAAACAACGTTGATTATCCTATTGATGACACTATCAGTTATCAATATTTTTGCACAAACTGCCGACCAGATTTTTGAAAATCATTACAAGGCTTCGGGTGGAAAAGAACTTTGGGACAAAGTAAAAACCTATACTATCAAGCAATCATTCGTTTCAAATGCTCCCAGCGACTATGACATGGAGATAAAAGCGTCTATTCCAGACGTTTCAATGCTCAAAACTAAAACTATTATGAAACGTGGTTTTATCTATGCTATTAACCCAACGGATGGTTTTTTTAAAATTCCAACGGGTAGTCGTGACAAAGCTATCGTGTATGACGTGAAAGATTTGAACGATAAAGAAAAGCAAAACATGAAAAGAGAAGTAAGCGATATGTTTGCTCCTTTTTATAATTACCAAGAAAAAGGATATATTGCTACTTATGTAGGTTTGGAGGTTTTGGGTGCTCAAAGAGTTCATCACATTGAGTTATCTGGCAAGGATATTAAGTACGATTTATACTTTGATAATATTACCAATTTATTGACTAAACAAAAAGAGAAATTATCAACGGGCGAAGAAATCACGAAGGAATACAACACTTATACCACCTCAGATTTTGGCATCATTTATCCATCTGCGGGTACTTATTACAGCAGTATCGACAAAAGAAACATAAAATTGAGTACCAACATTGTGTTTAATCCAACTTTTGAAGCGAATACTTTTAAACGATAGTAAACATTATTAAGAATAATTCATGGCATGAACCGAGAATCTTCTTAGTTCATGCCATGAATTATTTGAAACCTAAACCTTATTTATGAGGCAATTTTTTAAAATAACGGCTATCATTTTACTTGCTTTGGTTTTGTTGTTTGTAGGAATATTTTTCTATTTACAAACTTCCGCTGGGCAAGCTTTTTTGACTGAACGGGTTAATGCTTATTTGAAAACGAAAATTGATAAACCATTCAGTATTCAGAAAATAAACTATAAAATCCCCGATTGGGTTGAATTAGAAGGTGTATATTTTAGTGATAATAAAGGTGATACTTTAGTGGCAGGTCAAAGGTTGTACCTGAATATGGATATGTTGGGTTTATTGCAAAATAAAGTCGCCATTAACGAGGTTAATCTTGAAAACATTAAAGTAAATATCAAACGAACGCTGCCCGATACCACTTTTAATTTTGCCTATTTAATTAATGCTTTCCAACAAAAAACGGATATTCAAGCTACTAAAGATACCGTTAAAGGCGACCCATTAACGTACAAAATCTCCAATCTTAAATTTAAAAATGTAGCAATTAATTACCTTGATGACGTAACGGGAGTTGATGCAAAAGTGCATTTAGTAACTACTCAGACATCTTTCACGGATTTTGACCCTACTGTTTCAAAATATCATTTGGATAAATTGAACCTCAATGGCGGAAATATGAATCTCCGTTTATACCCATCTATTCCTTCAAAACCTTCTCCTGAAGCTACTGCCAAATCTGATACGATGGATTTAGCTTTTACCGAATTAGACGCTAAAAATATTACTTGGAAAATCACTGAAGAAACGGCTGGCTTAATAAATACCGTAAAATTAGGGCGACTCAACGCCAAAGGAAAGCAACTCTATTTGTCGGGTGAAAAAGTCCATTTAAAATCCGTTGATTTATTCAATACAGATGCGACTGTAACATTTCTGAAAAAGAAAACGCCAAAAAAAATAGAAAAATCAAGTACTTCAAGTACTTCCAATAATTGGAAAATATTAGTCGATAAAGTAGTTTTCGACCGAAATAATATCCAATATCAAGATTTGAATGCCCCGAAAAAAAGTCGTGGCATGGATTACAACAATCTAAAAATTAGCAATTTAAAACTCAACTCTGACCGTTTTTATTATTCCGAAAATCAAATTTCAGGATGGATTTATAGTAGCTCTTTTAAAGAAAAATCTGGGTTTGAACTACAAAACCTCCAAACCGATTTCGCTTATACCAACCGACAAACCTTCCTAAAAAAATTCTTATTTAAAACTCCTCAATCTATTTTGCGGGATGAATTGGTACTGACTTATGCTTCATTCAATGAATTGAGCAACAATATTGGTAAAGTTCGGGTGAAAACTTCCCTCAAAAACAGCCAGTTAGCCTTCAAAGATATTTTATTATTAGCCCCAGATTTAGCCGAAACACCACCGTTTAAAGGCAACGAAAAAGAGTTATTGAAATTTAATGGTTCCGTTTCGGGTTCGGTTGATAATTTAAAGATTGTTCAAACAACAGTGAGTGGTTTTGACCAAGCCAAACTAAATATTGAAGGACAAATTACGGGATTGCCCAATGTGAATAAAATGGCTCTTAATTTAACCGTAAAAGAATTGGTAATTACCAAAAATGACTTATTAAAAATCGTCCCGAAAGGTTCAATTCCAAACTCTATTGAATTGCCCCAAAAGGTTTCTGTTGTTGGGAAAATTAATGGAAAACTGAATGATTTGACGGTTAATACAAAACTCAACTCTGATTTGGGAGGAGCTTCTTTTAACGGGAAATTAGTCAATATGACCGCCGATAAGAACCAGCAATACGATGGAATTATCACGTTTGATGGTTTTGAAATGGGAAAATTCATCAAACAAACCGACCAAGTTGGCAAACTAACATTATCCGCTAAAATTAAGGGAGTGGGCATCGACCCAAAGACAATGATTGCTTCAGTTGATGGTACAATTACACAGGCAGAATTGAAAGGTTATAATTACAAAAATGTAGTTTTACAAGGTAATTTAGACCATCAAATAGCATCAATTAAAGGTAATATTAAAGACCCGAATATCACTTTAGACATTGACTCTAAATTTGACATCTCTAAAGAATTCCCAAGTGTAAAAGGAAACGTAAATATTGGACAATTAAACCTAAAACCCCTTGGTTTTTATGCCGATAATATTGGCATAAGAGGTGATATAGACATTGATATGCCCGAAACAAATCCCGATAATCCGACGGGAACAATCACGATTAACAAAGGTACTTTAATCCAAGATGGCAAGCCGATAAAAATTGAGAACACAACATTAACTGCCCAAAACAGCCCAGAAGGTAAGAAATTCACCATAAATGCTCCGTTTTTAAAGGCCAGCTTAAATGGTAACTTCAACTATTTACAGCTTTCTGATATTTTCGTTTCAACCATTAATCGTTATTTTATTTTACCTGACGTTACTTACAAACCCATTACTACTCCGTACCATCTAATAATGGACATAAAACTTGTAAAACATCCTGTTCTGCAAGCATTTGTACCAGCACTTACCCGTTTAGATACGGCTCGTTTTTTGGCCACTTTGGACAGTCAGGCGGACACCATATTGCGAGCAAACCTGACGATGCCCTACCTTGAATATGATACAATTAAGGTGAGAAATGTGAAGTTAAAAATGTCGGCAAATGCCACAAAATTATCTTATTCTGGCGGACTTGATGGCGTGGTTTTAAGTGGTTTTCAGGTTAGAAAAACCAGTTTAATCGGTGATGTCAGTAACAATACGGCAAGTTTTAAAGCAACGTTCAAAGATTCGGTCGAAAAAGACCGTCATGCCGTTGCAGGAATTCTTCGAAGTATTGATAATCAATACCGTATCAATTTACAAAAAGGCGGATTATTACTCAATTATGCTCCTTGGCAAGTGGATTCTACGGGGTATTTAGCCTACGGGAAAACGGGTTTATTGGTCAATAATTTCAATATAAATCGAGGACAACAAAGGCTATCCGTTAATAGCACCACCCCTGTACCAAATGGCCCGATAAATATCACAACTGATAGTTTAGACATTCAGAATTTTGTTACGCTTTTTGTCACGGATTCTACCTTGGCGGGAGGGAAAATTGACGGTAAAATATTACTGAGTAATTACATGGAAACGCCTTCATTCACAGGAGATGTAGCCATAAAAGATTTTCGTTTTCAAAAAACAGCTATTGGTGATTTGAACGTAAATGTCTTCAATGAAACAGCCAATAAAATTACAGTAAAAGGTACGCTAATTAACCAAAACAACGATTTACAAATAGCAGGGAATTACTATCTAAATACCAAGAATTCGCTTGATTTAAACCTGACCATCAATAAATTAGGGGCAGAAACAGTAGAAGCCTTTAGCTTTGGACAATTACGCCGTGCTAAAGGAAACTTGAAAGGAGAAGCCAGCATAAAAGGTTCAACAAGCAATCCATTAATCAATGGAAATCTAAATTTCAGCAAAGTAGCCTTTGACATTTCGGCTTTGGGAAGTCGTTATTTAATTGATAATCAAGACTTAATATTTGATAACCAAACAATTAGGTTAAAGCAATTTACGGTAAGCGATACTCTCAATCAACCCTTGAAAGTGAACGGCACGGTTATTTTGAGTAATATTCCATCGGTAAAATACGATTTAACAGTCGATGCCAAAAACTTCATGGTGCTCAATTCTACCCGAAAAGACAATGGATTCTTCTACGGAAAAGGCTTTGTGGATGCCAATTTGAGTTTACAAGGAATTTCTGAAAAAGCGAAAATTGAAGGTGATATTAAGGTTCGAGAAAACAGTAAAATTTCGGTAATTGTACCCGATAGTTTTGATGAAATTAGCGAAAGTGAAGGCGTGGTAGTATTCGTTAATCGGAAAAATCCGACCATTGATTCTACCCAGAAAAATACTTCGCAAGAGCAGCGATTTACCAATGATTTTGTTTCTGAAATTTCGTTGAATATTGAAGCAGATGCAAAGTCAGAATTTACGATTGTGGTAGATGAAATCAATGGTGACAACTTGATTGTAAAAGGAAATGCTCGTCTCAATGCAGGCGTAAACTCCGACGGTCAGCCGTATATTTTGGGTTCGTATGATTTAACCGAAGGAAGTTATGGATTAACTTTTGAGGTATTGAAACGCCAGTTTGTTATCCAAAAAGGGAGCAGTATTATTTGGACTGGCGACCCGATGAATGCAGATGTAAACATTACTGCAATTTATACCGCCAACACCGCTCCGTTAGACTTAATGACCAATGATGCCTCTGCGGATAATCAAGACGTTTATCGTCAGAAAATGAATTTTGATGTCCTTTTGACAATGGCGGGCAAATTATCAAAACCCGATGTTTCTTTTAAAATAAACGTTTCTGACCCTGAAAAACAACGTTTAGTTTCCCAGACAGTACTCACTAACGTAACCACTCGATTAACTAATTTAGATGCTAATGAAGTCAATAAGCAGGTTTTTGCCTTACTAATTTTGAATCGTTTCTTCTCCGAAAAATCGACAGATTTCTTTTCGAGTAGCAATGGAGGAATCAATGCGGAAGCCTTCGCCCGACAAAGTGTGAGTAAATTGCTATCTGACCAATTAGACCGTTTTGCCTCTGATTTAATTAAGGGCGTAGATTTAAACGTGAATTTATCCTCTTCCCAAGATTATTTTAATGGTGAATCAAGTAAACGAACCGACCTGAGTTTAGGTTTATCAAAAGCCTTTTTCAATGATAAAATTGAAGTAAAAGTGGGTAGAAATTTTGAATTAGAAAACACCTCAAAAATTACTCGAAATCCTTCCGAAGTATTTGATAATCTAACGGTAAATTATAAACTAACCAATGACGGCCGATATTTATTCAAAGCTTTCCGAAAAAATCAGTTTCAGTCAGTTTTAGAAGGATTTATCGTGGAAACGGGCGTTGGTTTCACCGTTACTATGGAATACGGAAAATTTAATGAAGTATTTTCTAAAAAGAAAAAATAAAGCATTATTCACCATCAGAATTAGCAATACATAAACAGACCTCAGCCTGTACTGTAAAATCACAACCGTATGATTTCAAACAACTTACATATATTTTTAAAGAAGAATTTATACTTAATTACTCTTTGCTTTTTAGTGTTTTTTTTAGGTGGCTGTTCCGTTACCAAAAAAATTCCCGCTGGAGAGAGTCTTTATGTAGGTTCAACGGTAAAAGTGGTGGCAGATTCTGCTATTTCTAAAGATGAAATCAAAAAAGTACAGGCTCAATTGACCGAATTTGTCAAACCCAAACCCAATGCAACATTATTTGGTTTTCCGTACAAAGTTTGGTTTTATTATCTCCTCGGAGAACCCAAAAGTGAGAAAGGAATTAAAAATTTCTTCCGCAAAAGATTCGGAGAACCACCCGTTTTAGCCAGTAAAAGCGTAACCCTTGCCAATACCAAACAAATCGGTTATTTACTAAACAATGAAGGCTATTTTCGCTCCTTTGCCACGGGGGAATTTTCGGAAAAGAATCGAAAATCAACCGCCGTTTACACCACAACGCTTCATCAACGATATTATTTAGACAGTGTGACTTTTTCTCCACAGGATACTTCGGTTTTGGGGAAAATATTCAACACTTCTTCCGAAAATTCATTACTAAAACCTGGTTCACCTTACCGTTTTGAATTGATTTCGGGCGAACGAAACCGAATTGATCTGGTCTTGAAGAAAAAAGGATTTTATTTCTTTCAGCCTGATTTTATCATTATTAAAGCCGACTCTTCCATTGGCAATCACAAAGTAAATCTTTCGGTAGAAATAAAACCTTCAACGTCGCAAGTCGCTCGAAAAATATACCGTATCCGTGACGTTCACGTTTTGTCGGATTACGGCGATATTATTACGGAAGATAGCCTAAAGAATAAAAGTTCAGAAGTGGCATTTAAAGGGATAAAAGTAAATGACAAAACGGACTCTTTTAACCCAAAAATTTTTTCGCAAGCAATTGGTTTTAGACGAGGAGGACGTTACAGCAGCAATATTCAGGATATTTCACTTTCGAGATTAATAAACCTTAATGGTAATTTTAAATTTGTAAAAAATACGTTTGAATTAGTCCCTCGCTCCGACTCTGCTTTATTAGACGTTTTTTATTATCTCACGCCCCTAAAAGCCAAATCTTTTGTCGCAGGAATTGACGGCGTTACCAAATCTAATAACTACACAGGAACAAATTTGAGTGTTTCTTGGCTTAATAAAAACACATTCAGAGGAGCTGAATTATTAACCATTAAAGCTTCTACGGGATTAGATTTCCAAGTTGGCGGTATTAGTTCTACACTTGGGGCAGTGAATAGCAGTCGGTTTTCATTAGAAGGTAATATTTCGATTCCTCGATTTATTATTCCTTTCCTAAAGCTAAATCCCGCACGCAGTCAGGCTTTACCCAAAACAAATATTGGCATTGGGTATATATTACTCAAAAGAGGTGGATTGTATGATTTAACGTCTTTGAGTGCTTCGATGAGTTACGCTTGGAAACAAAATAAAGAGATTGAACACTCGCTAACTCCCATTTCTATCAATTTGGTGAAAGCCACTAATATTTCGCAAGAGTTTACCGATGATATTTTTCGTAGTGATAATCCCGCTGCTATTTTAAGCATTTTAGAAAATAAACTCATTATGAGTTCAAGTTATACTATTTCTTATATTCCCACCCCTTTACCCAACAGTAAACATCAATTTAGATTTACGGGTGGCGTGGAAGTAGCAGGAAATTTAGCCAACTTATTATCAAAAATAGGTTCAAGCGATGGAACATTGGTAGGCGTTGCATACGCTCAGTACGCTCGTTTAGATGCTGATTTTAGATATACTTATTCATTGACAAAAAGTTTACAAATTGCCAATCGTCTTGTGGGTGGTTATGGTTTACCTTACGGCAATTCTTATACACTTCCTTCCGTAAAACAATATTCAGCAGGAGGCAATAACAGTATTCGAGCTTTTGCTGCTCGTAGCATTGGCCCAGGCAATTATTCATCCAATGGAACAATTGGTAATGCTTTATTAGGAAGTCAGACAGGAGATATAAAATTAGAATTCAATACTGAGCTAAGGGCCAAATTTAATAAATACATTAACGGTGCATTTTTTATTGATGCTGGGAATGTTTGGATGCAAAAAAATGCCGATGATTACGGGGAAGGTGCAGTATTCGGCTCAGAATTTTACAAACAAATTGCTATTGGAACGGGGATTGGTCTGAGACTTGACTTTAGTTATTTAGTACTCCGTTTTGACTTAGCAACGCCAGTCCGCAAACCTTATTTACCCGAAGGAGAACGTTGGGTTTTGAAAGATTTCAACTTGAGAGATTCGCAGTGGAGAAGTGATAATTTGGTCTTAAATATTGCCGTTGGCTATCCATTCTAAAGTATTTTCATTAAACGCTTCTAAGAGTTCAACATTCTTAGAAGCGTTTAATCTTTTCTACTTCTTTCACCCTACCTTCACCATCGCTTTGATGACTCCGTTAGCGGGATTGAGCCACGACTCAAAATTATCTTTTACATCTCCAAAATCAACTCGGTGAGTAATATAAGTCGTTGGTTTTATCAAACCCTTTTTCATCGAATCAACCACTTTCTCAAAATCCTTCCGAGTGGCATTACGGCTACTCATAAGCGTTGATTCTCGTTTATGAAATTCGGGGTGGCTAAATGAAATTTCACCCTTTTGCAAGCCTACCAAAACGTACCTTCCACCATGAGCTAAATACTGAAAAGCATTTTCAATGGCCTTCAGACTACCCGTGGCATCAATAATTACGGTTGGCATGTCGCCATTGGTAATTTCTTGTAAACGCTGCACGACATTTTCTGAAAGAGCATTTACTGTAAAATCTACGGACAATTTTTCCCGACAAAAAGTTAATCTCGAATCATTGACATCAAGAACCATTACCTTTGCCCCTGCTATTCGGGCGAATTCCATACAACCCAAACCAATTGGGCCAGCTCCAACAATTAATACAAACTCTTCTGCTTGCACATTGGCTCGACTAACTCCGTGCGAACCTATGGCAAGTGGCTCAATTAACGCCAATTCGTCGAAAGAAAGTCCTTCGCTTTGTACCAAAAAACGAATTGGCACACTGATATATTCCGCCATTCCACCGTCAATATGCACGCCAAAAACTTTAATATCGGTGCAACAATTTGGCTTGCCGTTTCTACAAGCAATACATTTTCCGCAGTTGAAATAAGGAATAAAAGTTACCGCATCGCCAACAGAAAAAGTAGGGTTTTCTTCAATTTCCACAATTTCACAAGCCAATTCGTGTCCTAAAATTCTGGGATAATTGAAGAACGGCTGAGTGCCTTCAAATGCGTGTAAATCGGTACCACAAATACCAATACGTTTGACCTTTAAAATCGCATTTTCTGGCGTGAGTGTTGGTTTTTCCGCTTCCTGATAGTCAAATTGTTTGGGAGTACTACAAACTAATGTTTTCATAAAATAATGTTATCGTCTTGAGGTTCTATTTGCTTTATCGCCTTTCTAAAAGTAATTTACACATACAACCTGTTTAAATTTTCTACTTTAAGATACAAATAATTGTATGAAACATTTAACTTCAATTTTTCAAACCGTAAAGGACTCTAAAAAGACTTAGTTTTAGTCAACATAGAAAAGTTAAACAGGTTCTTAATAAAGACACAGAACAATGCAATCTACTTTTGCCTCTATCAACCAATATGTCAATAAATGTACTATTTTTTCGGAAAGTGAATTGACTTTTTTTGACAATTTATTACAAGCCAAATCAGTCAAGAAAAAGACAATACTTTTGCGAGAAGGTGAAATTTGCAATTTTGAGGCTTACATTCTGAAAGGCTGTATTCGTACTTATTGTATGGATGAAAACGGTGCCGAAGTCATTTTACAATTTGCCGTTGAAGATTGGTGGGTCAGTGATATTGCCAGTTTTCACGACCAAAAACCGAGTAAATTATTCATCGAAACCTTAGAAAATTGTGAACTATTAATACTCAATTACGAAGCAAAGGAGGAGTTATTGTACAAAATGCCTCGATTTGAGCGAGTGTTTAGGCTAATGGTTCAACGTAATTTATCGGTAACTCAAAATCGGCTCATCAGTACTATTGCCAAACCAGCCCAAGAACGCTATCTCGATTTCCTCGAACGCTACCCATCTGTCGCTCAACGAGTTCCACAACATTATATAGCCGCATACTTAGGAATCTCTGCCGAATTTTTGAGTAAAATTAGAGCTAAAATATCAAAAAAATAATTTTACTTTTTTTACGGTTTCCTAAATTTCTTGTCATAGTTCAATGCTTTGGCGTTCAGAATGTACCAACTTTGTTTCATCAAATAGCAAAAGAAACTTAATCAATTAAACAGATTTTAATATCATGGCAAATACAGTAATTCATAAAGCAGAAACTCGTGGACACGCCAATCATGGTTGGTTAAATAGTCATCATACTTTTAGTTTTTCAAGTTATCACAATCCCGAAAGAATGAACTTCGGTGTTCTTCGAGTTTTGAATGACGATATAGTTTCATCAGGAATGGGATTCGGGACGCACGCACACGACAATATGGAAATCATTTCGATACCATTAGAGGGCGACTTGGAACACAAAGACAGCATGGGAAATTTGGCGGTTATCAGCAAAGGGGATATCCAGATTATGAGTGCAGGAACGGGAATTAGACACAGTGAGTACAACCGAAGCAAAGACAATTTGGTTAAATTTTTACAAATTTGGATTTTCCCAAACAAACGAAATGTAACGCCTCGCTATGACCAAATTACCCTCAATATCACTGACCGTCACAATAAATTTCAGCAAATTCTTTCCCCAAATCCTAATGATGAAGGCGTTTGGATTCACCAAGACGCATGGTTTTCGATGGGGAAATTTGACAAAGATTTTTCTACTGAATATACTGTTAAACAAGCTGGAAATGGCGTTTATGCCTTTATTTTAAAAGGTGATGTAACCATAGAAGGAAACCAATTAAGTACAAGAGATGGCTTTGGAATTTGGAATACGGATAAAATTACGATTACTGCCAATTCTGACGATGCAGAAGTATTATTAATGGACGTGCCAATGACAATTTAATAGAAGACAAATATTAGCATTTAGAGGATAGCGTTTTAAAAATAGCTATTCTCTAAATTTCCTCTTCTTCCAAATAGTTCCTAAATCGTTCTTGATAGACTTCCAAAAGGCGTTCTAATTGCCAAGAAGAAATATAAAGCTTAGAGATTTCAAATTCTTGAATTCGTCCATTATTCGTAAAAACGAGTGTTTCTGAATATTCATTGCCTTTAACATTTGAGCGAATATGTAAACTGTGAACCATTGCCCAAGAGACAAAAGGCTGACCCACAACTTGAATTCCATCTTGACTCAAAATTAATTTCGGCTGCGATATTGAAGTTTTTAAGTATCGGTAAATCAGAAAGATAGCAATAGATAAAAAGACCAGACTAAGTAAATATTCTGTTTGTACCAAAAAGAAAATCACGTACAAAAATATACCTAAACTACCGAGAAGGAATAAAAGATGATCTGTGGGACGAGTATAAATAATCGTGTGTGAGGACGGTTCTTGCTTCATTAATAATAAAAATATAGATACAATTTAAATTTGTCTAAGTTGTGTATATAATTAAGCAAGAATGTAAGCCTTTAATATCACTAATTAAGTCTTGGGTCAATCGGATAATTTGCCATTACTTTAAAATCTCCACCCATATCTTTCAAAATACTTCGCCAAAAATTTTCCGCTGGCGTATCGAAAATAACATCTGCCGTTGTTTTTGAGACAATCCAAGAGTCTTTTTTGAGTTCATTCACCAACTGGTCAATCTCCCATCCCGAATAACCAATAAAACACCGTATATCTTTTGGCGACAACACACCATTATTCAGTAATTCTTTAACCTGCTGAAAGTTACCTCCCCAAACCACGCCATCCAAAACTTCTATTCCACCATCAATAACGTCGGGACGACGGTGCAAATAATGTAAGGTATTATGCTGAACTGGGCCGCCCACAAAAAGAGGAATATCGGGATAGATATTTTCTTCTAATACATCAGCAAGAAATAAATTTGAAGTTTGGTTCAAAATTAAACCAAATGAACCTTGGGTAGTTTCGTGTTCACAAATCAACACGACACTCCGTTCGAAATTGGGATCTCCCAAAAACGGTTCAGATATTAAAACAGAGCCTTGTTTTACGTTTCGCATGGATATATTTGGTGTTTCTATTTGACTATTTACCGTTAAACATTCAAAGTTCATTAGTAAATTTTAAACTTAGAGAAAATTCACTGTTATTTGTAGCCTATATTCCAACTCATACATGACCTTCGATAATTTACAGATAACTAAAAATACAATGCAAACCTCAAATCTCCAAACAGTCTATCTACTTTTAGGGTCAAATTTGGGAAATAGAGAAGATATTCTTGAAAATGCCATACAACTACTCGGTCAACAATTGGGTGAAATCACAGCACAATCAATGTTTTACGCAACCGCCCCGTGGGGAGTAACAGACCAACCCGATTTTCTAAATTTGGCTTTAGCAATATCTACGAGATTAAAACCTTTAGAGATTTTAAAAATCACACAAAGCATTGAAAATCAATTAGGTAGAATACGAAAAGAAAAATGGGGAGCCAGATTGATTGATATTGATATTATATTTTACGGAAATAAAATTATTGACGAACTCCATTTAAAAATTCCTCACCCACTCATGCAAGACCGTGATTTTGTATTGACACCAATGATTGAAATTGCTCCCAATTTTGTACATCCCATTTTAGGAGAAACCATTTTGGTTCTTCGAGATAAATTATTAAAAATTAACAAGGACGAATAATTCATCACACTACTTAATTTTTAACGCACCAACAGAATAAGGTAACCAAAGAACAAAAACTGTCTGATTATCAACTGATTGCACTTTAATATTTCCTCCATGAAGCTTCACAATTCTATTTACCAAGGATAGACCAACGCCGTAACCTTTGATACTTGCGGTGTTTTGACTTCGATAAAAAGGCTCAAAAATCAAATCCATTTCGGGTTTTTCCATTGTTCCTTTATTGGCAAATTGTACCTCAATATGGTCTTTCATAAAATGTAAACTCACTTTTACCGAGTGATTTTCAGAGAATTTACAGCCATTTTCCATCAAATTAACAAAAGCAGTTTTCAGTAATTGGGCATTTCCTTTCACCACCAATTGCGTATCTTCTTCTAAGCCATCGGCAAAATCAACTTGTACCTGATAGTTTTGTTCGGCTTGCAATAAAAGGTCGCCTGCTTCCCAAACAGTTTCGTCCAAACGAACTTCATCATACATTAATTTATGGTTCAAATCACTCACTTTGGCTAACTCCAAAAGCGTGTTGGAAAGTTGCCCCAATTCTCGAATATCTTGCCTAACTGACTGCAAAGTAGCGAGATACTGTTCGGGAGTTCGGCTTTTGAGCAGAGCTACATCAATTTGCGAACCAATCTTCATCAAAGGGTTTTTCATCTCGTGTGAGACATTGGATACGAATAAATTTTGTAGTCTAAAAACTTCACTGATACGTTCTAATAATTCATTAAAAGTTTCTGTCAATCGACCGATTTCATCTTTCGGATTATCAATTATTAGCCGCTGGTTAACGTTTTGGGGATAAATGGTTTTCACCTGTTGAATAACTTCCGAAATAGGCGATAACGCTCTCACAGCAAAGTACCAACCCACCAATGACACCAAAACAAAGACAATCAAAAACAGTGAAATCATAATGTTTTGCAAGTTTTTTAGGTCTTTTTCGCCCGCTAAATCTACCGCTCCAGCAATCGTTACCACCCGATTAAAACGGTCAGTGTATAGCATTCCAACAATCTTAAAATCGCCTTGCTTGAAACGAGCAAAATGCTGTTTCCTAACTTGATTCAACATTTCGGGCGAAATTTTAAATCGACTTGTATCATTTCCTGAGAAAACTTTTAAGTTCTTATAATCATAAATAATAAGATTTTCTCGGTACAAAACATCATTATTTACTTTTTGGATTTTCTTTAAAAGCTTGGTATTCACTTCTTGAACCGTCACTAACAACTCCGCAGAAGTAGTCGCTTTTTGCGTAAGACGTTTGTAAAATTCTTCCTCAATATAATTGTGCCGAAGCCAATAAATCACCACGAAGATTGCCAACACAATCACCGAAACCAGTACTGTAAATTGTAAAGTAAGTTTAAATCTGATTTGCATATTTTCAGAGACAGTAAATAGTTATTGAGAAATTATCAGTAACCTAAGATTTTGTGAGCAAGTCATTGTTTATTGCCAACTATTAACTGCAATTATTCCTCCACTTTCAACACATATCCCACGCCATATTGCGTGTGAATGAGTTTAGTATCATAATTTTTATCGACTTTTTTACGCAACATGGTCATAAAAACCTCGATGACATTTGTACCCATATCAAAACGGCTATCCCATACTTTTTGGGCAATATCGGCTTTTGAAATAACCTTTCCGTGATTTCTAAGGAGGTATTCCAACAAGGCAAACTCTCGAGCAGTCAAATCAATTTTACTTCCTCCTCTCGTAACTGTATGGGCATCAAAATTCATTTCTAAATCACTGTAAGTCAAAACATTACTCGTCATTGGCAATGGAGTTTGAGTACGTTTTGCAAGAACTTTTATTCTCGCTAAGAGTTCTAAAAAATCAAAAGGCTTAACTAAATAATCATCTGCTCCTGCATCAAAACCCATAAGTTTTTCTTCAATACTTCCCAAAGCCGTCAGCATCAAAATGGGCGTAGTAATGCCTTCTTCTCGTAGTTCCTTACTGAGTTGTAAACCATTAATACCCGGCATAATAATATCTGTCACAATGATTTGATATTGATTTTTACGAGCAAGATGTTTCCCAATCATACCATCGTAGGCAATATCGACTTCAAAACCATTTTCTTCCAATCCTTGTCGGAGCGATTGGAGTGTTTTGGGTTCATCTTCTATCAGTAATATTTTCATAACTTAAATTTATAAATAGGACAGACTTCCAATCTGTCGGTTATTGTGTTGATAGGTTGGAAACCTGTTCTACCAAATCTATCCAAAGATAAAATAAAAAACTCCGCAAAAGACATTCATCTTGCGGAGTTTTGAAATATAGACTTTAATCTATTAAATAAAATATTTGGATTATAGATTTTCTGAAACCTTTGATTTATCCATCGTTGCCATCGTTCCAAAAATATAATCCCAAAGTGGAGAAGATACGCCAAAAACAGCATTTCCATCTTTGTAATGATGTACAGCATGGTTTATCCACAACTGCTTCATAAAATTTTTGGGTGGAGCATAAGCGTGTACTGAATAATGTACCAATAAATAAGCAGCATATCCCCAAATAAATCCTGGGAAGAAAGCATAAGCAGCTTCACCCATTAACAAGAAAAATATCGTAAAAAGCGTCACTGCGGCTACTGCGGCAATAATTGGAGGCATTGCCAAACGAGTTTTATCCTTTGGGTATTCATGATGAACTCCGTGAGCAACGTACTGAAACTTCGCTCGTGCGTCGGTAGTTGGTTCAATGTGATAAACGCTACGGTGTACCCAATATTCGACAAAAGTAAAAATGATTGCTCCTAAAAAGAACAAAGCACCAATTGTCCAATTTTCTAAATTTGTATGCGTAAAGGCATAATAGCCCAAAATGGCACCCGATACGAAAAACATGGATACGGGAATGGCTATGTGGGTATGCGAAAGTTTTTCTAAAAGTGGATTATCAAACAATTGCTTTGAGCCACTATTTTTAGGTCTTATCTTTTTTTGTGTTGCTTCCATAAAACTCTTTTACTGGTAGGTTTTAGCTTATTTTATTTAGAGATTCCACTCTTAATGAAATTGTACTTATTTAATAAAAATTCAAGAATATATATCTTTTCATTGAATTATAACCACAAAGATACGGAATAAATTAATTTGAAGATTGGGGTTTTGCAAAAAATTAATTTTGTTAGTTTCATCTAACTCTTCGGCGACTTAGCTCTAATTATTAATCTCAGCGACTGGTCATAGGTAACATAATTCCAAAGCCAGTTAATAAAAATTAAAAGTCGGTTTTTTACGCCAACAATGGCAATTAAGTGAACAAACATCCACGTAAGCCAAGCGAAGAATCCTTGGAAACGCCAAAAAGGCAAATCTACCACCGCCAAATTTCTTCCGATGGTTGCCATTGAACCTAAATCTTTGTAAATAAACTCAACAAGTGTATTACCTCGAATGAGATTTCTCAAGTTTTTAGCTAACAATTTACCTTGCTGAATTGCAGGTTGTGCCACTTGAGGATGTCCATTCGGGTATTTTTCTTCAGTCATAAAAGCGACATCTCCAAGTGCAAAAACATTATCGTAACCTTCTACTTGATTATAACGATTGACGGTCATTCTGCCACCTCGAACAATTGCCGCAGGATTAATTCCTTGAATGCCATTGGCCTTCACACCGGCTGCCCAAACTAAATTGTTCGTCCTAATTTTAGAACCATCATTAAAATAAGCATATTTGCCATCAAAATCGGTAACTCGACAATTCAACCTTATGTTTACCCCTAATTGTTCGAGATATTCCTGTGATTTAACCTGTGCATTTTTAGACATGGGTTCTAATAATTCTCCCCCCGACTGAATTATATGCACTTGCATTAAGTCAAAATCTAATTCGGGATAGTCTTTTGGTAATACGTGCCTTTTCATTTCTGCCAAAGTTCCCGAAACTTCCACACCCGTAGGACCTCCACCAACCACGACAATATTCATCAGACCCGTTCTTTCGTCTTCATCATCAGAAACCAAGGCTTTTTCAAAATTCTCCAGAAGTCTATTACGTAACCCCAAAGCCTCTCCAACCGACTTCATGGGTAATGCTTTTTCTTCGATATTTTTATTACCATAAAAGTTGGTATCCGCACCAATGGCAATAACCAAATAATCGTAAGAAATATCGCCTAAATCAGTTTCGATTAGATTTTGTTCGGGAATAACCTTTGTAACAGAAGCTACCCGTACGTGTACATTTGCGTGATTGTGAAATGCCAAACGAAGCGGGAACGAAATAGCGGAAGGCTCAAGTCCAGCCGTAGCAACTTGATAAAAAAGTGGTTGAAATTGATGATAATTGTTTTTATCAAACAAAATTATTTGGAAATCTTCATTGTCTGCAAGGTTTTGGGCGAGTTGTAATCCGCCGAAACCCGCTCCAATGACAACAACTCTTTTCTGGTTAGTTTCTGGAATATTTAGGGGCATAATAGATTTTAACTTTCGACTGTCAGCAATTAACTATTGGCTTTAAGTTACAATTTAGTATTTCAATTTAGTATTTTTTTGGGATTAAAACGGAGAGTTATCACTTGCAAATAACCCAAATCCAATAGCCTACACTTATTTCTCAGCACAAACCTGTGCGGGGAATTTCCAACTGGTTGCGGTTATTTTTTCGTAATAACGCTCGTACAAAGGTAAGATATTTTCTATATCAAATTCTTTGGCTCTTTCGAGGGCGTTATGTTTAAATTGGTTGAGTTTTTCGTCATCTTCCAAAAGTGAAATTGCATTTTTTGCCATATCGTCAATATCTCCAATTTTGGAAACATAACCCGTTACTCCATGAATATTTACTTCTGGAATACCACCAGCATCGGATGAAATAATGGGAACTTCACAAGCCATTGCTTCTAAGGCTGCCAATCCAAAGCTTTCTTTTTCGGAGGTTAATAAGAACAAATCTGCCAAAGACAATACCTCCTCAATAACGTCTAATTTTCCCAAAAATCTCACGTCTTGTTGTACCCCTAATTCACGACAAAGCATTTCAATACTGGTACGTTCTGGACCATCACCAACCAAGAGTAACTTACTCGGAATCTTTTGGTTAACCTTGTGAAACACCTTTACAATATCCTCAATTCTTTTGACTTTTCTAAAATTGGAAGTGTGCATCAATAGTTTTTCTCCATTGGGACAAATGGCAATTTTGAAATGGTCTTTCCTCAGTTTTTTGAATCTTTCTAAATCAATAAAATTGGGAATAACTTCAATTTTATTAACGATTTCAAACTCTTCGTAAGTCTCATTTTTTAGACTCTCCGAAACAGCAGTTACGCCATCAGATTCATTAATTGAGAATGTTACGACTGGCTCAAAAGAAGGGTCTTTCCCAACCAACGTAATATCTGTACCGTGAAGTGTGGTGATAAATGGAATGTGAATTCCCTTCGATTTTAGAATTTGCTTTGCTAAATAAGCCGCCGAAGCGTGTGGAATGGCGTAATGTACGTGCAGTAAATCAAGGCGTTCATTCATGACAACATCCACAATTTTACTTGCCAAAGCGGACTCGTAGGGCAAATATTGAAAAAGTGGATAAGATGAAATACTGACTTCGTGATAGTAGATATTTTCGTTAAAAAAATCTAATCTCGAAGGCTGAGAATACGTAATAAAATGCACTTGATGGCCTACTTTGGCAAGAGCTTTTCCTAACTCGGTGGCTACTACGCCACTACCTCCGTAGGTTGGATAACAAACAATTCCGATTTTCATTTATCAATATTCAATGTGGAATAAAAGAATGAGCGATTGAGAAAATGTTGGATTATATTGATTAATAAAATATAATATCTAACACCTTTTCATAATTAGAACAAAGAAATTTTAAAAATGTCTCACCGAATAAAAGATTTTCTTTTTTGGGGGATTAAAAAGAGATAATTTTGAGATGAAGGATTGGGAATTAAGATTTAAA
This sequence comes from Bacteroidota bacterium, assembly GCA_040387735.1. Taxonomy (GTDB): domain Bacteria; phylum Bacteroidota; class Bacteroidia; order Cytophagales; family Spirosomataceae; genus Arcicella. The sequence continues at coordinate 32,588 of JAZKDE010000035.1, forward strand.
GGTTAGTAAAAAACACAAAATCCTAAATCTTTACTCAAAATCCTAAATCCAACATGAAAGACCCCCGTAAAGTTACATATCTCCAAGCACTACAAGGCTTCATCCGACTGATTCGTTGGCAGAATTTGGCCATTATTGTCTTTACTCAGTATTTTACAAGACTGTTCCTAATAGAAGATAAAACACTGACAATCATCCATTTAATCGAAATATTTAAAGAAAAAAATCTCTTCATTATTTCATTAGCCACCGTTTTGATTGCCGCTTCTGGTTATATTATCAACGATTATTACGATATAAAAATTGATTTAGTCAACAAACCCGAAAGAGTAGTTATCGGGCGATACATCAAACGCCGTTGGGCTTTGGTCATTCATCAGATCTTTAACGGTTCAGGTATTCTATTAGGCTTATTAGTCAGTCGAAAAGTGGGTTTAGTGAATATGGCAGCAGTTTTTTGTTTGTGGTTGTATTCTAATCAATTAAAACGCTTGGCATTTTGGGGCAATTTGATGGTGGCAATTCTCACAGGATTTTCATTATTAGTTTTAGCCGTTTATTATCCTGGACATCAACGAGAAGTTTGGATTTATGCTACGTTTTCATTTTTTATTACACTCATCCGAGAAATAATTAAAGACATGGAAGACGTAAAGGGCGATGAAAAACACGGCTGCAGAACCTTGCCAATTATTTGGGGAATTGCCCGAACGAAATGGCTACTTTACATTCTGATAGCTTGCTTTATTACTACACTCTTTACACTTGCTACACAATTACCAAATGATAGAATTGCTTATATATTTTTATTAATGATGTTTCCTGTGGGATTTTTGACATACAAATTGGTGTATGCTGATAAACCACGAGACTTTTCTTTTTTGAGTAACGCCTGTAAGATTATTATGTTAATTGGCGTTTTGACGATGATTTTTGTATGAAAAACCTTGCCATTTTTGCATCAGGCTCCGGCTCAAATGCCGAGCGAATTGTTGAATATTTTGCCGACTCTAAGGAGATTAAAGTAAAAATATTCCTTTGTAATAATCCCGAAGCAGGCGTTATCCAACGTGCCGAAAGATTACAAATCCCTTTAGTGATGTTCGACCGTCCTGCTTTTAAATCGGGAGAAGTCGTGAAAATTTTACAAGAAAACCAAATTGACTGGGTGGTTTTGGCGGGTTTTCTATGGCTGGTTCCCAAGAATGTCGTGGAGGCTTTCCCTAATAAAATCATTAACATTCATCCTGCCTTATTGCCAAAATTTGGCGGAAAAGGAATGTACGGACATTTTGTTCATGAAGCTGTCGTAGAAAATAAAGAAACTGAATCTGGCATTACCATTCATTTTGTGAACGAACATTACGACGAAGGTGCTGTTATTTTTCAGGCTTCATATCCCGTTATTCCAACGGATACACCCGAAGATGTAGCTAAAAAAGGTCAAGTTTTGGAACATAAACATTTTCCAGAAGTAATTGAGCAAGTAGTTCTTGCAAGCATATAGGCTATGATAGTTTATTGCTAAAGTTTATCGAAATTAAAGGATATTGACAAATATTGGATAACACTTCAATATTCGTCAGTATCCTTTTTTACTATAACAAACTCAGAATACCTTTCATTTCCGAAAACTCAATGAATATCAAGTCCTTAAATTTAGTTCCGCTTTTAGTTTTTCTATTTTTTTCTTGCTTTAGTCTTACCAGTTGTATCGACGCCTACGATGTTGATTTTAGTAAGTCAAATCAAGTTTTAGTGGTTGAAGGCTTTTTGACGGATGATGCACTCAGTCCCGATACTATCAAAATTCAATATTCAAATTATCAGAATGGTCTGTTAATCACCGTTCCTGTTGTATCAGCGAAGGCGACAGTGGTAAATTTAACGTCAGGACAAGAAATTAAATTAATTGAATATGGAACGGGCAGATTTTTACCTCCGCAGGATTTCAAGGCTAAGACAAACGAAAAATATCTGTTAAAGTTTAGTTTACCCAACGGACAACAATACGAATCAAGTCCAGAAACATTAACCTTGACTCCGCCTATTTTGAATGTTTACGAAAAATTCAACACCAAAAGCAGAGTCTCCGATAACGGAAAAGATGCTCTTTCGGCGAGTGAGGTCTTCGTGGATTTTCAGGATATACCCAATCAGAAAAATTATTACCTCTGGAGATATATTGATTACGAAAAACTTCAACATTGTACTACTTGTCAAAACACAATGTTTGATTACGCAAAACAAAGTTGTGTTTTGAAAACCAATAATCTCCGAGAAGCCTATTATGATTATGGTTGTGAAGGCGATTGTTACGCCATCGTCAAAGGAACACAGGTCAATGTTTTATCGGATATAGTCTCAGACGGAGCCTTGATTTCAGGACGATTAGTCGCCAAAGTTCCTTACTATTATCTTACTGGTTTTTTAGTTGAAGTTCAGCAAATGTCGATTTCACCCGAAACCTATGCGTTTTACAGAATCTTAGAATCACAATCCCAAAATACAGGAGGTTTGGCGGATACTCCTCCTGCGGCAATCGTTGGGAACATTAAAAATACTACTACACCAACCGAAAAAGTAGTCGGGTATTTTGCTGTAACCAACATTCAAAAGAAACGCCTTTGGATTGATAGAAGTGATGCATCAGGAACATTTGAATATATTTTAGGTCATAAAATTATCGAAGAACCACAGAATCAGCCTTTTCGCCCTCCGTTAGCTCGTTGCAGACAAAGTGCTACTCGTACTCCAATCAAACCGATAGGTTGGTTGTAATTAATGAATTAGTTTAAGAGGCAAATATTATACAAATGATGAACATAAAATTACTAATTCCATTTTTGCTTATATTATTATTTCCCAACATTTCTTTCTCACAACAGCATGAAACACAACGACTTTCAACGGTTACAATAACGGTTAAAGATTCAAGTGACAGTTCACCGTTGAAAGATGTTATTATTAAAATTGACTCTAAAAGAGCAAACCTTTCAACTGATAACGATGGGATTCACGTCCTGTATATGCCCAAAGGAGAGTATTACATTTCGATAAGTCATTTTGGTTATCGGACATTTAGAGAAAGATTATTGGTAAAAACACCTACTATGACTTTATCAGTTAGTTTGATAAACGTATCCAAAGAATTGGACGAAGTGATTGTCAGTAGCCAAGGAATAAATGGCAATGTCGCTCGTCCACTATTGGGTGTTACTCCCTTGAGCATCAAAGCCATTAAGAAAATCCCTGCCATGATGGGCGAAACCGACATTTTGAGAGGATTACAAATGCTCCCAGGCGTTACTTCGGTGGGCGAAGCCGCCAATGGCGTTAATATTAGAGGTGGAACAACTGACCAAAATTTAATTCTTTTGGACGATACGCCTATTTTTAACCCAACGCACCTTTTTGGTTTATTTTCCATTTTCCCTTCCGATGCCGTGTCGGGATTAGAACTTTACAAAGGTGGTATTCCCGCCCGATTTGGCGGTAGAGCCTCATCAGTCGTTGATATTAATATGATTAATCCATCTTTAGATAAATTTAAAGCGACGGGTGGTATCAGTTTAGTTTCAAATCGTTTAACCATTGAACAACCCATAATCAAAGATAAATTAGGAATTATGGTTTCGGGAAGAGCATCTTTTAATGATTTCTTTTTCAAATTGGGGCCACCCAAATTACAAAATATCAAAGCCAACTTTTATGATTTAGCCACGAAGTTATTTTATAAAATGAATCCCACAAATACCTTGTCTTTTTCGGGATATTTAAGCACCGACTTCTTCCAAACTGATTTATTGGGAACGATCGGAAACGTAAATGCCACGGCAACGCAATACAATTATTCAACGGCAAATGCTTCGTTAAAATGGTTTCATGCCATTAATTCACGGTTAAATTTACAGACGACAGCGGTTTATACCAATTACAAACCTAAAACACTTTTGCCCGAATTAAATAGCGATAACACCGTTTCGATTGAGTCGGGAATTATTTATAACCAATTAAAATCAAGCCTTAGTTATAATCTCGGAGAAAAGCACCGAATTGAAGCTGGCGTAAGTGCTATTATGTACCGCATCAATCCTGGAACACTTAATCCTGGAACATCCAAAAGTGTTAATTACAAATCAGTTCCCGAAGAAAAAAGTATAGAATCGGGCCTTTACATCGAAGATGAAATTACAGTCAATAAACGTTTGAGTTTATCCCTTGGACTGCGGTATTCGTATTATGTGGCTTTGGGTTCATCAGTAGTTAGAAATTATAATCCCGCAGTATCCAAATCAGATTTGAGCGTTACGGATTCAACCGTATATAAAGCAGGAGAAATAGCAGCATCTTATGGAGGTTTAGAGCCCCGAATTGCCTTAAAATACTCCCTTACCGAGTTGAGTTCCATCAAGTTTGGGTACAGTTTGATGAGACAATATTTGCAAGTAGTTTCCAACACCACTACTCCCCTGCCAACTTCTCGTTGGGCAACGAGTAATGCGTACATAAAACCGCAAGTGAGTCAATTAGTTTCAGCAGGAATTTTCAAAAATTCCAGAGATAATATCTACGAAATGTCATTGGAAGGATATTATCGAAGTACTGACAATATCTTGGATTTTAAACCTGGAGCGGATTTCTTATTCCAACCGTACATCGAAACGCAAACTTTGCAAGGAAAAGGAAAAGCTTACGGGATAGAATTGATGATTAGCAAGAAAAAAGGAGCCATGACAGGCTGGATAAATTATACGTATTCCAGAGCTTTGAACCAAATAAAAGTAAGCGACCGCTTTGATGAACAAATCAATGGAGGTTCTTGGTACGCAACTAATTTTGACCGTCCGCACAGTTTCAACGCTACTATTAGTATGTCGCAAGGAAGTCACCACGAATTTGGCTTTACCTTTGTCTATAATACGGGTAGACCATTTACCGTTCCAGATGGGTTTGTAGAATACAATTCCGTGAAATATCCGTATTATCAAGATAGAAATAACGACCGTATTAAAGATTACCACCGCCTTGATTTCTCTTGGACAATTCGTAACCCAAGTATGCAAAAAAAGCGATGGGAAGGTTCTTGGACATTTGGAGTGTATAATCTCTACGCCCGAAACAATGCTTATTCCGTTTATTTGAGAACGCAGAACGGTATAAAAGCCTATCAGTTAACCATCTTTGGCTCACCAATTCCTTCGTTGACGTATAATTTCAAGTTTATGTAATGGAAAGAATTTACGGAAAGTGTCTTTTGAAGGATAATTTCCGTAAATTCAAAAGGAAGAACCTTATTTTATTGTCAAAACTCTATTTCTTCCAAAAAATAATTTCTACTTTTACTCCACACAAAAACAAATAATATCATGGCAAAAAGTCAAGACGCAAAGAAAAGCGTGAAGAAAGAACCTCTGAAAACCGCAAAAGAGAAAAAAGAAGAAAAGCGGGAAAAGAAATCAAAAAGAGATTAATCCTAAACACCATTATTTGGTGTTTTTTTTATTCATAAATACTCATGGCAGTTCAGAAAATCAATATTGAAGATTTTTCACAAATGGCAAAAACGCATCTGGTATTGGATGTCCGTAGCCCAAGTGAATTTGTCCATGCCCACATTCCGTCCGCAAAAAGTCTTCCTTTGTTTACTGATGCAGAAAGAAAAGTGGTGGGAACGGCGTACAAACAGCAAAGTCGGGAAATTGCCATAAAAATTGGATTAGATTATTTCGGGCCAAAAATGCGAAGTATGGTCGAAGAGGTAGAGCAACTCACGAACGTCTCCGAACATGAACCACACAATACCAAGAAAGTACTTGTGCATTGTTGGCGAGGCGGAATGCGAAGCGGAGGCGTAGCTTGGCTTTTAGATTTGTACGGTTTTCAAGTTTATATGCTCGAAGGTGGCTACAAAGTTTATCGAAATTGGATTTTGCAGCAATTTGAAAAACCGTATCATTTCAATATAATTGGTGGTTATACCGGTAGTGGCAAAACATTGATACTCGATGAATTATGTAGAAAAGGCCATAAAACAGTCGATTTAGAAGCTTTAGCCAATCATAAAGGTTCGGCTTTGGGTGCTATCGGCCAAGAACCTCAACCCAGTCAGGAGATGTTTGAAAACTTATTGGGAGAAGCACTTCGTGAGACTACGACCGATACAATTGACAATACCATTTTTCTGGAAGATGAAAGTCAACGCATTGGAAATTTGCAAATTCCACCGCATTTATGGCAAACCATGCAGAAAAGTAATGTTTATTTCATGGATATACCATTTGAGGAAAGGTTAAATTATCTCACTGAAGAATACGGTGTCCATCCACAAAAAGAATTAGTGAATGCTATTCTACGAATTCAGAAAAGATTAGGAGGGCTCGAAACCAAAAATTCTATTAATCATTTGATAGAAAATAATCATAAGGAATGCTTTAGAATATTACTGAAATATTACGATAAATGGTACGCCAAAGGACTTTATAACCGAGCAAATGCTCAGGAAGTCATTAAAATAATTGTAGCCCAACGAGTTAATACGGAACAAAATGTGCAACTGTTAGTTGACAATCTTTAAACCTGTTTCAGATAATGTAAGGTAATACAGGAACGATAAAATAATCTCATAGCAACTTCCCTATCCTCGCAATACGGTCATAAAAAATAAAATGGAACAAATAAAATTAACCCAATACTCGCACGGAGCGGGATGTGGCTGTAAAATATCACCGCAAGTATTAGATGTCATTCTCAAAGGAAATATTGCTATGCCCGATAACGACAAACTTATCGTTGGCAATCATAGTAAAGATGATGCGGCAGTTTTGGATATGGGCAACGGAACAGCTCTCATTTCTACCACTGATTTTTTCATGCCAATTGTCGATGACCCTTTCAATTTTGGTCGAATTGCCTCTGCCAATGCCATCAGCGACGTTTATGCAATGGGTGGAAAACCAATTCTTGCCATTGCTATTTTGGGCTGGCCTATCAATAAGCTCTCGCCCGAAATTGCACAACAAGTCATCGATGGCAGCAGAAGTATCTGTAAAGAAGCAGGAATATCTTTGGCAGGCGGACACAGCATTGATTCGCCCGAACCTATTTTTGGCTTATCCGTAAACGGCATTGTTCCCATTGAAAACATCAAGCAGAATAATAAAGCTCAGGAAGGTGACGTACTATTCTTGACCAAACCTCTGGGCGTAGGAATTTTGACAACGGCCGAAAAGAAAGATTTACTCGAAGAAGAACATAAAAATCTTGCGGCAAATCAGATGATGCAATTGAATAAAATTGGAGAATTTTTGGGCAAATTCTCCGCTGTAACTGCCATGACTGACGTTACAGGTTTTGGTCTTTTGGGGCATTTAACCGAAATGGCGGAAGGTAGTAATTTGAGTGCTGTCATAAATTTTGAAAATATTCCGCTCATCACACCTTCTATTTTAGAGTACATCGCTCAAGGTTCTGTACCAGGTGGAACTAACCGAAATAGAGACAGTTACGGACATAAAATTGATACTTTGACCGAACAACAATGGGCTATTTTGGCCGACCCACAAACAAGTGGAGGTTTACTGATTGCGGTAAATAAAGATAAAACAGAGGAAATTATTAATACTTTGAAAGAAAATGGTTTGGAAGAATTTATCAAACCAATTGGTTATTTGACGAGTAAAAAAGAAAAGATTGTATCGGTTATTTAGATATTTAATATTTTTGGTGCAAGTCCTCGTTTGATATAAAACGAGGACTTTTTGTTTTAAAAGCTAAAAATTCCAGAAATGTCTTAAACCTGACAATTGGGTTTATAGCGTTGACATACTTTTACAGTCAAAATACATACTTCCATGAATCGACTTATTATTTGCTCATTTGCTATTGTGATTTCGCTGTTTGCTTTTACTCGAAAATCAAAAAAAGAAGCAACTCAATTCACTGAAAATCAAAACTTTGTCTTATTAGAACTATTTACATCTCAAGGTTGTAGTAGTTGTCCTTCGGCAGATAAATTACTCGAAAAAACAATCGTTGATGCCCAAAAATCGGGTAAAAAGATTATTGCTCTATCATATCACGTGGATTATTGGGATAGATTGGGCTGGAAAGACCCGTATAGTAACGCCCAATTTACCCAACGCCAATATGATTACGCACAATGGTTTCAGAGTAGTAATGTTTACACGCCTCAAATTGTTGTGAATGGAAAAGAAGAATTTGTGGGTTCGGACAAAGCAAAAATGTCCCGAGTTATCGACAAAATATTACAAACTGGAGCAAGTGTCAATATTCAATTGGAAGAGATTTCTTGGAAAAACAACGTACTAAATTTGGACATAAAGTTGTCAAATTTAGCAAAAAACAGTCAATTAAATGTAGCTTTGGTAAGTAAAAATACAGAGACAAATATTTCCCGTGGCGAAAATGAAGGACTAAAATTAAAAGGCTCAAATGTGGTACGAGTTCTTCAGAAAATTCAACTTTTGACAATTCAAAACAAAGTCTCACTTCCAATTCCCAAAGATGCTGAAAAGGCTAATACTCAAGTTATCGCATTTATTCAGGATAAAAACACAAACCAAATTTTAGGAGCAGAAGCATTAGATTTCTAAATATTATTCTTCTTTTTTATTTCGGTTAATGAAACCAAAAAATATAATTCCTGCACCGATACCACCCAATAGTCCTCCCAAAAAATCAGCTTGGGGAAGATTATAATAATCCACTAAAAATGCAGAAATGATTAAGATTGTACCTAAAACAAGGGATTGAATAAACGTTAATTTTGGGAACATATTGGTAAAGTTTAAATTTTATTGTCCTTGAGTTTAACCATTGCATTATCTATTCCACATAATCCAAATCTTTCGTAAAAGTCTCTTCCACCTGAGAAGTTGCCCACAAAGCCGCACCGAGACAAATAACACCCACAATCATAGCCGCCTGAAGAATTCCAAAAGAAGGAATCAAGACTTTAAAACCGATGGTGATGGGGATTAATGCACCACGCACAAAATTTGGAACTGTTGTAGTGACAGTAGCCCGAATATTTGTACCAAATTGCTCAGAAGCCATCGTAACAAAAACAGCCCAATAACCTCCAAAGAATCCTAAAATCATACAAAGAATGTAAAAATTACTGGCCGATATTCCATTGACATTCAGATAAATAAAAGTAAAAACAACGGCTAAACTCACAAAAATATAAATAGTCTTTTTTCTACTTTTCAACCATTGGCTCAAAGCTCCGCTCAAAAAATCCCCGATTGAAAGTCCCGTGTAACAAAACATAATGGTTTTTCCACCCGTTATTTCCCCTTGAACATTGAGAACTTTACTCATTTCGGGAGCGGTTAATATCAAAATACCAACTACGTACCATACGGGTAAACCAATGAGAATACAATAAAAATATTTCAAAAAGCTATTTTTATTCGTAAAAAGTTGGAAGAAATTACCCTTTGTAACACTCTTTTCTACATTTTCAAAAAGTACAGATTCAAACGTTCCAAAGCGTAAAATTAATAGAAAAAGCCCCATTCCTCCACCGATAAAATAACAAGTTCTCCACCATTCTGGGTCTTGACTTGCTCCGCCCACTGCCGCCGCTGTCACCGCTCCCAATGCTCCCGTTCCCGCAATTACTAATGCTCCAATTCCACGTTTTTCCTTGGGTAAAGTTTCATTTACAAGCGTAATTCCTGCTCCTAATTCACCGGCAAGGCCAATTCCTGCAATAAAACGAAGCATTCCGTACTGAGTTAAAGCATCCATAAATGAAGTATCATGCACAAATCCGTTCAACGTGTTGGCGGTTGAATACATCAAAATTGAACCAAAAAGTACTGATTTTCTACCTTTCTTATCGCCCCAAACACCCCACAAAATACCCCCAATTAGCATTCCTGCCATTTGAATATTAAACAAAGAAAGTCCTTCCGAAAGCTGTTGAGCTTTATCTAAACCCAAACTGGCAAGACTCGGATTACGAACCACACCAAAAAGAATGAGATCATAAACATCAACAAAGTAGCCCAAGGCAGCTACTGCAATCAGAATTTTAGCGTTTTTTGAAATAGAGGTATTTGTTGTGGTCATTTTGGGATTGTATTGTAACAGTGGAAATTCACGAATTTTTCAATTTTTGATTTTTATTCGCAATTCAAAAATCGTAATTCGCCTTACCATCTCGATAAAACTTGTGTGCGATGTGCATCAATTTTCAAGAAAATAAATAGCAAAATTGAGAACGACCAAAGGGACGAACCTCCGTAACTAAAAAATGGTAGCGGAATACCGATAACGGGCATTAAACCAATAGTCATACCAATATTTACCATAAAGTGAAAAAACAAAATGGAAACAACTCCGTAGCCATAAACCCTCGCAAATCGAGATTTTTGTCGTTCTGCCAAGTAAATCACTCGTAGTAAAAGTCCTAAAAACAAACCAACTACCAATAAACTACCCGCAAAACCTTCTTCCTCACCAACCGTACAGAAAATAAAGTCGGTACTTTGTTCGGGTACAAAATCAAATTTTGTTTGCGTTCCTTGCAAATAACCTTTCCCAATTAATCCACCAGAACCAATTGCAATTTTTGCTTGGCGAACATTATAGCCCGTTTTTTTACGGTCAAAATCGGGGTCAATCAATACCTTTATACGGTTTCTTTGGTGTTCTTGAAGAACATTATTAACCGCCCAATCAACACCCGTAGCGAATATTCCCATTGAAACTGCTACGCCCAAAATCATTAATATATTCCGAGTTTTTCGTTCGTAACGAGGTAAAATCCAGATAATTAAACCCGACAAAACGAATAATCCAATAAAAATCTGCCAGTATGGATAAATTAACGAAAGAACGAATAAAATAATGATGCTCAAAAACGAAGCAGGATAGATTCCCGGAAGTCCTTCACGGTATAATAAAACCATAAAACCTGCGAAAACCAATGCTACACCCGTTTCTTTAGAAAGTAAAATCAAAATTGGGGGAATCAAAATTATCAGAGCTACATTAAATTGGTCTTTAAATTTCGATAAATTAACCATTGGTGTACTGACATATTTTGCCAACGCCAAAGCCGTTGCCATTTTCGCAAATTCAGCGGGCTGTATCTGAAAACCACCTACTCGAATCCACGAATGTGAACCTTTTATTTCTGCCCCAACCACAAAAACAGCCACCAACATAAACAAGAAAAAGCCATAAATAAAGAAGGCGGTTGTCTCATAAAAGCGGTAATCAATTACCAAAATGGCAATTATCAGTAAAACCGTCGTTCCAATCCAGATAAGTTGTTTTCCTGCATTTGTATCAAAAAAGCCCGCATCACCAATCCAAAGTGGGTTTTCGGGATTATAAATTGCCGCATATATATTTGCCCAACCCACAATCACCGATACGATGAAAAGTAGGACGGTAATCCAGTCTAAATTTTTAGATATTTTTTCTTGTCTTGCCATTATTAAAAGAAGAAAAGGGAAAGAAGAAAGAGAGGTAAGGCTTATGAAGTAAAGAGATAAAATAGTTTTTCCTTCACTTCATAAGCCTTTAACACTTTCTTCAAACTCACTTTTTCGGTTTCATCGGGATTTTAATTGCATTTGGTTTTTCTGCCCCAATGAGTGGTATTGATTGAGGAGTTGTTAAGAAAAGTTCTTCGTCAACTTTTTGAATTACGCTATCTTTTTTGGCCCCCGATTTAGCATTATCTGTTCTTGGCGTTGTTCTGATAACATTAATTGGGTAGCTTTTATTCATCCATTTTGTTTCGATGGCTTTTCTGTCGGAATGACCTTTGATGTATTTTTCAATGCACAATGAAGCAATTGGAGCGGCATGAGCCCCACCAGAGCCTGCATTTTCAACGAAAACGGCAATGGCAATTTTGGGGTTATCTTTTGGAGCAAAAGCAATAAAAATAGAGTGGTTTTCACCGTGACGGTTTTGCGACGTTCCCGTTTTCCCGCACATTTGAATATCGCTCATTCGGCCATCTCCTGATACCGTACCGTTGTTTACCGCCGCAACCATTCCACCAATAACTGTTTCAAAATGACGGCGGTCGATGCCCACAGATATTTTTTCTTTGTATTTTTCGTCTATTTCACCCGCTTTTCCAACGCCTTTTACCATGTGCGGACGAATGTACCATCCTCGGTTGGCAACAATAGCGGCTACATTTGCCATTTTCAAAGGATTCACAATAATTTCACCTTCACCAATACTATTACTGGCAATGTTAGAAAATTTCCAACGAAGTGGTCCGCCGTACATATTATCATAATACGGAACGCTCGGCAATTTCCCTTTTTTCTCATTCGGAAGATCAATTTCTAAAGATTGACCTATTCCAAATTTTGCCACCATATCGTCCCAATTTTGCAAACCTACGGCAGATTTTTTAAAAACATTTGTTTCGCTGTTTTTGTAAATCATTCGCTTGTAAGTTTGATAGAAATAAGGGTTACAAGAATACTGAATTGCTTTTTGAACATCACTCGCTACGGGGTGATTATGGCTACAACTAATCGGTGAGCCACCATGACCAAAACCCGTTCCAGCAGAGATAGCTCCCATCTGCAAAGCTACCAAAGCCTGAATAATTTTGAACGTCGAACCAGGACGATAATACGCACTCGGTGGGCGATTCAGGAGAGGATGAAGAAGATTAAGATTTAAGGTCTGAAAATATTTAGAATAAGTTCTTCCCGATAGTAAACTGGGGTCATACGTCGGGGCAGAAACCATTGCCAAAACTTCACCCGTTGAAGGCTCAATGGCAACCACACTACCCACTTTATGTTGCATCAAACTGTCGGCGTAAGCCTGCAAATTTATATCAATTGAAGTGATTAAATTCTTCCCTGCAATGGGTTCTTTGTCCAATGCCCCATCTTTGAAAAGACCTTTTTCAACCCCACGGCTATTTACCATCATGTATTTTTCGCCTCTTTCTCCCCGTAATTTATCTTCATAGTAGCGTTCTAAACCCGTTACGCCAACGTAATCACCTTGTCGGTAATAATCATCGCCACCGTCTTCTAATTTTTGCAGACGTTCGGGACTAATTTCACCAACATAACCCAAAGCATTAGCCATTGCTTTGGAGTCGTAAGTTCTCAAAGCACTCACTTGGAAATCAAATCCAGGATAATCTACCATGGCATCTTGCACACGGGCATAATCCTGACGAGACAGCTGTCGGAGCATCAAAGAAGGTCTTACAGGCGAATATATACGTGCCAAATGCGTCAGACTATCGAACGCTGAACGAGTGATGTCAAACATTTTACAAAAACGCAAAGTATCCGCAACTCGTGCTTTTTTGGGCGTAACATAAAGGTCATAAACAACTGTATTGCTGACAATTAACTTTTTATTACGGTCATAAACTAAACCTCTAAAAGGCACCTGTATCAATTTCCTGATGGCGTTATTTTCGGCATCAAGTTTATAAGTGTCATCTATGACTTGTAGGTAGAATAATCTTCCAACGTAAATCAACGCTATCAGAATAAAAAAACCTTGTATAAATCTTTTTCTAATCTCTTCCATTTTGGGGTCAGGCGAAAAGGGGTAATGGGGATGAGGGCTGCAAATAAGGAATTGGAAATTGAGTTTAATGTTAAGTAATCCTCCAAATCCAACATTTAATCTTTTGGTAAACTTTTAATAAACAAAAACATTCCTGCAAAAATAAAAAATAAGGAGCAACCAACTGTAAACCACGGAGTTTTCATTAAAAATTTTTCATCAAGCCAAGTACCCAAAAACACGCCTGCTCCTATCGTTACGAGCATTTGCGTTCCTGCACCAGCATAACGCATATATTTATTGGGTGAATTCTTTTGTTCCATATTACAAAAATACGCCTTTGGCATGGAAACTGATACTAATTTTACGTAAAATTGCGTTTTGATTTTGTAGCTTTACTAACCTCAGTCCCAGCCCCTCTCCAAAAGACAGAGGAGTTCTCGGACGAAAGCTCTCATCTCTTTTGGAGAGCGGCTGGCGGTGAGGTTCTTTTGTCCTAAAAAATGAAAAAAAAGTACCTTTTATACATCTCTGGTCTATGTGGAATCCTCTGGGGATGTTCGCAATACAGCAATTCTCCTTTGAGCGTTGGGTTTCATAATGTCAACGCCAAATACAATTCCTTATTTGATGCGAATATCAAATTGAAAGAAGCCGAAAAAATATTATTCGAGGCTCACAAGGACAATTATTCCCAGCAACTTCCTATTTTAATTCCGATAGATTCAAACTCCGCAGGAGCTGTTTCTGAACAACTAACTGCTATCATCAAAAAAGCTTCGTTAGTGGCTGAACGTCATCAAAATTCCAAGTTCTTGGACGATGCCTACGTTCTCATCGGAAAAGCTCGTTTGCTGAAAGCAGATTATAAAAATGCCATTGAAACGTTTAAATACGTTAATACTAACGCTACTTCCGATGAATCACGGGATGCAGCCCTTATCGGTTTGATGCGTGCTTACACCGAACAAGGTGAATTCCAAACAGCCCTCAGAGTTGCCGAACTGTTGAGAGAAGAACCATTAAATGATGAAAATACCCGTGATTTTTATTTGACTAAAGCTTATTTGCATCAACTAAAAGACGAATATAAAATTTCGGTCGCCATTTTAGAAGAAGCATTGCCTTACATGAAGAAGAACGAGCAAAAGGCACGTGTATTGTACGCCGCAGGACAAATGTATGAGGCCTTGTACAATAAAAATTCGGCTTCGGAAATGTACTTAGCCGTCAATAAAAGTCGCCCTTCCTATGATTTGGGATTTTACGCTAAATTAAACAATGCTTTAGCTTTGGGACAAACGGAAGGGTTTGAGAGATTACTGAAAGACTCCAAAAATAAAGATTTACAAGACAAAATTTTTGAGGCTATGTCAATGGCTGAAATGCGGAAAGGCAATACAAAAGACGGAGCAAAATTACTGCAAGCCTCCGCTCGCAACAGCCAAAATCAACAACAATTACCTTATACTTTCTTGAAATTAGCGGATTTGTATTATACCAAAATGGGCAATTATGAATTAGCTGCCGCTTATTACGACAGTACAGCTTCTCTTTTACCTTCGCAAGACCCTGCTTACAAACGAGTTATTGAGAAACAGCGTTCTTTGGGAGATTTTGTCAAGCAAAATAATATTATCAAAACCGAAGATTCCTTGCAAAGATTAGCCAAAATGAATCCTGCTCAATTGGACAAGGTTTTGGAAAAAGTTGTTTTAGATCGAATTGCCAAAGAAGAAGCCGACCTCCGTAGAGCTCAAGAAGTTGTCAATCGAGGATTACAGCAGCAAGGAAAAGCCAACAATGACCCTTTCACAGACCCCAATAAACCAACTTGGTATTTCACCAATCCAATTGCACAGCAACAAGGAAAAACCTCTTTTTCGACTGTTTGGGGAACGAGACAATTGGAAGACAACTGGCGGAGAAGTAGAAAAGACAATGCGTTATCGTTTGATAATCCCAATGGAAATTTGCTCAATAATAACAATAATTTAGCCTTTAAGAATTTGACCATTCCAACGGGAAGTTTAGGTATTAAAGGTGATATTGCTGAATTAAAAGCCAAAATTCCATTCTCGAAAGAAGCATTAGAAGCCTCGCAAAAACGTAAAGAAGAGGCCAGTTTTGAATTGGGTAAAATCTATAAATTTAAGCTAAATGAACCACGCAATGCAGTAATTACCTTCGAGCATTTCCTTTCGGATTTCCCAAAATCTACGCACGAGCCAGAGGCCTTGTATTTGCTATGTTTATTAAATGAAGATAATCCTGCGGGCAAAGAAACTTATCGCAAGAGACTTCTCAAAGACTACGAAGATTCTTACTTCGCAAGATTATTAAACCGTACCTCCAACGAAACATTAAGTACAGGTAAAGAATCGGAAGCACAAAAATTGTACGCTGAAGCCTACGAATATTTCTCGCAAAACAATTTTGCTGATGCCCAGACGTTTATCGAAACAGGGCTGAAACAATACCCAAATAGCCAAATTGAAGATAAATTTGTATTCTTGAAAGCAATGTTATTGGCAAAAACACAATCAGTAGAAGTTTATCAGAAAGCATTAAATAACTTTATTACCGATTACCCAAAGAGTCAATTAATATCAATGGCAAAGGAAAGATTGGCTGCCGCAAGGCAAAACAAGTAGCCAGTTTTTGAAAACTCATTACCCAATTTTTAAATCAATTAACCATAAGTTAAAAACAATCCAATGAAAAAAGCATTCATTACATCCGCAATTTTGCTATTTGTCCAAATAGCTATTTTCGCTCAAGTGCCATTAGCAACAACTCCAGATTCACCAAGTACAAAAACGGAAAAAGGTAAAGGAGATAAACCTAAAAAAGACAAACAACCAAAAATGTCCGCTGCTGATAGAGCAGTTCAATATTCAAATCAGTTGAAATCAAGTCTTTCTTTAAATGATGCTCAATACCAAAAAGTATTGGCGGTAAATACAGAATGTATTACTCGTAAAGATGCGATGAAAGGAAACCAAGACCATGAAGCATCAAGATTAAGCAAAGAAGATATTAAAACTTATCGTTCATCAGAATTTCAGAAAATTTTTACCGCTGACCAATTCACGACTTATCAGAACTTGAACAAAAAAGGTGGTAATGACGGAGAACATGGAAAAGGAAAAGACGACGACCAAGACGGGGACAAAAAAGGTAAAAAAGAACACGGCGGTCACGGAGGTAAGGATTCAAAAGAAGATTAATAATTAGTTAGTGATAAAAAATAAGGCTTCGTTTAAAACGAAGCCTTATTTTTTATCACTTCACTTTCACCACAATTCTACTCTGATTGTAACCCGCCATTACACCCAATCCATTTTTAATATTTGTATAAGTCAGCACAGGCTCGGCAAAGGGGTTTCCATTTGCTTTTCTGATTTTATCAATGGCAGTGTTGTACAAATAAAAAGCTTTATCGGTATTAGCAACATAAATTTCCGTATAACGGTCAGTTACCGTTACATTAATTGTGGGACTCGCTCCACCACCATTTCCAGAACCTCCATAAGTACCAAAATTATTAACCGATTTTAAGTCAAAAGCTTGAGCAACAAGCGTTTGGTTTTCTTGTCCTTTATCAGCAATATATTCGTATTTTGTTGTCCAGTTTATTCTTAATTTATCTACGCCCAAACCATCTTTGTACGTTCCTTTTTGATAGAAAAATTGCCCAATACTATAAAAGTTTTCTTCATTCAAAATATCCTTAAATCGGACTTCAAGACTTGGGTACGTTCCCTGAACACCACGGCCAATATTCCCCGAAATAATGGTTTGATTAGCAGTAATATCTTTTTCGGCAACCACTTTTACGGGAATAGTACATGAACTTTCAACCGAATTAAAACCTGGGGCTGAAATTTTCAATGAATAGGTTTTTCCCGCTACAATAGGAAATGCTTTGGCTGATAAAAAATATCTCGCCCGAGTCGTAAAAATATATTCTCCATCCGCATCATACGATGATGGTAATTGTAGAGATTTATATGGAATGGTAACGGTATTTTGTCCGTCCGACAGCAGAACCGTGGCATTAAGAATATTCGGGTAGCGTTCATCTCCTTCCAATACGGTACCGATTACGGGTTCAGTACGAGTAACCGAAACTTCCAAAAGTGTATCTTGAGGTGACAGAAAACATTGCACTACCAGACGGTCGGTGTAAGGAATATCAATATCTACAACCAGTGTTTTGCAGGATGCCAGCAAAAGTAGGGTTGCAAGAAAAGAGAAAATAATTATTTTTTTCATGATATATTTTGACGAGTAGCGTATTACATACGCCACTACGGTATTTTAAAATTTAAAACTATAAGAAACCGAAGGCAAAAATGTAAAAATAGAATATTGACTTAAAGTCTTGGTTGTAATACCAGTTGCTGGATTATTTACACTTTTGAAATCATAAAAATATGGATTCCGACGGTTATAGAGATTATAAATACTAAACTCCCAAGTACGTTCGTGCTTTCTCATTTTCTTATGAAACTGCACTCCCACATCCATACGGTGATACGCCGCCGCTCTAAAAGCATTTCTTGCTCCATAATCGGGCAACTCTCTGAACTCACCACGGTAATTAATAGCGGCTACACCCGCTTGGTCAACCCCTGCAATTTTATACCCCGACCGATACGTAGCATCAGGTAAAGTAATGGCATTGCCAGTACCATAAACCCAAGTACTTGACAGTGTGATATTAGGTTTTAGGTGGTAAATTGCCACAATTGACGCATCATGGCGACGATCGTATTTCGCCCAAAATTTATTGCCAAAGTTCAATTCATCAAATTGATTTTGAATCCACGAAAGCGTGTAACCAACCCAACCCGTAAGTTTTCCCGTTTTTTTCTGAATTAAAAACTCACTACCGTAAGCCCAACCTTGACCAGCCGTAACTTTTTCTTCAAAAGGAATAACATTTACTTGACTTCTCGCCAAACCTTGTGGACCATCTACCGAAAGTGTAGCAAAAGTGCTTCCTTCTTTATAGGCGATGATATTATCCATTTTTTTATAATACCCTTCTAAGGTTATTGTCAGCCCTTTTTCGGTTAAATCTTTTGCAATTCCAATCGCTACTTGCTGTGAACGTTGTGGTTTTACCAATCCCGTTGAAGGAACCCAAAGGTCAGTCGGTAAACCCGCACCCGAATTTGAAAGCAAGTGAATATATTGATTCATTGTTGCAAAAGAAGCCTTCAAAGCAATATCTCTCGGCAATGTCCACGCAATAGAAAAACGAGGTTCTGGGTTTTGATAAGAAGCAGTATTTGAGGTAAACGAAGTATAACGCAAACCCAAATTAATCCGAAGATTAGAGAAAGGTTTATATATATCCTCCACATATACGCCCGACTCGGTAGCATCGATAATATCCGTCGATTCCCGCACGGTATTTAATGAACTATCCGCCACCACCAACGCCGAAGGAATAAAGCGGTGAGCCGTTACTTGTCCCCCAAATTTGATACTATGTTGAGCATTAGCAAAATAGTCAAAGTCAGCTTTCAAGCCAAAATCTCGAATACTACTACTATAATTAAGGTTATAAACAAGCGTGTTACTGGCAATAGTAGCCGATTGGTTTTCAATAGAAGTTTCAAATTGATAAGAACTATGAATGAAAGAAACATTAGAGAATAGTTTTTCATTAAAAATATGATTCCAACGAAGCGTACCTGTGGCATTTCCCCAATCCAAACCTGCTCTAATTGTCCTATTACCTTGAACATCAGATACAACGCCTTTATCTCGCCCAAAATATCCCGATAAAAACAAACGATTAGTATTATTGAAATCATAATTGACTTTGGCATTTAAGTCGTAGAAATAATAGGTACTTCCTGCATTTTGAGCAGGAATAAATAAAGCCGCAGGAATATCGACATACGTTCGTCTTCCCGAAATAAGGAACGAAGCTTTATGGTTTTTAGCAATTGGACCTTGAACCACCAAACGGCTCGCAATCAATCCAATGCCACCTTCCACTTGCATTTTTTCTTTGTTTCCATCTTTCATTTGCATCTCAATAACAGAAGACAAACGTCCACCGTACCGAGCAGGGAAACCACCTTTGGTCAACTCAACACTTTTGAGAGCATCGCCATTGAATACAGAGAAAAAGCCAAATAAATGATAAGCATTATAAACGGGAGCGTCATCCAGAATGAGTAGATTTTGGTCGGCTCCTCCCCCACGCACATAAATCCCCACATTTCCTTCCGATCCTTTTTGTACTCCTGGCATTAATTGCAATACTTTCAACACATCTTTTTCGCCCATGAAAGCGGGTATTTCTTTGATTTGCTGAACGGGAATCGACACTTGACTCATCTGAACATTTTCAGAGACTTTTTGCTGTTGCGGTGTGCTCGCTACCACTCGAACTTCGTCCAACTCTCGATTTTCAGAAATGAGTTCGATATTCTGTTTCGGCATGGACGGCGTAAAAGTTTTGATGGTTTGTTTATAACCCACAAAACTAAAAATGATAACAACTTCTGTATTCTGTGGAAATGTCAAAGAATAAAACCCATAGTTATTAGTTTGCGTCCCAATTTTTTGCCCTTGCACATACACACTCACTCCCGGGAGTAGTTCGCCACTACCACTTTCTTTGACCGTACCACTAATGGTAAATTTAGTATTTTGAGCCAGTGCAGCATTAGAAAAATATAACAAGACACACAGCCAAAGTAATTTTCTTTTCATGAAATATATTTTATATATAATGTGATTAGTTCTTTAACTACAAATACACCAAAACTCATAAGAGCATAGCTTGCAATTTACGAAATAGTTTCGCTTTTATTTCATTGTCAAAATCACAGACAGAAAGGGAAGTATCAGCGTTAGTAATTTGCGATATTGATAATTTGACTTTTCTTAATTTTCAACAGATGAAAACAGAACAGAGATTTTCCCTCTTTTAAATAACCATTCATTATCGTGCTTTGTATATAAATTTATCCGTTTAAAGAGTTTGGTGGGATTAACTTCATTCATTTAATGCTGCCCCTTTTATATTTATCCGAATATCAATAAAATTGCATAAAACCTTTCCTAAATATTCTCAATACTTTATGAGTTACAAAAACGTTTGAAAGTTGAATATAAAGGACTTAACAAAATTGTCATTTTATATTTCTAAATTTGCAAATTACAGGTGCTTAACTCATTACGAATCAACCACCTGAACCTAATACCTAAAAATCCTTACAATACGGACAAGTATGATTAAATTACAAAAAGGTCAGTATCAATCAATTATCGCTAAAATTTGGAAATGGTCAGGCTTGGGTCTGGGCTTATTTTTACTGTATATTTTTGCGGTTCAATACAATTTCTTGTGGCTTTTTGGCGGTATGCCCAGCCTCCAAGAGTTAGAAAATCCCAAAAGTCAGGTTGCTTCAGTTTTATATTCGGAAGATGGCGTCGAGTTGGGTAAATATTTTAGAGAAAACCGTTCTCCTGTTGAGTATGAAGAACTTTCACCCAACCTTATAAAAGCATTAATCGCTACGGAGGATGCTCGTTTTACCCAGCATTCAGGTATTGATTTACGCTCGACATTTCGGGTTATCACTCGCTTAGGTAGTGCGGGTGGTGGCAGTACGCTGTCCCAACAATTGGCCAAAAACTTATTTGATACTCGTAACAATCCCGATGAAACAGACGATAGCAATAGTTATAAAGGAATTTTAGCTAAAATTCCTTTGGTCAGAACCCTCATTGCCAAAACCAAAGAATGGATTTTAGCAGTTCGCTTAGAAAGTCGCTATACCAAACAAGAAATTCTAAAAATGTACCTCAATGAGGTTTCCTTTGGGAATAATGCTTACGGAATTAGAGTAGCTTGTAAAACTTATTTCGGCAAAAATGTCAATAATGTAACCGAAAAAGAAGCAGCAACCCTCATTGGTATGTTACAAAACCCATCCCTGTATGACCCTCGTCGTCACCCAGAGCGGTGTTTGGTGCGTAGAAATGTGGTTCTTAGCCAAATGTATCACTACGGATATTTAAACCAAGAAGAATCCGTCGAATTACAGGGGCAAACGCTCGGGTTAAATTTCAAAGTTGAAAACCAAAATACAGGTGAAGCTCCCTATTTTCGGGAGGCTTTGAAAAAACAAATCCAAAGTATTCTGGCTGATATTAATAGTACTCGTGACGATAATGACAAGTTGAATCTTTACACCAGTGGGTTGAAAATTTACACCACCATTGATTCGAGAATGCAAGAATACGCTCAAGAATCGTTGGATAACCACATGAGAGACCAACAAAAGAAATTTTATGCTCACTGGAAAGGGCGAAATCCGTGGGTAGATGAGCGTATGCACGAAATAAAAGGCTTTTTAAAAGATGCCATGAAACGGACACAACGCTATAAATCATTGATGGAAGAATACAACGGAGATGAAGAAGCTGTTTGGAAAATTCTGAAAACGCCCGTAAAAATGACAGTCTTCTCTTGGCAAGGCGACCGTGACACAACGTTATCACCTTTAGATTCAATGAATTACTACAAAAGAATTTTAAATTGTGGATTTATGGCGATGAATCCCAACGACGGTCATGTGAAAGCTTGGGTTGGTGGAATTAATTTCAAATTCTTTAAATTCGACCACGTTCGTCAATCAAAACGTCAACCAGGTTCAACATTCAAACCTTTTGTTTACGCAGCAGCTTTGGAAAATGGGGCAGCAAATTTATGTGATTATGTCGTAGATGAACCTGTAACTTTTGGAGCTGAAGATGGACTTGTGGGTAAAACGTGGACTCCCCAAAACTCAGAAGGGCGATATTCTTATGCGAGTATGAGCCTCCGTCACGCAATGGGACTTTCGATAAATTCGATTTCTGCAAAGTTAATTAAGATTTTAGGGCCCGAAAAAGTAGCCGAATTTGCTCATCGTGCGGGAATTCAAAGTACACTAAACGAAACCCCTGCGTTGTGTTTGGGAGCGAGCGAAGTATCCGTTTATGAGCAAGTGGCTGCTTATTGTACATTTATGAACGAAGGTGAGCGAATTGACCCAATTATGATTTTGCGAATTGAAGATAAAAATGGTAACGAATTAAAAAGATTCGAGACAACTTCAAA
>JAZKDE010000035.1:55284-61272 GCA_040387735.1 Bacteroidota bacterium
AGCTTACCAAATGACTCATATGTTAAAGGGGGCTATTCAAGAACCTGGAGGAACAGCTCAGGGCATGAACCGCTATAACTGTGCAAAAGGCAACGATATGGGAGCCAAAACGGGAACAACCTCCAATTATTCGGATGGTTGGTTTATGGGCGTAACCCAAAGTTTGGTAGCGGGCGTATGGGTTGGTGGCGACGACCGTAGCATTCACTATCGCAGTCTTTCGTTGGGACAAGGAGCAAAAATGGCCATGCCTGCCTACGCAATGTTTATGGACAAGGTTTATGCCGATAAATCTTTAGCAATTGCAGGATTCAAAAAAGAGCCATTCCGCAAACCAGAAGGAGCTGACTTAGGTTGTAATAGTTCGTATATCGTAACGGATTCGACGGGTATTCAACAACCAACCGCCAAACCCAAAGAAGATGAAGAAGGTTTTCTGAAATAATTTTCAATCATGACAAGTACAAAATCCTCTAAAATATTTTAGAGGATTTTTTTATACTTTAATTTTTAGATCGATTATCCAAAGTGAGGGTTAAATGCTGTAATAAACTTACAACACATACCGTTCCTCAAGTATCATATAATTTCGTAAAACTCTTTCGTAGGTAAATCACAAAAACATACAGAATTAACATAAATTCATGTTAAATTTATATTTCATTTCAACCGAAAAACGCTTTAAATATCTGTAAACTATTGCCCCATGACTCATAAATTTACTCTTTTCTTATTCTTAATTTTATCTTCGCTTTTGTACTCGTGTAGTAATGATACGGTCTTCACAAAACTACCCACCGAAGAAACTAATATTACCTTCTCAAATCGTATCACCGAATTAGATACCATGAATGTTCTTACGTTTGAATACGTAAATAACGGGGGTGGCGTAGCTCTTGGCGATTTTAACAATGACAATTTAGTGGATGCGTATTTCACTGGAAATCAAGTTGATAATAAACTTTTCCTGAATAAAGGCGATATGAAATTTGAGGATATTTCTCAAAAAGCACAAGTTGAAGCTAAAGGAAAATGGTGTTCGGGCGTGGCTTTGGTGGACATTAATAACGATAAATTATTAGATATTTACGTTTGTGCTACCGCCAAAAAAGTAGCTTCTGAAAGAGCCAACTTACTGTATGTCAACCAAGGAGCGGGAAAAGATGGCGTACCTATTTTCAAAGAAATGGCTCAAGAATATGGTATTGCTGACACAACTCACACCACCAACGCAGCCTTTTTTGATTACGATAATGACGGCGATTTAGACCTTTACATCTTGGTAAATGAAATGGACGACACTCGTTTTCCAAACAAATACCACGATAAAATTGTAGATGGTTCATCAAAACGTACGGATAGATTATACCGAAACGACTTCTCGAAAGAACTTAATCATCCCGTTTATACCAACGTCAGTAAAGAAGCCGGAATTTTAATTGAAGGCTACGGTTTAGGCGTAAATATTACCGATATTAACCGTGACGGTTGGAAAGATATTTACGTTACCAATGATTATTTAACCAATGATTTATTGTACATCAATAACAAAAATGGGACTTTCACCAATCAAGCCGATGATTATTTCAAACATACTTCGTACTCAGCAATGGGCAACGAGGTTGAAGATATGAATAATGATGGTTTGGTGGATATTTTGGCAGTTGATATGATGCCCGCTGACAATTACCGTAAGAAAATGATGACCTCGGCTAACAATTATTTAGCTTATCAAAATAACGACAAATACCATTACACCTACCAATATCCACGCAATACCCTACAAATTAATCAAGGAATAAATCCGAAAACGGGAAAGCCTATTTTTAGCGAAATGGGGCTATTAGCAGGAATTGCTGAAACCGATTGGAGTTGGACCCCAATGGTAACCGATTTTGATAATGACGGCTTCCGTGATATTATTATTACGAATGGCTTTCCTAAAGATATTACCGACCAAGATTTTATGGTTTATCGGGCGGGCATCGCAAATTTGGTTAGTCCGATGATGATTTTAGATTCTATTCCGTCGGTAAAAATTCCAAATTATGCCTTCAAAAATAAGGGAAATTTAGACGGTTCACCATTAGGTTTTGAAAATGTAACCGAAGCTTGGGGAATTAATACACCAAGTTTTTCAAATGGAGCAGCGTATGCCGATTTGGATAATGATGGAGATTTAGATTATATCATTAATAATATCAACGATTCTGCCTCGGTTTATCGAAATAATTCGATTCAATTGAAACCCGAAGAAAGTAATTATTTGAGAGTAAAATTCAACGGTTTAAAAGGAAATATCAATGGAATAGGTGCTTGGGTTGAGATTTCTTACGATAATGGTCAAAAACAAGTTTACGAAAATACACCGTACCGTGGCTATTTATCAACTATTGAAAATGTTGCTCATTTTGGATTGGGTAAAACCAAGAAAGTCGATGAAGTAAAAGTAATTTGGCAAAATGGAAAATCTCAAATTTTCAAAGATATAAAGTCAAATCAGATTTTAATTGTGGATGAACGATTGGCGGTAAGCACACCAGCATCACCAGCTCCAATCACCACGCTCTTTAATGACATAACAGACTCTTTATCAATTGGTTACATCCACCAAGAATTAGATGCTATTGATTTTAATATTCAAAAACTATTACCTCATAAACTCTCTCAATTTGGTCCATCAATTGCCGTTGGTGATGTAAATGGAGATGGCTTAGAAGATGTTTTTATTGGCGGTTCTTATAAATTTAAAGGAACATTTTTACTACAAAATGCACAAGGTAAATTCGTGAAATCTAATTTAATTTCTGACGAAACTGACTCTACGAAATTGGCGGAAGATATGGGTGTTTTACTCTTTGATGCAGACCACGACAATGACCTCGATTTATACGTAGTGAGTGGAAGTAATGAATTACCGAAAGACTCGCCCGATTATCAAGATAGATTTTATGAAAATGATGGAAAGGGACATTTTACTCAAAATAAAGTGGCTTTACCCAAATTTCTAAAAAGTGGTTCTTGTATCAAAGCCACAGATTTTGACCACGACGGTGACCTCGACCTCTTTGTGGGTGGACGCATGGAAATTAATGCTTACCCAAAACCCGTTTCAAGCTACATTTTACGCAATGATTCAAAAGCAATTGGTGGCGTAAAATTTACGGATGTAACACAACAGTTTGCTCCAAATTTAAAAAATATTGGATTAGTTTGTGATGCACTTTGGACGGATGTTGACAATGACGGTTGGGTGGATTTGATGCTTGCGGGCGAATGGATGCCGATAACGGTTTTGAAAAATAACAATGGAAAATCCCTTTCTGCGACTCCAAATCAATCACTTGATAAAAAAGTAGGCTTCTGGAATAGTTTGACAGCGGGCGATTTTGATAATGATGGGGACATGGATTATATCGCAGGAAATATGGGAACGAATACGCTCAATCAAGCTTCTGACGAATTTCCCGTGAGTATTTACGCCAAAGATTTTAATACCGATGGTGTTTATGATGCCATTCCAACGGTATTTTTTCGCAATAAAGAAGGAAAACGAAACGAAGTAACTTTTCACGGACGAGACGATTTGGCGAAGCAGATGAATACCATTCGTAAGAAATTTTATAATTATCAAAGCTTTGCCAATGCTGGAATCAACGATGTTTTGTCAGCAGAGGATTTACAGGATGCCCTCATTTTAAAAGCTAATTATTTAAAAACCAGCTACATTGAAAACCTCGGCAAGGGAGAATTTAAAATATCAGCATTACCGATTCAAACGCAAACAGCCCCGATAAACGGAATGTTAGTAGAAGATTTTGATTCGGATGGAAACCTTGATGTATTAATGGTTGGTAATGATTTTGGAACCGAAGTCTCTGTTGGTCGTTTTGATGCTTTCAATGGCTTACTTTTGAAAGGTGACGGAGCAGGTAATTTCAAGGCAAAAAGTCTTACAGAAACTGCATTTTGTGTGAGTGGCGATGCAAAAGGATTAGTCAGAGTGAGCAATCCACAAGGAAAACCACTTATTATGGCAACCCAAAACCGAGCAGAAATGAGAACATTTAAAGGGTCTAATAGCTTAGTAACAAAGCCTCTACAATCAAATGATGCGGTGATTCTTGAAAAATTAAAGAATGGCAAAACCCGAAGAGTTGAAGTTGGTTATGGGACTTCATTTTTATCACAGTCGTCAAGAAGTCTGCTACTTTCACCCTACGTGAAATCGGTGGAAGTAATTGATGGTCAGGGAAAAAAACGGGGATTGTAAGAATTCAATTAGTTTGTAATTATTTAATATCCCGAGAGAATTTAACCTGTCGGGATATTTTTTGATTTAAAAAATGATTTTTCGAGTTTTTATTTTGCTTTTCGTATATGAAATAATACTTTTGTAGTAATTTCATAGAACAGTATAGAACACTTAAATAATAAATGTAATTTTATGTTGAAAGTCAGGTTTCTAATCTGTCTTTCGATAGCTGTGGTGACAAGTTAAAACCTGTCCAATATTTACTAAAATCTCAAATAATTAACATTTCAAATCAATGGCAAACATCACATTAGGAGACAGAGAATATTTTGCTGGTATTGGCAAAATTCAGTTCGAAGGTAGAGAATCGGATAACCCTTTGGCATTCAAATGGTACGACGAAAACCGTATCGTAGGTGGCAAAACAATGAAAGAGCAATTGCGTTTTGCAACGGCTTATTGGCATACATTCTGTGGTACAGGAGCCGATCCATTTGGCCCAGGTACAAAAGCTTTCCCTTGGGATGCAAAAAATGAAATTATCGGTCGTGCCAAAGACAAAATGGATGCAGCCTTTGAATTTATGACAAAATTAGGTACGCCTTATTACTGTTTTCACGATATTGATTTAGTTGACGAAGGTAATTCGTTATCAGAATACGAAAGTAATTTGGCGGCAATTGTTGACTATGCAAAGCAAAAGCAAGCGGTTAGTGGTGTGAAATTATTGTGGGGAACTGCCAATGTATTCTCAAATCCAAGATACATGAATGGAGCTTCTACCAATCCAGATTTCAATGTATTAGCTCATGCAGGTACGCAAGTAAAAAATGCTATTGATGCAACAATTGCCTTAGGTGGAGAAAATTATGTATTCTGGGGAGGTCGTGAAGGATATATGACTTTGTTGAATACGGATATGAAACGTGAAAAAGAGCACCTCGCTCGTTTCTTGACAATTGCCCGTGATTATGCCCGTCAAAATGGTTTTAAAGGTAAATTTTTCATCGAACCAAAACCTTGTGAGCCAACAAAACATCAGTATGATTATGATTCAGAAACCGTTATTGGCTTCTTGAGAGAACACGGTTTAGAAAATGATTTCATGCTGAACATCGAAGTAAACCACGCTACTTTAGCAGGTCATACATTCCAGCATGAACTACAAATTGCGGCCGATACAGGTATGTTAGGAAGTATTGATGCTAACCGTGGTGACTACCAAAATGGGTGGGATACTGACCAATTCCCGACGAATTTAAATGAATTAGCCGAGTCATTGTTAATCATTTTAGAAGCGGGTGGAATCACCCAAGGAGGTATCAACTTTGATGCAAAAACTCGTAGAAATTCAACGGATTTAGACGATATTTTCTTGGCTCACATTGGTGGAATGGATACGTTTGCTCGTGCTTTGGTAATTGCTGATGGTATTTTAACAAAATCACCATATAAAAAACTTCGTTCTGACCGTTACGCTTCATTCGATGCAGGCAAAGGTGCAGACTACGAAGCTGGAAAATTGACTTTAGAAGATTTAAGAAACTACGCTTTTGAGGCAGGCGAACCTGTTCAAACGAGTGGAAAGCAAGAAATGTTTGAGAATATTATCAATCAATATATTTAGTAATTAACAATTAAAAAAGCCAAATTTGGAAGGATTAATCCCAATTTGGCTGTTTTTAATTGTTAAAACTGTCACAACGACCCTCTTACTATCAATCCACAATCAC
>JAZKDE010000036.1:0-56219 GCA_040387735.1 Bacteroidota bacterium
ATCAGCAACCTTTTTTATTTTTACATAATACTATCCAAAAGTCAAGATGACTTCACTTTGTGTGAGACAACAAAAAAACTTATGCTCCAAATCAATCATATTCATCACGTTGCCATTATCTGTTCGGATTACGAAAAATCAAAAATATTTTATACCGAAATCTTAGGCTTTAAAGTCGAGAATGAAGTTTACCGAGCCGAAAGACAATCTTATAAATTAGATTTGTCAGTCAATGGTTTATATCAAATTGAGTTATTTTCTTTTCCAAATCCTCCTGCACGGACTTCACGCCCAGAAGGTTGTGGTTTGCGACATTTGGCTTTTGAAGTAGGTAATATTAACGAAACTCGTGAAGAGTTAGTTAGTCAAAATATCGATTGTGAGATTATTAGAATAGATGAATATACTGATAAAGCTTTTTTCTTCATCGCCGACCCTGACGGACTTCCAATTGAATTTTATGAACGCTAAATTAGGGTTTAGAATATGTACGAACAGCAAAAACTAATGAACAAAAATATACTTTTCATTCCCTTTTTAGTTTTACTTTGGAGTTGTGGAAACTCTCCGCAGAAAGATTTAGAAAATACATCAGATACGTTAAAGTACGTCCTAAAAAAATACGAAAAACACAGTCAGACTTGCGTCAACAAAGATTCTTTGTGTGCCACAGTTAAGTTTGAATACCCTGAGTTTGAGTCAGTTTCATTCAATGAAATAATCAAGAATGAGTTGCTAAATATCTATTATGATGAAGCTGACAGCACAAAGGATCGCCCCAAGAATTTTGAAGAATTGGCCAAACCTTTTGTCGATGATTATGACCAAAAACTGAAAGAAGGAAAAGATTATGTCAATGATGCAAATGCAGTAAATGAAGGCGGTTTTTTGGCAATGCCGTGGAATATGGAAGCTTACACAAATGTGGAACGCCAAACCGAAAAGTACTTGATGTTACATACCAATACCGAATGGTTTATAGGCGGTGCTCATCCAATTAGTATGGAATATTATTACGTTTACGACCGTAAAACTTTTAAAAGAATAACGCTTGATGATTTATTCGAGCAAGGATTTGACCAGAAGTTATTGGTAATTGCTGAAGGCATTTTTAGAAAACAAGAAGGATTGAAATCAGCCGATAAACTAAGCGAAGAAAAAGGTTATTTTTTTGAAAATCAGCGATTTATTCTAAATGACAACTTTGTATTAACAGCAAAGGGCATTAAGTTTTTATACAATGTTTACGAAATTAAGCCTTACGCTGCGGGAATCACAGAACTTGAAATTCCTTATGAAGCGGTGAAAAATATACTTAAATAAAGCATTTGAGCGACGTTGAGCGGTGCAATTTTGTAGAAAATCGCACCGCTTTCGTCATCATATTAAATAGAAAGAGGTAAGCGGGAAGCATAAAGTGAACGAACTACTAATTTACAGTCTGTACTTGTGAAAAATAAGGATTATAACTCGATTTTCACGAAGTATTATTTTGGACTAAAAAATTATTTTTTAGTGGATATAAATCTGATATTGACACCTAAAACATTAAGTAATAGGTAAGCACCAAGAGCCAAAAGGCTTATTGCTAATATTGGAATTAAGATATACATTGATTTTATGAGGTAATAGTTGCACAAAGCACGGAAGTTTTTTTCGTAGTTTTTAGCGTAGAATTACCTAATCTTCATTAAAAATTTAAAATATTTTCATTTGTTAACATTTGGTAATTTTTAGATTTTTTTGAGTGTAAGTGTTTGATTTTTAACTGACTGGGTGTTTTTGGTGGGTTTTTTGTGAAAAATAAACGATAAAAATAAAGATGGAAATAATTTCGTGGCAAGATTTTGAAAAGGTAGAACTCCGAGCGGGGACAATTTTAGAAGTAAAGGATTTTCTGAAAGCGAAGAAGCCAGCGTATCAATTGGTGGTTGATTTGGGCGAAGAAATTGGTATAAAACAATCTTCGGCTCAACTTACAAAATTGTATTCAAAGGAAGAATTGGTAGGTCGTCAGGTGCTTTGCGTAACAAATTTTCCACCCCGACAAATCGCCAATTTTATTTCTGAAATACTGGTAACAGGTTTTATTTTACCTGACGGAGAAGTCGTTTTGTCAGCGATAGAACGCCCCGTACCCAATGGAACGAGGTTAGCTTAAAATTTTCAATTAATTTTGTAACATTCTATTATTTAGTTTGTTATCTTCGTAAACTCAATTAAACCTCATATTTTAAAATGAAACAAAAATTCTTCTACATCATCTTTTCAGTTGTAATCTTGACAACTTCAAGCGGTTTCGGTTTTCTCGAATCTTCAACCATTATGCACGGTCGTGAAATTCGTCAAATCAAGGAAGATTCAATTAGAATGGCTTCTCAAAATAATTACTTGGCCAATAATTCATTAGTACTTAAAAAAGAGCCTGAAAAACCCGCTAATCAATTCACGAAATCGTTTATTCAGTGGGTTGCCAATGCTCTAAAAAATACGGTTCAAGTGATTGTCAATACGTTAATAGAAATGGCGAAAGCTATCTTAGTAATCATCGTTAAATTTATTTTTGGTTAGGAAATCTTGAAATATTGTTATTTAATCTTCTCATTATCAGCATTTTGGAATAAATATTGTTTCGTCAAATTGTAAATTTATATTATTTCTATTTGCCTAAATAGTTGTAATTAGTATTCTCCAATAACCCCTCCCGTATTTACGTAATAAGTTGTTTATCTCATCGTTAAGTATTAGATGAAATTATTCGGAACAGAATAATTAATTGTTGCTATGGTGATGTTGACCATTGAGTAGTTAGTGTTAAAATGCCTACCTCCCTGAAACCAATCAAAATTTTCACTCATTAACACACCATTCAATGAAATTCCTATTTTTGTATTTACTGGTAATGTTTGGAATTTTACCAATTTTCGCTCAAAATCCTGAGGTAAAATCTGCTGGAGAAATGCGTAAAATCATTCACGACGCTGATTTATCCGCCAAAATTCGTTTGGATACGCTGGCTCGTGAGCATTTATTTGCTATTGGAACGGTGGATAGCTTACGGGGTGAAATCTCAATTGTCAACGGAAAACCATTAGTTTCATCCATCCAAGAAACTTTTATCAGGACCGATACGACGCTAAATCATAGTGCGACGTTGCTCGTATATACCTATGTGAAGAATTGGAAAGTAGTAACAATTGAACAAGATCTAAACAATTTCGAGGAATTTGAATTATTAATAAAGAGGCTTGCTTCTGAAAATGGGATTGACGTAACAAAACCGTTTCCCTTCATGGCAAGAACTTGGGTGAAAAATATGAGTTTTCACGTAATTGATTGGCAATCAGGTTTTTTACATACTGCTGACACGCATAAACAATTTGCTCATGAGTTGTGGCATTCGGCGGAGGTGGTAATGTTGGCAGGTTTTTATTCTGAAAATCATCAGGGAATTTTTACGCCTTACAATAGTAAAATGCACGTTCACACAATTACTTCAAACCCGATGACTTGTGGACATTTGGAGACTATTGAGACTTACGGGAAAGTCGCCTTATATTTTCCAGACAATAATAATACAGTTAAAACGGCAGCAGTAGAGGCTATGAAATTGGAGGAATATTAATATAGGAGATGATGATACAATGGCATAAAATGCAAACTTTAATAATTTAGGGCCTTCATGGCTAATAATAATCCAATAACATTGTGAACATAAAAATATCAACGAAAGTCAATCAGAGCCTTCTCAAAGTTTGGGAAGGCTTTGATTTGGAATTATTCTCAAAATTAGCTCCGCCTTTTCCACCAGTAGAGGTAAAAGAATTTGGGGGGTGTTTGAAAGGAGATACAGTGCATTTGCAATTGAATTTTTTGCTTTTTAAACAAGACTGGATTTCCGATATTGTTGACCAAAAAAGTACTGAATCCGAGATTTATTTTATTGATGAAGGTACAAAACTTCCCTTCTTTTTGAGCTACTGGAAACATCGTCATCGCATGGTGAAAGACGGTTCAGGAACGCTGATTATTGACGATATTACTTTCAAAACGCCTACCATACTAACAGATTTTCTGTTTTATCCATTGATGTATCTTCAATTTTTGTATCGTAAACCAATTTATCGTAAGGTTTTTAAGTAGCTGATTTTGTATTAGGTATGAGGTATTGTGGAAGATAAAGCGTAGGGAGTTGACTTTGGAATAATCATTTGATTTGCAAAAAAGGCTTTTTTTGTGTTAATTCGTTATTACTAATTACTTATATCTCAACTCAAACTAATACTAAATGAAATTAAACATTACTTGGAAAATTTTCATTGGCATGGCACTGGGTATCCTTGTCGGCTATATTCTAAACCAAACGTATGAGGGTAATCAAGAATCACTTGATTCGGCGAGTACTTATCTCAATCTTCTGAGCAAGATTTTCCTCAGAATGATTAAAATGATTATTGGGCCACTGATTTTCTCTATTCTAACCGTTGGAATTGCTAAATTAGGAGACTTTAAATTGGTAGGAAGAATTGGAGCAAAGACGCTTGGTTATTTCTATTTTGCTACTATTTTGTCATTGTTGACGGGACTTATTGCAGTAAACGTGCTTCGTCCAGGCAAAATGATGCAAATTGATTTGCCAAAAGTAGGGGCAGAAACTGGGGTTGAAGTAAAGAAAATGACTTTAGAAAATTTCATTACACACCTTTTTCCACAAAGCTTTTTTGAAGCCTTAGCTACGAATGAAATTCTTCAAATTGTGGTATTCTCTGTATTCTTTGGTATCGCTACGGCAGCCATTGGTGACCACGGAAAAATCATCATTAAAGGACTTGACGCTGTTTCTGAAATCATGTTTAAAATTGTAAGCTACGTAATGGGATTTGCTCCTTACGGTGTTTTTGGAGCTGTTGCGGCGGTCATTGCACAAAAAGGCTTAGGAATTTTGGGCGGTTATCTTTATCTAATTGTGTGTTTCTTTGCTACGTTGGCATTTTTTATTTTGGTCGTCTTACCATCGATATGCTTTTTTGTCAAAGTGCCGTATTGGAAATTGCTTTCTTATGTAAAAGATGCTTTGTTTTTGTCGTTTAGTACGGCAAGTTCGGAAGCTTCGATGCCTTTACAGATTGAACAATTAAAGAAATTTGGTGTTCCCGAGAGAATTGTAAGTTTTGTTTTACCATTGGGATATTCTTTCAATTTGGACGGTTCAATGATGTATATGACGTTTGCCATTGGGTTTATTGCTCAGGCTTATGGCATAGATTTGAGCATCGGTCAGCAAGTAACTATGATGCTGACGCTTTTGATAACCAGTAAGGGGATTGCGGGCGTACCACGTGCATCGTTAGTGGTAATTGCAGGAACAATGTCGATGTTTAATTTACCTGCCGAAGGTTTAATCTTACTTTTTGCCGTTGATTGGCTTTTAGACATGGGCCGTTCAGCAACTTCAGTGGCTGGAAACGCCGTAGCAACAGCGGTTGTGGCAAAATGGGAAGGAGAATTAACAGTGAGTGAATGATGGGTTGAGTAATTGAGTGAATATTTTAGTCCTTTGTAATATTCACTCAATTGCTCATCACTCAATCACTCATTTATCACAATAAATATGTCATCACACCACATCATCAGGGACGCACAAGAACCTGCACTGATTATCGCCAATGGCGAAGCTTGCAGTTTTGAATTGATGGGCGAATTGTTAGAATGGTCACCTTTAGTAATAGTATTAGATTCGGCGATTACTCGGGTATTGGAATTAGGAATTAAAGTGGATGTACTTTTAGGTGATTTTGACCGAAATTTCGACGCTGAAAAAATTAGAGAAGAACAATATCCTATCGAAATTGTTCATACGCCAGACCAAAATAAAACTGACCTCGAAAAAGCCTTTGAATATCTTATAGGACGAGGCTTTCCTGCGGTAAATGTCATTTGGGCAACGGGCAGACGAGCCGACCATACAATTACCAATATTACCAATATTGTTCGGTTTAGAGAACAACTCAAAATTGTGATTATTGATGATTATTCCAAGATATTTTTATTGCCAAGAATCTACGAAAAATGGCATACATCAGGAACGCCAATTTCACTAATTCCAATTGGAACTGTTTCTGGGATTACGACTAATAATTTGAAATATCCACTTGAAAATGAAAGTCTTACGATTGGTGTAAGGACTGGCAGTAGCAATGAAGTTCAGGAAGATGGAGTTATAAAAATTACGTACGAAACGGGTGATTTATTGATGATGGAATGTATTGATATTTAATTGAAAGAGGCTTTTCGTAACACAAAATTAGTCTGTAAAAGAAAGATTAATTTACAGACTAATTCTATGTTACTTAAAACTAAACTCCTAAATTATCATCAGAAGAAGATTTTTTTTTGAATGAGAGAAGAACTCCTGAGGCAAATATAGCAATGGCGATTAATGATAATGTTCTCATAGTGTATTGATTTAGAAAAGTAAATAATATCGATAAAACAAAATTCACGCCAAAATATTGCTTCTCTATCTCGACAAATCCGAAATTTTTAGCGATAATACTTTTACCCTTCCTTGTGCCGTAAATAGCGAAAACATATTGCTTCCTTCTACTGGAAAAATTAAATCTGATATGACGATTTGCCCATCATTCGCAAATACTTCAACCGAAGTTTTATCGACTAATACTTTCAATTTCAATATTTTATTAGTCAATTTTAAGGTAGATTTATCCAGTGATGCAAAATTTTCTTTGATGATTTTACCTGACTTTTTACGGTCGATGTATAATTGATGGCTCAAGGCATCATAACCGATAATTGTTTCTTGTAAAATCTTTTTATCATCTTTTTTATCCTTCAATTGTGCTACTTTCAAACCAAAAATGTGAGCGGATTTTAATCTAAATTCCACTTCAACCATGTATGCGTTTTGAGAGAAAAGGTTCATGCCATCTAATTGCTTTTCTCGGGAAAATACAAAATTTCTTTTTTCAAAAGTTAGATAATCTTTCTTCGGTTTTAGTGTCGAAATTGGGGCTTGAAAAATCCTTAAACCATCAGCTGTTTGTCGTAAACTAATATTTCTTGGAATTGCCATTTGTCCTTTCCACGGAAAAGTTGGAATTGCATCGGCATATTGCCAACTCGACATCCAGCCCAAAATAACTTTCTGATTTTCAGGAGCATCCGTATAAGGAATGGCAGCGTAAAAATCTTTGCCATAATCTACATAAAGTTTCGTTTCGGGCGAATTGTCGTTCTTAAAAGTTGAGCCGTCAAAATCTCCGACAAAATACTGCATTCCTTCAAATTTATCTTCCTGCCCATTCGTAGAAACAAATAATAACCATTTGGTTTTCTGTGGATTACCATCAATTGGAACTTCTACTAAAGCTGGACACTCCCATATTTTACGTATTTCTCCTTGATTGCCAAATTCTCCCGAACGGGTCCAGTTTTTGAGATTTTTTGAAGTGAAAAATACAACTTTATATTCCTTAGGAAATACTGTACTCATGACCCATTGTTGCGTTGATTCATGCCAAATAACGTGCGGATCACGAAAGTCGGTCATTTGCAAATCAATGACAGGATTACCCGCATACTTCGTCCAAGTACGTCCTCGGTCGTTTGAATAAGCAAGGTATTGTGCCTCTTTTTTGCCGTCGTGATAGTCGGCTGTATAAAGAGCGACCATGCACGGTTCTGAACCTGTTTGAAAGCCACTCGAATTGTTTTTGTCAACTACTACACTTCCCGAAAAAATCCAAACTGAATCTTCTAAAATAGCAAGTGGCAGATGTTCCCATTTTACTAAATCTTTACTTATAGCGTGTCCCCAACTCATGTGTCCCCATTTGTTTTCCAAGGGATTGTGTTGGTAAAAAAGATGATATTCTCCTTGATAATATACCAATCCATTTGGGTCATTTATCCAGTTTTGTGGAGCGGTAAAGTGATAATCTGGTCGCCAATTTGGAGTTTCTTTTGGCGTTTGGGCTAATATCCAAAAGGGAAGAAGGAGTAGGGTTAATATTTTTTTCATGGATTTTTGTAACTCAGACTTTAGTCTGTGGTTAAATCGTTTTATTTCAGAATATCCAATCCACCACCTTACCGAAAGTTCTAAAACTTTCGGTAAGGTGGTGGATTGGATAGATTGAGTCATTCGGTATTAAAAGATTATATATTTTAAAGGCACACTATCAGTGAGCCAAACATTATTTTCAGAGAGATAGAACTCTTGTCCAGCTTGCATCATTTCTAATGCTTTTACTTTTAAAATAATGGGTTTACCATGCCTTTGTCCAACTTTTAAAGCAGTATTTTCATCGGTCGAAAGGTGAACGTGTAAACGACTTTGCTTTAATAAACCTTCTTTTTGGATACTTTCAATAAATTTTGAAGCAGTTCCATGAAATAATATATCGGGAGGAGAAGTTGCCTTGAAGGCAAGATTTACTTCCATCGAATGCCCTTGATTTGCTCTAATCTTTGTTGAATCGGAATTGAATGCAAAACGTTTTTTACTATTACTTTCTACAATATATTCTAAGGTTTTAAAATTGATTTCTATACCTTTTTCTTGAATTTTGCTTATCAAAAAATCTACATCAGTCCAACCTTGTTCATCAAGAGATATGCCGATATGCGAAGGCTCGTGTCGTAGAACCAAACTGAGAAGTTTGCTAATGTTAGTTATCTGTTTCTCTGAAATCATATTACTCATATTTTTTAACAACCAAGCTATTCCCATCATAAACCGCAAAATGATAACTATTTTCATCATCATACGCCCATTGACCGAGGTTTATATATCGGCTGTTTTCGCCAACGGGTAAATCTAAAAGCAAATGTCGATGCCCGAAAATATAGAAATCACGGTGTTTTATAGCTTCTTGCTCTTTCGCATACGACCAAAGCCATTCACCATCACCTCGAAACTGTAATTCACGTTTAATGCGTTCTTCGTCTTTTCTACTGCCCGACCACCAAGTTGCCAAATTAATTCCAACTTGTGGATGGATCCAGCCGAATGCCCATATTGATAACTTACTTTCAAATACTTTTTTCAAAAATTTATAGCCATAATCACCAGGGCCAAGTCCGTCACCATGAACGACGTAGAAACTGGTAGATTTACCATTTTGTTCAACCACATAATCTTGAAAATCACGAAAAACCTTAATATTCATTTCTTTCGTAAAATAATCAAACATCCAAATGTCATGATTACCCGAAAAAATAACGATTTCGATGCCAGCGTCCGACATTTCTGCCAGTTTTCCTAATAAGCGAACGTGGCCTTTAGGAACAACATTTTTGTATTCGAACCAAAAATCGAAAATATCTCCCACCAAAAAAACTATTTGAGCATCTGTTTTCACGGAGTCGAGCCATTGGACTAATTTTCGTTCTCGAGTAAGGCTTATTTCATGATTGGGATAGCCCAAATGAAAATCAGAAGCGAAATATATCTTTTTATTGAATTGTAATTGAATAGTAGTCATGCGTTTCTTAATGAAAGTATTATAGGTTTGTTCAGCTAAATCCCAAATTACTAACACCTCAAAGATACGTAAATTACTGGTTCGATAAAAAAGAGAAAGCTTCGCTATGTGCGAAGCCTTCTCTTTTTGAAATAACTAATGCGAGTAACAAAAGATCTGATTACAAAGATTTTCTCAGAATCATTTCCATCGAAACCTGTACTTGTTGGCGTTTTTCTCCACGAATCATATCAGCTGCTAATTTACCAATTTCCACGGGTCTTGAAGAAATAATGCTGATACCTCCCGCCAAGATTTCTTTATAACATGAATCGTTCAATGAAATTAAGCCAACTTGTTTTCCGAGTTCTAAATCTTGATTTTGGGCGGACTTTATGGCAGCCACCAAATCAATATCGTCGATAGTCAAATAAACATTTCCTTCTTCCACTTCTTCTTCCTGAAAACCGTCGAGAA
Organism: Bacteroidota bacterium; assembly: GCA_040387735.1. Classification (GTDB taxonomy): domain Bacteria; phylum Bacteroidota; class Bacteroidia; order Cytophagales; family Spirosomataceae; genus Arcicella. Next base: position 9,963 of record JAZKDE010000036.1, read on the forward strand.
CTTGGAAATTAAAGTTGTTATTTTCACAGAAATTTCTGAAACCAGTTATTAATTCAGAATCAAAATATTCCTCTTCAGTCAATACTAAATTTAATGTTTTGTATTTCTTGAAATGCTTCAAATGTTGTTGCATCACGTTAGAAAGCTCTTGTCCAGAATTACTCAAAACCGAAGAACTTGAACCTTGAAAACATTCCATTGATTGTTCAAGAAAAATGAGACGCTCGCCAGAAATCTTTTTCAAACACTTAATATTTTCGTCCGTCTCATCAATCAAATGGGGCATAATGACGTAGTAGTGATAATTGCCCAAATGATTATTAATCGTATCTCTAAAGTTTTCACTTTTATAGTTATATGTGAAAATATCAACGGTAACTTCTTTGCCAGCGGCGTTGACAAAAGCATTGAAAATATCTTTATTATTTTCGGTAATTTTACCAACTAAAAAGAATATTTTAGTCTTCGTTTTGGCAGATTTTCCAGAAATAAAATAGCCTTTTCTGAAAATTGAAGTAATAACTCCCAAACGATGAAGTTCAGAATATGCTCTTTCAACAGTATCACGAGACAAGTAACATTCTTCACTGGCCTCATTGATAGAAGGTAGGCGTTCTCCAGTTTGGAGGTTCCCTTTTTCAATATCAATCAACAATGTATTTACTAATTGTTGATACTTTGGAGTTTTAGAATCTTGCTTTGATTGAGCGAAGTCTCTGAATGTTTTGATCATAATTTCGGGTCGTATATTAGTGAATAACAGAAATTTATAGCATCATTTTTATTAGCAATAAAATTAACAGAGCAATTACTGAAACTAACACAAATTCGTAAATGCCACTTTTAGGAGAGAGAAAAACTTTAAGTTTTTTGAGTAAAATCCATTCTGTATTTTTCATGGGTTTAATTAAATTTAATATTGAAATAATACAGTTGTTCGTGATGTAAAATTACACGTAGTTGACCCCAATTTGTTAGGACAATTCTTGCAAAGATTAGTACAAATCTTTCAAAAACTTAATTTTATAGGCTTTCTTATCCTGTTATGACCTGCTTGTTGACTTCTGTATAAGGCAGGGTATTTTTTTGAACAAAAAACTTTTACTTAGATTTTAAATTATAAAAGTAATAAATCTGTGAGTAATCCATTAGCCATTTCTATCAATAAAACTACGAAAACAGCCTTGAAAGTGTTACTCATTTTCAACAAGCTTAGTGATTTTCGTAGTAAGATTTACGACGGTTTTTTGTCGCAGATTAATGGCAATGCAGATGTTGATTTGTACATACATCAGATAAATAATCATAATACATATCACTTCGAGGAAGTCATTCGAGAGAAGTTGAAAGTCTATGATTATTTCGCTATCATGCTTCATGCAACCCACATCAACGAAGATATTCTGAAAACAGTAAACAGTATCCCCAAAGAAAAATTATTGATTTTGGATAAACGAAACGAATTTATTCGGGGAGATTACGCCTGCGTTTATCAAGATTTTGAAGCCGATATTTACGAAGCACTTTCTAATGCTAAGGGTTTAATTACTAAGTATTCCGCTTTGAATTTTGTTATTCAAGAGAAATATTTTTACTCTCTCGCCATCATGGAAGGCGTTAGTCATTTTGCTCTTGAACATGATTTGACGTACAATATTTATACGGAAGTTTCGGAAGAAATTATTCGTAAAAATGAACTTTATCTGATTCTTTCAGAACGCTTTTTAGCGGAGATTCTCAAACTCTGTAATGCTCAAAATTTGAGAATTGGTAAAGACATCGGTATTTTATCTTACAACGAAACACCAATCAAAGAAGTCCTTTCGGGTGGAATAACCGTTGTAACTACTGACCATTATCAGTTGGGAAAAACGGCAGCAGAGTTGATTTTGAACGGTAAAAAAGAACATATCCGAAATCCATTTTTGTTTATTCAGAGAAATTCGCTTTAATTAAGTTGTGAATTAGTGAATTGGAAGTTCGTTGTTTTCCCAGTTCATAAATTCACTAACTCATCATAACCTTTTTACTCAAAAACAAACTTGTGGATAATATTTCTTTTATCATCAATCAATTAGCCGAGGAGCGTGAGCAGTATTTCAATGCTGTTGCTCCGCCTATTATTCAGACTTCCAATTTCGCTTTCAAAGATTTCAAATCGCTTCGAGAAACTTTTGAAGACGAATTTTCAGGCGAATACATTTATACAAAATCCCGCAATCCAACGGTTGATATTCTCCGAAAAAAATTAGCTGCTTTACAAGAAGCAGAAGATGCAGTGGTGACTAATTCGGGCAGTTCGGCAATTTTTTGCAGTATTTTGGCGAATGTAAAGTCGGGCGACCATATTATTTCCGTTGAGAAACCTTATTCTTGGGCGGCTCGAATGTTTGAAGTTGTTTTGCCCCGTTTTAACGTTAGCCACACCTACGTAGACGGGCGTGATGTCCAGAATTTCATCAATGCTACGCAACAAAATACTACGCTTATTTATTTAGAATCCCCCAATTCTTTTGACTTTCAATTGCAGGATTTACAAGCGATTGGAGATTTTGCCAAATCCAAAAATATTACCACCATTATTGATAATTCGTACTGTACGCCACTTTTTCAAAAGCCACACGCTTTTGGAATAGACCTTTGTTTGCATTCAGCCACAAAATATATTGCAGGACATTCGGATACGGTGGCAGGTGTAATTACGGGGTCGAAGGAGCGAATAAAGAAAATTTTTGATTCGGAATTATTGAACTCCGGAACGAGTCTTTCACCTTTTAATGCGTGGTTGTTGATTCGTGGAATGCGAACTTTAGAAATTCGTTTGCAGCGTATTTCAGAAACGACGGTGAAAGTGGTAGATTTCTTGAAAAATCATCCTAAAATAGAACGAGTTATTTTTCCTTTCGATAAATCTTTTCCGCAAATTGAATTAGCCAAAAAACAAATGACGGGAGCCTGTGGGTTATTAACCATTATTCCAAAACCTATTGATTATCAGCAAATTGAATTATTTTCATTGTCGTTGAAAAATTTCCTTTTAGCGGTAAGTTGGGGCGGACATGAGTCATTAATTATGCCCAAAGCCGCAGGAATGAAACCCGAAAATTACGATAAAAATAACCCCGAACATCGAATGATTAGATTATACGTAGGCTTAGAAGATGCGGATTTTTTGATTGAAGATTTAAAAAATGCACTCGAAGGAATTTTGGATTGAGGGTAAATAGTGGTGAGTTATGAATGATTTAATAACTCACCACTATTCATTATTTTGTCTCCTTTTTTGTCCAATAAAAATAGAACGGTAATCCCGTAGCCATTAATCCCAAACCAATTAAAGCTTCTTGAGGTTTTTCCATTAAAGTATTTACAATCAGAGCAATACAGAATAAAATAAAGATTGCAGGGACAACTGGATAACCAATTACACGATAAGGACGATGAGCATCGGGCATTTTTTTACGAAGAATAAAAACGCCTAAAGCTGTTGCTCCGTAAAATATAAATGCCGCAAAAATCAACATATCCGTTAATTGGTCGAACGTTCCAGACATTACCAAAAGAGAAGTCCAAATTGCTTGTAAAAATAAAGCTCTTGAAGGCGTATTATATTTTGGGTGAATGTAATCGACTTTCTTGAAAAACATATTATCCCGTGCCATTGCGTAGAATAATCTTGACGCCAAAAGAATAGTTGTACTTGAGCAGTTGAAAGTCGTAATCAGAATTAAACACGAAATTAAAAGTCCGCCCCAAGAACCCAAAAAGCGGTTTACAACGGCTACGGCAGCAATTCCATTCTTAGATTCGTAAATATTTATAAATTCGTCAATTGGCAAAATATAGAGATACACAAAATTCATTAGTAAATACGTCCCCATTACAATTAACGTCCCAATGATTAAAGCCAAAGGTAAATTTCGTTGTGGATTCTTCATTTCTCCACCGATAAATCCAACGCTTGCCCAACCTTCATAACCCCAAAAAGCACTCAAACACGCTAAAGCCAAAGCCTTAAAAAGTATCGAGCCTGTCATGGTATCAGGATTATATCTTACGCTATTAGTCGTGATGTTATCGAAACTACCGACCGATGAAGTTAGTCCTAATACAATGATGACCAACATCGCAATAAACATCAAGGTCGTGAGGATTCTACTCAGGTTTTCTCCCAATTTCAAGCCTTTATAATTGAAGTATGTCTGAAAAATAATCAGAGAAATTCCGATCAATTTTACGCTTAAATTATCCAATAAATGCAAGCCCAAAAAGCTAAAATCAGATAAGACTTTGGAGGTTTCTGGAAAGGGAATGAGACTATTTAACGATTGGGCAAAAACATAGGCAATAGAAGCGATTGAGGCAGTACGAATTACCGCAAAGTTTGTCCAACCAAATAGAAAAGCAAAAAAACGATTATATATTTTACGAAAATAGACGAATTCACCGCCCGAATCAGCGAGCATACTGGCAACTTCAGCATTGGAAAGTGTACCCGCCAAACTGATTAAACCTGCTAATAGCCAAGCAATTAATACCAAAGAAGGAGATTGTAACTCTGCCGACATAGCAGCAATTTTTTTGAAAACACCCGTGCCAATAACAGAGCTGATGATGAGAACAATGGCAGAGGTCAAGCCAATAGAACGGACTAATTGCCCTTGTGGATTAGAGGATGGCTGCATAAAGTGGTTTTAGGGTTTGTAATGATTATACAAATTAACGATTTATATCGTCTTTACAAAACTCGAAAATTGGGTCGAGAATAAATTTTAGGGTGACTTCTTAAATATTTTTCAATATAATTTCAATAAAAAATGTAATTTTTTGACTTTAACTCTATTTGGATGACAAATCTTAATAAGTAAAAATATCCAAATTCTCCCAAAAGCTCTTTTCTCTATCTCAATAGTGATACCTTGTAAATTGTGAATTATATAGACTGGCTTATCTCCATTTCCTTTATTGAAATGAATTTGCTACATTTGTCATACATTTATCTGCATTCATAAAAATAACACCCATGAGAAAACTACTACCAATCATTTTCATCTTATCTTCTCTTTCCGCCAAATCACAGAAAATAAATGAGTCTTACCAGTTTCATATAAAACCTACAACTTCTAAAATTCGGATTGATGGAATATTAGACGATGAAGCATGGAAAAACATTGACGTGGCCAAAGATTTTTGGCTTAGAATTCCAACGGATACGCTTAGAGCAAAAAATCAAACGGAAGTTAGAATGACGTATGATACTGATTTTCTCTACGTTTCTGCGGTGTGTTTTAAGCAAAATGATGGTAAACGTTTCACCGTAGAATCCATGAAAAGGGATTATACAATTGGAGCGAATGAGTGCTTTCAGATTATCTTAGAGCCTTTTAATGACCTTACCAATGGTTTTATTTTCGGAGTAAATGCCGCTGGAGCTCAATTAGAAGGCCTTATTTCTGAAGGACAGGTTACTAATTTGAATTGGGATAATAAATGGTATTCCCAAACCAAATATTTAGCTGACCGTTGGATTGTAGAAATGGCAATTCCCTTCAAAACGTTACGTTACAAAAAAGGTATAACCAATTGGGGAATAAATTTTACTCGTAGTTACCCCCATCAACAAGAATTTTCTAATTGGACTAAAATCGCAAGGCAATATACCAGTGCGTCTCTCGCATTTACGGGAGTATTATCGTGGGATGGTTCTCCGCCAACACCTAAAAGTAATATTTCAATTATTCCTTATGCTTTAGGTGGAATAAGTGAAAATTTCCAGAATAATAGTAATGCTACTTTTAGAAAGGATATTGGTGGAGATGCTAAAATTGCTATTTCTTCAGCATTAAATTTAGATTTGACGGTCAATCCCGACTTTTCGCAAGTGGATGTGGACCGACAAGTAACAAATCTTAGCCGATTTGAATTATTCTTTCCAGAACGCCGTCAGTTCTTTTTAGAAAATGCCGACTTGTTCAATAATTTTGGACTGGATGGGCTTCGGCCCTTCTTTTCCAGACGGATTGGTTTGGGCGTTCCAATTACTTACGGAGCAAGATTGAGCGGAAAAATTAACAGTAATCTCCGTATCGGAACGATGAATATTCAGACGGGTTCCATCGACTTGACGGATAGCACTAAACGTCCTAATCAGAATTTTTCAGCTTTGGTTTTACAGCAAAAAATCTTCAAACGGTCGAGTTTTGGCGTGATGTTCTTGAATAAAGAATCTCTGAATTTCAATGAAAAAAATAATCAAGGCTTTACGGATTATAATCGAAATGTTGGTTTTGAATATAATTTAGCTTCTCCCAACAATGAATGGAATGGAAAAGCAATGGTTATGAAATCATTTAGTCCCAATAAAACGGGCGACGACGTGATGCAAGGCTACTTTATGACCCGCCGAAGTTTACACTGGTTTATTGATTTGCAGTACGAAAATATAGGTAAAAATTACACGCCAGAAATGGGATATGTACCACGCAGAGGCTATTATAGATTTGCTGCTCCTGAAATTTCGTATTTGCATTATCCTAAAAACCCTACCAGTAAAGTGTATTTTAAAGCTCCCACGAGTTACATAGATTATTATTGGAATACAAATGGGGAATTGACGGATGCTATTCATTTGGCAGGTTATTTGGTTCAGTGGAAGTCGCAGAGTCGTTTAACGGTTTACCTTCAAAATAATTATTATAAGCTTCAACTCCCATTTGACCCTACTAATGAAGGCAGTGCCGACGTACTAAAAGTTGGTAGTGAACATCATTACAATACTTTTACGCTTGATTATTCTTCATCGCCCCGAAAAAAATACATCACTTATTTCACGGGCTCTTACGGGGGATATTTTGGTGAAGGGAAATTACTGACTTTATCTACCACGTTTGGTTATCGTTTTCAGCCCTACGTCAATATCTCAGCCAATATTAATTACGTAAATATTAGTGATGTAAAAGTACCGATTGAGGGCAAATTGGATAAAATAGTAAAGACTAATTTTTGGCTCGTAAGTCCGAGAATTGATGTATCATTTACCAATAAATTATTTTGGACGACATTTGTTCAATACAATGAACAAGTACAAAATGTAAATATCAATAGTCGTATTCAATGGCGATACAAACCTGCTTCGGATATTTTCTTGGTTTATACCGATAATTACGTGCCAGGAAGTTTGAACATCAAAAATCGTGCAGTGGTCTTGAAGTTTACCTACTGGTGGAATCTATAAGGCTGAGAAAAATCTTTGCGACTTCGTACCTTTTACGTTAATTTTGAGTGAAACTTAATGTAAAAGCACTTGTCGAAACTACTTTATAATCTTTCTATTTATGGTTACCAGTTCATTATCTGGTTGGTGAGTCCTTTCAATGAGAAGGCTAAATTGTGGATTGAAGGACGGCGTGGTGATGTTAGTAGCTTGATGTTCGATGTTGGTTTAAAAGCTTCCCAAACCGAACATAAAATATCAAACATCGAAAACCAAAACCCAAAAACGGTTTGGTTTCATTGTGCTTCTTTGGGTGAATTTGAACAAGGGCGACCTGTTATTGAGGAATTTAGAGCAACTTTTCCCGACTATAAAATCCTTCTGACTTTCTTTTCGCCTTCTGGCTATGAAGTCCGTAAAAACTACGCTGGGGCAGATTATATCTGTTATTTGCCTTCAGATACACCAGCCAATGCTCGTGAGTTTATCGAAAAAGTAAATCCTTCGATTGTCTTTTTTGTGAAATACGAATTTTGGTATAATTACCTCCGAATTCTTCATGAAAAGCAAATTTCTGTTATTTCATTTTCTGCTATATTTCGTCCGAATCAAATATTTTTTAAATGGTACGGTAGATTTTATCGCAATATATTAACGTACTTTTCGCATATTTTTGTGCAAAATCAATCTTCTTTGGATTTATTGCAAAGTGCTGGTATTCAAAATATTAGCATTGGAGGAGATACTCGTTTTGACCGTGTTCAACAAATTGCGATAGCTCGAAAACAATTGCCTATCATCGAACAATTTAAAGATGGAAAGGCTTTATTAATTATAGGTTCGTGTTGGCAGCAAGATTTTGACGTAATTTTGCCATTTTTGAATAATTTTGCGAAAGATTTAAAAGTAATCATCGCTCCACACGAAATTCACGATGCAGAAATTGAATCGTGGCGAAAAGCTTTGCATGGAAAAACGGTAAGATATTCAGAAATTGCAACTGAAAATGCTGATGTTAAAACTTGTAATTACCTTATCATCGACAATATTGGAATGCTTTCGTCTTTGTATCAATACGCTGATTTTGCGTGGATTGGCGGTGCTTACGGTAAAGGATTACACAATATTTTGGAGGCGGCAACTTTTGGATTACCAATATTTTTTGGGAATAAAGTTTATAAGAAATTTAAAGAAGCGGTTGATTTAGAACGTCTTACAGGTGCGAAATCTATTGCTGACACCATAACATTTGAAAAAGAATTTATTCAATTATACGACGATGTAGCATTGAGAAAAGAGAAGTCTGAAATCATCCAAAAATATGTGGAGGAGAATTTAGGAGGGACGGATAAAATTATTAAATATGTAACCCGAACTTTCCAGTTCGGAAACAAAAAATGAAAGGATTAGTGATGCGTTCAACGGGTTCGTGGTACGAAGTTTTAGATGAAAATAAGCACGTATGGAAATGCCGTTTGAGGGGGAAATTTAAAATAAAAGGACTCAAAACCTCCAATCCAATTGCGGTGGGAGACAGGGTTCTTTTTGACATTGAAGATAAGCTTGAAAACACGGGAATTATCCACGAAATCACCCAAAGAGAAAATTATATTATTCGTAAATCTGTCCACAAAACGGCTCATGGGCATATTTTAGCGGCAAATCTCGACCAAGCGGTTATTATTGTAACACTCAATTATCCAAGAACTTCTCTTGGTTTTTTAGATAGATTTTTGGTTTCGGCGGAGTCATTTAGAATTCCGACAACGATAATTTTCAATAAAGTAGATTTACTTTCTGAAGAAGAAAAAGACTACCTTGCCGATTTGGCAGCGATGTATGAAGAAATTGGTTATCCTTGTGCATTTACATCGGCAACTGCAAATATTGGAATTCGACATTTTGAGGAAATTTTAAAGGATAAAATATCTCTGATTTCGGGACATTCGGGCGTAGGGAAATCAACGTTGGTGAACCGAATTTCACCCGATTTAGACCTAAAAACGATGGAAATTTCAACTTTTGCGAATAAAGGTGTTCATACAACAACCTTTTCTACCATGTTTGAAATTGCTGAAAATTCGTTTATTATTGATACGCCTGGAATTAAAGAATTGGGTCTGATTGATATTGAAAAGCAAGAGCTTTCACACTTTTTTCCTGAAATGAGAGCTATGATGGGACAGTGTAAATACCATAATTGTAAACATATCAACGAACCTCAATGTGCAGTTTTAGCGGCGGTAAGCGAAGGAGAAATTGCTGAAAGTCGGTACGCCAGCTATTTGAGTATGATGGATGATGATGACAATAGAAGATAAAATGTATTAAGTACGAAGTATTAAGTATTAAGCTTTTGAGGAAGTTACCTATATTCTTAATACCTAATACTTGAGACTTAATACTACAAGATTAACACGGCATTTTATCAATTCTTAGTTGGTGTCTTCCACCTTCAAAAGCAGTTTCTAAAAATACATTCGTAATTTCGATGGCTTCCTCCAAAGTCACAAAGCGAGCAGGAATACACAATACATTCGCATCATTATGCAAGCGAATTAATGATGAAACCTCTACATTCCAAGCCAATCCTGCACGAATTTTTTGGTGTTTATTAGCCGTAATTGCTACACCATTGGCACTTCCACACAGTAAAATTCCGTATTTAACTTCTTGATTTTCAACGGCTGAAGCTACAGGGTGAGCGAAGTCTGCATAGTCGCACGAAGCATTGCTGTATGGCCCAAAGTCTTTAACTTCGTAACCTTCAGCGGTCAATAATTTTATTAATTCTGCTTTGTATTCAAACCCTGCATGGTCGCCACCGATGGCTATTTTTTTTGCTAATTCCATAAAAATTGTAAGTATTTGTAACGATTGAATGTTTTTTTTTGTTATTTAACGGCTTCAGACTATAAAGTCAAAACATAACACAGACTTTAGTTTGTCTTGAATAACTACGAACTAAAGTCTGTGTTACGTTATTTCCGTAAAGTTACGGACTAATAATATTTGTAAAAATTAAATATCAATAAACTATGACAGAAAGAGAAAGCGTGAGGCTATTGAGCGGAGACGAAAAAATTAAAAAAGCATTTGTTGACCATACTTGGGCAGAAATTCACTCGGAGGAATCTTGGAGAATTTTCAAAGTAATGTCCGAATTTGTGGAAGGAATTGACAAATTAGCAAAAATCGGTCCTTGTGTATCCATTTTTGGGTCGGCAAGGACAAAACCTGATAATCCTTATTACACAATGGCGGAGGAAATTGCCGCAAAATTGGTACGACACGGTTACGGTGTGATTACGGGCGGTGGCCCAGGAATTATGGAAGCGGGTAACAAAGGAGCAAAATTACAAGGCGGAAAATCGGTGGGATTGAACATTGAATTACCTTTCGAGCAAAAACCAAACGATTATATTGACCGTGATAAAAGTATAGATTTTGACTTCTTCTTTGTGAGAAAAGTAATGTTTGTTAAATATTCACAAGGATTTATTATTATGCCAGGAGGATTTGGAACTTTGGACGAAATGTTTGAATCATTGACTTTAATGCAAACACAAAAAATTGGTCGTTTTCCTGTGGTTTTGGTTGGTAAAAAATACTGGGGAGGTTTATTCGACTGGGTAAAAAATACAATGCTTGAAGAAGGATATGTTGGAGCTGATGATTTAAACTTAGTTTCTATCGTGGATAATCCAACGGATGCTGTGAAGGTGATTGATGATTTTTATGCGAAGTATTTATTGAAGCCGAACTTTTAAGGATTTTTTATGGGGACGAATGTTATTCGTCCCCATATTATTTCTACCTTTTTCCACGCAAATACTCTTCCATTTGAGTCAACCCCAAAGCATTAAAAGTCATATTTGCTAAAAGTCCACCTTTCCGAGCGACTGCTACGCCGTAGTGCATATCAAAATATCCCTCTTTTTCGTGAGCATCTGGATTGATAGACAGCATCACATTTTTTTCTAAAGCGTACTGAATCCAACGCCAATCTAAGTCCAAACGGTACGGACTGGCATTAATTTCAATCACCACACCATTTGCCGCACAAGCATCAATAACTTTTTGATAATCAATTGGATAACCCGCTCTTGATAATAAAATTCTACCCGTTGGATGTCCTAAAATGGTTGTATATGGATTTTCAACCGCTTTAATAATTCTTGACATTGCTTTCTCCTCCGTCATCTTCAAATTTTGGTGAATTGATGCCACGATATAGTCAAAAGATTTCAAAACGTCATCTGCATAATCCAAAGAACCATCGCCTAAAATATCCGATTCAATTCCCTTAAAAACCTTGAAAGGTCGGTCGGTCATTGAAGCATATTTTTGATTAAGCTTCTCAATTTCAGCGTGTTGTTCAAATATTCTTTCCTCCGAAAGTCCTTTGGCGTAAGAAGCCGTTTTGGAATGGTCAGCAATTCCGAGATATTCAAAACCCAATTCACGACAATAATCAGCCATTGCTTCAAGCGTATGTTTACCGTCGGAATAAGTTGAGTGATTGTGCAAAATTCCCTTCAAAGAATCCCACGTAACTAACTCGTCATTTTGGTGATTTTTCACCCACTCAAATTCAAAATTTCCTTCCCGCATTTCGGGAATAATATACGGAATATTTAAACTCGAATAAATGGCTTCTTCCGATTCAAAGGCTTGATGATTGATACGTTTATAGATACCGTTAGAAGCTAAATGTTTTTCCGATGCAGAATTGATAAATACTTGATTAACAAATTGTTGTGGGGAACAAATGGATATTTCTACGGGAATTTCCTTCTCATTAAATCGTCCACGCCAAGTAAAAGGTGATGATGCTTTTTCATCTTGCTGAACATTGGGTAAAGCATTAATAAACTGCTGAACCTCCCAAGGTTTTGAATGTCCGACTACTAATTGAATTGAATTAACAATTTCATTTTTACGTCTAACATCCCCCACAATCTCAACTTGCTCAAATTGCTTTTCGAGTTCATCAAACAGAATTTGAGCGAGTTCTTCGCCTTTTTCCATTCTCAATTTCCCCGAATTAGACTGAGCGTAAAGGATTGATTCTTTGATAGTTGCTTGAATTTTATCACCAAAGCCTTTCAACTTTGCAACTTCACCATTTTCACAAGCCAAAAGTAATTCACGATTATCAGTAATACCCAATTCTTGCCAAATAGTACGTACTTTTTTGGGACCAATTCCCTTAATTTGAAGCATTTCCAACACGCCTTCGGGAGTACGAGTGAGCAATTCCGTTAGTTCTTGGGTTGTGCCAGTTTTACGTATTTCATCAATTTTTCCTGCAATACTTTTGCCAACGCTCGGTAAATCAGCCAATTGTTCTACTGAAAGATTCAACAAATCTTCAGTAGTTTTATCTAAAGCACGAGCCGCAAAACCAAGATTCTTGATTTTAAACTCATTTTCATCGTGTAATTCAAGGAGTTTTACCGTTAATTCAAGTAGGGAAACGATTTCTTCGTTGGACATGGGATTTTAGATTTTTAAACATTAAATTTAGCACACAGATGACACAGATACTACGTAACACAGATTTAGGCAGATTTTTTCTAAATTATTGTAATATTTTCAAATCTGCGTCATCTGCGTGCCATTATTTGCACTAAGCCTCAGCTGCCACCTGCTCTGCCAAAACCTCTGCTACGGGTCTGAAATTACCTTTTTTCAACAATTCATTTTCTGGAATGTATGGACAAACCTCCAAAATTGTAGTGATATTAATGTCTGTAATTTGATAATCGTTTAAGTTCCCTAAATTTTTTGTCAAAGCCTCAAACGCATCTTTCGGCGTATCTGCATTGATAAGCATCATGTGTGGTGTTTTCTTTTCTTTTGCCGTTTTTTCGTCAAAACTGATATACATAACCTTCACTTTAAACCAAGTTTCAGAACCATTTTCTTCAAAAAATACTTCACTCAATTTCATTTTTGCGAGATTAATCAATTGAAATTCAGGCGTATTACTCGCCACAACTTCAAACATTCTTGCTTCTGCTTCGGTGTAAGAAACGGCATCCACCAAGTATGCCTCATTAATTGTTTTTAAAGAACCAGCTTCGTCTTCTTTTTGAAAACGTATTTTACCTAAATACCAAGTTGCCATTTATGTTAATTTGAAGATTTAAAAGGGTTGCCCCTGCGATATGAAAATGAGTAGAATTTTGAAATGTGAAATTTTGACAAAACTCTAAAAACTATATTTCTACAAAACTATTAAGAATGAAATTAAAAAACGGAGGCGGACAACCTTTTTTTTATAAATTGAATCTACTATCAAAACAAACAAAACTATTGCTTCAGTGACTACGCTCTCCCAAAGTTTTCCGTTGGTTACTCGGATACTTCTTTTAAAAGTTTTTTGTTAGGTACTCTTTTTCAAATTTAGGTAGTAGCCATTTGTTCGGCTTTAGTGATTTTGGGTGTGCTTTGGAATATTGCTTGGCACATAAGTAGCAGTACAAAATGAGCTTAAAAGTGATTGAAATAGGCGACACTAACGATACTTATGCCATTATAAACGCTTTGAATAAAAACAACGCTTAAAGGTGAAACTATTACCATTTGTTGAACGCCAGGTATAAAACCCAAGCTCCAAGATGGTTCAAGTATTATTTGGGAAGAAAAACCGTATAAGCCTTTGAAAGCAGGGAAATTCTATGATTTGGCTTTTTGGTAGTTGCTCCCGATGGAAAAGATGCGATTTCACAACCATATTTAGGCATGATGGGACACGCCGCCATTGTCAAAACAGGATGGTTTGGTTTATATCCATCGGCACCCAACGGAAACAGTTTTGAGTATATCTGAAAATGTGATGTAAAAGCGAATTTCTGAAACATCTTTTAAACACTTTATTGCTCCTTTAAAAGTATTTATAGACAGTATTGACAAGGATTTAGCCCAAATTTAAACAATGTCTGAAGCCTAACGAGCACAATTTCTCATGCCAAACATAAACTATAATGTCAAAAAAATCGTAAAACTCCCCTACGTTTTCCCAACGGCTGGTAATTACAGAATTTGGTTACAAATCAAGCGAAATGGGAAGATGTTGACTGGGGTTTTTGATGCGGTGGTGATTTGATTTATAGCGACTAATACTGACAAATTAGTACAAAATAAAAAATCCAAGTCCCAAACGAAAAACTTGGATTTTACATTTCCTAATTACCGTTCAAACTAAATTATTACCGCCCGTCCTGAATGCTCAATAAAATCTTCGTTTGAGCGTCTTCCCAATCAAATAGCTTTTGTTATCCAATTATGACAACCACAGAACAAAATCGGGAAATTCAGGAAACTGTTCAAAGCGAACGAAAACGTTTGCTCGACTTTATTCGTAGCCGTGTGCCGTCTTCCGATGATGCCGATGATGTTCTGCAAGAGGTTTTCTTCGAGTTAATTGAAATGTATCGCCTTACAAAACCTGTCGAGCAAATGGTTTCGTGGTTATACATGGTGGCTCGTAATAAAATCAATGATTTGTATCGGGGTAAAAAAACAGTAAATATTGATTATCAGCAATTTATTAACGATGAGGAAGAAAATATTTCCTTGTTTGATATGCTTCCCGATAACTCAAACGCTGACCCAATGATGCAAGAAATGATTTTGGAAGCTCTTTCGCAAGCCCTCGAAGAACTACCTGCCGACCAAAGATTAGTCTTCGAATTGCACGAGTTGGAAGAAAAAAGTTTCAAGGAAATTACCGAAATAACGGGGGTAAATATGAATACTTTACTCTCTAAAAAACGACAAGCGGTTCAGTATTTGCGAGAACGATTACGTTATTTATATCAAGAAGTTTTTAATTAAATAAACATTTACAACAATGAAAGCATTTAAAATTGTAAAAGTAATAGCCTTCGTACTGTTCTTCGTAGCAGTGGGAGGATTGGTAGTCATGAATTTGTGGAATTGGTTAATTCCTACCATTTTTGGACTCAAAGTAATTAGTTTCACGCAAGCATTGGGCTTGTTAGTTTTGTCAAAAATTCTGTTTGGAGGTTTCCGTGGCGGTGGAGGCTGGGGAGGTAATCGGATGCACTTTTGGAAAAACAAAATGGCAGAACGCATGAAAAATATGTCGCCCGAAGACCGTGAGCTTATGAAAGCAAAATGGGGTGGACCTTGGAGAGATAGGAGCGAAGAGAAAAGCAATAGCCAATAAGATAATAAAAGCCAAGTCAATCTATCAAAAATAGCTTAACTTGGCTTTTATATTTCACGCTAAACCAATGATACCATGAACATTACAGAAAAAAATACTAACATTTACCAAATCATTGGCCGATATTTATTAGGCAGTTTTCTTATTTATACGGGTGTAGGGCATTTGACATTTTTGCGGAAAGAGTTTTTGGCACAAGTGCCACCGTGGTTACCCATTGAAACGGATACGGTTGTGTTACTTTCGGGAGTTGTTGAAATTGCTCTCGGACTATCTTTACTTTTCCTTTATTCACAACGAACGAAGGTTGGTTGGATAGTTGCAGCATTTTTTGTTCTCATTTTTCCTGGAAATATCGCCCAATTGGTTGAACACCGAAATGCTTTTGGACTCAATTCAGATTTGGCTCGGTGGCTCAGACTTCCGTTACAACCTGCTCTTATTACCTTAGCTTTGTGGTCAACTGGAGCGTGGCAATCTTGGAGAAATAGTAAATAATAAAGGTACAAGTATTTCGCTAAAAGCTGCTACTTGTACCTTTTTATGCTTCATTATTAAGTCTAAATGTTTATTTTCCCGCACGAATCTCCAATTCTTGTTTCAATCGGGCATTTTCTTGTTCAACACTGTCGGATTTGAAGTAAAAATATAAGGCTAATGCCAAAAATATTTTTGATAAAACAAAAACAGCAATAAAGGTTGGTCGCCAATATTTGTGAACTTTGATGTGGGTATTATCAAATTCAACCTCAACGAAGTTCTCTTTAGTGTTGAGATTCTTGCTCTTTGAATTTGTTCCTTGTTGCGTAAAATCCCACTTTTTTATTTCATTTTGAGTATCGTCAAAAGCTAACTTACTTTTTAAAATAGGAGGGGGAGGAACGGCATTGGTATTGAAATATTGAACAATATCAGTCTGTAAATTGGTCAAAGCCGTCGAAATTCTTGGATTTGAGGCTTGCATGAGTTCTACTTCTTGGGCATCTTCTTCAGAGGCTATTCCGATAAGGTAAGCTTCTAAAATCCCACTTTGTATATATTCTTGAGTTTTCAATGTAATGAGTGATTAGTTAAGCTTGACGAAATGACTTAAAATGTTCATAAATTGCTTTCAATACTTGTGTTTTGGGAACGTTCAGTCGCTGAGCAATTACTTCTGGAGTCTGTCCTTGTCGAAAAGATAATTCAAAAATCATTTCTCTTAATGCTGCCTCTCCATTGGGAATTTGGTCATTAACAAAGTTTGAAATTTTATTTTTGACTTCAATCGCTTTAATCCTTGCTTTTCTAATAATATAAATCGCACTGCCTACCGCACAGTTTTTACATTCGTTGACAGATAACGTCGAGAATACATTCACTAATGTATCTTGAGCTAAATTTTCTTGTGGAATTATTTGAAGAATAACACCATAGGCCATCGGGCTGTATGTATCATATAGTGAAAGCAACTCGTGATGACCGGGTGGTTTACTAAAAGATAATTTATCCTTATGCTGTTCTAATTCATTCATACTTGTGTGTTAATTAGAGTAAGTCTATTTTTTGTGTGGTTTTGCAAGGTAAAGATATGCAACAGCAGTTTTTATTCCAAAGAATATATTACGCATAATTGTCTAATTTTAACCTGTATCTCAGATAATATAGTTCGCATTTTTAATGAAAAAATAAATGTATCGGCAATTACACATTTGAAATCTAAATTTTCTAAACAAAAAAGATAAATTAGACTTTTGTTTTATCACATCAGACAGAAAATGAGCTATATTTTATTTTTTGGTTTTCATGGAATTTGAGCATTGAAATATTAATGAACATTCGTATTTTGGGTAAATAGAAGATTTTTTAAAATTTATAGTTTAATTGTCTATCAAATCATTCATCAACATTTTAAATAAACGTACCCTAATGAAAAAACTTAACTTTTTGTATTGGCTATTAATCCTCACAAACACCTTATTTGCTCAGGTAAAAAATCCTCCTGCTTTGGCTTCAATCCGAACTGAGGATTTGAAAAAGGACTTATATGCCTTAGCCGATGCTCATTACAACGGTCGGTCGGCGGGGACTTTGGACGAGTTGAAAGCGTCGATGTGGTTGGGCGAAAAATACCGAGCCATCGGACTAAAACCTGCGGGTGATGACGGTACTTTTTTTCAGTATTTTACCTTGTGGCGCAATCATTTAGCGGAAAATTCCAGCATTCAAATCAACGATAAACCTTTGAAATTATGGAAAGACGTTGCGGTATCACAAATGGCAAATACCAGCTTGAATGCTCCCATTATGTATTTAGGAAATGCTTTAGAAATTGATACCAATTCCGTAAATGTAAGAGGAAAAGTGGTAGCCATTGAAGCAAATTCGAAGGGAATTAATCTGGATGTTTCATTGCCAACGTGGCGTTACAGCCGATATATCTACGTAAAATATGGTTTGCCAATGTTGCGAAGAGGAGCAACCGCCATCATTTTTATTGCCGATGAAACCGCCGAAAGAGCTTGGGAAGATGCCAATGAAAATTTTGAAAGAGGAACTTATGATATTGACGGAGGTGTGAATGTCAATGTAACGACAAAAGTCCCCGTTATTTGGTTACACGCCACTGCAAAACAAGAATTGCAACTAAGTACAGCAACAATAAAAGCAAATCTTATCGTCGCTAAATATGCGTATCCTTCAGTAAATATTGTCGGTAAAATTGAAGGAACGGATGCAAAGTTAAAATCGGAATACCTTTTGTACAGTGGCCATACGGATGCTCACGGTATCAGAAACGAAATTAAAAATGATTCTATTTATTACGGAGCAGATGATAATGGAAGTGTTGATGTAGCGATGCTTGCGAATGCGAGAGCCTTCGTAAAAAAACCTGCTAAACGTTCAGTTTTGTTTGTAATTCACGGAGCAGAAGAAAGAGGTTTATTGGGTTCACGGTATTATTCGGCTCATCCTACCGTGCCAATTAAAAATATCGTTGCAGTATTAAATGGCGATATGATTGGTAGAAATAATCCTGATAGTGCCGCTGTTTTGGGCATTACATTACCGCATAGAAATTCATTGGATTTAGTAAAAATGACTTTAGATGCCAATCAAGAAGGTCCAAAGTTTAAATTAGATACAGAATGGGATAAAGTAACGCATATCGAAGGTTGGTATTTTAGAAGTGACCATTTGCCTTACGCAAGATTGGGAATTCCTTCAATTATGTACACCACGCTTTTACATCCCGATTACCACACGCCACAGGATAATGCTGAAAATATCAACTATCCAAAATTGAAGAAAATGGCAGATTGGATGTACAGAACTGGTTGGAAAGTTGCCAATGTAGAGAAGCGTCCCGCAACTGATTTGAATTTCAAATTGGAGCGGTAAGTACAATTTTAAAGTATAAATAAAAAGCCTATTTTTTCTATTTTAATAGAGAAAATAGGCTTTTTATTTGCTGAAAAAACTAACTATCAAGTCAAATTCGTTATGAATGAAATAATAGCCAATGATGACCAATAAAATTCCCCGTTACTTCAAGTATTTAACCTTTTTAGTAGGTTGTCTTTCAATTATATGGCTGAATTCTTGCAGCAAAAAATACTATCCACCCAATACTAAAAATCTGACTTACGATAAATTTATCGACGTGTCATTCATCGAAAATATTCACGTTTTAGAGTTTCTCCAATATCTCGAAGCCGATACAACTTCGCAGGAATTGTACGAAAGAATAAAACCTAAAACTGCTCAGAATATAGACGGAGATATAAATATCAAGTATTTACACGAATACACAGATAGGTCGGTTCCAACACCGATGAGCATTGAATTTGCCCAAGAATATTGTAAATGGCGAAGTGAAATTGTAACGTATAGTAAGAATTTTGGGAATAAAAATATGCCTAAATCTTTTCCAGATTTAATCAAGAAAAATAAAACAGCAACTACTGTCATCAAGTTTACCATTCCCACTAAATTATCGCTCCATATTGCCGATGAAACAAGAATTCAATTTAAAAGATATGATAAGAAATTATTGAAGTTTAAAGTAATAAATCAAGAAACATCCGACTCTACCCAATTTTATCTTCTGAGATGTACTGCCACAATAATAATTAACGGTAAAATCTCCGCTTCTGATTAATCGAGGCATTTGGTCAATCTTTAATAATTCTGTTTTAAATGTTGAACTTTTACGTTAAAAGTATGTTTAAAATTATAAAGAATTTGTAAACGAAAAATGAGGTAGTTTTTGATTAATCATTTGATTACGAGTAGATTGTCTCAGTTTTTGTAAGTGTCTCGGGTATAATTACTAATATGAAAAAATCATGAAAAGGAAAATTGCAATAATTACGGGGGCTAATTCGGGAGTTGGTTTGGAAACAACTAAAGGTTTGGCTGAGGCGGGCTTTGATTTGATAATTTTGGTGAGGAGTTTGGCAAAGGCAAAAGCTACCGAAGAGATAATTTTAAAGAGTTTTCCTGATACAAAAATAGATTATGAAATTGCAGATTTGGAAGATATTGAATCTGTAAAAAAAGCTGCACAAAATATTCATAATCGCTATATAAGAATTGATAGACTCATCAATAATGCGGGTTACTCGCCCGATAAAATTGAATTTACGAAAGACGGTTACGAAAAATCATTTGTTGCCAATCATTTAGGTCATTTTGTACTGACAATCAGTTTATTAGACTTGTTAGAAGCATCGGGTGAAGGGCGAATTATTAGTGTTTCATCGGCTGCTCACACATTGGGAAAGGTGAAACGATTTTTCATAAAAAACAATCAACATTTAACGGCATTTAAGGCTTACGGCGATGGTAAATTGGCCAATATTCTCTTCACTAAAGGTTTGGCGAAACATCTTGTGGAGAAACCTATTTTGGCGTTTAGTCTTCATCCAGGCGTTGTGGGAACGAATTTTGGAGCAAATTTTACGGGTATTAGCGGTTTCTTGGTAAAACTCGCCCGACCGTTTATGATTACAGCCAAAGAGGGAGTTAAAACTTCCTTATTTTTGGCAACTACTGCTTTTGAAAATGTCAAAAAAGACAGCGGAAAATATTTCGATAAATGCAAAGTGGTCAATACCAAAAACAATGATATTACGAATGAAAATATTGAATGGTTTTGGCAAAAAAGTATGGAAGTGACGGGAATGTGAAAAAGACTCTTGTTGATTGTTCAAAAAGGGTCTTTTTCAACTAAAGCGTTTATTTATTGAAGTGAAAACTTCAAAATATAGCCATCTCCATCTTTGCCTTCGGAAGAAATAAACAAATCGCCTTCGGGAGAAAAACAAATGCCTTCAGGCTGACGAAAAGTTTTTGGATTTAAGGAAATTAAGGCCTCTTTATGTCCGTCTTCGGCTAAAACCAATAATTTTTTACCGCTTGAAGCGATGATGAAAATTTGTCCCGTTTTTGGATGAACCGCAATGCCAGAAGGTTTAAATTCTTTTCCGTTGGCTTCATCAGTTACTTGCTCTTCGGGAATTCCAATATTTTTAAAAAGGACTTTTTTCTCAAAGTCGTAAGCATAAATCATCTTTTTATCGTCTTTCCCTTTCACTCTTTCCTTCGCTGCCAATAGCAAATGTTTTGTTTTAGGGTCGTAAGTAAGTCCTTCATATTCAATTACATCGGGATTGGTACAGTCAATTTCTCGCTCAAAAGGCAAACCAATTTTGAAGCCTTTTACCTTTCCATTACTTTTCAGCACAAAGACTTCGTCTCCAACTACTTCCACGCCTTCATAGTCGCCATCTTTGCCAAAAGGAATTTTATCAACGATTTCTTTTTTAGATAAATCATAGATGAAAATTTTACCTTCTTCGTCATTTACGCAAGCTAATTGGTTGTTTTTGAAATACGAAAGTCCCGAAATTTCTTTAAGTTTTTGAGACAAGACATATTTCTCAGAAGGATTTTCAAAGTCGTAAGGTAGGCTTATATTTTGGAATTTTTCGGTAGATTTTTCCTCTTGTTTCTGTTTTTTAGGTGTGCAAGCATAGAAAAGAATAATGCCTAAAATAAAGACAGAAAGATAAATGAGCATAGATGGGATTTTCATGTTGATAGCGTTTTGATTGATTTTTGGGTAAAAATAAGGAGTATTTTTTAGGTTTCGCTCATAATTTTCAAGGAGTAAGCTGAGAAGGGATTTTCAAAACAAAAGAAGCACAACGAATTGGCTATATTTTTTTATATTCGTTAATCGTAATTCAAAAATTTGTAATTCCATCGTCATCAACCCTAAAAACAAATGAAAAAACTATTATTCTTCCTTCTTTTTGCCACTCAGATTTTCGCTCAAAAATTTACTAAAACTGAAATTACTCGTTTTCAACAACAAGCTAAACGTGTTGAAATTATCCGTGATACTTGGGGAATTCCACACATCTACGGAAAGTCGGATGCGGATGCCGTTTTTGGCTTATTATACGCTCAATGTGAAGACGATTTCAAGCGAGTAGAAATGAATTATATCGAAAAATTAGGCCGCCTTTCTGAAATAAAAGGCGAAAAAGAACTATACAA
Organism: Bacteroidota bacterium; assembly: GCA_040387735.1. Classification (GTDB taxonomy): domain Bacteria; phylum Bacteroidota; class Bacteroidia; order Cytophagales; family Spirosomataceae; genus Arcicella. The sequence continues at coordinate 31,922 of JAZKDE010000036.1, forward strand.
CGATTTGCAAATCAGACTTTTAATTGATTCGGTAGATGCCATTGCCGATTATAAAAAAGCCGAACCTTGGTTAAAGAAATTGCTCAATGCGTATGCCGACGGAATCAATTTTTATCTCCATAAACACCCCGAAGTGAAACCTGCTTTATTGACTCGTTTTCAGCCGTGGTATCCACTTTTATGGACGGATGGCAGTATCGGAGCGATTTCGACGGCGGATATTTCTAACGATGAAATCAAGAAATTTTATTCTGGGAATCAATTGGAAGGAATTTCAAAAAGCAAAACGGTCAATGCTTCCGCAGCGTTTGGAGATTATCAACAAACAGGCTCAAATGGCTTTGCGATTGCTCCTTCCAAAACGGCTTCGGGCAATGCCATTTTGTACATCAATCCGCACGTAACTTTCTATTTTCGTCCAGAAGTACAAGTGGTTAGCCAAGAAGGTTTGAATGCTTACGGTGCCGTTACTTGGGGACAAATGTTTGTTTATCAAGGATTTAATCAATATTGTGGTTGGATGCACACCTCAAGTAACGTGGACGTAGCGGATATGTACGCCGAAAAAATCGTGAAGAAAAATGATAAAATTTTCTATGAATACGACCAAAAACTACGCCCCGTAACGCAGAAAAACGTAACGCTCAAATACCTTGGAGATGGTAAATTAATCACGAAAAACTTCACAACATATTACACGCATCACGGCCCAGTGATGGCAAAAAGAGACGGAAAATGGATTAGTTTGAGGTCGTATAATCGTTCGATGACAAGTTTGGTTCAATCATGGAAACGCACTAAAGCCAAAGGTTTTGAAGACTATAAAAAAGTGATGGACTTAAAGGCAAATACCTCCAATAACACCGTTTTTGCGGATTCAAAAGGAAATATTGCTTATTGGCACGGCAATTATGTACCCGTGCGAGACACCAACTATAATTGGGGAAAAGTCGTTGATGGCACGACTTCTAAAACTGAATGGAAAGGCTTGCACACCGTTGATGAAACCGTGCATAGTTATAATCCCGTGAATGGTTGGCTACAAAATTGTAATTCAACGCCCTATACCGTTGCAGGAGAAAACAGCCCCAAACGTGCCAATTTTCGCCCATACATGGCTCCCGATGGTGAAAATTTCAGAGGGATTAATGCCGTGAGAGTATTGAGTAGAGAGAAAGATTACACCATTGACAAAGTGATTGCGGCGGGTTATGATACCTACTTGTCAGCCTTTGCCGTTTTGATTCCTGCCATTACAAAAGCGTTTGACTCCTTGCTACCAAGCGATACTTTACAACAAGCCTTAGCCGAACCAATTTCGACTTTAAAAAACTGGAATTATTATGCTGAGGAAAATTCTGTGGCGACTACTTTAGCCATTGAAACAGCACAAAAATTAAGTCCCCAAATTACCAAAATTTACGTAGAACAAGGTGAAGTAGACCAAGTAGAAAGCACCAAACGTTTTGCCGCCAATGCCACCAAAGAAGAATTATTATTGCCTCTTTTGAAAACTGTTAATGAACTAAAAAGCAAATTTGGCACTTGGCAAAAGTCGTGGGGGGAACTCAATCGTTTTCAGCGACTTACGGGAGAATTTCAAGAAAAATACGACGATAATCAGCCGAGTTTATCCGTAGGTTTCGCATCCGCTTTGTGGGGTTCGTTACCTTCATATAACAGTCGCTATTACGGTACGCAAAAACGCTACGGATTGGGTGGTAATAGCTTTGTTTGTGCCGTAGAATTTGGCAAAAAAATCAAAGCAAAATCCTTATTAGCAGGTGGAGAAAGTGGTAACAAAAACTCAAAACACTTCACCGACCAAGCCCTCATGTACACACAAGGAAAGTTTAAAGATGTGCTGTTTTATAAGGATGATGTATTGAAGAATGTGGAGAGACGGTATTGGGTGGGGGAGTAAGTGGGTTTACCGCTTGATAAATGTGATAGTTAAAACCTCGTTTGAAAGTAATGTTTCAAGCGAGTTTTGTATTTAATTTGGTAAATTGTATTGGAATAAGTTGGTAAAAATATACAACATTAATATCTTAAAAAAAACTACGATATATGAATAAAATAATATGCGATACACATATTTGGTACTATATTGAGGACGGAACAATAGACTTAAAATCTATAAATCCCAAGTATCCATTATGTTCAACTTACCTAACCTTAAATGAGTTATTGACTACCCCTAAATGGTTTAGCGAACCAGAGAGAATTTTTAATGTGATTAAAGTGATGTTAGAAAATAGTTCTATTGTACTTTGTCATCCCCAACTTTATGTAAAGAATATTGCTTTTAATCAAGATAACCAAGATTCAGAAATATTAAATCGTCTTAAATTATGTCAAGAAGCCTATACCGATTTCAAGTCTGTATCTTCTGAAAAACCAATTTTTACAAAATGGATTGAGGAAGTTAAAAAGCATAAAGACTTTTATGAATCGCTTGGAGAAGATGCGAAAAAATATTCAATGGAGTTGAGAAAACGTGGATTAGCTACTAATTTCAAAAAACAGTTTATTGAAAATGGACCAGGTGCAAAAATCCATTTTGAAAACTCTATTACTAATAGCTTTAATTTCTTTTTAGGAGCTGATGTACCAATATCTGCAGAATTAATAAGTCAATTTGAGCTTTATAATCATGTTAATAATCGCTTTATTAAAGCTGTTATTTCAGAAAAATACATTGTGCAAGAAAATGATTTTGAAGATTTAGACAATCTTTTATATGTCCAACCCAATGATTTATATTGGACAAAGGAAAAGAGATGGAAAATATTAATCAAAGGGGCTAATATGAGTAAGTATTTGTTTGAAGAATAAATTTCTATCTGGTTCAAGTGTCCTCGTTTAAATTAAATCTAAGAATTTTCAAAAAATCACCTTATGGAAATATACAATGATAATGGTCGCTTTATCTCAATTTTATCTGATTATGGTTTTAAAGCTACTTTTGGTAATGAGGCAAACACGACTTTTTTAAAGAAAGCTCTACAAGCATTAATTAATGCTCCTATACCAATTAAATCGGTCGAATTTGTCAAAAATGAAATTTCGGCAATCACAATTGACAGTAGAAGTGGGATTTATGATATTCTTCGCCTTTGTTGGAGTTTTCTCCAACAAATCCTGCGTCAGCAAAAGTCTAATTTTCAAAAACTATCCCTTACTGTATAAAAGCTTGCGTGTTGCTGACGCACAAGTCGTTGGAGAAAACTCCAACGACGGCGAAAATACCTATTCACAAACAAAAAGCTCTGTTTCAGCAAATTGCGGGAAATGTGGAAAGTCTGTATCTCCTTATGCAAAAGTGGGAGATACGTGTCCCCATTGTGGTGTACGTTGGGGAAAAGAAAATTCAACAACAACCAATATAAATACGAATAAGGAAACCGATGGAGCAATTAATCCTTTTGCCATATCCCCAAGCTCTACTGTCTCATAATCTCGCTTTGATTATCCACAACTTCCAATATCTTCAGAAAGCACCCTTTCTGAACCATCTACAGTAATTCGATCTTGTAAACTTAGAGCAGCTTCAAATAGTACATCAGAGGTATTATTAATCATACCTAAGAACTCTGATATACTCATAGAAAAAAGAAAAGGAGATTGGGTTAAAGTTTTCTATATTAGTAATTCAAGACCAGTATATGGATGGATTCATTCATCAAATAAATGTTGTTGAATAAATGCAGAATCTCTATTTATTAGGTTCAAGCGAGGATGCTTGAACCTAAAAGAGAATAAAAGACTCCGAATTCGGTTCTATAAAAGATAATTCGGCTTTCTTATTTTACAACAATAATTTTCTACTAATACAAAACTCCCTTATCCACCACCGCAGGCAAAGGCCCTTTGGTTACTAATTTCAAAGCCGCTAAATTTCCACCCGCATTGGCACAAATTTCTACGGATTTTCCTTCTGTCCAAGCGGTTAAGAATCCTGCCCAAAAAGCATCTCCTGCTCCTGTGGCATCAATTACGTCAATGGTTTTTACACCCAAATGAATTTTCTTTTTGCCTTTTTCGTAAGAAATCGTTGAGCCGTCGCCTCCCTTCGTGAAACACACTAAGTCAGCTCCCATTGCATGGAAATCTTGAATTACTTGCTCTTCCGAAACCTTGTGTCCGTAAATTCTTTCGGCATCATCTTCGCTTAATTTTACCAAAGCATTGTGCGAACAATACGCTGAAATTGTTTCCCAAGCTTGCTTTCTATCTGGCCAAATTTGGGGTGCATAATTAGCATCCAAACTCACCCGACAACCCAAAGCGTTAGCTCTTTTTGCTGCATCCACAATGGCAGATTGAGCTGGGTCTTGGCTCAATGCAAAGCAAGTCGTATGAAAAATAGCGGATTCCGCCAATAAACTATCTGGTATATGATGCGACTGAATCATACGGTCGGCCGTGCGGTAAGCGATAAAATCGGGCGTACCTTTCGTGCGAGACACGATGACAATACTCGTGGGTTGGGTTTCGTCGGTGGCTACGTGGCTAATGTCGATGCCCGTTTTGGCAACTTCATTTTTCAGGAAAATCCCCAAATTATCGTTTCCAACGCAAGAAACAATGGCTGAACTCATGCCCAAACGAGCCATATTTGCCGCCATGTTGGCTGGACTTCCGCCCTGAAAACGCTCAAAAGCAGGTGTATCTAAAATACTATTATGAATTTCAGTCCCGATTACGTCAACTAATAATTCCCCTACGGAGAGCAGTGCATATTTTTTCATGTATTAATATAAAAATGGTTTGTTTATCTCTGCAAATTAATGATTATTCTGTAAAATTGAGTAGATTTATTAAGTGTATTACCAAACTTCTATTTCACTTAATCATCAAATCTATGAAAAATATTCAACAAATTATTTTAGCATCATTTTTATTCATTACTACTTTGGCTTATGCTACTCCCAAGCCTAAAAAAGCCAATAATGTTCCTCCTGACGAGGCAACTTTACGCAAAAAAGCCGATGCTTTAGCTCATAAATTTATCATTGTGGATGGTCACGTGGACTTACCGTATCGTCTTCATGGCAAAATGGAAGATGTTTCAGTACAAACGCAAGGTGGCGATTTTGATTACGTTAGAGCAAAAAAAGGCGGACTTTCTGCTCCGTTCATGTCCATTTACGTACCCGCAGATTTGCAACGCAAAAAAGGGTTTTCAAAGGCTTTGGCGGATTCTTTAATTGATATGGTAGAGGGTCTGACCAAGCAATATCCTGATAAATTTGCCTTAGCCAAAAGTCCAGAAGATATTGAAAAGAATTTCAAAAGAGGTTTAATTTCTTTCCCGATGGGCATGGAAAATGGCTCGCCAGTTGAAAGCAATTTGGCAAATTTGAAGCATTTTTTTGACCGAGGTATTCGCTACATTACGCTTTGTCACGGGGAAGATAATTTTATTTGCGATACTTCTTACGATACCACCAATACTTGGCGTGGACTCAGCCCGATTGGTCGTCAGGTAGTTCGAGAAATGAATCGTTTGGGCATTATGCTTGATTGCTCGCATATTTCTGACAATACTTTTGAACAAGTAGTGGCTCTTTCAAAAGCTCCTGTTATTGCTTCTCATTCATCTTGTAGGGCTTTTACTCCAGGATTTATCCGTAATGCTCCCGATAATTTGATTAAGCAATTGGCTAAAAAGGGAGGAATTGTGATGATTAATTATTCGTCTATGTTCTTGGATTCTGTGTCCAATAAAGCCTACGAAATTAAACGTTTACATTTACGCACTTGGCAAAAAGAACACAATTTAGCCTCAAATTCACCCGAAGCACGTGCGTATGAAAGCGAGTACGAAAAGTTACACCCAACGCCTTTGACCAATGTTGAAAAAGTAGCTGACCACATTGACCATATCAAGAAAATTGCGGGAATTGATTACGTTGGTTTAGGGTCTGATTTTGATGGTGTTTGGCCAACGCTTCCCGAAGGATTAAAAGATTGTTCGCAATTACCCAATTTGATTTACGTTTTATTGAAAAGAGGTTACAAAGAACCCGAAATTGAGAAAATTTGCTACAAAAATATTTTTAGAGTTTGGAAGAAAACAGCAGAAATTGCCAAATCAATGTAGCATGGGAGTCTTTTCCGTGTAATCCAGACTTTATTCTGGCTTACTACAAAAAAGGTCGTTCAGAATATTCTGAACGACCTTTTTTGTAGTTGAAAATTATTTATTACTCAGCACTTTCGTCTTGACTTGGCAAAGTGAAAGTAAATTTATCTTCTAAAAATTCGTCGATTGCCAAAGATGTTGGTTTTGGTAAACGCTCATAGAATTTAGAGATTTCAATTTGCTCACGGTTCTCGAAAATTTCTTCTAAATTATCTACCGAAGAAGCGAAATCAGATAATTTATTATTCAATTCTTCTTTTGATTTCAAAGCAATTTGTCTGGCACGTTTTGAAATAATCGCTACGGCTTCGTATGTATTTCCTCCTGCTTTGATAGCTAATTCAGCTACGTTTCTGGTAATGATTGATGGATTTGTTGCCATTTTATTTTTTAGGTTTTAGGGATTAGGTCTTAGGAATTAGGTTAGTATTTAAATACCTAATACTTAATACATAAACACCTGTTTTACTGTTTGTCCGCTGCTCCAACTTTGGCAGTATTTGATTTTTCCTTATCACGAGCAGCTTTGTATTCTGCTTCTAATTTTGCAATTCTGTCGCTTTCTTTAATACTTACGTCGTAAAGTTTTTCAGCCTTTTTCAAGAAATTACTTTGAGGATATTTGTCAACTAAAGCTTGATAAAACTTAATGGCATCATCAAAACGTTCTTTTTGCTTACTTTCAATAGTTGTCTCAGCTAAATTATATTGAGCTTGAACTTTCAAAAATGCCATTTCTTCATTGAAATCAGAATCTGGATATTCTTTTTGAAAATTATTGATTTCAATAACTGCCGACTTTAAGGAAGCAATGTTAAAAGAACTTGTTCTTAAATACAATTTTGCTTTTTCGTAAGCCTTACGTTCTAATTTTACCCGCAAATCTTTAATTAAATCAGAAGTTTCCTCTCTGAATTTACTATCTGGATAGTTATTGATAAAACTTTGTAACTCATTTATAGCAGTAATCGTTCCACTTTGGTCAAGGTTAAAGTCGGGCGAATTCTTGTATAATGAGTACGCCGACATATAAACGGCCTCTTCAAAATATTCACTACGAGCAAATGTTTCGGCAAAACGTTTAAAGTGAAAGTTTGCCGTTTCATAATTACCCGTGTGATAATCACAATAGGCTTGGTAGAAAGTGGCGACTTCTTGCTGGTCTGTTCCCGTTAGAATTGGTAGTAATTCTTCAAAAAGTATGCTTGCTTTGTCGTATTGACCCTTCTTAAAGAATCGTACTGCTGCTTCATACTTTTTCTTTTCGTCAGTCATTTTTCTGACTTTTTCAAAATTACTACAAGCAGTTAGGGTGACGGCAAACAGTATAAACAATAAAAATTTATTAGTTCTGTACATAAGGGTACAAAGTTAAGTAAAAATTGGTAGATTGAAAATCAAGCGTTTAAGTATTCTCAAATTTCGTCATTAAAATGAGAGAAAATCTATTGAAAACTCAGTTTTAAGAAATTTTAACATAAATGACGAAGAAATTGGGGCGTAGGGGCGAGGTAGTAACGATAAAATCAAAGCCGTCGATTTAGTCCATGAGGTATTTGATTCAATCTAATATCGCATCTTAGAACCTAATATCTCACCTAACAAAACCTGATTTGGAAAGATGCAAAGACTTTTATAATTTTCGATTATATCTCCCCAAAATGGAAACGTCTATCAATCAACGCTTTTCTGCTCATTTAATTACGATAACCAAAAACGAAACCAAATTATGAATTCTGGAAGTCTTAAATCTCGCCTTGTTGTTGGGCTAATTATGGCAGTAATTGCCCTTTTTTCGTATTATTCCAAAATGCAGGTCAACCCAATTACGGGAAAACGCCAAGCGGTAACTATGACTCCTCAGCAAGAAATTGCTATGGGTTTACAGTCGGCTCCCCAAATGGCGGCAGAATTTGGGGGACTTTATGAAGACCCTAAAGCACAAAATTTAGTAAAAAACGTTGGAATGAAAGTTGTAACGAATTCTGATGCGGCTAAATCTGAATATCAATTTAATTTCCATTTATTAGCTGACCCCGAAACTATTAATGCTTTTGCGTTGCCAGGAGGACAGATTTTTATTACTTACGGCTTACTAAAAAGATTGACTTCCGAAGACCAATTGGCGGGCGTTTTAGGACACGAAGTCGGTCACGTAATTGGTCGTCATTCTGCACAACAAATGGCAAAAGATGAATTGACAAACGGACTTTTAGGAGCAGCCGTTGCCGCAACTTCTGACCCATACAGTCCGAATAATTCGGCGGCGATTGCTCAATACGTTGGTAAAATGATAACATTAAAATACGGAAGAGAAGATGAATTGGAGGCGGATAAATTTGGCGTAAAATATATGATTGAATCGGGTTTTGACCCCGAAAAAATGATTGATGTAATGGAAATATTGAAAGCGGCTTCGGGCGGAGCTGATCGTCCTTCAGAATTTCAAAGTACTCACCCAGACCCAGACCACCGCATCATCGAAATCAAAAAAGCGTTGGAACAATATAAAAAGACTGGAAAATTGGAGTGGTAGTTGATAACACCTGCCAATTCTAAAAATCCCTGACAGATAAGTACAATTCCGTCAGGGATTTTTTATAAGTTTAAAACTTATTTATCGTCAAATAGTTAGAAATATGTCTTCTTTCCCTTTAGTCATTGAACTGTAAAACCTTTATTATACTATGCAATTATCGAAAAAGTTACGCTTTGGAGTCCCTGCGATTCTGCTTGGTGGAGCGTTATTTTCATCGGCTTATCAAAATTCTCCTACGAGCCGTTTTATTAATCATTACGTTGATTCTGTTTTAACTGAAGCCCAAAAACGTTTACCAGAACACTCTTTGGAAGGTGTAAAAATGGCAGATGGTTTGGAGGTGAAAACCTTCGCTACTGAGCCAATGCTGATGAATCCGACCGATATTGAGGTGGATGCTCGTGGACGGGTATGGGTTTTAGAAGCGTATAATTATCGCCCCGCTATCACTGGAAATCCAACGCATAAAGAAGGTGATAGAATTGTGATTTTGGAAGATACAGATGGTGATGGAAAAGCGGATAATAGCAAAGTTTTTTACCAAGATGCGTCTTTGAATGCTCCTTTGGGAATTGCCGTTTTGGGTAATGTAGTAATCATTTCGCAAAGTCCCTACGTTTGGAAATTGACTGATACTGATGGCGATGATAAAGCGGATAAAAAAGAAATTCTTTTTCAGGGAATGGAAGGTGAACAGCACGACCACGGAATGCACGCTTTTGTGTTTGGCCCCGATGGGAAATTGTATTTTAACTTTGGCAATGAAGGCAGACAACTAAAAGACGCTCAAGGAAATATTGTAAAAGACCAATTTGGTAAAGAAATTTCGCCTAAAAATTACCAAGAAGGAATGGTTTTTCGGTGTAATTTAGACGGCTCTGAGGTAGAATGTTTAGGTCAAGATTTTAGAAATAATTATGAAGTAGCCGTTGATTCTTACGGGACAATGTGGCAGTCGGATAATGATGATGATGGTAATAAAGGTGTAAGAATAACATATGTAATGGAATACGGAAATTTTGGTTACAAAGACGAAATGACTCATGCTTCATGGCCTGCTTATCGTACCAATATGGAGGAAGAAGTTCCTAAACGCCATTGGCATTTGAATGACCCAGGAACGGTTCCAAACTTGCTTCAAACAGGTTCTGGCTCACCAACGGGGATGGTAATTTACGAAGGAAATTTATTGCCAAAGACATTTTACGGACAGATGATTCACTGCGAACCTGGGCATAATGTGGTGCGTTCGTATCCCGTTCAGAAATCGGGAGCGGGTTATTCGGCCGAAATTGTTAACATCATGAAGCAGGAAAAAGACCAGTGGTTTCGTCCAGCCGATGTTTGCGTAGCACCCGACGGGTCATTAATTGTGGCTGATTGGTATGACCCCGGTGTAGGTGGTCACCAAGCGGGCGACCAAGTTCGTGGGCGAGTATATAGAATTGCTCCGTCAAATACACCTTACAAAGTTCCCATAATGGATTTGTCAACGCCAGCGGGAGCGGTTGCTTCTTTGCAAAGTCCAAATGTGGCGACTCGTTATTTAGCTTGGGAAGCCTTACAGAAATTTGGAAAATCGGCTGAAAATGAGTTGGTTAAACTTTATAATTCTGAAAATCCACGGATGAAAGCTCGTGCTTTTTGGGCTTTATCAAAACTTATTGACGGGAAGAAATATACAGAATCAGCTTTGGTAGATGTGAATCCAGATATTAGAATTGCGGGAATTAGGGTGGCACGTCAGTTAAAATTAGATGTAATTTCGTACCTGAAAAATCTGGTAAAAGATGCTAATCCACAGGTTCGTCGTGAATGTGCTATTGCTTTACACGGAAATAAATCAGCCGAAGCTCCCGAACTTTGGGCTGAATTGGCAACGCAACACGATGGAAAAGACCGTTGGTATTTGGAGGCTTTGGGAATTGGAGCTTCTGAAAATTGGGATGCGTGTTTTGCTGCTTATTTGAAAAAAGTCGCAGACCCAACGCAAACCGAAGCGAGTCGAGACATTGTTTGGCGAGCCAGAACGGATGAATCCGTGAAATTTTTGGCAAGTTTAGCTACTGATTCAAAAACAGCTTTGAAAGACCGTCTGAGATATTTTAGAGCATTTGATTTCAATAAAGGTAAATCGAAATCAGAAACTTTATTGTCAATGTTGAAAGGAAATTCCGCAGAACAAAGTCAGATTAATCAATTGGCATTGAGTCATTTAGAGCCAAGTTTTGTCAAGTCGTCAATTGAAGCAAAAAATGCTTTGAAAAAATTGATGAGCAATTTACAAGGCAAATCTTACTTGGAATTACAGAGCAAATATTTACTGCCCGAAGAAAATTCGAGGTTATTATCCATGATTAATTCGGGGCAGAATATTCGTGAATCAGCGGAAATTTTGGTTAAATCTCCCGAAGGAATAGACTTAATTAAACAAACAATCAATAATCCTAAACAAGAAAGTTTAAGCATTAAATTATTGAATGGTATTAGTGGCAATGGCGGTAAAATATCCTTGGATTTGTTACAATCGGTTATGTTTGATAAAACTAAATCAAGTACCATGCGTAAAGAAGCAACTCGATTTTTGGGTGGAAGTATGAGCGGAGAAGATTTGATATTGGGGTATTTGAAAGAAGGAAAAGTTCAAAAAGAGTTCATCCCAGTTGCCGTAGAAGGCGTTAGTAGAGCGTGGCGACGAAATGTAAGAGCGGAAGCATCTAAATATTTGGGAAATACTACTGGTGCAACCAAAAGTAAACTGCCATCTGTTTCGGAATTAGTTGCCATAAATGGTGACGCTAAAAAAGGCGTTGAAGTATTTGCGGCTAATTGCTCAGTTTGTCACCAAGTAAACGGTGAGGGCATGGATTTCGGACCAAAATTGTCTGAAATTGGTTCTAAATTAGGGAAAGATGGGCAGTATTTAGCCATTATGTATCCCGACGCAGGAATTGGTTTTGGCTATGAAGGTTGGGAGTTGAAAATGAAAGATGGTTCAATGCTTTCGGGTATAATTTCCTCAAAAACTGAAACGGATATAACCTTGAAAATGCCAGGAGGAATTATTCAGAATTTAAAAACCAGTGCCGTGAAATCCATGAAAATGATGAATAATTCAATGATGCCGACGGGTTTAATGGACGGAATGAGCAAAGACGAAGCTGTGAATTTGGTGGAGTATTTGACGAGTTTAAAGCGGAAGTAGGCGAAGTAATGGAGGTATAGAAAAATAAGAAATTTCATTATTTCTAATAAAACGACCCAAATAGAACTTTTTTGGGTCGTTTTGTTTTATAAGACTACGCTAATTAATTAACTAACTATGTTGCGAAAAATCATGCAAATTTTACTTCTCATTATCTTCCTCTTAGGCCTAATCACGTACTTATTTTTACAACAAAAAACTTTTGGAAAATATCCTTCTGGTGAAAGATTAGCCCGAATTGAAAAGTCGCCCAATTATCGTGATGGTGTTTTTCAAAACGTATCCCCAACAGAAGTGATGTCAAAAGACGCTTCTACTTTAGGGGTGATGATGAAATTTTTAAATAAATCTGAGAATGTTGAGCCTAAACAAACTTTACCATCCATCAAAACGGATTTAAAAAATCTTTCGTCTGATAAACCAACCATTGTTTGGTTTGGGCATTCGTCGTATTTGATTAAATCAAAAGGGGTAAATATCCTAATTGACCCTGTTTTTAGTGGTTATGCCTCGCCTGTTTCATTTTTCGGAAAATCCTTTGCGGGAGCAGACGTATATAATGTAGCGGATATGCCCGAAATTGATATGCTCATTCTCTCGCACGACCATTATGACCACCTCGATTTTGAGACGATTACCAAATTAATTCCCAAAGTAAAGAAGTTTTATACCGCTTTGGGCGTGGGGGAACATTTGGAACATTGGGGTGTAAAACCTGAAAATATTGTGGAGTTTGATTGGTGGGAAAGCCAACAAATTTCTCCTGAAATATCACTTACGGCAACTCCCGCAAGACATTTTTCAGGTCGGACTTTTACTCGTGCCAAAGCATTGTGGTGTTCGTTTGTCTTAAGAATTCATGGATATAATCTATTTTTGGGGGGAGATTCTGGTTACGATAATCATTTCAAAACCATTGGTTTAACTTTTGGGCCTTTTGATATTGCGTTTTTGGAAAACGGACAGTATAATATGGATTGGCACTCAATTCATACATTGCCAGAAGAGACAGCTCAGGCTGCTATTGACTTGAAAGCCAAAGTGTTAATGCCCGTTCACTGGGCAAAATTTGCGTTAGCGTATCATGCTTGGAATGAGCCAATTAACGATTTATCGAAGAAAGCTGCGGAACATAATCTCAAAATCACCACACCTCAAATTGGCGAACCTGTTATTTTGGATACTTTGTACCCCGATAAAGTTTGGTGGAATTTTTAGTAACCGATAGCTCCTCGTAAATAGTATTGTTCAAATTACTTATATTTGTTACCGAACAAACTCAAAAACAATAACGATGGAAAGACGTGAATTTGCTAAAAATATGATTGCCAGTGCGGGAATTTTAACGATACCTTCTTTTGCAAAAGCTACTGGAAGTCAGCTTGTTAATGCTCCTCAAGCACCTTTTAAATTGAAATACGCTCCGCATTTTGGAATGTTTGAAAATTCGGCAGGGAAAGACGAAATCGACCAATTGAAATTTATGCACGAAATGGGTTTTCGGGCATTGGAAGATAATGGGATGATGGGGAAATCACCCGAATTACAAACCAAAATAGGGGAGACGATGGCAAAATTGGGAATGTCAATGGGTGTTTTTGTGGTTGGGTTTGATAATTGGCCTCCCAAAAGTACACTCGCAACGGGTGATAAAGAATGGAGAAATAAGTTCTTAGCAAAATGCCGTGAAGCAGTTGAAGTAGCAAAACGCTGTAATGCAAAATATATGACGGTTGTTCCTGGGAATTTTCAGAGGGATTTACCGATGGGAATTCAGACGGCAAATGTGATTGAATCTTTACGTCAAGGAGCCGCAATTCTTGAACCGCACGGTTTGACGATGGTGCTCGAGCCTTTATCGGATAATCCTGATTTATTTCTTCGTAATTCTGACCAAACTTACATGATTTGTAAAGCCGTAAACAGTCCTGCTTGCAAAATTTTGTTTGATATGTGGCACATGCAACGTAATGAAGGACAAATGACCAAACATATAGATTGGACTTGGGACGAAATTGCGTATTTCCAAATTGGTGATGAACCTGGACGTAATGAACCCACAACGGGAGAGGTAAATTATAAATTTTTATTCAAGCACATTGCCGAAAAAGCAAAAGCAACCAATCGAGGAGAATTCATTTTAGGCATGGAACACGGAAATTCAATGAAGGGTAAAGAGGGTGAAATGAAATTAATTGAAGCCTATCGTTGGAGCGACATTTCTTAAATAGTTATCAATAATCAGTGAACAGTAAGCAATTGTCAGTAATACCTGTTAATTGCTTACTGTTCACTGTTTACTGATTATTGCTTACTGTTTACTGATAACTGTTCACTGATTTCCTCTGCTTCTTTTTTTCCTTCCAAATTATTATCAATTACTTCATTCAGTAAATCTTCTACTTCTTTTTTATTGACGGGTTGTTGTTTCATGAGCGTAATGGCTTCATAGAATTTCCCTGGATTTGAGAATAAATTAGTTTGCTTACCAAGTGAACGAAAATATTCCAGAGCTTTGTCATATTCTGCTAAACGAAGTGCGGTAATTCCTGCATATTTTATGGCTTCACTATCGTTATTTTTTCGGTGCAAAATAGCCTCAAAAATAACTTGAGCCTCTCTTAATTTTTGTTCATTAAAAAGTCTCAATCCCATTTGTAAACTATCCGCATTGGCATCCATTTTCACGGGTAAATTTTCAAAATGTTCGTGAATATAAGTATTGGCAAATTCATTGGTATTCATTTCTGATGATTGATTTATCCACCAAAAACCAACTACTAATAATATCGAAGCAGCAACTCCCATCGCCCAGATTAAAGGCTTAATTTTACGAACAGGACGACTGGAAATTTCTCGCCTTAAAATTTCAAACTCTGCCTTACGTTTTTCATTCGCTAAGTTCTTTGCTGCAAGATTAGCGTTGAGATAAAATGCGGTATTATCTACTAATTCTGAATCATTAGCGAGTTGGTTTTCAAAATCTTTCCGCTCAGAAAGGCTCAGTTCGTTATTAAAATATTTCTCAATTTGCTCTAACATTTTTTATTGTATTATGTGGTTGGTGTTGGAAATCGTAAATTATTTTTACTTCCGATACAATTCTCTCAATTTATCTAAACACCTCAAGCGGCTAACTTTTGCCACATTAGCGGTTTGATAGCCTAATTCTTGGGCAATTTGATTATCCGAAAAACCGTCTCCCCAAGCCAAAACCATTTGTTGGCATTTTTCACCCAAATGTTTAATTTTCTCTTGCAAGACATTTACTTCATTGTCAGTGATGAGTTTTTGTAACACATTTTTAGAATCATCGGGCATCGCTAAAATCCAATCTTGAATCGGTTGGGCTTCGTGGACGCTCATTTTGTTAGTCGCAGTTTTGCGGAGGAAGTCAACACATTTATTAGAAAAGATTTGATAGAGATAGGTTTTAATGGCAGATTTTCCCTCAAAACGTTTGTTTTTGACGTTTTCAATGAAGGCTAAAATAGTATCAGTATAAAGACTGGCGGCTTCGTCAACTGAGAGTTGATGTTTAAACGTAGCGTCTTTAATAAAATAGAAATATTGTTCGTAAAGTTTATTTTCGGTAGTTCTTTGTAGAATACCATCCCCAATAATTCCCTTTAAAATAGCTTCGTCAGATAAGGTATTACGACTAAAAAAGTTCATTGTATCAAAAGGTTAGTTGAGTTTTAAGAAACTTTTAGTGGTTGTATTGCCGTAAATATAGGGGAATTTGTTGTTTTAGGGTTAAAATATGTTTGAATTTAGTATTATCGGTAGGAGCATGGGTTAACAAAGACTCAATATATTGAACATTAAGTCTTTAGTAAATTGCTGATTTATAAATATTTAGCCACAAAAGCACAAAAACTATCAAGTACTTTGTGCTTTCGGGGCTAAATATTTGCAAAATTAATTGCTAAAATCCACGTCAGGTTTATCCATTTTACGTTCTTTTTTGCGGAAAGTTGCATTTGCTTTACCAATTGGTAATTGCAACGTAATCTTGTAAAAACGAACATCACGACGGTTCATGCTGGCTTGAAATGTATTTCCCTGCTCAATAGTTGAGACAAATTTCCGAGAATTGAAAATATCATTAATTGCAAAAACTACACTCGCACGGTTACTCATAAACGATTTGCGAAGGGCAAAATCAGCCGCTTGTACGGGTAATCTAAAACCTTGTAAACTTGGCGATTTACTATCACGGTTAAGGTTGACTTGGGCTGAAAAATTCGCAGGGAAACGGTACGATAAATTTAATTTTGCTCGGTACGTCCACAATTCATTTTGTATATCCGTTGATTGAATGATAAAATTGAAGACGTTAATATTGGCCGTTGCTGAAAAAGGTCCTACTGAATATTTAAAAGTATTATCCATTCCGTACTGAATATCTGCTTTGGCATTGATAAATGACGTTACCAAAATGGTTGGGTCAGTGGCCGAAGGTTGCGTAAAAGGCTTAATGGTATGGTCTTCATAAATATAATAAGCGGATGCTAACCAACTCAAACGACCAATATTTTGGCTATAATTTAGTTCGGCAGTATTGACAAATTCAGGCTGGATTTTTGGATTCCCAATCGTGATATTCTG
Source organism: Bacteroidota bacterium (assembly GCA_040387735.1). Classification (GTDB taxonomy): domain Bacteria; phylum Bacteroidota; class Bacteroidia; order Cytophagales; family Spirosomataceae; genus Arcicella. Next base: position 48,428 of record JAZKDE010000036.1, read on the forward strand.
GCGGTCACTTGATTGAATTCCGACAAAAACGTGTCTAAAATTAGGTCTTCCAACTTTACGACTCAAACTAAATCCAATTTCAGAATCTTCACTAAACTTCTTTGATAAGGCAAAAGTTGGAAAAAATGCTTGAAACCAATTTCCTCCACTCACCGAAGGATAATCATAACCAAAAGTCGTATTATCAAATCTTGAAAGACCGTGTAAGAAAGATTGCTCTATTCTGAGGCCAACTTCCATCGTTATTTTATTTTTAAGTCTGTGATTATAGAGGAAATAAGCGGCATTCACGGTTTCCAAAACATCTGCATCTTGTGAATAATTTTGTAGTAAAGTGTATCCTTTGGTGTCGTTGTTAAGTTGATTGAAAAAATACTGTTGGTCACGCCCGTAGGTGTAACTCCGCAATCCCATTTCAAATTTCGTTGAATCATTAATTGGATGAACGTAATCTAATTGTGCCAAATACTGACTACCAATTTGACGACCCGTTATTTTATCCGTTTCAGGATACGTTGCTACATTTGTTCCATCGGCATTTTTACCAGTTGTGAGCCAATCAGCGGCGTTAGAAACATTGTTTCTGGTGAACGAGGTTACCAAACTCAATTCACGTCCTTTTCTGGCAAAAGTGCGTTTCCAGTCAAATTCAACCCCAATATTGGTGAAAGAGTTTTGGGGAAGTGTAGTTCTTCCACCGTAACTGGTAATATTTTGTTGAGCATCACGATAATCATATACTTGATTCGTAATGGTATTAAAAGAACCGCCAACCACTGTACCTGCCACCGAAAAAGTGTTGAATTTATCAGCCGTATAATCAACCACCACACGACCATTTTGGAAAAGGTTATCGAGGCTAATATCCGTATTTTGATTGAAATAACTCACGGGTGAACCATTAAGCGAGTTGGTACGATTTACGTAACCATTCAAAGGATTTTTGGTTGAATTGGCATTGTAAAGAGCCGTAAAATTCCATTTTCCTTCGTGATAATCAAGGTTTAATGAACCATCAAATCTGGAATTGCTGCCAAATCCGCCACTTACCGAACCGTTAAATCCTGCTTCACGATTTTTCTTCAAAACTAAGTTTACAATTCCGCCCGAAGTGGAGGCATCATAACGAGCAGATGGGTTTGAAATCACCTCTACCGACTCAATTTGATTGGCTGGAATTTGTGCCAAAGTTAATTGCGTGGGCTTTCCGTTGATGTAAATGGTAGTTGCCATGTTTCGTAAACTGGCATTTCCACTTTCGTCGATACTCAACGAAGGAACGCTTCTCAAAAGTGATTCTGCCGTTCCACCGATGGTCGTTAAATTTTTACCTACACTGAAAATACGTTTATCCATGCCCAAAGAAACTTGGTCTTTCTCGCCTTTTACCTGCACTTCTTGGAGCATTTTAGTATCAGGACTCAATTTAATTGTTCCCAAATCTAAAGGGCTTTCAGTTAAATTAATTTCCTGACTTACAGCTTGATAACCTACAAACGACACTTTCAACGTTAATTTTCCTAACGGTAAATTGTTGATAACAAATTCTCCATTTTCGGGAATTGTTACGCCACCAACTAATACATCTTTAGCATTTTGAGATTGAAAAACACCAACCGAAGCAAAAGACAAGGCTTGATTATTAGAAGCATCAATGACTTTACCCGTAATTTTTCCGCTTGGAGAATTTTGAGCAAAAGCCACATTTGTGATTAGAAAGAGGAGAATAATTAGTTTTTTATACATAATGCTTGTTGAGGAATTGTGTGAACATATTGTAATGATAACACAAATATAAATTAAGGTTTATTTTCTGAATATAAGTTCTAACGTTGTCAGCGTTTTGAACGCTGACAACGTTCATTACGATTTCACATAAAGAGCTACAAAACTATGCTACGATTTAGAAGAAAATCTGAATTTTAGAAATTTACTAAAAAACCGTGTAGCGATTGGTCAAAATGATATTGAATTTGCCAATGATAGCGATTACAGATTTGCTTGACAATTGCCAAACCCAAACCACTACTTGGCGTTTCGGTTGAGGTTGAACTAAAACGTTTGAACAAATTATTGTGATTTAAAGACCGACTGTTTCCCGTATTTGAAATCACAAAATGGCTTTTTGAAAAAGCTACTTTAATTTTTCCGTTTTCAATATTATGACGTATTGCGTTGAGCAACAGATTATTGACCATAATTTCTAACAAAAACTTATTACCTTCAATCATCACATCTTGTTCAATTTGTTGTTCAACCGTGATGTTTTTCCATTCAATATGTTCCGATAAAAAATCAAGGCTGTCATTAATTAATTGACTAAAATTGATGGTTTTCGTATCAATAAATTGCTGATTTTCGATTTTGGAAAGCAATAATAAATTTTTGTTAATTCTTGACGCTCTCGCAAGGGCTTTGTGCGTTGCCTCAATAATTTCAGATTCTTGGCTGGTTAAACTTTCACTTTGAATGAATGATTGCCAAAGGCGTTTGTAATTCGTGTGAGGCATTTTCGGTAAATTCTTTTTGCTCTTGATACGACGAAATATTTTTCTCAATCAGTTTTTGTAAAGCCTGATTGAGTTCCTCAAACTCAATAATATTTGTTTTTTCAAACGAAATTCCTTGTTGGCTGCTCAGGTCAAAACCTTTAATTTGATTGAGCGTATGATAAAAAGGTTGCCAAAGTTTAGTGGCTATTTTTTTGTTGAGTAAAATAAAACCAAGCACCAAAATGGCAAAGAAAATAACCGTGACAAAAGCAATATCAGCGATGGCTTCATCGGTTTCTTCAACGTTCGTTTCAATCGTGAGATGATACGGTTTGCCATTTATCAGAAAGTATGCCGACAATCCTCTAAAACGCTCCTCACGTTCTTTTGCATGATAATGATTAATTCGAGTTACGGTATAAACGCTGTCTTTTTTTAAAATTGAATTGTTGACAGGCTGCAAATCCGTGCCAGCACCAATGCCTTTCCAAATGCGTAAAGTCTGTTGAAGTTCGGTATCATTCACGGTAATTTCGGCAAATTTTCCTTCAATTTTCCGCTTAATCATTCGGTTATGTTTATCCAATTCATGAATCCAAACGCCATCCAAAATAAGATAATACACGGGGATACTTGCCCCCAAAACCAGCAAAGCATATATCGTAAAAACCCTCAGCGGTTTGTTGAGAAGTTTAGTCATTTTCCCATTTGTAGCCTGTTCCATAAACTGTTTTTAAGTAATTATCACAACCCGCTTCGGTCAGTTTCTTTTTAAGATTTTTGATGTGGGCATAAACAAAATCGTAATTGTCAAGCATATCCGCAAAATCGCCCGAAAGATGCTCTGCAAGGGCATTTTTGGAGATTACACGGTTTTTATTCCCGATGAAATAAAGTAATAAATCAAACTCTTTTTTGGTCAAAATGACAGGATTATTATGTATCGAAACGGTCTTTGCCAAGAGGTCAATTTGGAGTTCATTTTGCTGAACAACATTGGCATTGGTAAACTGTCGGCGACGAATAACGGAGTAAATTCGGGCGGCTAATTCGGATAAATGGAAAGGTTTGGACAAATAATCATCCGCTCCAAGATGTAAGCCTTTAATCTTGTCTTCGAGGGCATTTTTGGCAGAAATAATAATTACACCATCCTGTTTATCCTGCTTTTTGAGTTCCTCCAAAATCTTCATACCATCGCCACCTGGTAACATCAAATCAAGCAAAATGCAATTATATTCGTAAGTGGTCACCTTTTCCAATGCTTCAGAAAAAGTCACGGCAAATTCACAAAGATAATTTTCGCTTTGTAGGTATTCCGCTATGCTTTGGGCAAGTTCGGGTTCATCTTCGATGATTAGAATTTTCATAACGTAAATTTACGAGAACAAATCTGAAGAAATTTTGAAGAGAGTACGGTTTAGAAAGTAAATGCCCTCACAATTGTTGGTTTAACCACAATTTTAAACAAAACATTGAGTTTTAGCATAAATTTGAAAAATGAAAAACAAAAAAGAAATCGTCAGTCATATTTTAGGCATAATAGCATTTTTATTTCTGCCGATTTTGCTATTTCCACATCCTCCGGAAGCAGAAAATATTCTCTTTGCCAAACCTACTATTCGTGATTTTGTGGGAAATGCCTTGATGTTAGGCTTCTTTTATTTCAATTATTATTATCTCATTCCTAAGTTTTATTTGTCTAAAAAATACGTCGTGTATTTTCTGGTACTCATTGGTTTTTTATTCCTGATTTGTTGGTTACCATCTTTTGTGACGGGACGAAATATTTTTGAAAAAAATGTGGTACCATTAGAAAGACATTCGCCAATTTCCAGTCTTCTTGAAGCTAAAATGCCTCCACCGCCGATGGAATCCTCTTTTTGGGAAGAAATAAAACACCATATTTTTCTGTACGGCATCGTCATTTTATTTTCCATTTTACTGTATACTCGAAATCGTTTGTTGAAATCTGAAAATGATAAATTGCAGGCAGAATTATCCAATCTGAAAGCCCAAATTCATCCGCATTTTTTGTTTAATACACTCAATAGCATTTACGCCCTTGCCATTCGGAAAGACGATAAAGCCGCCGAAACAATTGTGAAATTATCGGAATTTATGCGGTATTTGTTGAAAGATTCAAATCAAAATTCAGTCTCACTCGAAAAGGAAATTGCGTACATAGAAAATTATATTGATTTACAAAAATCTCGTTTGAGAAATAGTGTAAAGCTTGATTATCAAACAATTGGAAATTTCAATGGGAAGCAAATTGCTCCTTTATTGCTGTTTACTTACATCGAAAATGCCTTTAAACATGGTGTAAATCCCGATGAAGATTCGGTCATCAATATTGTGATTGAAATTCAAGAAAATCATTTAAAATTGGAAGTAAAAAATAACATCGTAACCGAAAATAACCGAGAAAGTTCCTTGGAAATAGGCTTGCAAAATACCCAAGAACGTTTGCTGATGTTATATCCCAACACGCATAAACTCTTGATTTCCAACGCAAATGGCATTTATACCGTAAAACTTACCATTGATTTATGAAAATACGAGCCGTTGCTTTAGATGATGAAGAACCAGCCCTCGAAATAATTGAGGCATTTTGTAGTCAATTGGATTTTATCGACCTCCGCAAAACTTTTACCCGAAGTGGCGAAGCAAAATTATATTTGGAAGAAAATCCGATTGATTTAATTTTCTTGGATGTCAATATGCCCGCTATTTCTGGCCTTGATTTTTTTAAAAATATTCCGCAACAAATGATGGTAATTTTCACGACTGCCTTCGGAGAATACGCCGTTGAAGGTTTTGAACTCAATGCAGTTGATTATATATTGAAACCTTTTACTTACAAACGCTTTGAGCAAGCAGCTCAAAAAGCCCAAGAATTACATCATTTTTATCTAAAAAATAATCCCGAAAAAGAGCAATATCTCTATTTCAGAGTAGATTATAGTTTGGTAAAAGTTTTGACAACGGATATTTTATTCATTGAAGGATTAGATAATTACCTCAAAATTCATCTTCAAAATCAAAAACCTTTAGTGGTCAGAATTACGATGAAAGCCATGATGGAAAAACTCCCAAACGAAGATTTTGTGAGAGTTCATCGTTCATTTATTGTACCGATAAAACGAATAAAATCGGTCCGAAATAAAGTAATTATTATTGAAAATGAAGAAATCCCGATTGGCAGTAGTTACGAAGAGGAATTTAATAAAACATTTGGCATTTGATAAATTCACCACAACATTTCAACTATTTACCACAGTTTGGTAATATTCATGGGGTATTACGTGTAGTTATAGTCAAAGCATTAAATCTAAAACTTCGATATTCCCATGAAACTAAAAACGCTTATTTTAGGAATCTTATCAATTGCATTCGCTTTGACCTTTCAAAGTTGTAAACAAACGGAAACGACAACTACTACTACAAGTGCAACGATTACAGCACTTAATTGCTCATCAGCCACATTTTCAGCAACAGCCACGAATGGAATAGTCTATGCAGGAACGGCTAATGTTCCATACGTTGGTGGAAATGGAGTAGCCTATGTTGCAGGTACTTCAATAGCATCGACTGGTGTGACAGGCTTAACGGCTACTTTGGCGGCTGGTACGTTAGCAACTGGTGCTGGGAATTCCACATTTACAGTGTCAGGAACACCGAGCGGAGCTGGTACAGCTTCATTTGCCATTAGCTTAGGCGGACAATCATGTACGCTTTCGTTAACTGTTGCTGCTGCATCCACTGGTACAGGTACAACAACGGGTTCAGTATCGAAAGTGGTAGAATTAGCCAATGCCTTTTTAGCAACTTTAAGCACCTCACAACAATCTACCGTTGTATTGTCGTTGAATTTAACCAATGCTAAAAAATGGTCAAACCTTCCTTGTGGCGTTGGTTGTCGTCAGGGATTAGCCTTTAGTGCATTGAGCGCCACACAATTAGCGGCCGCAAAAGCAGTGATTCAAGCTGCAAGTGGCACAACTTCAAACGAAGGTTACAGCGAATTTATTCAGATAAACTCTGCCGATGATGTTTTAGGAACAAAATCTCCAGGAGGTTATTCATCAGGTTTTTATATCATTGCCTTTTTAGGAACACCAAGTACGACGGGTAAATGGATGTTACAATTTGGTGGCCACCATTACGCTCAAAGTGTAACGTATGATGCAGGTTCTGTGGTAAGTACCACACCATCTCACCAAGGAATTGAACCTAAAAGTTGGACTTCGGGCGGGGTAACTTACGCTCCATTGGCAGAAGAAAGAGACGGAATGGCAAATATGTTGGCTTCTTTTACAACGGCTGAATTAACTTCTGCTAAAATCACCTCGACTTTTTCGGATGTAACAATGGTTCCTGGTTCTACCACGAATACTTTTCCTACTACTAAATTAGGCGTAAAAGTAAGTACACTCAGTGCAACCGCTCAAGCCAAAGTTTTAGCTGCAATGATGCCTTGGCTCAATGATTTAGACGATGCTTCAACGGCTGCATTCCTCAAAATTTATACCAATGAGTTAGCCAATACTTATGTAACGTATGCTTCTAATTCAAAAGGAACAGCGGGTGATGCCAGTACATTTTTTACGACTAATACTGATTATGTTCGTATTGATGGCCCAAGTGTTTGGATAGAATTTATTTGTCAAACAGGGGTAGTTTATCCTGCTGAAATTCATTACCATAGCGTTTATCGTGACCATACTCGTGATTATATTGGTTTGTAAATTCCACCGAAGTCCGTAGCTAAATTCATTATTAAAAATGGGATATAAAATATTCAGTTTTACCAGTCGCATTCCGAAAGGACAGCGACTGTTTTTTTTCTTATTCTCAATGACAATATTGCATTTGTCACAAAATGCTCACGCCCACCAAACGCCCAGTACCATCGTTTTAATGGATATTAGTCTCAGTAAAGTAGGGGTCGAATTACAAATACCATTGAGTGAATTAGCTTTAGTTTTTGGACAAAATATTACCCAAAATCCAGAGACTTTGGTGCAAAATTTTGGCCCACAATTAAAAGAATACCTATTGGCTCATATTCATATAATGGTGGCAAAAGACCAACCTTGGTGGATAGAAATTAGGGATATGAAGGTAGAAAAAGCCGAGCAAATGGTCAGTGGGCCACCTTTTCAAGAAATTACGGTGTATCTCATCATTACACCGCCCGCTGGAGCAAGTACCCGTAAATTTATTTTTGATTACGATGTCATTATGCACCAATTGGTTACGCACAGTGCTTTGGTTTCTATTCGTAATGATTGGGA
>JAZKDE010000037.1:0-23216 GCA_040387735.1 Bacteroidota bacterium
TGGTTTAACGGAAGATGAAAATGCCGAAATGGAAAGATTCATGACCGTCGAACACATTGTTCGATTAGCCAAAGCTAAAGCTCTTCAAAAACTAAATGCCCAATGAGTACCTATATTTCTCGTGCAACTCGCAAATTAGTTATGTCAAGAGCGGGACATCGGTGTGAGTATTGTCGTGTCTTGGAATATTTATCCAGTTTTGACTACCACATCGACCATATTATTGGTGTTCAGCATGGAGGTTCCAATTCTTTGAATAACCTTGCTTATGTTTGTTCGCCTTGTAACTGGAAAAAAGGTCCAAATATTAGCACAATTCTTCAGCTTGAAGGTCCACTCATTCCACTATTTAATCCAAGAACTCAAGATTGGTTTGAACATTTTGAAGTTCAAAAAGGAACTTTAGTAGGAAAATCATCAATTGGAGAAGCAACTATTAAATTATTGGAATTGAATCAAGATAATAAAATAGAAGAACGTTTTGAGATGATATTGGCTGGTTTTTATCCGTAAATCAGACAAATTTCCCTTTCAACAATCTCCACAAAATCCGATGTTCAACTACAAAATTCTCCTCTGTCAGGTCATTTATTTTAAACCATTTTAGTTCAGCAATATCATCTTGGGCGGTGGCTTCTCCTGAGAGATAGTCAGCTTTAAAAAGCGTAGTGATGATTTTATCAACTTCATGTCTGTATCGCCAATCGTCAATTCTTGCCGTACCAACGTATTGCAAATTTCCCACTTCAACACCCGTTTCTTCTTGGGCTTCACGAGCGGCGGCTTGCTCAAAATTATCATCCGTTGGGTCAACAAAACCACCAATAAATCTGAATAGCGTTTGGTATGGTTTTCGTCCCAATAAAAGTTCGTCACCTTCCACAATGGCAACATCCACCGTCGGAAATGCTTTTGGATATTGATTATAAGCTGCAAATATTACCCCTGCTCTAAAATCTGGACTCGCTTTGGTCGCTTGACTGACTTCCTTTCTAATTTCTGTTCCTGAGAAATTGGCAATCTGTTCAATTTCGGTAGTTTCAAAATTGCCTGTATAAGCACCTCTAAAACTATCCCGACCACCGTATAATAGAACTTCACCAACAGGAGCAACTTCTCTGATTCGTTTGTCCAATTCTCTGCTCCAATCGGTATCGTAAGGCATATCTGGCAAAGCCAAAACGGTTACATTGGGAAACAATTTTAAAATCATTTCCTTGCGTGTAATGAAATCAAGCGGGTTTTTCTTAGTAACTAACACGGGCGTAACACCTAAAAAAATAATGACTCGTTTATGATTATCAATCACTCGCTGAATTAATTCTTGATGAGCGGCGTGCAATTCTGGCACTTGAAAACGCCCAACAATAACGCCTATTTCTTGTATGTTTTTCATGATTTTTATGCTAATATGTTATTCACTCAATCACTAACTGTTTGTTCTACACCAACTCCAAATAAATTCCTTCCTTCATCAAAACCTCATATCGTTCTCTGTCGAATTCGTAATAGGAGGCGGCTTTGTGGGCTACGTTTTGTTGTTTTTCGGGTAATTGTTTTAGAATTTGCATGGATAATAATTTCTTTCTGAAATTCCGTCGGTCGAGTGTTTTACCTAAAATCGCTTCGTACAATTGTTGCAATTGCGGAATGGTAAATTTGGCATTCATTAACTCAAATCCAATAGGCTGATACCTGATTTTTCCTCTGATTCGGTCAATGGCAGTTTGTAAAATCTGGAAATGGTCAAAAGCCAGCTCAGGTATTTCTGAAATATCCCACCACTTTATTTGTAATTCATCATTTCCTGCAATCAATTCAAAATCAGCCGTTTTAACCAATCCCATGTATGCCACCGAAATCACTCGTTCACGTGGGTCACGGGATGGTGAACCAAATGTGAAAAGTTGTTCCAAATACACATCCGAAATATTACCTTCTTTCTGTAAAACTCGTTCGGCACAACTTTCTAAAGACTCCCTTTCATCAACAAATGCCCCAGGTAAAGCCCACATTTTAGCAAAAGGCTCACTTTTTCGTTGAATGAGCATTACTTTAAGGTTTTGCCCGTCAAAACCAAAAATGATACAGTCCACCGTAACGGCTGGGTGAGGATATTGATATGTGTAAAATTGTTCTTTCATTTTGTTTCAATGTGTAAATGTGACGCAAAGATTGATATTTAATATTCTTATTCCAAATTTTAAAGTGTAAATTTTACGCAATGGTTTAAGTAATACAGATTTTAATCTGTTTGTATGTTTTTATAAGTTAAAATCTGTGTTACTTAGACATAAAAAAAACTGCCATTATGAAATGACAGTTTTAAGGTAGGACAAGTTTATAGCTTGTCACCAAATAAATTTACAGGTTTTAACCTGTGTGATAATTATTGCAAAATTTTATCGCCGCTTTTAGCAAAAATAATTTTCAAGCCAGGGTCTTTCTCTGTGCTTACATTTTGCAGGAGAAGTTCGTTTTGAGAATCGGGTAACTTCCAAGTCGTCATATTAGAAATTCCTTTCCCTTGACCATATTTCTTCTCAAAATAACCTTTAAATTCATTCATTAAACTATCAACCGCACCTTGTCTTTCAATATAAATATCGACTGAAATTGCTCCAACCTTATTTTCTGAATCTTTTAGATAAGTAATATCCGCAAAATTGAGGTCGGTATCATCAAAGTATTCAGTAAAACCTTTTCCGTCTTCAGGTTGTGTTTCGGCAGGCAAAGTTGTTTCTTGAATGCTTTCAATGTTATCCCCAATACTTACGCCACGAGCCATTCCTGCATCTGATTTTAGAATAGCTTGAAAAACGGAGCTGTAATTTTCCAGTGATGAAACATTTTGAGTGGAATCTTTGGCAACAGTAGTATCGGTTTCGTTAGTTTGCTTTTTGTCCTGACACGACATTTGAGTAATGAAAATAAATAAAGCGATTAAGTAAACGTAATATTTTTTCACGAATTAGAGATTTAAGTTTAACAATCAGATTTTATAATTGAGAAATTAGACCAAACAGAATCTGAATTAATTCTATATGGTTCTATGAGGTTACAAAGGTACAAAAAATATCCAACACCAATTCGTGTCAAAAATCATCAAATATCACCCAATCATGTGATACCGTTAGATAGATATTTATTGTAATATTGTAAAACAGTATTAAACCTCCCTACTCTATCACATGAATCCTTCCGCAATAAGAATAATAGTTTATGAAGATAATCCAGATTTGAGAGAAAGTCTGTCCGTTTTATTGCGTGGTTCTATGGGATTTGAACTAATTGGAGCGTTCGTAAACTGTGAGCGGGTGGCCGAACAAATGGAAGAATTACATCCAGATGTGGTATTGATGGATATTGATATGCCTATTGCCAACGGTATAAAAGGCCTAAAAATTATTAAGAAAATAGCCCCAAACGTAAATGTATTAATGTTTACGGTATTTGAAGATAATGAAAATATTTTTGAGGCAATATGTTCAGGAGCAGTAGGTTATCTATTGAAACGGACACCTCCTGTTAGGCTTTTAGAAGCAATTAATGATGCTTATAACGGTGGAGCTCCGATGACATCAAGCGTGGCACGGAAAGTATTGCAGATGTTACCATCTCAACAACGAGTAGCCGACAATGTCTCATATAAACTGACTGAGCGGGAAACTGAAATTCTGAATTTGTTAGTAAAAGGAAATAGTTATAAAATGATTGCCGATAAATGTGGAATTAGTATGGACACAGTGCGAACCCACATAAAAAAAATATACGATAAGTTGCACGTTCATTCGCAAACTGAGGCAGTAGCTAAGGCAATCCATGAAAATATAGTTTAGAAATATCATATCATCATGTGATTGATTTGTAAAAATTAACTCACCAACTTTGTATCACTTACTAACCACATGATAGAGACAAAATATTTATGGGACTAAACTAAAAACTATCATGGTAACAACATTAACAAACACAACTCCTTTTGTGGTGGCAAGCTTCAAAAGAGAATTTAAAACCTTTGGTACCGAAGCTCGTTTGCTAAAAGAAGCAAGTATTTCACTACCAATTTCTTGCAAAAAAACAATTCTTGTAGCTTGGAAAGACATTAGTCACCTTGAAGCAATTAGCAATTATACCATGTTTTACTTCAATAATGGAAAAAAGTTGTTGGTTTCACGTACAATGAAAGATTTTTTAGCTAAATTAGATGCAGAGTTATTTGTGCGAGTTCATAAATCTTTTGCAATTAATTTGAACTATTTAATTCAATTTGATGTCAAAGAAGAGATGTTTGTTCAATTGAGAGATGGTAAAAAAATATCAGTTTCACGAAGAAAGAAAAAGGCATTTTTAGAAAAAACTAAAAATTACTTAGGAAGTTCAGAACTTTTTTAAGTAAATTGCGTCGTAAAACTAAATAAGTTACAGAGAAATTAGTGGTTAGGTATTTAGGAAACGGGGGCAACCTTTGTTGCCCCATGTTTTTAAAGCCAACCAATTTAGATATTTAAGATAATAGGTGTAGAACTATTAATTTGCACAGGGGGATGTTTTTAACGTTCCCTTTTGTCTTTAATATAAGTCAATAAAGTCGATAGAATTAGAGTTTTAATGGTAGTTGACTATGAATTAACACCTATAGTATTTCTTCTCGAGCCTAAGGTTTAACTGTAAACGAATATAATCGCTTTAAACTTACTAAGGCAAAAACAAAAAAGCCCTCAAAATCAAATTTGAGGGCTTTTGCTATTCTATAATCTATATCTCTAATTACGAATTTGCTTTGATTAATTGTTTCTGCATCATCGCTTCATACTTGGCCGCCTCTGGAGCTTTGGCATTTTTCAAACCATCTACGATAATATTCATTTCGTAAAGTGCTGTCTGAATATCTCTACTATCACTTCCTCTTCGGTCATTCAAGTAGTAATCTAACGCTTTATTATTACGATTCATCATTGTATCCGCAATTTGTAAAGCACTTCTCTTATCACCCGCTGCTAAATATAAAGCCACAAAATTAGCTGATAGTTGATCGTAAGGAATCACTTTGTCAGGCATTACTTTATTGCAATAATCTAAAGCTGCTTTTGCTTTATCCATTTTACCTTCACGCACTAATTGATCAACTAAACGTAAGAAGCTCAAGCGAGCCGTAACAATGGGAACTTGTAAATAGAAATCTGAATGATAGTATGATTTAGGATTATCCAAATCTCTCCAGAACATCTTTTTCGTCAAATTTTCATACATCAAATCTGAATTTACCACACCGTCTTTTGCTCCAGGAACTTTCACTGGCATCAAACGATAAGCGTATCCTTCCAACTGCATATATTCTTTAAGATTTAAATAGCTGGCTGATGGCAAAGTAGTGGCAAAGTAAATTGGACGTTTCCAACCCGTTGCCGCATTCTGAGCAATCATATCTAACTGAGCTAATTCTGGTTTCATAATACCACTTTTTCCAGCAGACCAAGCCATTTGATCGGTAAGGTACGGTTCTAAGTCTTTCGGAACGAAACCTGCTTTTTTCACTTGCTCTACATTAATCGGCAAGAAAAGATTTTCAGTTGGTAATGTATTTATCATCGAACCATCTTGCAATGGCACTTTAATTGCTTCATTTCCGTCTCTTACCAATTTCAAATACTCTTGCAAATTAATACCATTCTTTACGTTCGGGTTTTCATAATACATGATTTGCTCATTCAGACCTTCTCTTAAAAGTTCTTTCGGCAATGATAATGGTAAACCTTGAGACTCATACGTTTTACGTTTCATTTGGTCGATATACCAATCAGTCCCCAATAATGAAAGATTACAAACACGAACATCAGTACGATAACCTTCTACTTCTTGTACGTACCAAAGCGGGAAAGTATCATTATCGCCTCCTGTAAATAAAATCGCATTTTTAGCACATGAATTCAATAAGTTTTTTGCAAAATCAACTTGATGATAACGGTGATTACGATCATGGTCATCCCAGTTTTGTTGAATTAAAATTACTGGTACAATAGCAGTTATGATGGTCGCAACGGCTCCTGTTACGACGGTACTTGAAATAAATCGGTCTAATAATTCTGCTAATTGTAGCACGCCTAAACCAATCCAAATTCCGAAGAAATAAAACGAACCTACGTAGATATAATCACGTTCACGGGGTTCAGTCGGTGGTGAATTCAAGAAGACAACCAAGGCTAAACCCGTTAATAAGAACATTAAAGTTGTTGTCAAGAAATCTTGTTCATTTTTACGAACTAAAAGAACAAAACCTAAAAGCCCCAAAATTAAAGGCAACCAGAAGTAATTATTATGAGCTTTATTATTGGCTAACATTTCGGGTAATTCACCTTTACGAGTGTAATCAATTACACCCGCATCTTGTACGTCACTTTCACGACCCACAAAATTCCAGAGCAAATAACGCATATACATGTGGCCCATTTGGTGGGTAAACATAAAGCGTAAATTATCGCCAAAACTCGGTTTTTCGCCCGAAGCCAAACCTAACATTTCTTCGTATAGTTGAATATGTTGCGGAGAACTACTGTAAACACGAGGTAACAACATTTGACCATCTTTTGAATAAATCAGTTTTTGTTTGTGGTCATAAACTTCGTATTTACCATCTTTCATTTTATAAACAGGATTTCCCTGTTCTACGCTCTCAACTGTTCCTGTGTAAATTGGGCCATATAATAATGAACGTTCGCCGTATTGTTCACGCTTCAAATATTTTACGTAATTTAAGATATTACTTGGGTCATTTTCATTGATTGGCGTGTTATAAGTTGAACGAACCATTGCCAATGTATAGGATAAATAGCCAATTAAAACGAATACCAATGAAAGTAAGCCAATATTCAAATTGACTTTTCCTTTTTGAACTGAATAACGAACACCCCAAACTAAAGCTCCCACGAAAACAATCAAAAACACCGCAACACCAACACCATAAGGCAAGCCCAATCCATTGGTAAAGATTAATTCAAATTGGAAAGCCATTGAAGGAATTCCTGGAATAATCAATGAATTAATAACTCCTAAGATTATTAAACCCGCAAAAAGAGCAATAAATCCGCCTTTGTAAGTTGGTTTAGGGTTTTTCTTGAAATAATATAATAATGCTAAAGCAGGAACAGTCACCAAGTTCAATAAATGGACACCAATCGAAAGTCCGACAATATAAGCAATCAAAATCAACCAACGGTTAGCGGCTGCTTCATCCTCAATTAATTCCCATTTGAAAGCCGCCCAAACTACCAATGCGGTAAAGAAAGAAGACATTGCATAAACTTCTGCTTCAACTGCTGAAAACCAAAAAGTATCCGAAAACGCATACGCCAATGAACCAATAACGCCCGCTCCTAAAAGTGTAAGCGATTGTCCTTTTGACAATTCATTAAAAGGTTTGTTATAGACTTTACGACCAATCAAAACGATTGTCCAGTGCATAAACAAAATCGTTAAAGCACTTGAAACCACAGACATCATGTTTACCCAATAAGCAACCTGCGTAACATCTGAACCCGCTAAAAGAGAGAACATTCGACCCAATAACAAGAAAAGTGGGGCTCCTGGAGGGTGCGGAACTTGAAGTTTATAAGCACAAGCGATGAATTCACCACAGTCCCAAAAAGAGGCTGTACGCTCGACCGTAGCAGTGAAAACAAATAAGGAAATGGCAAAAACAACCCAACCCGTAAGGTCATTTATTCTTTTGAAATTATTCATTGAGGACTTGTTAACTGTTATTATTTCAAATTGAATAAAGAACAAATTTCTATGTTCAACACTCAATTTTCAATGTTCAAACTAATGATATAGAGTCTAATAGACAATAATGTTACCAAAAATACAAAATTGCTTTGGCTTGTGAAGAATGGAGGTGTTAAAAAGTGTTAAGGCGAGGCGTTTTTAACATTTGACCAAGAACTACGTCATCTGCGAGCCAATCTTATCACAATCCTTCAAACTGACGTAGGAATCTTACATCATTCTCAGTAAATAACCGTAAGTCTTTGATTTGATATTTTAACATAGTAATACGTTCTATACCCATGCCGAAGGCAAAACCTGTGTATTCTTGAGAATCTATACCGCATTGTTCCAATACATTAGGGTCAACCATGCCAGAACCTGCAATTTCTACCCAACCTGAATATTTACACACGTTACAGCCCTTTCCTTTACAGATTAAACAAGTAATGTCAATTTCTGCTGAAGGTTCAGTAAATGGAAAGTATGAAGGGCGATAACGTACTTTGGTATCCTGTCCAAACATCTCTTTCGCAAAATAATAAAGCGTATCTTTTAAGTCTTTGAAACCAACGTTTTTATCCACATAAAGCCCTTCAACTTGGTGAAAAAGGCAATGAGCTCTCGCCGAAATTGCTTCGTTACGATACACACGTCCCGGCATAATTGAACGTAAAGGAGGTTTTTGATTTTGCATCAAACGAATCTGTACGTTAGAGGTATGCGTTCTTAAAAGCATATCATCTGCTACATTTCCGCCCTTCTTTTCAATAAAGAAGGTATCCTGCATTTCACGAGCAGGGTGATTTTCGGCAAAATTCAGAGCCGTAAAATTATAAAAATCCGATTCTATTTCTGGTCCATCTGATACATTGAAGCCCATTTTTGCAAAGATTTCAATGATTCTCGCCCGTACCAAAGTCAGGGGATGAATCGTTCCGTTTTCATTAGCAATATTCGGAAGAGTCAAATCAAATTCAATGGCAACGGATTTGTCTTGAGACGATTCCATCAAAGCTTGATACTCATTGAATTTATTCTGAGCTAAATCCTTCAATGCGTTCAATTCTTGCCCAACGGCTCGGCGTTCTTCCTGAGCTACGTTTTTAAGTTCATCAAAAAGTTCACCAATAACACCTTTACGCCCAACGTAGGCAATTCGGAAAGCTTCGAGGTGGTCTTTCACTTCAATCTTGAAATCAGCAATTTGCTGTTGTATTTCGGTAATTTTTGCTTGCATAGTGCAAAATTAGTAATTAGTCGTTAGATTTTTTCTAAGTCAAAGAAAAAGGTAAGCTAATTTCTCAGCTTACCTTTTCTTTTTATGAATTTGTATCATTCTCAATACAAAACCCAAGTGTCTTTAGACCCTCCACCTTGCGATGAATTTACCACTAAAGACCCTTTGCGTAATGCCACACGAGTCAAACCTCCTGGGATAACCTGTACGCCGTCTCCGTAAAGAATATACGGGCGTAAATCAACGTGGCGACCTTCTGAGTGGTCATCAATCAAACACGGTACTCTTGAGAGTGAAATGGTTGGTTGAGCAATATAATTTCTTGGATTAGCTTTGATTCTTTCTTTGAAAATATTTTGTTCTTCTTTCGTAGATTTTGGACCAATCAACATTCCGTAACCTCCCGCCTCATTGGCTTCCTTAACGACTAATTTTTCAATATTTTCCAATACATATTTACAATCATCTTCCTCTCCGCAGATATACGTTTCTACGTTTGGAATAATAGCATCTTCCCCTAAGTAATACTTGATGATTTTTGGCACATAAGCGTAAATTACTTTATCATCCGCTACACCAGTTCCTGGAGCATTGGCAAGTGCAATTCTACCTTTTTTATAAACGTCAAATATCCCAGGAATCCCAATCATCGAACGTGGATTAAATACTTGGGGGTCGAGGAAAGTATCATCAATTCTACGATAAATTGTATCGACAATCTGGAAACCTTTGGTTGTACGCATTTTTACGTAACCATCATGAACAACCAAATCACGAGCATCCACCAATTCAACGCCCATTTGCTGAGCTAAATATGAATGTTCAAAATAAGCTGAATTATAGATTCCAGGGGTTAATACACAAACCGTTGGATTTGGTCGGCCTGAAATGTGCTGCAACATTTGCAGTAATTTATTCGGATAATCAGAAATTGATTGTACACGAGTTTTTCCCAAAACTTCAGGGAATGTACGCTTTAATAACTCACGATTTTCGAGCATATATGACACGCCCGACGGACAACGAAGGTTATCTTCCAAAACCATGAATTTTCCATCGTCTCCACGAATTAAATCGGTTCCTGTGATGTGAATATAAATGCCTTTTGGCGGACGAATTCCGATACAAGGACGAAGAAAATCTTTGGAAGTTTCAATCAATTCACGGGGAACAATACCGTCTTTTAGAATTTTTTGGTCATGATAAATATCATCCAAAAACATATTCAAAGCCGTAATTCGTTGAATCAATCCACGTTCTGTCCGTTTCCAGTCTTCGGCTTCAATTACTCTTGGAATAATATCAACGGGCATAATACGCTCCGTGCCTTCGTTTTCGGCATAGACATTAAAAGTAATTCCCATTGCCATCAACGAACGCTCAGCGGCTTGGTGACGACGAATAAATTCTTCTACTTTTAATTGTTCGGCACGCTCTTTAAAGGCCTCATAACCTAATCGTACATTTCCTTGTGCGTCAAACATTTCATCGAAGAAACCTTCGGTCTGGTAATTCTCAAAACTGAAATTCATAGGCTTTATAAATTTTACTTGTTCTTGTAATTTAGTAGATTTATGGTGTTTTACAAAATTTAATATGGAAGTAACATTTAAAAAATCTTGATTTTGTTGAAAATGAGTGAAATTACTCATAAATAGCAATGGGCTATAAGCATTAAACTTTAAATATAACTCGCTTATAAACCCTTTTTCTTGCAATCATCTCATCCACATCAAATGACGCTTCAATAATATTTTGAAATTTGTCAACAAAAGTCTCTGACCCTTGACATAGGGTTGTCATAAACTGATTTTACTTTTGCGTTTAAATAAATAAAATCAGACATGAATCATCAAAAAATTAACACATTTAGTGTTATCGGTATTGCCGTAAGAACAACTAATGAAAATGGACAATCGGGCGTTGAGGTTCCAGCTTTATGGCAAAAATTTATGAGTGAGGGCATTTTGGAAAAAATCCCGAATAAAATTGACCATTCGCTTTATTGTATTTATACCGATTATGAAAAAGACCATACAAAACCCTATACCACACTTTTGGGTTGTAAAGTTGAAAGTTTAGACAATATTCCAAACGGAATGGTCGGTAAACGTTTTGCAGAAGGCAATTATCATAAAATCACTGCTCAAGGAAATATCTTGCAAGGCATGGTTTTTAATGAATGGCTAAAAATTTGGAATTCGGATTTACCCAGAAGTTTTAAGGCTGATTTTGAAATTTATGGTGAAAAAGCCCAAAATCCAGAAAATGCTGAGGTGGATATTTTTATTTCGATTGATAGACGCTAAGAAGATTGAAAAAGAAATGATTGTAAATAGACAGAATACGCTCAGGTTAAAAAAATAGTAACTTCGTGTAAAAAAAACTTAGCGTGTTTTTGCTTTCGTGGCAGAAATTATAAATATCTCCATGCAAAACCCAACAAAATATACCCAACAAATCAAGCAAAAGGCACGTGAATTAGGTTTTGATTTCTGTGGTATTTCAAAGGCTGGATTTTTGGAAGAAGAAGCTCCTCGATTAGAAAATTGGTTGAAAGCTAATCAGCATGGCAAAATGCAATACATGGAAAACCATTTTGACAAACGCCTCGACCCAAGATTATTGGTTGATGACGCAAAATCGGTGGTTTCTTTGCTTTTTAATTATTATCCCGACCAACGTTTACCCGAAGGGAAAGACGATATGAAACTCTCAAAATACGCTTACGGAACTGATTATCATTTTGTTATCAAAGACAAATTGAAAGATTTTTTGAGTTTTATTCATCAAGAAATTGGAGAAGTTGGCGGACGTGCTTTTGTTGATTCTGCCCCAGTGATGGATAAAGTTTGGGCTAAAAAAGGCGGCTTAGGTTGGATTGGCAAGCATTCAAATCTTATTAATAAAAAGCAAGGAAGTTTCTTTTTCATTGCCGAATTAATCATTGATTTGGAGTTGGAATACGACCACGAAATCAAAGATTATTGCGGTACGTGTACCCGTTGCATAGACGCTTGTCCGACCGATGCCATCGTTGAACCTTTTGTGGTGGACGGCTCAAAATGTATCAGTTATTTTACTATTGAACTGAAAGAGGCCATTTCGATAGAGATGAGAGGGAAGTTTGATAATTGGGTTTTCGGTTGTGATGTTTGTCAAGATGTTTGTCCGTGGAATCGTTTTTCAAAACCTCACAAAGAATCAAATTTCAATTTACATCCTGATTTACAACATTTTACTAATGCAGATTGGCAAGAAATTACGGAAGAGGTTTTCAAAGAAATATTCAAAAAATCTCCGTTAAAGCGGACGAAGTTTGATGGATTAAGGCGGAATATTGAGTTTTTGGGGTATCTGTAACAAAAAAAGCCTTGTTCAATTTAATTGATCAAGGCTTTTTTATGATTAAATCTAATGATTTTTATTTCTCTTCAGCCGATAATTCAGCTTCTGCCTCCGCTTCTTTCGTTGCGTTTGCTTTCTCAAGGTCAGCCGCTTTTCTATCTTCGTTTCTTGTGAATTCTTGATAAGTTGTCAATTGTTCAAATGGTCTTGGACCAATCAAACGCTCTAAATCACTTTGGAAAAGAACTTCTTTTACCAATAATTCTTGAGCTAAAATTTCCAATTTATCCTGTTTATCACTCAATAAAGCTCTTGTACGTTCATACGCTGAGGCAATAATAGCACGAGCTTCTTCATCAATTTCACGAGCCGTTTGTTCTGAATACGGTTTATTGAAGTTATATCCATCTCCACCTTTTGAATCATAAAATGAAACATTTCCCAATTTATCGTTCATCCCGTAAACCGTTACCATGCTGTAAGCCAATTTAGTGATACGCTCCAAATCGTTTTGAGCTCCCGTTGAGATTTTACCAAAGATAATATCTTCCGCAACTCTTCCACCCAAGGTTACACACATTTCATCAACCAACTGCTCAGTACGATACAAAAATTGTTCTTTCGGTAAATATTGAGCGTAACCCAAGGCCGCAACTCCACGAGGTACAATTGTTACTTTCACCAAAGGATTAGCGTGTTCCAAGAACCAACCTGCCACAGCGTGACCCGCTTCGTGATATGCTACAATTTTCTTTTCTTCGGGTGAAATCAATTTGTTTTTCTTTTCCAAACCGCCAATTACTCTATCCATTGCTTCTTGGAAATCTTTCATATCAACCGCTGTTTTACCACGACGTGCTGCAATTAAAGCAGCTTCGTTACAAACGTTGGCAATTTCAGCTCCCGCAAAACCTGGCGTTTGAGCTGATAATTCTTTGGGGTCAATATCAGCCGCCAATTTTAATGGTTGTAAGTGAACTTTAAAAATTGCTTCACGACCAATAATATCTGGTTTGTCAACTGAAATTGTTCTATCAAAACGACCTGGACGTAATAAAGCTGGATCTAAAACATCGGGACGGTTTGTTGCCGCCATGATGATAATGCCAGAATCTGTACCGAAACCATCCATTTCTACTAACAATGAATTCAAGGTATTTTCACGTTCATCGTTTGAACCAGGCATTGCACCACGTCCACGTGAACGACCAACGGCATCAATTTCGTCAATAAAAATAATACACGGTGCTTTTTCTTTCGCTTGCTTGAACAAATCACGTACACGAGCTGCTCCTACACCCACAAACATTTCAACAAAATCTGAACCAGATAATGAAAAGAATGGAACGCCAGCTTCACCCGCAACAGCTCTCGCCAAAAGGGTTTTACCTGTACCTGGAGGGCCAACTAATAAAGCTCCTTTAGGAATTTTACCACCTAAATCCGTGAATTTCTTAGGATGCTTCAAAAATTCTACAATTTCTTCAATTTCCTCTTTCGCTTCATCAAGTCCAGCAACGTCTTTAAAAGTAGTTTTTACTTTGGCATCGCCGTCAAACAAAGTTGCTTTTGAGCGTCCGATGTTGAAAATTTGTCCACCAGGGCCTCCTGTTCCACCCATGCGGAAGAACATAAAGTAAATGGCAACAAAAAACAAGATAAAGAAACCTGGTCCCATCAAAAATTCTAAAATTCCGTAACGTTCTTCAGCCGTTGCGTGAACTCGCTCTGGACGTGGAATGTCTTTTTGTAAGTCATTCAATTCTGCTACGAATGCGTCAGTTGAAGTAATTTCTTTCTCAAATTGTGGACCGCCGTTTTGATTAACCACCGCATTAGGTTGTTCATTCAACTCACCTTTGTATTTGTCCAAAAATTCTTTTTTGAGCGTAATTTCTACCACTTCTTTTCCTTTCAGAATAGTAAGTTTAGAAATCTCTTTACCCAAAACCATTTGTTCATATTGAGTTTGATCGATTTGTTTCAAAACACGAGTCTTACTCAAAAAGTAAATACTAATTAAAGCAATTACTAATCCTATTACCAACCAACCTTGGAAACCGTTACCTGGTGTACTTGGGCGACGCTTCGGAAAGCCCTGTGGTTTGTTATCTTCACTATTATTTTCTGCCATTTTTGTATAATTATTATTTTGAGGTGTTAGGTTATCGGGGTTAGGGATTCAATCAATTAAAAATATAAAAACCTAATTACTGCTAAATTTTATGCCTCAAACTGTATTTTTTAAAAACGTACTGATTAACAATTTTGTTTCTTAGTCCCACTTTTCGTGAGGAGTGGTAATATAGATTTCTGAACGGATTTTATGGCGTTTTAAAATTGTTCCTCTGCAACATAGGTAAATTCTGCATCACCCCAAAGTTCTTCTAATTTGTAAAACTCACGACGGTCTTTCTTGAAAACGTGCACAATTACATCGTAGTAATCAACTAAAATCCATTCACGATTGGTTCTTCCTTCCACACTGCGAGGATGATTATGAGTGGCTTCCCAAACTTCCTTATCCACGGACTCTGCAATTGCGTCGGTTTGAGTATCTGATGTACCAGAACACACTACAAAGAAGTCAGTAAAAGCATTTTTTACTTTTCTCATGTCCATCACCACAATATCCAATGCCTTTCTTTCCTGCATTCCTTTTACCACTAATTGGCTCAATTCTTCTGAACTGATATTTTTCTTTACTTTTACTTCTGTCATTTGTTAGTCGTAAGCTATTAGCCCTAAGTCTTTCAAAATCATTCTACGACGTGGCTATTTTTACTTTTTTAATTTGATAATTTGATAATTTTTTGAATTTCGGAAACACGCTGACTCTTTGATATTATTATCATAAGCCATAACTTCACAACTGGGCTATTGTTCGCCCAATACGAATAATCATTTTGGACTCTAAAATTACGAAATAACCTTGTACAAAATTCAACCCAATACATTATTTACTGGCAAAACGCTTAAATATCTGTCAAACTGTCATTCTACTAACGATATTGCTGCTGAAATGATTCAGTCGGAAAGCCACGTTTTTGAGGGAACAGTCATAATTACCGATAACCAAACCGCTGGCCGAGGTCAACGTGGAAATATTTGGCAGGCCAGTATTGGTGAAAATTTAACGTTTTCGTTGATTCTTAAACCTAATTTCTTGAGAGCCAGTGACCAATTTCAACTAAATGTAGCTATTTCTTTGGGCGTTTTTGATTTTTTAAGTGAATTTATTGACGAAAATCTAAGCGTAAAATGGTCAAATGATATTTATTTTGGAGACCAAAAAATGGGAGGAATTCTCATTGAAAATACCTTGCAAGGTTATCAAATTGGTTATTCCGTGGTGGGTATCGGACTGAATATCAATCAGATGGAATTTGGAGCTTTGAGGGCAACTTCTTTACGAAAAGCAAGTCGAAATCCACTGAAATATGACCTTGGAGAAATGCTCAGTAAATTATTAGAGAAATTGGAAATAAACTACCTTATCATCAAACAAGGGAATTATGAATCGTTGAAAATCAGGTATTTAGCAAGTATGTACCGTTTTCAAGAATATCATTATTTCAGACGAAATGGTCAGCAATTTTTAGGACAAATTGTTGGAATTGACGAAACGGGAAAACTGGCTATTGAAACGGAAGGAATGTTACTATACTTTGATTTTAAAGAAGTAGAATTCGTTATTTAATCTCAAATACTTGAAATGAAAACGCCAGTCTTGTTGGCGTTTTTTGTAAAATTAAGCTAATAATCAAGGTCTTTTAAAAGCGTGAGAAGCAAACGAATCAAAACTTTGAAAGAAAACGTATCCAAGTGTTAGCAATAAAATACCAATGATTAGAACACGAAATACCGTTTGTAACTTCATGATTGTGTGTTTTTACGGTTAGGAACGAAAAAAACAATATTTATTGAACTTTTTTCATAACAAATATAATTATAATACGGAAAATTTGATAACTTATTGTGAAATTTTTCATTCGGTTCACGGTGAAAGAATATTAGGTGAACAAATATTGTAAAGTGACTCCCAAAAATAGTTTTGCAGTACTTAGCTTCTTGAAAAATAGGACTTTAATTGATTTCCCCTAAACCTTGAACCCCAAACCACTTAACCATGATTCAAGAATTCAGAACACTCGTTGAAAATTTCTATCATTGGGAAGCCCAAACGCCCAATAATACTTATCTGAGTCAGCCGTTGGGCGAAAAATATAAACATTATTCTTTCAAAGAAACGGGCAATCAAGCTCGTCGAATGGCAACGGCTTTAAATGCCATGAATTTGCCCGAAAAAAGCCACATCGGAATTGTCTCTAAAAATTGTGCTCATTGGATTATTTCAGATTTAGCGATTTCCATGGCAGGACATATTTCAGTACCTTTTTATCCAACATTAGTTGCTGAACAAATCAATCAAGTTTTAGTCCATTCCGAATGCAAAGTGCTTTTTGTTGGAAAATTGGATGGCTGGGATACCATGAAAGCAGGTATTCCCGAAAATGTGAAATGTATTGCTTATCCAAGTTTTTACGACGGTTGTCCCACCCACGAAATGGATAAATGGGATGAGATTATTGAAGCTCACGAACCGTTGCAGGAAAATATAAAACCAAAGTACGAAGACATCGCCACTATCATTTATACGTCTGGCACCACGGGCGTACCCAAGGGCGTAATGCTTACTTACGGAGCAATTATTGAAGCGATAACCTACACACAAAACGAAGTTGCTTTAAATACGCCCAATGCTCGTTTTTTTTCCTATTTGCCGCTTTGCCACATTGCCGAAAGAAACATTGTAGAATCGGCGAGTATGGCGACGGGAGGAACGGTTTTCTTTGCGGATACACTTGAAAGTTTTCAGAAAAACTTGCAAACGGCTATGCCAACGCACTTTTTAGCTGTTCCACGGATTTGGACGAAATTTCAATTGGGAATTCTTGCTAAAATGCCCCAAAATCGACTGGATTTACTGCTAAAAATTCCGTTCGTAAAAGCAGCAATTAAAAGCAAAATTCAAAAAGGATTAGGGCTTTCTGAAGCAAAAATTATCTTGACGGGAGCCGCTCCAATGCCTCCAAGTTTATTGGATTGGTACAAAAAAATTGGAATAACCATTCGTGAGGCGTACGGAATGTCGGAAAATGTAGGAGCTCATTCTATTATGCCCGCCGATGCCGTAAAAAGTGGAACGGTGGGTAAACCTTATCAGAAAGTCCAAACTCGAATAGACCCTAAAACGGGTGAAATACAGATGAAATCGCCTTGGAATACTTTAGGTTATTACAAAGAACCCATTCTGACGGAAGGGCTTTTGAAAGATGGCTGGCTTTGTACGGGTGATATGGGTGAGGTGGATTCGGATGGTTATTTGATGATTACGGGGCGAGTAAAAGATATGTTTAAATCTGCCAAAGGAGAATATATCGTTCCAGCTCCTATTGAAAATATGCTGGCAATTAATCCAATTTTGGAACAAGTTTGCGTAGCGGGTGCGGGTTTGCCCCAACCAATTGCATTAATTGTTCTTTCAGAAATTGGAAAAAATATGGATAGAAGTTTACTCATTGAAAGTTTAGAAGAAACCCTAAAGCGAGTAAATACGAATTTCAAAAGCTATGAAGCCATCAAAAAAGCAATTGTGGTGAAAGAAGGTTGGACAGTGGAAAATAATTTACTCACGCCAACGATGAAAATAAAACGAAATGTGGTAGAGAATTACTACAAAGAGAAAATGGAATCGTGGTCAGAGTTTGAGGAGAGGGTGATTTTTGAGTAATTTTTCGAATATTCTTTAAAAATTTCGAATATTCTTTAAAAAGTAAGATTCTTTCATAAACAAAAAAACCACAGATTTGAACGACAAAATCGGTACAATCTGTGGTTTTTTATGGATATAAATAATTAGTGACCTCCGCCACCCATTACAATTTCTTGATTGTCAGACATTTTTCCTGACTTCATCAATAATGTTGCTCCTGCGGCAATCAATAATAGAATTCCCGCAAACGTGATTGCTTTTCCTGGGTCGTTGTTCAAGAAATTCTTCAGAATATAACCAAAAGTTAATGTTTGAATTAACATCGGAATTACAATCATCATGTTAATAATTCCCATATAAACACCGTAACGCTCTTTTGGGATTTCTGAAACGACCATCAAATAAGGGATTCCCATCATACTCGCCCAACCAATTCCAAAACCAGTAATGGCAGGAAAAAGCAAGTATTTATTTTCAATCATCGGAAAAGCTAAGAAGCCCAAACCAGCCAAAACCAAACATGAAGCGTGTACCAACTTTGGCGAATATTTTTTTGCAAAATAAACCAAGCTAAACGCCACTAAAAACATCACAATATTATACCAACCATTGACTAAACCCGTCCAACCCACAGCGTCATTATAAGCAGGGTTATTTTGGTAAACGTTTGTTTTCCAAACCGATTGAGCAATACTTTTAGAAGAATTTTGCCAGTAACAAAACAACGCATACCATTGAAATAAATATACCAAAGATAATTGCCACATCACTTTTGGCATATCTTTGATTGCTTTTGAAATATCAGTAAAAGGTGAAAAAATATTCAGCGGAGTGGCGTGCATTTCTTCTAATTCTTCTGAGGTTGGTGGAATTTCGGCAGTCGTTTTCATACTCCACCAAACCGAACCAATCGAACAAGCCGCTCCCAAGAAAAACGACGCATAAACCCAAGTAGGCAAAGAACCTGTTTGTCCCAAGAAAATCAATGGAAAAATAAATAACGATAGATTAACTAACGTTTGCCCCAAACCCGTGAAAAAACTCTGAGCTTGAAATCCCGTAGGCTGTTGGGTAGCATCTAATTTATCGGCAATAAATGCTCTGTATGGCTCCATTGCGGTATTATTTCCCACATCCAGAATCCACAATAATCCCGCTGCCATCCATAATGAGCTACTAAATGGATAAATCAAAAGGGCTAAACTACACATTAATGCACCTACGAAAAAATAGGGTTTTCTGCGTCCGAAACGGGGCGACCATGTTTTGTCTGACATGGCTCCAATAATCGGTTGAATCAATAAGCCTGTCATCGGACCTGCTAAATTTAATAGTGGAATCTCATCGGGACTGGCTCCTAAAAAATCATAAATTGGGTTAACTGCACTTTGCTGAAGTCCGAAACTATATTGAATGCCAAAAAAACCGACATTCATGTTAATTATTTGCGAAAAAGTTAAGCGGGGTTTTGTCATAAGTTTTGAATAATAAAAATGGTTATTTTAAAGAGGATAGATGATGCTCTTTAGCACAATATTACTCAATTTATTGTCTTTTAAGAAGATTAACTTTAATTTTTCTTTTCTAATAAAATATTATAAAACCAACCTTCAATCCCTAATTTCTAATGCCTTATCTTTGAAGTATGCTACTTTTTACCTTCCTTTTTACGTTATTTTCTCAAAATCACCCGATGCAAACGGCTGATAGTACATTCATTATCAAGCAAATAAATGTTATTGGAAATCAAAAAACCAAAGAAAATATCATTTTGCGTGAATTGGATTTTATAGCAGGGGATTCCATCAAAAAAAGTAATATTGATAAAAGGTTAGATCTTACTCGGAGAAAATTGGTCAATACTAATCTCTTTATTTCTGTCGAAGTAAAAGCAACTCAACTGACAGATAATCAACTAATTATTGACATAAAATTATTGGAACAATGGTACATTTTGGGCTACCCGATTTTTCAAATAGTTGATAGAAATTACGCCGAATGGTGGCAGCGAGGGGCAAGTCTTAGTCGAACAACTTATGGCATAAATGTCTTCCATAATAATTTTAGGGGCAGGGCAGAACGCATAAATTTAAGGCTCGAAACTGGTTTTACGCAACGCATTGATTTGGTCTATCAAATTCCGTACATTGATAAAGCACAAAAAACGGGTGCTGGTTTTAGTTTATCTTATATCACCAATAAAAATTTGGCGTTCAAAAGCCTAAATGATACCTTATTTTACTTCAAAAGCCTTGATGAAGTCATGCGGAGACGTTTTACGGGAGCAGTTTATCTTCGTAAACGATACGGTTTTTACGATACTCACACGCTTGAATTACGTTATAATAATAACTCAATAGCGGATACAATTAGTAAAATAAATCCTGATTATTTCTTGGATGGTCGAACGAAGCAGCGGTACTTTCAGTTGAGTTATTACTTCAATTATGATTTTCGGGACAATGTAGCGTATCCCCTCATAGGGCGGCGTTATGAGTTGTTTATCAATAAGTTAGGTGTTTTGCCAAATGATGATATTAATCAATTGGAGATTATAGGGGCGTATTCTTGGTATAAACCCATCACAAAAAGAGTATTTTACGGATTGAATCTCAAAGCTAAAATGTCATTCCCAGAGCGACAGTCTTTTTATAACACTCGTGGTTTGGGGTATTTTGGTGATTTGGTTCGTGGCTATGAATTATACGTTGTGGATGGAAGTTCGTTTTTCTTGGCGAGAAATAACTTGAAATATCAATTAGTAAATAAAAAAATAAATCTTAAATTCCTAAAAATCAAGCAATTTAATACCATTCCCATTGGTATTTATCCAAATATATTTATGGATTACGGTTACGTTCAAAGTTCTTACACGGCTGAAAATAAGAGTAAATTAGCGAATCATTCCATTTATGGAATGGGTCTTGGTCTTGATTTTGTAACGTATTATAATATGGTTGTTCGTTTTAATTATTCGCTGAATGACCGCAAGGAAAGAAATTTTATATTTAGTATTGGGAGGGAGTTTTGAAGTTAAACATAAGAATATTTAATCTTCTAATTTCCATTCCACCCGCAAAACCTTAGAATTTACATTAATACTTTCAAAAAAGCGAAGCCAAAATAATTGCTGATTCGATAAACTATCCGTTGGCGATTTTACTTCTATAAAACTATATTCGCCGTCTCCCCACATAAAAAGGTCGGGGAAACCACGTACATTTTCACGAAGATTTCGAGCCATTTCTAAGGTAATCAGACTGATTTGTTCGGGAGAAAGTTTCTCTAAAAGCGTCAAAATCAAAGGGAAAAGTCCACCGTACCAATCCACCAAAGGATTTGTAATCCCAAATTTCTCGAAGAAAATACGATTCATATACACCGTAGTAGCATCTTCATCTTCCAACATTTTGAGCCGTTCTTCCATTTTTTCCTTACGTTTTTCAAAGAAAGTCGGCTTAAATAAATCGGAAGGAGAACGTTGTAAAGGGTGGTGAATGGCTAAGGAATCAGTATCAAAAATAATATCCCAAAACAGCAAACCGAACAAGCTTCGCCAAAGGTGATTTTCGGTAAAAGTTGCCTTTAAACCTCTGTTTTCATAATAATCAATCACGCCAAATTCAACTTGTCTCTTCCAAAGGGCATCAATAGTGATAGACTGCGAATTATGAAGCTGTTGCGTAACGGCTTTTTTCGACTTCTTTTTCTGTAATTGAGCCTCCAAACGATTCAAATAATCTTCGGCGAAAAACTGCTCATCGGCATTTTGTGGTTCGGCTAAAATGGATTCGCAAAGGGCTTTTGCTTCTTCTTTATTTTTCTGTTTATCCAAAATCCTAACTTGTCGTTCCCGAGAAGGCGATTCTTCGGTAAGTCTAAAAATGGTCAAGGCTTGGTCTAAATCCTTTTTCTTTTCTAAATAAAGAGCAACTTTTAACGAAAAACGATTGAACGTTGGAATAGCAATTTCGGATAGTTCCTTTCGGTGAGCTTCCGTCCAATCCATAAACCAATTGTAAATTTCAATGGTCTCAATTTCAGCTTGTTGCATTAAATAAAAATCTTCACGGGCGAGACTCACTTTTAATTTATCTTCTACTTCCTGTCGAGTTTGGAAGTACGCCACCATTTTGTCCTCATCAAATTTTTCATACGACTGAAATCCTAAATCTCGGGTTACAAATTCGGTCATATCGCCGTGTCGAGAGCCAAAGAAAAGAAATTTTAGCATTTGGACTTCCGTTTCGTGCAAGACCTTCACGAGTGAGTGAGGTAGGGCATGAATTTGAGCATAATCTTCATCATTTAATAGATAAACCATATCATCCCAATTACCAATCGCCAAGAGCCAATCCAATACTTCGTCTTTCTTTAAAGATGCCTTACCACGAGTTTCAAGATTGAGCATTTTTGCTAATTCTATCAATTCCGATTTACTAAAAATATCCAAAATATCGCCCGCTTGCAAAAGATGGGTTTCAGAAAGTGGTTCGACAAAACCCTTTTCAATCAAAGCATTTAAAGATTCTGGAATATTCTCAATTTCTGCATATTTTAATTTCTCCGTTCTGAAAAAAGAGCCTGTACGGTTACAAAAACGGATAAAAAGACACTTTTCATCCTCCGTCAAAGCCTCGAACTCTGCTAAAAATTGCTGTTCCGTTTCATTCAAGATATGCTGATATTTTTTCTGCACAAAATCAATGAGGTACTGAAAATACGTCAGATAATATTTAGGAGGAAGTTCTATTTTTTCGGGAGACATGGGATTATGAAATATACAAAAAAAGAGGTCGTAAAACCTCTTAAAATGTGATGTATGTTTGTGATTGAAGCATTTCAGTATTAGTTGGAAGATGCTTTAATCTTTTGGATAATTTCTTCTACTTTTTGAATAGATAAGCCAAAAGATTTTGAAATCAACTCTATTGATGCTCCATTTTGAAATAAACCTTTGATATAGTTAAAGGTAGTGTTTTCAAATGTTTCTTCTCTAATTTTATCTGCAATCGTCATGGCAATGTCGTTTACGTTGTTGGAAACTTCTGTAAATATAGGCGTTAAATTATCTTGTGTCAAGTTCAG
>JAZKDE010000038.1:0-9879 GCA_040387735.1 Bacteroidota bacterium
GGAATGGCAATAATACTTCCCAATAAAAAACCCGTAAAAACTCTACCAATCGAACTCATTAAATTATTCCCGATTCCTTTATCGTTTGGACCACGGTCATAAAAAGGCTCAACCATTAATTCTTTAAAAACTGTCCATGTTGAAACTGGACTTGGAATTTCGGCTTTAGTAATGATAGAAATCAATTGCCAAATCCCGATTAAAATTGCCATACTTCCCAAGAAATAGGCTATGTTGAGTGCTGATTTTTTTATCATGATTTTATTGAGTAGCACAGATTTTAACCTGTCACTTTTTTAATGATTGATGACAGGTTTGAAACCTGTTCTACTTTTTCGTTGCCTTTAAATAGTCGTCAATATTAGCAGGGTCAAAATTGACATCGTACGTAGTTTTGAAAGGCTTCATGTCTGGTTGAATAGGCACTTGCATTTCTTTGGCTACTTCGGCAAACAAGTCATCAAGAATCAATTTCTCTACAATTGCTTTGTAATTTGGTTCAGCTTTTAAATAACCAAAACGAACATATTGTGCTAAAAACCACATGGCATGAGATTTCCGAGGCGTTGTTACGATTCCATTATTATAAAAAGTCATGTAATCATCTTTATATTTTTGAACCCCTAAATCACAGCCTAAATCATTTGAACCTAATAAACGAGATTCAATCGCAGCTAATGGAGCATTTACGTAATAAGGTTTTGTAAGCCATGAAGCCGCTTTTTTACGATTTCCCATAT
Source organism: Bacteroidota bacterium (assembly GCA_040387735.1). Lineage (GTDB taxonomy): Bacteria > Bacteroidota > Bacteroidia > Cytophagales > Spirosomataceae > Arcicella. Next base: position 741 of record JAZKDE010000038.1, read on the forward strand.
TATCCAACCATCTGCAAGCCTCAATAATCGCTTTCATTACGTTCTTTAAATCTTCTTTATCTTCCGCTGCAAATTTTGAATTAACTACTAATGCTTTTTCTGGATGATGTTTCCAAATATCTTGTGAAGCAATGTGGGTAAAACCTACGCCTTGAGCAGCTGCAACGCCATTCCAAGGTTCACCAACTGAAAAGCCTTCCATGTTATCCACACGCATATTCGCAACCATTTGTGGCGGTGGAATAGTGATAATTCCTACTGATTTTTGATTAATTCCAGCGGCTGCCATCCAGTTTCTCAACCAAATATCGTGCGTTCCGCCTGGGAATGTCATCGCAAAAGTTACTTCTTTACGAGCCTGAACGGCTTTAACGGCTGCGGCTGCTTTATTTACTTCTTTGAAACCAACTAATCCACAAAAATCTTTTGAAAGCGTGATACCTTGACCATTATTACTCAAAACCATCGCAATTTTCATTTCTGAACCCACTTTTCCACCGATACCTGTGTAAACTGACAAGGGCATTGAGAATAAACAGTGAGCTCCGTCCAATTCTCCATTCAATACTTTATCTCTAATATTTGCCCAAGATGATTCTTTTGAAAGTTCTACATCAACGCCATATTTAGCGAAAAGTCCTAATTCTTTAGCGGCTACTAAGGGAGCGCAATCCGTCAATGGAATAAACCCTAATTTAATTTTTCGTGCTGGCGGTGTAATCTTGAATGAAGATACCACCGTGAGAAGTGCCATTAGACACAAGAATGATACTGATTTTTTTAACAGAGTTTGCATAATTTCTTGTTTAAAAACGTTTATGAATATCCTCCAAATTCGACCCCCATCGAGTATTTTGGAGAAGTTTAAGCTACTATTTGTTTACTAATTACTGGCTATTAGACTCCTTACTTAATAAGATAATCAAGCATTCAATGACCTTATTTCAACCAAAAACTACTAATAACCAGTAATAAATAACTAAGTCTATTTAATCGCCACAGGTTTTGCATAGAAAAAGTCTGGACGAATATTAACCATTAAATACAACCAAGTTCCCGTTTTGTCAAATGTTTTTGCGGCTGCATCAGTGGTTGCTTGTCCTTTGGCAAAGGTCATGTTATCAGTTGCCATCATGACAGAATAGCCTAATTCGATATTGGTAAATTTATTCATGTTATAATTCAACAAGAAATCAATTTCATTTCCTAAATCCGTTCCAACCAGCGTTCCGTCGCCTTTAGTAGTTGCTTTATTCAAAGCAAATGAGTGATAATCAACCCCAAATGTTAGCATATTGCTGGTATATTTTGCTTTCAAATAACCGTTATTCAAGCCTCCTGCGGGTGAATTGGTACCTACGTAGAAGTAATCCATATATCCCCAGTGTCTGTGTGGTGTTCCATACAATGGGTCAAAACGATTATTATATCCCGTTGAAGCCTTGTAATTATTGGTAGCACTCGAACCATCATTTCCCGAAAGAACATCGTAACCCAACGTGAATGCCCATTTACTTTTCTGATAAGTAGCTGATAAAGTATAATGAAAAGCATCCATGTCATTTCCTTCACGGTCTTTGCCAGTTTGTCCGTAATAGGCACCTTGTAAGGCAATTTTACCGAATCCTGAAGCATTTCCTAAAGTATGATTTACCATTAAACCATAGGTAGTACGACTTCTTGATTGTGAATAATCAAAAGCATCGGCTGTGCTTGAAGGTAAAAATCTTCTACCGTAAACATAACCTGTAGCAGCACTTCCAACTGAATCTAAACGGTAAGCACTAAAATCATCTTGGAAGAAAAGTCCCGAAAATTTAGTTTGATTAAACTTACGGCTAATATATACGCTCTTGAAAGATTTGTAATCTTGCGAGGCTCCGTTGGTCGATGGAGGATTAATCCATGCCAAAGCTCCACCCGTTTTTACACTGTTTGCGCCAATGCCACCACCTACTGTCAATGGAATAATTCCTGCTGGTGTTGGCACTAAAACGCCCGTTGATGTACGAGTGAAAGCATTTACGTTAGCAGGTACATAACCTGTACTTACGGTTCCAAAAGCATCGGTATTTTGTCCAAAAGCATAACCTGCATCCACTTGCCATCCGTGATGAACGGCTTTCAACAGAATCATGTCATGACGACGACCTTGTTGTAACCAATCCAAGTTTCCAATTAAACGAACGTCATCATAAATCAATTCTTGACGACCAATTTTCACGGTTAATAAATCTAAAGTCTTGAATTTTATGGTCGTATCAGCTTTGTTGGCTAAGGTAACTTCTGCCCAACCTTCGTGAAGCATCAATTTTGCACCATCGGCATTTGAGATAGACGAAGCGTCTTGTCCCCACACTCTAACATCCTGAACAGCAGCGCCAAAAACCACTCTGTCCCACTTGTACCCAAAATTCAATCTTGTTCTTTGCGAAGTAAATGCGGCTGATTTAGAATCGGTCGGTACTAAATTACCGAGGCCATTTCTGATTTCTGTTCTTGTTCGTAGTTGCCCTGTGAGCGTGAACTGTGCCTTAGTAGTGAATTGAGTACAAATACTCAAAAATAAAAAGAAGGCGAATTTAGAAATGTCAAATTTTTTCATACTTTTGTGATTGATTGTGAAAATTTATAACAGAGTTAACGCAATTTTGCCCGAATGAGACCCCCATCTCGTTTGGGTTTTTTTATGTAATAATTAATTGATTATTCTTTTCAAAGCAATTCTGAAGTTGTCCTAAGCGACTTCCATCACTGATGCAGTATTAGTAATTTCTTTTTTGTCAAATTTAATTAAGGCTGCCAAACCGCCGACTGACACTACGGCTAAACCGATGTAAAGAAAGGCTTCAGAATAAGAAATGGTTTCTGATTTGAAAAGGAAACCCGCTAAGACTCCACCTAAATTTCCACCCGCTCCTACTATTCCAGCAACTGAACCCACATTTTTCAAATCAATGAACGGTACTATTGCATACGTTGCTCCATTTGCCATTTTCAGGAATAAAGCAAAACCTAACATTGCAACTACTGCCATAACGAGTGAACCTGTTTGAGCAAAAAGTACAATACCAACACCTTCAAAAATTAAAAGTCCAGCCAATAACCAACCTTTCCCTCTCATACCGTAAGTATTACCAACTTTATCAGCGACAATTCCACCGATGGCACGAGCGAAGAGATTCATGAATCCAAAAAGACCTGCTAAAAGACCCGCCGTTTTAAGGTCACAAGAAAAATTTTCTGAGAAATATAACGCTGCGATATTATCAAAAGTAATTTCAATTCCGAAGCAGGCTCCGTAAGCCAAAAACAAAATCCAAGTACGATAATCTGCCGCTGCCGACATAAATGAGCCTTTTGCTTGAACAGTAACATCTCTTTCAATTTCTGAATAATTACCTTCTGGCGTATCTTTTGTGAATTTGTAGTAAATGAAAGCCATTACCAATAACATCACACCAGGAATCACCATGGCATAACGCCAAGCCTCTGGTTTTGAATAACCTAAACCTACAAAAGCTGCTAATACTAAGGGCATAACCATATTAGTAATTCCTCCGCCAAGATTTCCCCAACCACCAGCAACGGCATTGGCTGTTCCTTTAATTTTGGGAGCAAACATTACCGAAGTATGGTATTGCGTAATAACGAATGATGCTCCAATTACGCCAATTGCCAAACGAAAAAGTAAAAAGCTCTCATAACTGTGTGCTAAACCGATGGTCATTACTGGAATTGAACCGAATACTAAAAGCCAAGTATAAGTCAATCTTGGTCCGAGTGTATCGCAAAGGCGACCGATGAGTAAGCGAGCAAAAATTGTTGCTGAAACTGATGCAATAATGATGTTACCGATTTGTCCTTTGGTTAATCCGAGGTCATCTTTTACAATTTTCATCAAAGGAGCAATACCAAACCAACCAAAAAAACAGAAGAAAAAGGTAATCCAAGTGATGTGAAAAGTTTGCATTTGAATACCTTTCCAAGAGAAGATATTCAGCGAGGTTAATGGTTTTTGAGAATTAAACATATTCGTATTTTTTATAAATGCTTGATAAATCTTTTACTAATCTCCTACTTTATATTTTTGCACTGTATGCCATAATATCGGTAAACTGTTCACTGAGACTAACAACTTCTCCAATTACGATAACGGCTGGATTCGTTATTTTCTTCAGTACTGATTTTTCAATAATCGTAGAAACCGTTCCGACTACCGATTTTACATTTTTTCGAGTTCCATTTTGAATAATTGCCATGGGAGTTTCAGATTTTCCGTGTTGAGAAAAAATCTCACATATTTCAGATAACTTACTCATACCCATCAAGATTACTACCGTTGCACTTGATTGAGCCGCCAATTCAATATCTCTCGACAATTCTCCTTTTTTGGTGGTACCCGTAATCACCCAAAAACTTTCCGAAAAACCTCTACTTGTTACTGGAATTCCTACGGATGCGGGAGCCGCAATGGCAGATGTTACACCCGAAACAACTTCACATTCTATATTAAAAGCTTTAGCGTATTCTATTTCTTCAAAACCTCTTCCGAACACAAATGGATCACCACCTTTCAATCTCACCACGTGTCCATATTCCAAAGCCAGCGTTACAATTTTATAATTGATTTCATCCTGCGTATATACATATTTACCCAAGCGTTTACCTACATAAATTCGTAAAGCATCAGGTCGAGCATATTCTAATAATTCCTCATTAGCAAGCGCATCGTATAAAACAACATCGGCCGCTTTAATTGCTCGGATACCTTTAAGCGTAATAAGCTCAATATCTCCGGGGCCAGCACCAATTAAAGTTAATCTTGGAATATTCATATTGTAAGCTTTTTTACTCTGTTGTTTACTGGTTATAAATACTTAGTTTTTATTTCGATACAAAAGTGATACAAAAATGTTAAAAAGCAAAATATTAGTTCGTTTTTTAATTAATTTTTTTAAAATTATTGTAAAATATGATTTTTTAGGTTTAAATTTGAACCATAAATAAGAGTTTTTACAAAAAAATACCAAAAACAAGTTATTAAATAAGTACAATTACTAAAATGTCAAATTTAATCTTGAAATAGTGATAAATGCTTATTTTTTAGGGAAAAGGGATAATAAGGTAAAGAGTAATATAGGTTAAATTAAGTAGTCTTTAGAGAATGTTTAGATTTCTCCTGGCACTCATAAAAGCTACTCATTCGTATTTAATCCTTCCAACCTATCTTCTTTCACTTTTACCCTTTTATCCTTTATTATTATGAAACAGAAAATTATTGTCGTGGGAAATGGTATGGTTGGTTATAAGTTTTGCGAGAAACTAATTACTAAAGACGTTTCCAAACAATTTGAAATTATCGTCTTTGGCGAAGAAATTCGTCCAGCTTACGACCGTGTCCATCTTTCCGAATACTTCGCTGGAAAAACAGTTGAAGATTTAACCATGGCACCTGCCACTTGGTACGAAGAAAATGGCATCAACTTAATTCTTTCAGACCCAATCGTGGATATTGACCGTGACGCAAAAACGGTTCGTTCGCATCATGGCTTGGTTGAAGGATACGATTATTTAGTAATGGCAACGGGGTCGGGAGCATTTGTGCCACCAATTCCAGGCGTTGAAAAAGATGGTGTTTTTGTTTACCGAACCATTGAAGATTTGGATTTGATGCAAAACCACGCTCGTAAAGCAACAAAAGGTGCGGTTATCGGTGGTGGTCTTTTAGGCTTGGAAGCAGCCAAAGCTCTTTTAGATTTAGGTTTGAAAGAAGTTCACGTTATTGAATTTGCTTCGAGATTAATGCCAAGACAAATTGATGAAGCGGGTTCAAGAGTTTTACAAGCAAAATTAGAAACACTGGGTTTAAAAATCCATTTGAATAAAAATACGCAAGAAATTGTGGGTGATGGTATTATCGAAGCCATGCAGTTTGCGGACGGTTCTCGTTTGGATGTCGATATGTTGGTGATTTCAGCGGGTATCAAACCACGTGACGAAGTAGCAAGAGTAGCAGGTTTGGAAGTGGGTATTCGTGGTGGAATCGTGGTTGATAATGCTTTACAAACATCTGACCCGAACATCTTTGCAATTGGCGAATGTGCTTTGGCTCACCACATGATTTATGGTTTGGTGGCTCCAGGTTATGAAATGGCGGAGGTAGTTGCGACTAAAATCGTGGGTGGTGAAAAAGAATTTATGCCCTTCGATATGTCCACTAAACTAAAATTAATTGGTGTGGACGTAGCCAGTTTTGGGGATGCTTTCATTCAAGAACCAAATGCTCAAACGATTGTATTTGAAAATTCGGCAAAAGGAATTTACAAAAGAATCAATATTTCAAATGACGGGAAGTATTTATTAGGTGGCGTTTTGGTGGGCGATGCCGAGCAATACAATATGCTTTTGCAAAATACCAAAAACAAAACCATCCTTCCTGCCGACCCTGAAGATTTGATGTTGGGTTCAAGAGGTGGTTCGGAAAGTGGAGCGTCGGGGGTGATGGCATTACCAGACGAAGCCTTGATTTGTTCTTGCGAAGCCGTTACGAAAGGTGCGATTTATCATGAAATTGTAGAAAATAAAGTTACTACGCTCGACGGCATCAAAAAATGCACAAAAGCAGGAACAGGTTGCGGTGGTTGCGTACCAATGGTGAAAGATTTAATCAACGAAACGATGAAGTCGCAAGGTGTTTTTGTCAGAAATATCCTCTGCGAACACTTTGATTATACTCGCCAAGAATTATTCGATTTAGTTAAAATCAAAGGTTATAAAACTTACAATGACGTTTTAGACCATTTAGGAAAAGGCGATGGTTGCGAAGTTTGTAAACCAGCCGTAGCGTCAATAATTGCGAGTTTATGGAACGAAATGATTTTGGAAAAAGGCAACGCCACCATTCAAGATTCTAACGACCGTTTCTTAGCTAATATTCAGAAAAACGGTACTTATTCAGTAGTCCCAAGAATTCCAGGGGGAGAAATTACACCTGAGAAATTGATTGTTATCGGGCAAGTTGCTTTAAAATATAATCTCTATACGAAAATTACGGGTGGACAAAGAATAGATTTATTCGGAGCTCACGTGAGTGATTTACCTGAGATTTGGGAAGAATTAGTAAACGCAGGTTTCGAGTCAGGTCATGCTTACGGAAAATCATTGAGAACTGTAAAATCATGCGTTGGCTCAACTTGGTGTCGTTTTGGTGTACAAGATGCCGTAAGTTTTGCCATTGAAGTTGAAGAGCGTTATAGAGGTTTACGTTCTCCACATAAATTGAAATCAGCTGTTTCGGGTTGTACCCGTGAATGTGCGGAGGCTCAGTCAAAAGACTTCGGAATTATTGCCACTGAAAAAGGTTGGAACTTATACGTTTGTGGAAACGGTGGTGTAAAACCTCGTCATGCAGAATTATTAGCTACTGATATTGACTCGGCAACTTGTTTACAATACATCGACCGTTTCTTGATGTTTTATATCAAAACTGCCGAACCACTTACTCGTACTGCTCCGTGGTTAGACAAAATGGAAGGTGGCATCAATTATCTAAAATCAGTAGTAATTGACGACGTTTTGGGCATGGGCGAAACTTGGGACGCTGAAATGAATCTTTTGGTAGAAGCCTATAAATGCGAATGGAAAGAAGTAGTAGAAAATCCAGAATTACGCAAGCGTTTTACGCACTTCGTAAACGCTCCGAAAGTAAAAGACCCCAATGCTAAATTTGAACCCATGCGTGAAATGGTAAAAGCCGCAGAATGGAAATAGATTTCATTTGTGATTGAGTGAATGGTGATTGAGTGATTTTTGTCACAATTCACCACTCACTAAATCACTAAATCACAACTAATTAAATCAATGGTTTTAGAACAAACAATAACGTGGCACTTAGCGTGCAATACAGAAGATATTCCAGCCGATGGTGGTGCTTGTGCTTTAATTGAAGGCGAACAAGTGGCGATTTATAACTTTGCCAGACGTGGCGAGTGGTATGCAACCCAAAACCTTTGTCCGCACCGTCAGCAAATGGCTTTATCAAGAGGGATGATTGGCTCGACAGGTGCTGAAGCAGAACCAAAAGTCGCTTGTCCATTCCACAAAAAAACGTTCTCTTTAAAATCTGGCGAATGCTTGAGTGGCGATGATTACGTAATTAAGACCTATCCGATAAAAGTAGAAAACGGACAGATTTTTATCGGAATGGAACAGTAGCACAGGAATATTTCCACTGAAACAAAAGTAAGAAAAAGCATTTCACACGGGAGAGATTCCCGTGCTAATATGATAGAAAAAATATATAAAAAACTTACGTATCAGGACACAAACCCACTTGATGCTCAAATATTTCAACGACTAACTCGACTGTACGTTATCGCACTTTTAGCGGTAGCGTTATTGTCGTTAATAGGGCAAATATTGATTCAAGTGTTTTTGAATTCTTTACTCGATGATTCGCACGTGGTCAATATCGCAGGGCGACAAAGGATGTTGAGTCAAAGACTTTCAAAAACGGCTATTTTGTTGAGTTGTCCGAGAGTTTTCCAAGCCGATGCTGAGTATTATTCAAACGATATTAAAGAAATTATTGCATTATGGGAAGAAAGTCACGAAGGATTAAAAAACAAAAATCTCAAGACCGACGGCAAAAGTTACACCGTAAGAAACAGTCCAAAAATTGACAGTATGTTTCGGGTTATCGACCCAATTTTCAATATCATTTTAGCAAATGCAAAAAATATAAATAAAACAATTCAGAGTCCCGTTGAAAACCAAAAAGAAATACTACAAAACTCTCTTAATCAAATACTTGCAAATGAAAGAGCTTTTTTGCAAATTATGAATAAAATTGTATTTCAGTATGATTTAGAATCCAGAAATCGAGTTGATACAACCAAAAAAGTTGAGCTTTTTTTATTCATTTTATTATTCAGTATTTTAGTTTTAGAAGGAGCATTTATTTTCCGCCCGATGGCAAATAATATTCGTTTGGTCATTAAAAAACTAACTGATTCAGAAAGTAATCTTCGACAAACGAATGAAACTCTAATAAAAACCCGGGAAGCATTAGTACAAGCCACTGAAGAAAAATATAAGCTTCAATTAGCAGAAGAAAAGATACGAGCAGCATCCTTGA
>JAZKDE010000038.1:9889-30321 GCA_040387735.1 Bacteroidota bacterium
CAAGAAAGTGAAAGAAGGCGTTTAGCAGCCGACCTCCACGACGGAATTGGACAAATGTTGACGGGTTTACGATTACACAGTGAAAAAGTGAAGAGTTTTAAGTTCACGAGCCAAAAGCAGGAAAAATCTTTTGATGAATTACAAAAACTCATTCAAGAAACGATTGAAACCACTCGTACCGTTTCCTTCAATCTTGCTCCTTCGGTTTTGAGTGATTTTGGCGTTGTTCCAGCCATCAGAATTTTGAGTGAACAGGTTTCTAAAATGTCAGAAATCAAAATTGATTTTCAGTCAACCAAACTTGCTCGTTTGTCGGAAGGAATTGAAACTTGTCTGTACAGAATTACCCAGGAAGCCATTCACAACGCAGTAAAATACTCAAAAGCAGAATTGATAAATATTCAAATAACCAACAACGAAAACTTTGTAAAATTAGAAATTACCGATAATGGACAAGGATTTGAACTTCCCAAAAAAAGAAAAACAGTTGGTGGAAGCGGGTTGAAAAATATGCAAGCTCGAGCGGAATTGTTACATGGCTCATTCAAAATCCAGTCGAAAATTGGCAAAGGAACGACCATAAATGTTAGCATTCCATTAGATAAACAAAATATTAAAAATTAACGTAAAATACTGTCTGTACGCAAATTGCAAACTAAAACAAAATAAACTTATGAACCCAATCACTGTATTATTAGCAGACGACCACGATGTTGTAAGAAAGGGCATGAAAATGCTCTTGGAAGATGAAGAAGACGTAAAAGTAGTTGGAGAAGCCTCTGACGGATTGGATGCCATTGAAAAGGTAGGAATTTTACTACCGAATGTGGTTATTTTGGACTTAACAATGCCAAAAATGAATGGAATAGAAGCGGCAAAAGTAATTTCAACTGATTATCCTTCCGTAAAAATTCTGATATTTTCAATGCATAACAATCGTGAATATATTATCAATTCGGTTGAAAACGGAGCAAGTGGTTATTTATTAAAAGACACAGGCAAGGAGGAATTGATGCGAGCAATCAAAGTTGTATCGGAAGGAAGAAAATATTTTCCCCCAGAAATTTCGGAAGTTATCATTGATGAATTATTAGCCAAAACAACTGTTGAGGTTCAAGACGATAAAAACCGTCCTATTTTCCAAAAAATCACGCCAAAAGAAAAGCAAATTTTGGGGATGATTGTGCAAGGCTACAACAGCCGAGAAATTGCCGACAAACTGTTTCTAAGCATTAGAACGGTTGATAATCACCGAGCCAATATGATGAAGAAAACGCAAGCCAAAAACACGGCTGATTTAGTTAAAATGGCGATTGGATAATTTGCAGTAAACAGTTATCAATTAACAGTAAACAGTTTCTATTCATTCAAGTTTTCAAACTATTAAATGCTAACCTCAGTTTGTTGATAACTGTTCACTGTTAATTGTTTACTGTTTCAAATACCCCAATCTTTTCCCTTCATCCATTCGTTCAATGGCATAACGTAACATCGTTCGAGGCATTTTATGGACGTGTTCATCCAAGAATTCTTCCAATGCCAATTCATCTCGCTTGCCCACTTCCCTGAGCATCCAACCGCAGGCTTTGTGCATGAGGTCGTGCGGGTGTGAGAGAAACCTTTCTGATAATTGAAAAATATCCGCAAACTGTCCATTCCGTATTAATTCAAGGGTAGAAACTACTGCTATTCTCTCCGACCAAAGGTGTCCACTTTCGGCTAAATCATATAAAATCTGACGGTCTTTGTCCACTAAGAACTTACCCAGAATTTTATAGCAAGAACAATCCACCAAATCCCAATTATTGATTTGTTTTACATTTTTGAGATAAAAATCAACGATTTCTTGACGTTCAATTTCAGCAGATTTTTTAAATTTAGAGACTAAAACCAACAATCCAGCAAAACGCAATTCATGGATTTTATCATCAATAAGTTCTTGAATCTCAGTAAAAGTCATGTTCTTCCAATATTCCTTCACCAAAGCTTGCACTTGTGGATTGGACAAACCAATAAATACATCACCTTCCGCATATTCCCCTTTCCCAGTTTTGAAATACCGAGCCATTTGGCTGGCTCTTTCAGGATTTGCGAGTTGAAGAAGGGCTTGTTTTAGATTTGGCATTTTGACAAAGTTATTTGGATTATTTTAAAGTCCACAAAGTTAATATCTTTTGTATATTTCATGTAGAATACCTATTTTGGTATCACAATTATTTAATACATCCTATAACACTACATGAAGCTCCTTAAACAATCAAAATTATTCTTCAAAGAAGGCAATTCAGACAAGGTTTATGAAATAGACTTATGCGAAATCGGCAGTGGACAATTTGTGGTTAATTTCCGTTTTGGTAAGCGAGGAAGCACCTTAAAAGAAGGTACAAAAACAGATAAACCCATCAGTCAGATTGCGGCAGAACAAGTTTTTGACTCTCTGGAAGCCGAAAAACGCAAAAAAGGGTATCAATCTGAGCAGGAAATGTTTCAGGAAATGCCCGATTTACCCGAAGAATCTTCTTCCACAAACCCAATCGAAAAGGCAATTCTGAAACGTTTAAAAGGATTGGTTGATGGACAAAACCCGTTTAAAACCGAATGGAAGCCTTCAAGAGTTATTTGGCGAGCAGGAGAATTAAAACTCAAAACTGCCGTTCCCTATATCATTCGGCTTACCGATAGAGGCGATGAAATGCAACGGTATTCCGCTCTTTGGGCATTAGGACGTATTGGCGATATTTCAGCAGAACGCACGTTAAATGTGTATTTTTCTAATCAAAAATATACCGAAAAAACTCGTAGAATTGCGGGTGAAGGGTTAATTCAAATCTTATCCGAAAATGCTCTTCAAGAACACTTAAATACGTACTTAAATCGCCTGCCCGAAGACCTGAAAAAAACTCTTTCAAATGCTGATGAAATACGGGTTATTTTACAGAATAAAGTATTCATAAATCCTGTTGGAGAATATGATTTCTTAGTAGATTTATACACATTATCCGTTAATAATCAAATACTTAAAAAAGAGTTAGTAAGTGTTTTGAGAGAAATACCTTTGAAGGTGGGATTTTTCAAACCAATCCGACATATTCTAAAAATTGCTGAATTACGAGATGATTTTGAAATATTAGGCTTATTGTCTTATCGTTTTGAAAGAACTCTTGAAATGTTTAAAAAACCTGTCATTCATTCATGGGAATCTGAAGATGATGGACGAGAAAGAAATAAGTATATTCAAGCCATTGGTCAGTCAATAAAAGTTAAATTAGAACTAAAAAAGAAAAATAGTAGAATTGCTTATTCTGATAAAACAAGAGCCTATTTAATCCGAAGAACACTTCGACAATTGAAAGAATTAGGGCAAGAAGAAAAAACAGATTATGTAAAACTGGCTCTTTCTATTTTGCTTTCATACAACTCTAAAAAAGACTACAAAGCCCCATACTCAACAACCGAATATAACTATACGAATGGATGGACTACCTATCAAAAGGAGTATCCTGCCTATTATGATGCAGTTTTGATGAATCTTATTTTATTTGGAGGCGGAAATAGTTTGACTTTCTATGACAATAAATGGTATGTAACTAATCCCAATATTCCAGTCAGAAGTCAAACGACAAATACTCATTACACTCCAAATACATCCGCAAACACTACCCAACAAATTAGTGAAGGAGGGATATTAAATCGTGTTTTTGATACGGTATTCTCCTTGTTTTCAAAACCTAAACAGCAGGAACTTACCAATACAGAGCCAGTAACTCCTCCGATTGAAGCAATTGCTCAATCAAAAGAAGTAATTACACTTGCTCAGAAAAGAGAAGAATTATATCCCGAATTGTGGGATAAAATGCCACATGCATATTTACAACTTTTACTAAAGGCAAAGGTTGACGAAATACATGAATTTGCTTATAAAAATCTAACCCTACATCCTGACTATCAACAGATTAAAGACAAAATAGATTTTCCATTAATTCTTCAATTGCTGGCATCTGAATATTTAGTTTCTGCAAGATTCGGATTACAATTGATAAAGGAAAAATTAAAAGATAATCCCGACAAATCAATCACACTTGCTTTGTTGAGTAGCCCATTATTAGAAGCACGGGAATTTGGTTTAACAATTATCGAACAAGATATTGAAGCATATTTAAGTGAATCTTCTTTGGCAACAAATTTACTTTTCTCAAAATATGAAGATGTAAGACTATGGACTAAAAATACGCTTAATAAACGTTCTGTTAATGAAATTCAACAGCAACTTTTGGTAGGACGAAGCATTTCTTTATTGACAACTTATCAAGAAAATTCTGAAGAAGATAGCCTCATCATTAAAGACGCAACTAATATTTTACTCAGAAATTGTTCGGAAGCACTCCTCAATATCAATAATCAAGTAATACTCGACTTATTGAATTCGCCAGTTGAATCAATCCAAGTTTTTGCGGTCAAAATTATCATTCTCAAAAACGCTCAACCTACCGCTGAAATTCTTTGTTCATTGTTGTCAAGTAAGTTTGAACAAGTCAGAAAAACGGGTGCCGAACTTTTAACAGAATTAAAAAGTCGTATTGATGCTGATACAAATTATGCTACACAATTAGTCAATTATCTTGTACCGCTATTGATGCGGAAAGAACCCTACGAAGGACTGCATCAGGATGTTTCTAATATTCTGACAAATCAATTAATGGGGCATCTTCAATCCATAGACACCAATACAAGTATTCGATTGATTCATTCAAATTATAGTCCTGCCCAAGACTTAGGATTAGTGTTATTGAATAAATCCATCAATGCTAATAATCTTACTATCAGACAAATAGTAAACATTGGCAACCATGAACAATTGGCTTATCGTCAGTGGTGCTGGGCATATTTTCAAAAAGATATAGCAAGAATTAAATACGAAAGAGACGAATCAATTCGATTATTAGATGTAAAATGGGACGATAGTCGAGCATTTGCCATCAACTATTTTAGAGATACTTTTCAAGTACACGATTGGACTGCAGAGGTTTTGGTTGGCATTGCAGACTCCGTCCGACCAGATATTGAAGCCTTTGGTCGTGAACTAATTAGCCGCTTTTTTGAAGAAGAACAAGGCGAAGAATATCTGCTAAAATTGAGCCAGCACCCAAGCGTTGGTGTGCAATTATTTGCCACTAATTATTTAGAAAGATTTGCTTCTGATAATCCCGAAAAATTAAAATCCATTACTTTTTATTTCCGTTCGGTTCTTACAAGGGTCAATAAAGGACGAAGTGCAAAATCAAGAGTTTTTTCATTTTTGCACCAAGAAGCACTCAAATCTGCTGATTCAGCGTTGGCAGTAGCCGATATTTTACGAGATGTTTCTGCAACGGCTTCTATTGAAGACAAGGCTACTTGTATTACCATTATGAGAAACCTTCAAGAACAATTTGAAAATTTACATTTACCCTTGAAAGTGGTAGATTTTGAAACACGATAAAACACCTTATTTATGCACATTTTTTGGGTAATCTTAGCAGAATGTCTATTGGCATTAATTGATTTTCTAACCATGAAGTTTATTGAAAACCGTGGTTTTAGAGTAATTGGCATAAAATATGGCTTCAAGCCTGTTTTGTACGACAAAACGATAAACAATTTTCAATTTACATTAGGTATTATTCCCTTTTTTGGCGGATTGGCTTCTTATGAATCAAATGTCAAAAAATATACGCCTAAATTTTTAAGTCCCACAGTCTATGCGTTTTTATGCGAATTGGGTTTTCCATTTTTACTAATTTTGACATTGATGATTTTCTTGGTTCTTTCTTTTTGTGGCTTAGAAACAACACGAATTGTATTACAACTCATTTTTACGATGAATATTAATTTGATTGATTGGGTTTTATTATTTAACAAGTTAGATAACTTAGCTCCAATAGTCAGAATGCCTATCTCAATTTCAATTTATATAACCATTTTTTATTTATACGCTGGAATATTAAGACAGTTGGTATATATTATTTTGGAAAAAGTCCTTAAAATCACCTCAGATTCAACTCAATATGTTGTTACCACAATTCTTTTGTACATCTTAATCAACAACATTCCAGACGCATTTTACGGGCATTTGCTAAATTTTAGTACATTTTCCCCTTTTATGCTTTTAGATTGGCTCATTGGTCACTGCATTTTTATTACAATTGTTGGTTTAATCATTGAAGTAATCGCTCGAAAACAACAAGAAACTCACTTATAATCAATACCAAATGCTATTTAACTATAAATACGGGGGCAATTCATCGGTTACAAGCAACGTCAATTCGGTGGGAATGTCTTTTGCTCCAGATACACTTCGAGAGCCTACCTTTTTCGTAGGAAAACTGCATAAAAAACTTGCTTTTCGTGAAGCAATGTCTGCCTTGCACGATGTTGTAGTGTCAGATATGCGGTTTAAGCCTAAAGATAAATCCATGTATAAAGAATGGGCTGCTCAACAAGAAAAGGTATGGTTATCTGAATATTTGGCGGAATTAGATATTCAAAGCGTCAAAGACCGAATGGGTTTAATTCGTGATGAATTACAAGGAATTTATAAAGAGAAAGACCGTATTTTAAGTCCTTACTATACTGCTCGTAAAAAATACTTCGACTATCTCTATCAAAAAGATAAAGATGCGTGGTTTGTTTTAGACCCCGTAATTACGGTACATCCCGACGAGGTATTTTTTGAATGTTTTAGTCAAGATGAATCCTCTTACGGTAAATTAGAATCGAGCTACAATGTTTTTAAGCAAATAAACGAGTTTGAATGTGGCACAACCAACATTGACTATTCTTCTGATTTATATAATGAATTTCAAAAAATAAGAGATTATAAAGAAACCGATTTCAAAATTGACCCCAGTGGTTTTTCCGTAAAAACCACCAATGAAGATGAATATAAAGAAGTAAAAATTGATTTGCCCGACAGTTGGGTTCGTGGTTTTTTACAGGTAAGTTCAGCTATGACCTTACCCACCACCAGTTTTGATTTGCACCCAATGGATATTTACAATATCTGTTTATTATTACGAAGGTTCAAAGAAAAAGAAGGCCCTCGTTCTATCAAGTTTATTTTGAAACCGAACGAACCAATCACTTTACTTTTCGAGCCATTCAATAAAGAAATAGTGTGTGCCAGGTCAATTTTTCAGGGTAATGAAGCTAAAACAATCAGAATTTGGGGCAGACGACGGCTATTAATTTTGGAACGACTCATTCCTGTTGCAAAGAAATTTACG
Source organism: Bacteroidota bacterium (assembly GCA_040387735.1). GTDB lineage: Bacteria > Bacteroidota > Bacteroidia > Cytophagales > Spirosomataceae > Arcicella. Next base: position 17,152 of record JAZKDE010000038.1, read on the forward strand.
GTACATCTTACAGGTTCGGGGTTACCGTCATTTTACGTAGCAGATTTGGGTGATATGACTTTCACACTCGGACTTTCGGGTTGGTCAGCCAATGATTGGTCGAGGTCAGGAAATTTTGATTTAATGGCTCCACGAGCTGATGTTGACGGTTTCACTGCTCAAAATATTTATAATGCTCTTCGAGAAAATTGGTTTGAAAAACCAGAATCTCTCGCCAAACGATTGAATACTGACACAAAAACCGTTTTAGGAGCTTTGGGTACATTTACACAAGCAGGCAAAACAATTTATGACTTAAATCAAGGCGTTTATAGAATTCGAGAACTGTCCAGAGAACCACTACCAATTCACAAATTACGCTTTGACAATCCAAGAGAAGAATCAGCCACGGCTTTGGTGAATGATAAAAAAGTAAATTTAACGGCAGAAAAAATAAGCAATGGCTTACGATTATCAGGAACGGTGAAACAATCAAATCGAATTTTTAACCCAACTATTGTCATAGATAATGACGAAAGAATAGCACAAGCCTCCTGCGACTGTGATTTTTACATTCATAATAAACTCTTTAAAGGACCTTGCGAACATATCATTGCCCTGAGAATTGAACATCGAGAGAGAAATCCATGAGTTTAATTTGTTAAATCTATTTATTCAATTAATTTGCATCAGCAAAGAGAAAAACACAAAGACCTTGCATTCCGAAAGGAAAGAACGATGTTTCGTCGTTCGTGTAACATGACTACACAAGCATCACTAATTCAATCTTTACTGTGAGGGCAAGTTACCAGTACGCACTTTTACAGTAAAATCTCCGAGAAATTAAAAGTGCGTACTGGTAACGCCCTCTTGGAGTTGATTGATTTAGTTCTGAGTATCTTCGAAGGTGTTTTTTCTCTTTGCTAACCTTTTGCTTTAATTAGTAAAAGGCTAAAAATTAAGTTTCTATGTCAGAACGCCTCAGTCGCCAACAACTCTACGACCGTATTCGTGAAACCTCAAAAGACGAATATATTCTTTCCGAAATGAAAAAATTAGGCTTTTGGAAGTCTAATGAAACAGAACCCCAAATTTCAGAACAACTCATTCAGCGAGAAGGCGAATTACACCGTGAACTCGATGACCTTTCCCAACAACAACGCCGTTACGATAATCAGCAAGCGATGATTGCCGATATGCGAAAATCTCGGATGGAAGCATCCAAGAAAAAGCAACTCGAAACCAAGCAAAGAAATCAACAAAAACAGGTTGAAAAAGCCGAAAAATGGAAAACCCAACAACAAAATTCCATTGTATATCTTGGAGAAGATGTTTCGAGCGGATTAAATAGTACGCAAACGAATATTGCTAAACTGAACGGTTTTGGGCTACCACACTTTACCGATGTTTTAGCGTTGGCACAAGCCATGAAATTAACCTTAGGGCGACTTCGGTTTTTGGCTTATAACCGTAAAGTTTCAACGGTATCACACTATAAAAGATTTTATTTGCCAAAAAAATCAGGAGGAAAGCGGTTGATTTCAGCACCAATGCCCATTCTTAAAGATGCCCAATACTGGATTTTAGAACATATTTTATATAAAGTATCTCCTACCGATTTGGCACACGGCTTTGTACCAAATCGTTCTATTATGACCAATGCCCAAAAACACATTGGGCAAGATGTAGTCATCAATCTTGATTTGAAAGATTTTTTTCCAAGCATTGATTATAAACGAGTTAAGGGTTTATTCTGCAAATTTGGTTATTCCGAACAAATTGCTACCATTTTGGCACTGATTTGTACTGAACCTGATGTAGAATTGCTTGAGATAGACGGAAAGCAATATTACACGGCAAAGTCTGAACGTAAACTTCCACAAGGAGCACCAACCAGCCCAGCCATTACTAATTTAATTTGCTATCGCTTAGATTGTCGTTTTGAGGGAATCGCTAAAAAATTCGGATTTCAATACAGCCGTTATGCCGACGACTTAACGTTTTCAGCCAAAGGCGAAGGGAAAAAATTAATTGGACAGTTATTATGGTCGGTAAAGCAAGTAATTACCAATGAAGGATTTACACTTCATCCAGATAAACTTGCCGTTATGCGTAAAGGCTCTCAACAAAAAGTTACGGGTATTGTGGTCAATGACAAAGCAGGAATTGACCATAAAGAACTGCACAAATTCAGAGCCTTGATTCATCAAATTGGTAAAACAGGAACAGCAGGAAAAATTTGGCGACAAGGCGTAAATTTAGAAAATTCAATGCGTGGATACGCAGAGTTTGTATCAATGGTAAAACCCGAGCAAGGACAAAAATTCAAAATAGCATTGGATAAGGTTTTTGGCGTAAAAGTAAAATCAGACAAACAAAGTATTCCACAAAATCCGATAATTGAAAATAAGCAAACCCAAGAAAAACCTCAAAATACAAGCGTAAAGGAAGACGGGAAGTCTTGGTGGGAGGTGATTTAGGCTTATATTATAAAGCTACTTTAAAACATTACTACCTAAAAAGACCTTGATATTCATAAGTCTATGAATATCAAGGTCTTTTTGCATTGTAGCCTCGGTGAGAATCGAACTCGCATCTTAGGTACCGGAAACCCACATTCTATCCATTGAACTACGAAGCCATCTACTATCACAAATTTACGAAAACTTCTCCAACTGCTTTACCAAAACATCAAAATCTTTTGGATACGGAGCTTCTATCGTGATAACTTCTTCGTTCATTAATTTGAACGTCAATGAACGAGCGTGTAATGCTACTCTTTTTATCAAGGGTTGTTCTTCGGTTTCTTTCTTGAGATTGAACTTACGCTTTAAGTCCGACAAATAAATCATTTCTCCACCATACGTGGGATCACAAACAATTGGGGCTTTCAAACAAACCAAGTGAATCCGTATTTGGTGCATCCGTCCCGTGATGGGCATACATTCTACCAAAGTATGATTTCGGTAAACTTTCAGCGTATTAAAAATTGTCTCCGCTTCTTTCCCTTTTTGACGGTCAATGGTTACTTGTGTCCCGTCTCTTTTTTGAGCGATAGGCAAATACACCGAAATCATGTCTAAATTGTGCGTTCCATTAGCAATGGCGTGGTAACGTTTTGCTACTTGACGATGCTCAAATTGCATGGATAAATGACGGTACGCCGCAGGATTTTTAGCAATTGCCAAAACCCCCGAAGTTTCTTTGTCCAAACGGTGAGCCAATTGGGCATCGCCAGTATATTCCTTAGCCATTCGCAAGATGCTCAGCGAGTTATCAGCTTGTCGCTCATCTAAAGAAGCTACGTGAGGAGGTTTATTTATGAGGATATAATCGTCGTTCTCGAATATAATTAAGTCTTTGAAATTCAGTCGCATGGTATTCTAAATAGCGGTCGGCTATTGGCATTTAGCTATTCGCTTAGTGTTAATTAATAATTTAAGCCACAAAGATACTACCTTATTTGATAATGTGCCGATAGCCGACCGTTCCTTTACCTTTTACGTGTTACAATGTCGCTTTATTACTCCAAATTTTGCTCATTAATTCGGTTCACTAATCCTTTTAAAGCAGCCTGATGTTCTGGTGTACTTTCTGGATATTCCATTTTTAATTCTTTCATTTTTTCCAGAATAATCGTACTGACAATCAATCTCATATTCTTTTTATCATCGGCAGGAACCACAAACCACGGAGCATTTTTAGTGGCAGTTTCGTTTACCATATCTTCGTAAGCATGTTGATATTGTTTCCAAAAATCACGTTCTTTTACGTCTCCTTCTTCAAATTTCCAGTTTTTGGTAGGGTCTTCAATTCGTTCAATTAAGCGTTTTGCTTGCATTTCTTTGGAAATATTCAAGTAGAACTTTAAAACAACGGTTCCGTTTCGGGTTAAATATTTTTCGTAATTTTTGATGTCTTCGTAACGTTGTTCCCAAACTTTATCCAAATCTTTCGTAAATTCAAGGGGAATTTTTTCACCATTTTTCAATATTTCAGGATGAACTTTTACCACTAAAACTTCTTCATAATAAGAACGGTTATGAATGGTCAGATTACCTCTTTCTGGCATTTGAAGAACATTTCGCCACATAAAATCGTGACTCAATTCTTCATCGGTTGGTCTTTTGAAACTAAAAACCGATACGCCCGCAGGATTAACTCCCGACATAACAGCTTTGATGGTTCCATCTTTTCCTGCCGCATCCGAAGCCTGAAAAATCAAAAGCATTGAATAACGGTCGTGGGCATACATGAGGCTTTGGTGTTTATCCATTCCTTTCCGTACTTCCGACATCATTAATTCATATTCTTCGTCAGATTCATAAAAATCCTTAATTTTAGTGTCAGATTTCTTAATTTCAAATTTCTTATCACCAGTATATTCAAAATCTTTTACATCAATATTCATATTTTGCTGATTTTTTGTGATTGAAAAATTATAAATAAACCAAACGTTATTCAAGGTAAATTTCAACAAATTTCTATTTCAAAACCATTATAACCATGACTTTACGAGACATTTTTGCTAATATTTCCGCTAATCCTTCTACCCTACTTTGGTTTTTGCTATGTATTCCTTTGATTACTTTTTTGATTAGCATTTGGCAAGACCATAATACCCCTCCACAACAAACCCAAACTCGTCATTTTTATGCCGTAGTGGCTTATTTAGCCTGTATTCCTGGGATTTTTGCGGTGACTTTAAATATGTATTTATTCCTCTTTGAGCGTCAAAGCATTTGGGATATGAACCTCATTACGCAAATCTTACCAATCATAACGATGGTGGGAACGCTTATTATTATTAAACGAAATATTCCCTTCGAATTTGTTCCAGCTTTTGGCAAACTATCGGGTTTTGTAACCCTTGTTTTCGCTATGATTGGCATTATGTGGTTTGTGGATCGACTTCGGATTTACGCTATCACTTTCGTTCCGTTTCACTATATCGCCATCGGTTTTGTGGGAATGTTACTATTAATTCGCTTTGGCTGGAATAAGATATTTTAGTTTTGATGTTTGATATTCGTTTTTCGATGTTCGCAATTATAGGCTCCAAACATCGAAAAACAAACATCAGCTTTATCCCGCCCAATTTTCTCTATCCAAACTACGATATTGAATAGCTTCTGCGAGATGTTCCGTTCGGATATCTTCCGTTCCCGCTAAATCTGCAACCGTGCGGGCAACTCGCAAAATACGGTCGTAGGCACGGGCCGATAATTGTAGGCGTTCCATCGCCCGTTTTAGCAATAAAATTCCTACTTCTGGCAATACGCAAACTTCCTTCACCATCTGCGACGGCATCATTGCGTTGGAATATACTTCTGGATAATCTTTAAATCTAACCGTTTGTATATCACGGGCTTTTATCACCCTTGCCCTAATTTGTTCTGATGATTCAGCTTTTCTGTTTGACGATAATTGCTCAAATTTTACGGGCGTAACCTCCACATGCAAATCAATCCTATCTAATAGCGGGCCTGATATTTTATTCAAATATTTTTGGACAACGCCCGGCCCACAAACACATTCTTTATCGGGGTGATTATAATATCCGCATGGGCAAGGGTTCATACTGGCAATTAGCATAAAACTGGACGGGAATTCAACGGCCCATCGGGCTCTGGAAATGGAAACTTTTCGTTCTTCCAGAGGCTGACGCATGACTTCCAATGCCGACCTTTTAAATTCGGGTAATTCGTCCAAAAACAAAACGCCATTGTGTGCCAATGAGATTTCTCCAGGTTGTGGATTACTTCCTCCTCCTACCAAAGCTGCATCAGAAATAGTATGGTGAGGCGAGCGATACGGTCGGGTGGAAACCAAAGTGGCTTTCGTTCCCAACTTACCCGCCACAGAATGAATTTTAGTTGTTTCTAAAGCTTCTTGTAAAGTCAGCGGTGGCAAAATGGAAGGAATACGCTTCGCCAACATAGTTTTTCCCGCTCCAGGAGGACCAATCATAATTGCATTATGTCCACCAGCAGCGGCAATTTCTAAAGCCCTTTTGATATTTTCTTGTCCTTGAACGTGCGAAAAATCGGCATCATAATCATTTTGAGAACTTGAAAATATGTCACGAGTGTCAGTAATTAAAGGCTCAATTTTCAGAGTTCCTCGCAAGAAATTAACGGCTTCTTTTAAGTTTTTTACGCTTATAACATCTAAATTATTAACGATAGAAGCTTCCATGGCATTTTCAGTTGGAAGAATGAATCCTTTGTAACCTTTTTTACGAGCTTCGATGGCAATCGGTAAAACGCCTTTTATAGGACGAAGTGAACCATCGAGGGCTAATTCGCCCATGATTACGTAGTTTTCCAATTCCTTTAAATCGGCTTGAACAGAAGCGTGGATTATTCCCAAAGCAATGGGCAAATCATACGCAGAGCCTTCCTTACGAATATCCGCAGGGGCAAGATTAACGACGACTTTGGTTCTGGGAAAGAAATATCCGACTTGCTTGATGGCAGATTCAACCCGATGTTCAGATTCTTTAACTGCTCCATCAGGTAAACCCACAATGTAGAAATGTTGTCCCTGTCCTTCGCTAACTTCAACGGTAATTATGGTAGCATCAACGCCGTGAACGGCACTTCCGAAGGTTTTAGCGAGCATAGTTGCAGTTTTTTATTGTTAAGAAATTCGTCAAATATACAAAGAATTTTCCCTTGACCAAATCATTTAACTTTACGCCATTCATCAAATAAGCGTAATGCTCGCTTTCTCTAAATTTACTATATTTGATTCAAAATATTTCAAAATGTCTTTTAGTACAAAAACATTTATATTTTTCATTTCATAGACTTACCTTAAACCGATAAATCATCATCTCCTAAATATATGCAACCTGACAATTGGCAATTTCTCCAAAATTTTACTCCCGCTCGCATTGCTCGTGGACGAGCAGGTCATAGTATTCCTACGCAGGAATTACTAAAATTTCAAGCTGACCACGCCCAAGCTCGTGATGCCGTTTATTCAACTTTGGAAACTCAGGAACTCATAAAAACGATTTTTGACACTTTCAATTTGTCCATTATTTCTTTAAAAAGTGAAGTTTCAAGTCGTCCACAATATCTCAAAAGACCCGATTTAGGCAGAACTTTAAATCAAGAATCCAGAGAAAAATTAATTAATCTTTATCCAACGGAATCAGACATTACTTTTGTTGTTGCTGATGGACTTTCTGCTCAAGCAATAAATCAAAATGCTTTACCTCTTTTGGAAAATCTTATCCCAAAACTCCATAAAATAAAGTGGCGGATTGCTCCCATTTGTATCGTGGAACAAGGGCGAGTTGCCATAGCCGACGAAATAGGTTTTTTATCAAAGTCAGAAATAGTGGTTATTCTGATTGGCGAACGCCCTGGATTAACTTCGCCAGATAGTATGGGAGCTTATATTACTTTTTGTCCACGGGTTGGCACAACCGATGAAAGCCGCAATTGTGTCTCCAATATTCGTCCCGAAGGAATGAACTATCAATTAGCTGCGGACAAAATTTTATATCTTTTAACAGAGATGAAAACAAAAAAGCTGAGTGGAGTTGGATTAAAGGATGAGCTGGATTCAACCTTGCAATTAGAAGAAATATAAAAAACTCCGTTTATGACTCAAAGCATTAGTACAAAATTCATATTAGAAATAATGGACAATACTTCGTAAAATTTCATCATTTTTTTTCAGACACTTTTCCTTCCAAATTCTTTACTCGTGTAATATGTTACTCAAATTCAATACTTTCCTTATAAAAAACCTTGCTTTAAATAGTACTTTTTCTATTTTTGTGATGCGTTCTGGTAACGCAAACTTTTGACCTAACGGAGTGGCGGCTTTGTTAGGTCTTTTTTTGTATTTATCATTCCTGTAATTAAATACTTTTTACCAATAAATTTTTCGCAACTTCATGACTAATAAAACTTTGTGATATTCCTCCAATTTTTATAGTCATAGATTTATCAAAATCGTTAATCTCTTGCACATTTACACTCACTCCTAAATTCAAGCCAATTTTTGCCAAATATTGCAGAAAGTTTGCCGAGTGTTTGGCTACTCCCATCATTATAACGTCCTCATTCATAGCAATTTCGGATAAATTTTTATACCCCAATTCTGGCATACGTCCGTATCCATCAGGTATTGGATCACCATGAGGGTCGTATTGTGGAAAACCCAAAAACTCATCTAACCGTCGAACCAATTCTTCCGACTTGATATGTTCCAACTGCTCAGCAATTTCGTGAACCTCATCCCAATTAAAACCTAATTTATCTACTAAAAACACCTCCCAAAGTCGGTGTTTTCTGATAACTTTTAAGGCAAAACTTTGTCCTTTGTCTGTCAGGCGAACACCTTGATATTTTTGATAGCTAACCAACTGTTTTTCAGACAATTTACGAAGCATATCAGTTACCGAAGCCGCTTTAGTTTGGGTTAATTCTGCCACCGCATTTGTACTGATTTCACTCTCTGTTTCTGCAGAAAGTTTATAGATAATTTTTAGATAGTTTTCTTCGGTAAATGAAATCATTTTTGGGGTTATTTAAGTTTAGGTAACAGATTTATGTTGTAGATTTTAGGGTTGAAGTAATAGTTTTTTGGTATGAGCCAAGATGTATTAAGTTTTAGAAAGTAATCTATAAATAGTTACTATATCCCTAAATACCTCATAACTGCAACCTCTACTTAACAACCCACGACCTAATACCTTACACCTAAAACCTATGACCTGCAAACAAAGATATTATTTTTCGTACAAAAGAATAAATTTTAGATTAACCTAAAAAAAAGTTTTGAATTACTGAGATTAAAAAATACATTTGTATCTACTGAAAATTATTCCAATTTAGTGCATTGAAAATGAAAATAAATAGCGACAATTCAAATCATTCATTACCAGAAGTTTACGCCAGCATAAATGTACCTCAAAATGGCTCTTTTTGGCGTAAATTATGGGCTTTTACAGGGCCAGGGTTAATGGTTGCGGTGGGTTACATGGATCCTGGAAACTGGGCTACGGATATTGCAGGAGGGTCAAAATTTGGTTACACACTCATTTCTGTCATTTTGATTTCTAATCTTTTTGCAATGTTGCTTCAACATTTATCGCTCAAATTGGGAATCGTAATGGGGCAAGATTTAGCACAAGCTTGTCGGAATGCCTATTCTAAACCCGTTTCATTTATTCTTTGGATTTTGTGTGAAGTTGCTATCGCCGCCTGCGACTTAGCCGAGGTTATTGGTTCTGCCATAGCTCTGAATCTTTTATTTGGACTTCCCTTAACGGTTGGCGTAGTAATTACGGTACTTGATGTTTTAGTACTTTTATACTTTCAGGGAAAGGGATTTCGGGCTTTAGAAGCCATCGTAGGAGCATTAATATTCATGATTTTTTGTTGTTTTGGTTACGAAATAATTGTGTCACAACCTTCCTTTATTCAGATATTCGGAAATATTTTACCGAAACCTGAAATTATAACCAATCCAGCAATGCTATACGTTGCTATCGGGATTTTGGGAGCCACGGTAATGCCTCATAATTTGTATTTACATTCGAGTATTGTACAGACTCGAAACTTTGAAAAAACCTCCGAAGGCAAACGTTCTGCCATCTTTTTTGCTACCATAGATTCGACTTTATCATTGTCGCTTGCTTTTTTAATCAACGCCGCCATTTTGATTATGGCAGCAGCAACTTTTCACCATTCAGGGAATCGAAATGTAGCCGATATTCATGACGCTTATCATTTACTTGACCCTATTTTAGGGGTTAAATTTGCGGGTATTTTCTTTGCTGTTGCATTGTTAGCATCAGGTCAAAATTCTACGCTGACGGGTACATTAGCGGGACAAATTGTCATGGAAGGTTTTCTTAATATTCAGCTTAAACCCTGGATTAGGAGAATAATCACTCGTTTGGTAGCCGTTATTCCCGCCCTTATTGTTACTATTCTTTACGGTGAAAAAGGAACGGGAGATTTGCTAATTTTGAGTCAAGTAATTTTATCTCTTCAACTAAGCTTTGCAGTTGTCCCTTTGGTAATGTTTACGAGCGACAAATTGAAAATGGGAGAATTCACCAACAGCCATCTCATGAAAATATCAGCCTGGGTAGTAGCAGTGATTATTATCAGTTTAAATATTTATTTACTTTGGGATACCTTTTTTTAGTTAATTTTATTCCATGAAAATATTAGACCCCAACGGATTAGTTGATAATCTTTATAAATACGTCCAGACCAATATCGAAATTGCGAAGGTTGAGGTACAGGAGAAAATAGAAGACACGCTAAAAAAAGTGGCTATCATGGCTATTTTAGCACTTTTTGCATCCATATTTTTTATTTTTTTACTTATTACCTTAGCCTTATTTCTGAACAAGATTTTGGCAAGCCAATACCTTGGTTTTTTAATCATCACCCTTATTTTAGGCGTAATAACAGCCATCGCATTTGTGAAAATTAAGCAGTTTTTTGACAGTAATAAGACCCTCGAAAAAATTGAAGAAGAATGACCTTTCATTTTAACAGGCCATTATCGGATAAACAGCCCAAAAACTAATACCAAAGAAGGTTCAGACAAATACTCAAATGGAATTCTTTTACATTTTTTTCCAAAGAAAGGGCAATTTTTTGTACTTTTGGGTAGTTTTATCCTACATCAAGTTATAAAATAAATAAAGTCATGTTTCCAACAGTAAGCCCTAAAAAGACCTCCGAACGTAAAATCCAATTACATCAAGAGGCACAAGCATATAAGAAGACGATTGATGGTCAGGTAAATGACTTAAAATCAGAAGCCGCTCGTATTGGCACTACTGCCCTCATTGTGGGTACAGCATTAGCAGGTGTTTATCTAATTTTCAGCTTATTTACTTCTGATTCTAAGAAGAAAAAAACGGTACAGGCTGTGGAAACCCCCAATTTGCCCGTAGTTCTGAAAAAAGATAAAGAATCTTGGTTAATATCATCTATCAAAAGTTACATGATTGCATTCGTCATGGCCATTGCCAAAGACAAGGTCATGGAAGCTTTGGCGATTTTAAAAGAAAACAATGAGCCCAAACCTACTAAATAACCTTTACGAACGAAAAGCAAATGGGCAAAAGTCATTTGCAGTATTGATTGACCCCGACAAAGTTAATCTTGATAAATTTGATAATTTATTGAATCTCTGCACCCAATACGGTGCTGATTATATTTTTGTTGGAGGTAGTCTCATTACCGATTATGTGATGGGTGAAGTCATTGCCAAAATTAAGGAACGTACCAATATACCCGTTATCTTATTCCCGGGTAATAGCCTACACATCCACGTCAAAGCAGATGCCATTTTATTGCTATCGTTAATCTCAGGCAGAAATCCAGATTTTTTGATTGGTCAACACGTTATTTCAGCCCCAATTTTGAAAAAAAGCGGATTAGAAATTCTCCCAACTGGATATATGTTGGTTGATAGTGGAAAACAAACGACGGTTTCATATATTTCAAATACAACTCCTATTCCACACGACAAACCAGGAATTGCGGCTTGTACGGCAATGGCGGGAGAAATGTTAGGACTAAAATTTACTTACCTCGATGCAGGTTCTGGAGCAATGAATCCTGTATCTCCAGAAATGATTGCCGCAGTCAGACAATCAGTTGATACGCCAATCATTGTGGGGGGTGGAATTAATACAACCCAAAAAGCAAAAAATGCCCTTTCTGCGGGTGCAGACGTAATTGTAGTAGGCAATGGAATTGAGCAAAATATTGATTTATTGAAAGAAATAGCTTTGACAGTGAACAGTTACCAGTTATCAGTAAACAGTTATCAGTAGTTTAAATCTGATAACTGCTTACTGATAAGTCGAACACCTTCTGATTCATGCAAATAGCGAACGTTATCAGTAGTTTAAATCTGATAACTGCTTACTGATAACGGTCAATACCCCCCTCTAAATTTATAAGTATCCGATACTTTCTTAATCGCTACGATATACGCTGCAATTCTCATCGGTACGTTAAATTGCTGAGAAGTTAAAAATACTTTATCAAAAGCATCCTTCATAATTCTGTCCGAACGACGATTGATTCTGTCCAAATTCCATTTGTAACCCATCCGGTTTTGAACCCACTCAAAATAAGAAACGGTTACACCACCTGCATTGGCCAAAATATCTGGCACTACTAAAATTCCTTTATTGTTAATGATATCGTCCGCCGATGCTGCCGTTGGACCATTTGCTCCTTCTACAATCATTTTTGCTTGGATATAAGGAGCGTTTTCATTATTAATGACATCTTCTTTAGCCGCTGGCACAAGCACGTCCACATCGAGCGTTAATAACTCTTCATTAGTTATTTTCTCTGCTCCTGGGAAGTTTTCAAGCGTACCTTTATTCAAATCTCTGTATTTAATTGCTCCGGCAATGTCAATTCCATTTTCGTTGTAATACGCTCCCGAAATATCAGAAATAGCTTTTACCATTACTCCTCGCTCGTGCAGAAGTGCAGCTGCATGCGAACCTACATTACCAAAACCTTGCACAGCTGCGGTTGATTTATAAGGATTAATTTTCAATTTATCCATCCCTGCCAACGCTGAAGTCATCACTCCACGACCAGTTGCTTCGGTACGTCCCAATGAACCACCCAAAACCAAAGGCTTGCCCGTTACTACTGCATTTACAGTCATTCCTTTTGCTTTTGAATATTCATCCATGAGCCAAGCCATTTCACGAGGTCCCGTTCCCATGTCAGGGGCAGGAATGTCTTTATCAGGACCAAAAACGTCTAACATTGAAACGGTGTAGGCACGCATCAAACGTTCCATTTCTCCCGCCGACATTTCTCTTGGGTTACAAGCAATTCCACCTTTTGCTCCACCGTAAGGAATATCCACAACGGCACATTTCCAAGTCATCCAAGCGGCTAAAGCCCGAACTTCGTCAAGGTTAACATCTGGGTCAAAACGGATTCCTCCTTTGCCCGGCCCGAGAATATTGGAATGCAACACTCGGTGCCCTTCAAACACTCGAATAGAGCCATTATCCATCGTAATGGGAAGTCCAACCGTCACTTGACGAGCGGGTACTTTCAAAATATAATACATTTCGTCAGAAATGCCCAAAAGCTCAACCGCTTTATCAAAGCGTTGCATCATGGATTCTAAGGGATTTTCTTTGTCCTTTATCGGAGC
>JAZKDE010000039.1:0-14008 GCA_040387735.1 Bacteroidota bacterium
TTATCAGTTATCAGTTATCAGTTATCAGTTATCAGTTATCAGTTATCAGTTATCACAAAGTGATTTAAAATAAAATAAGTTCAATCTTTGATCATTTTATTACTGTTTACTGTAAACTGACAATTACTTTCCCCATCACTTTTCTATTCAAAATTTCATTTAATGCCCCTGATGCTTGCTCAAGCGTATATTGGGCGTGTATATGAGGTTTTAGATTTCCTTTGGCAATAAAACTTAACAATTCTTGAAAATTCTGCATACTTTGTTTGGGTTCGTTGGCGGCAAATGCTCCCCAAAATACCCCAACGATTGACGCACCTTTCAACAGCGGTAAATTCAAAGGCAAAATTGGAATATCTCCTGCCGCAAAACCAATCACTAAATAACGTCCTTTCCAAGCAATTGAACGAAAAGCGGGTTCGGTATATTTACCTCCAACGGGATCATAAATGACATCAACGCCCTTTCCTCCCGTAATTTTTTTGATGCGTTCCCGTAAATCTTCTGTCGAATAATTTATTATTTCCGATGCTCCGTATTGTTTACAAAGCTCTAATTTTTCATCGGTCGAAGCAGCCGCTATTACTTTTGCTCCCATGATTTTCCCCAATTCTACCGCCGCCAAACCAACTCCACCAGCAGCACCCAAAACCAAAAGCGTTTCACCTGCCTTTAATTCTGCTCGATTTTTCAGAGCATGATACGACGTTCCGTAGGTGTACATTACCGACGAAGCCGTGATAAAATCCATACCCTCGGGCATCAATAATGTTTTTTGAGCATCAGCTTCTACTTCTTCCGCAAATCCACCAAAACCAGTCAATGAAAAGACTTTATCACCAACTTTTAGATGGGATACACCCTCCCCTACTTCCTTAATAATTCCAGAAACTTCACCTCCTGGCGAAAATGGTAGTGGTGGTTTTATCTGATATTTCCCTTGAATAATTAAGGTATCAGGAAAATTAACGCCACAAGCTTTTACATTTATCACCACTTTACCTTTTGAGGCAATTGGAGAATTAACTTCCTCGACGACAAGGGTTTCTGGTGGTCCATAAGTTTTACAAAGTACTGCTTTCATTGATTAAAGAGTCTTGGATTGAATGATTTGGTGAATATAGGAATAGAAAAGAGTAATAAAAAAAGGTTCGATGAAAAGTATTTTCACCGAACCTTTTTCAATCAACAGGAACAAGACATTCTCGGTTAATTATTATCTAAATCTACGCTTCTGCTGTTTTTTCAACTTCAACGGCCGCTGGAGTTTCAAAAAGTTCAGGTAAATTGGCAGAAAGAATATTATACCAATTAATGATTTTCTTTACGTCAGAAGGAAATACTTTTTCACGGTCAAAATCTGGAGCAACAGAATCCAAGAAATCAAAAAGGTCAGCATCCGTAGAGTTTTTTACGTTCAATTCTATTTTTTCACCGTGTTTCTCTCTGATTGCCAAGAGAATATCTCCCAATGGTATTGCATTATCTTGGTGGTTAGCCATATAAACCGATATATCTTTCAAAACTGATACACGAGCATTTGCACCTACTACTGAACGAGCTTTTTTACCGTCCAAACTCTCAACAATTACACCCGTACGAGTAGGTTTCAAGATTCTGTACAAACCACTTTGCCCTGAAATATTGGCTACTTCTTTTAATAATTCCATTTGTTTTATTTATTCGTAAAAGATATGCGAATCATCAGAATTTCAATTTGCGTCCTTCTTAAACTTCGCTTATAAATTTACTATGTGATTAATTTTACGTTGATTTATTTGACAAAAATACTCGTTAAATCTTTATGAAGAAAATCTTAGGGTTCGCCAAGGCATATTTTTTACGTCATACCTCCGACCCAAGAACTAATACTCCTTATTTAGATTATCGATTGTATCCAAAATTTCTTTTCGACCACTCCCATTAACGGAAGAGGTAATAAAAAATTGTGGCATTTCTTCCCATGTTTCTAACATTTTTTGTTGGTAAACCTCGACGTTTTTGTCCACAGCAGTTTTCGATAACTTATCAGCTTTTGTAAAAACGATACAAAAAGGAATACCTCTTTCACCCAAAGTATTGATGAATTCTAAATCCAATTTTTGGGGTTCATGACGAATATCGACTAACACGAATGTGTAAACCAAGTTCTCCCGATTTTCCAGATATTCGTGAATCATTAGCTCAAATTTTTCACGGTCAACCTTACTTACCTTGGCATAACCGTATCCTGGTAAATCCACAAGATACCATTTTTTATCAATCTGGAAATGATTAATAAGTTGCGTCTTGCCTGGCGTTTGTGAGGTTTTAGCTAAATCCTTTTTCTGAACAATAGCGTTTATCAAGGAAGATTTCCCCACATTTGAGCGACCAATAAAGGCATATTCAGGCTTATCAGGTTTCGGGCATTTCTGATAATCTGTATTACTTTGTAAAAAAATTGCTTCTGAGATTTTCATTAATTTATGCGAATTTAATAAAGGTAACTTGGTTAAAAACACGTAATTAGTTAACCTTTAATACGTTGAAAAAAACTATAACGTTAGTATAAGTGTAGCAATACAATTAACAAATGATAATTTTAATAAATAAAACAAAATAAAAGATAAAAAAGGATTTCATTTTTGACGAAATATTTGCAATGTTTGTAAAACATCTGCAAATTTACATAAGAATTATCACTTCCGCTCTCTACACTCTGCAACAGAGTTTTTCCTTACTTACGCTCCCCGCCTTTAAACGGAGCTATTTTGATTTATTATATATAACACGACCAATGTTACTTTAACTCGTTTTATGCGTACCAAACAAGATGAATCTGTCTTTGTAAGGTACCTATGGCTTTGTATTTTACCAAAACCCCGTATATATTTGTCAATTAAATCAAACCCCTTAAACACCTGATTTATTTTTTCTAACAACAACAATGAAGAAACTTAACTATTCACTGCTTTTTACAGCAGTCACACTAAGTTTGGTCAGTACTGTGGCTATTGCCCAAAATGACCTACCGCCTAACGCTGTTAACGGTAAATGTTATGCAAAATGTTTGAAACCTGCCCAGTTTACCACTAAAACTGAGCAATACGTAGCCAAAGAAGCAGGTAAAACTCTTGCGGTTGTTCCTGCAACACTTGGTACGGAAACCCAATCAATCCTCGTGAAAGAGGCTTCTAAGCGTTTGGAAGTAGTTCCTGCAGCTTATAAGACTGTTTCTGAGCAAGTATTGGTAAAAGAAGCTGGAAAAACGGTGACAGTTATTCCAGCGGTATTTAAAACTGAAACTGAAAGTTACGTAGTGAAAGAAGCTTCAAAGCGTTTAGAAGTTATTCCTGCGGTTTACAAAACTGTTACTGAAAATATCTTCATGGGTGGTTGCCCAACGGGTTCTTTCTTGGCAGGTTCTTGGGACAATGCTCGTAAGGCCTTTGTTGGTACTGACGGTACAATTGTTTCTGGTAGCCCTTGTAAAAAACAAGAAGTTGTTCCTGCAGTTTTAAAATCAGAAACTGAGCAATATGTTTCTAAAGCAGCATCAAAAACTTATACAGTTATTCCTGCGGTTTATAAAACTGAAACTGAGCAATATACTGTTAAACCTGCTTATTCACGTGTGGAAGCTATTCCTGCTGAATACAAAACTGCCACTGAGCAAGTTTTAGTAAAAGAAGCGTCTAAAGTATTAACGGTTATTCCTGGTACTTTCAAAAAAGTAACAGAACAACGTTTGGTTAAAGAAGCTTCAAGTACTTTGGCTGCTCAACAATTCGGTTATAAAGCTGTTTCGGAACAAGTATTGGTAAAAGAAGCTTCTAAACGTTTAGAAGTTATTCCTGCTACTTATAAAACGGTAACTGAACAAATGTTATTGAAAGAAGCTACAACTACTTTGGTAACAACTCTTCCTACTTACGAAACCGTAACGGAAAGAATCAAAATTCGTGACGAATATACAAAATACGAAAGAGGTAAAGCTGACCCAGGTTGTTTATCTGCTAACCCTGATGATTGTCGTATTCTTTGTTTAGTAACAGTTCCTGCTGAATACAAAACAATTACGAAACAAGTATTGAAAGTACCTGCTGGAACTAAAGAAGTAACAACGCCTGCTCAATACCAAACGATTACGAAACAAGTTGTTGCAACTCCTGCGACTACTCGTGAAATTGCTATTCCTGCGGAATACGCTACTTTTACAAAACAAGTAATTGTTGCTCCAACAGGTGGAAATGCAGGAAATGCTGCTTTCGCAAATGCAACTCAAATTGCTGCTCAATACGAAACTATCACTCGTGAAGTGGTTGACCAACCTGCACGTGTAACTGAAAAAGAAATTCCTGCTGAATACAAAACAATCACAAGAACTATTTTAGCGAAAGCTGCTTCTTCTCGTGAAATTGCTATTCCTGCTGAATTCGCAACAATTACTAAACAAGTTTTAGTAAAAGATGCTGAAGTGAAAGAGCAAGTTATTCCTGCTCAATACGCAACTCGTTCTAAGCAAGTATTGGTTTCTCCTGCTACAACAAAAGTTATCGACACTCCTGCACAATACGGAACACGTACTCGTCAGGTTGTAGCTAATGCTGTTGCAACTCGTGAAATTGAAATTCCTGCTGAATACAAAACTATTTCTAAAACAGTTGTTAAATCTGCGGCAAGAACTACTGAAACGACTATTCCTGCTGAATATGGTTCATTTACTACAACAGCACAAGTATCGGGTAATTCTTATGCTGACTGGGTTGAAGTTCTTTGTGAACAAAAATTGACTACTGAGAAAATTATTCAAATCCAACGCTCATTGAAAGCAAAAGGATATGATCCAGGCCCAATTGATGACATCATCGGAATAAGAACTAAGGCTGCTATCTTACAATTCCAGAAAGATAACAACTTAGCAACTGGTAATGCTTTGAGTATCGAAACATTGAAAGCATTGGGAGTAATTCTTTAATACTTTTGGTAGATATATTTACAAAAAGCCTCAAGAAATCTTGAGGCTTTTTGCTTGATTAATTATTTGGTTTTAAGATACTTAGTTCACTTTCTATTTACAAATTTATCTCTTAAATTTATGGCTTGATTATTGTCTTACGTTAAACTTAATACGACTCACAACACATCTTAAATGTAATGATAAAACAATTTTTAATATGGGTATTGTTGATAATATCAACAAAGACCCAAGCCCAAGATATTGTAACGTCATCTTTCTTTACGGGTAAATATCAAGATTTATTTCAAGAAGCAAAACGTTTGAAAAAGCCAATTATTCTGGATTTTTCAGCCAGTTGGTGTGGGCCATGCGTAAAAATGAATCGAGAAACTTATTCGGATGAAACAATAGCTTCTATTATTAGCTTGAAATACTTTGCGTTTAAAGTTGATGTAGATGAGTTAGAATCTTTAGAAATTTCGGATAAATACAAAGTTACTCAGTTTCCAACTACCTTATTTTTAGACTATGACGGACAGGTTTTGGGTAGATTAAAAGGGTTTTATCCGCCAGAATACTTTATTAAAATTTTGGAAATGAACCAAAATAAACGACGAGGCATTTTTCAGAAAGAAAAAGACTTTGATTTATTGATAACAAGTTTATAAAGAAATAATAAAGCAATAAAAGCCTTTCAGATAATCTGAAAGGCTTTTATTGCTTTATTATCCAACGTTTATTAATTCATTTAAGTATTATTCATCTAAGGAAGTCAGTCTTAATTTTTTCAGAATAAGGAGATTTAACAATTCCTTAACATTGGAGCAATACCAGCAAACTACCTTTGTGGCAAAATACCAATATGAATAACTTAAAATGATTAGAGTAATGATTTTAGATTTATAGAGTACTCAATTTTAAACATTTAAAATAATACTCTTTTCTCTTTTGTCTTTTATCTAATTTAATCCAAAACCAAAATGTTCGGACTCGACACATCTCTGTTTATCCTCCTTTTTTTATGTTTATTTTTGGCTTGTGCTTTTGAATTCGTGAATGGGTTTCATGATACTGCCAATGCCGTCGCCACTGTTATTTACACCAACTCTTTGAAACCAACACAAGCAGTTGTTTGGTCTGGTTTTATGAACTTCTTGGGTTTGCTCACGGGCGGTGTGGGTGTTACCATGTCAATTATTGGACTGCTGCCTACGGAACTACTCATTGACCCCAATGTGTATCACGCCATGGCTTTAGCTTTTGCGATGTTGCTTTCTGCAATTATCTGGAACTTAGGAACTTGGTATTTTGGCCTTCCTGCTTCGTCTTCTCACACCTTGATTGGTTCAATCATAGGTATTGGGGTTGGTTATGCTTTGTTACCAGAAAACAACAAGGGAATGTCCACTGTAAACTGGGATAAAGCCACTGAAATTGGTCAAGCATTATTGCTTTCTCCTCTTTTTGGTTTTGCGGTTGCTATTGTTTTTATGTATATCTTGAAAAAATCAATCAAAAATAAAGAAATTTTTAAAGAGCCTAAAAAAGATACTCCTCCTCCAATTTGGATTCGTGCAATGTTAGTGATGACTTGTACTTTGGTAAGTTTCTTTCACGGTAGAAATGATGGACAGAAAGGAATTGGTTTGGTTATGTTAATTCTTATCGCTTTTCTTCCAAGTTTTTTTGCTATCAATACAGATGTTGACCCTTTCAAATTACAAGGAGAAGTAACAACAGTTCAAACCATTATTACTAAAATTGATACGGTTAAATTGTCATCAACCGAGAAAGAAAGTTACGCTAAAGTAATGAAAGGCGTAAAAGGGTTGAACACCATCCTTTCAGACAAAGCATTAAATTCAAAAAACTTAACAGTAGAAACGAAATTAGAAATCCGTAAAGATGTTTTGAATATCAATAAGCATTCAAAAAAATTGATGGAAAGTGATGCTGTTACTTTAAGTGCAGATGATAAAAAAGACTTAAAAACGGCTACGGCAGGTAAAAAAGCTCCATTCTTTACTTTCGGAAATTCAAATAATGGTCTTTCATCTTTAACAGATTTTGCTCCACAGTGGGTAATGTGGATGATTGCCTTGTCATTAGGTTTAGGAACAATGATTGGCTGGAAACGAATTGTGGTAACAGTTGGTGAAAAAATCGGAAAGCAACATTTAACGTACGCTCAAGGTGCTTCAGCTGAATTAGTTGCTTCTATCACCATTGGTTTGGCCACAGCTTACAAATGGCCCGTTTCGACAACCCACGTATTGTCTTCGGGTATTGCGGGTTCGATGGTTGCTTCAAAAGGAATCAAGAACTTACAAGGTGGAACAGTTAAAAATATTGTAATGGCGTGGGTGCTTACTTTACCTGTAACTATCTTATTATCAGCTACTTTATTTTATTTATTCCGTACTGTTTTAGGATAGTATTTTGACTACACAGCTTTGATTTTGAAATACCACTATTCAAAATCAAAGCTTTTTTTATTACAATAACCAATATAGAAAATCCCAATGAAAACTTTAACATTGTCAGCAATATTATTGCTGACCTTCTCTGTTGTATCCTTTTCTCAAAGTCCACGTCAATATTATCACATCTCGAATGGTTGGACTGACGTAAACGTTTCTGGTAAAATTGCGGGTAAATTCTCTTGGCAAATCGAAAATCAACACCGTCGTGAAGATATGCAGGGTGATTATAACGATGGCACAACGACAGGAAACCCCTACAATAACCTTAATCAGCACGTTTTCCGTCCGTACATTCATTATCAAATGAATCCGAATATTCGTTTTTCATTAATGCCTTTGGGATGGATTGGTTCTTATCGTTTTAAAGATGGTAGTCCGTCAGCTTTTTTCTCTGAGTTGCGTGTAACACCACAAGTAATTTTGACGCAAAATGTTGGAAGAGTTCGTTTTGATAATCGTTTGCGTTATGAATTTCGTTGGTTTGGACAAAATCAATCCGTTAACGACCACAGTTTTTTATACGGAGGAGATTTTTCAACGACTACTTTTAAAGAGCGTTTCCGTTATCAATTCAAAATGACGGTACCATTGAATCATGCCAAAATGGATGACAAAACACTTTATGCGCAGGCGTATGATGAAGTTTTTGTGAATACGGGAGAGAAAGTTGCCAATACTAATTTATTAGACCAAAACCGTGTTTTGATTGGTTTGGGTTATAAATTCAATAAGTTTTTTGCGGTTGAAGCGGGTTATATGCAACAAACTATTTTCCGTTTTAATAATACTGACAAAAATAATGTTGATATAAATAATATTATTCAGTTGAACTTAGCGGTGAGTAATTTTGAGCAGTTATTTAAAAAGGCGGAGGTTAAAAAGTAATTATTAGTACCACAGACTTTAGTCTGTTCATAGAATCAACAGACTAAAGTCTGTGGTACTAATCACTTCTTCAAAGTTGTCTCAAAAAGTTTAAAAATCCGCTTATATTCATCCATCCAAGACGTTGGTTCTACAAAACCGTGGTCTTCCATTGGATAAGAAGCCAATTCCCAGTGTTCCTTTCTGAGTTCAATAAGTCGTTGCGAAAGTCGAACTGCATCTTGATAATGTACGTTTACATCCACCATTCCGTGACAAATTAATAGATTTCCCTTCAAACCCTCGGCATGATAAATGGGTGAACTTCGCTGATAAGCAATTGAATCTGCTTGTGGTTCATTCAAAATATTAGCGGTATAAGGATGATTATAAGCCGCCCAATCCGTTACAGGACGCAAGGCTGCACCCGCCGCAAAAACATCGGGTTTGGTAAACATCGCCATCAAAGTAATAAATCCACCGTACGAACCACCGTAAATACCAATTTTCTTATAGTCAATTCCCTGTTGTTCAACTAAGTATTTAGCAGCATCCACGTGGTCAGAAAGGTCTTTCCCACCCATAAAACGGTAAATTCCAGTCCGCCAATCTCGTCCATAACCCGCCGAACCACGGTAGTCAATATCCAGAACCGTATAGCCATTATCTACGAGCATATTATGAAACATATATTCTCTGAAATACTGACTCCACCATTTGTGAACATTCTGTAAATAACCCGCTCCGTGAACGAAAATCACGGCTGGTTTTTTGCCTTGTTCTCCCGTTTTAGATTCGTAAAGACGGGCGTAAACATCCTGACCATCTTCGGCTTTGAAAGTGATAATTTCGGGTTCACGCCATTTGTATTCTTTAAATTGACGACTCTGCGATTTTGTGATTTGCGAAGGGGAATTATTTACATCATTTTCTTGCAAAAAGACCTCCCATGGGCGATTTGAGAAGGAGTTTAAGTAGGCCAATTTTGTTTCGTCTGGCGATAAAACCACTTGATTTGAACCCGTCATTTTAGTCAAACGAGTTCGAACGCCACCCGCTACTGCCATGCGATAAAAATGCTGTTCGCCAGGGTTAACCTCATTTGTGGTGAGATAAAAATTTTGTTTATCACGAGATAATTGCACCGATTGAACTTCAAATTTTCCTTTTGTGAGTTGCTTGCGCACAGAAGTTGATAAATTCACGGCGTAAAGATGCGAATATCCATCAGCTTCCGACTGGAAGTAAAGCGTTTGATTATCGGCCAAAAAACCCATTGTTCCTACATTTCCCCCAAAACCAATGCCAGGCCCGCCAATCCAAGCCTCATCACGCTGACGGTCAATGGTTTGTAATTGTTGCGTGGCAGGGTCGAGACGCATAATCCAGCGATCCTTATTATCCTGACTTTTCACGACTAAAACGCAATATTTCCCATCTTCCGACCAAATAACATTGCTAAAAATTACTTTTCTGGGTTCAGGTTTCTTTTTGGCAGTATCTTTTTTAACAACAAGTGATTTTTTTACGTAATCTTTCAAATAATCGGGTTCGTCGAAAATTCCTTCAATTGCTTTCGTTAAAACCTGCAAAGCAGTATCTTTTTTGATGTCATAAACCCAAAATTCATACGATGTCTGAGTAGCGCCCACCTTCGTACGGGCGGGTAAATCCTCAGTAAAACCAGATTCGGTTACGTAACTTGGCACAAAAGCCGATTTTGCTCCCGTTGCCGATTTTGACAAACGATAGGTGATATATTTTTCATCGGGACTCAATTGTGGTTCTAAAATATTTTTATCCTCCACAAAAATCTCTTTGGCACGTTTTGGCAAATCCGCTTTTTGGATTTTATCGCCTTCTTTTTTCTTATCGGAACGTTCCTTTAAAATATCAAATAGGGTTAATTGGTCTTGTTTTTGCCATTTTTCCTGCTCGCTTAATTTCGGTTCTGGTTTCTTTGTACCCGCTTGAAAATTAGTCAATTGGTCAATTTCACCGTTGCTAATATTAAAGCTAAAAAGGTTATTTCCCTTCGTGAAAACGATTTTATCATCCTTACTATTAAAACTTGGATTAGACTCAGATTCAACGGTATTAGTAATCTGACGAATCGCCATCGTTCTACAATCCATCAAGAACAAATCACCATTTTTGGAATAAACTTTTCTGCCAAAATCAGTAGAATAATTCCCATTATTTGAAGGTAATGCTCGACGTACCTGCGGAGCAATCTTAAACGGCTTTTTCTCAGCCACCGAAGCCCCATAGAGCGAATCAGCCTTGTTTTTATCTGGATTCCAGTTAAAATAAATAGTCTTAGAATCTTCCGCCCAAAAGATATTTGAAGGCAAAGCCCCAATGGTAAATTTGGGGTCTTGCATAATTTGCTCAACCGAAAGTTGCTGGGCTTTTATACTAAAAATTAGCGCTGTTGTTAGAAGTGTTAATAGTGTTTTTTTCATGGAGTTGGGGAATTAAAAAGGCAAGTTCACAAGAACTTGCCTTTAAATATAGCTAAATCTAAAATTAAAAACTCATTTTAAATAGTTTTCCATTATCATCTTTGTCATTGAGTTCTAAAATGATATTTTCTGATAAATCTATTCCAGCAGGAATGTTATCTTTAATTGCGGAGAAAATATATTGTATATCATATCTCTCGCATATTTCACGAACCACTTCAATTAGTCTTGTTTTTACACCGTTATCATCTCCTGAAATTACGTCATCATGATAAACAAAACGGAAATGAGACTTATCTCTGTAATTAATTAATATAGCTAAATCAAAAGCAATACAAAGTATTTTGTAATAAGTTCCTCCTTCCGCCTTTGAAGAATTAAGAAATTCGGGACTAAATTCAATATTATAATTTTGGTTAGGACTAATTTTTATCAGAGCATCCTCATTTAAAATACGTTTTACAATTTCCGAAAAAGTTCTTCTAATATTCATATATAAAGAACATTTTACAGTATTATCTACAATTTCTTTAATCTTATCTTTAACATCTTGAAGTTCATGCTTTTGTGTCTCTTCTATACTTCCTTTCTTTTTCTCAATTTCTTCAATTGCTTCTAATTGGGAATTAAAACGATAAAGGTCTCTTTCTATTTCAATTATTTTTTTCTGATAAGTAGCATATTTTTTAAATAGAGATGTATCCTGTATCAGATATCTGAATTGCTCCTTACGCTTATTCAAATCTATCAATCGAATATTTGTTTCTCGCAATTCTTGTTGCTTTTCTTTTAGTGTTTGGCGTACTTGAAGGTTTCGCTCTTGTGTAATTTGGTGATTGAAAGTGATTAATTGTTCATACGTTTTAGAAAGTTGGTCTGAAAAATATAATTCTACTTCATCGAAGAGTGTTTTTACTCTATTCAAATCAAAAGAGAATTCATTCCGAATAGAGTCATTTAATTTTTTGATGTCGTACTCAATATTATACATTTGAGTATTCAAATTTGAAATCTCTTCTTCGATTGTACCAACCAAATTCTGTATGGTTTCTTTGTCTTGTTGATAAAAATTAAAGCTATCTAATTCTTTCGATAAATTATCCTTTTCAATTTCTGCATTTTGAATTTTTCCTACAACTAAATCCTTATCTTCTGTTTTTATTCCAAAATCTTTTTCTTGCTCTTTAATGGTTAAATTACTCTTTTTTATATTCTCTTCTAACTCATATTTTTTTATTAATACACTTCCATCAAAACCTAATAGACTAAAAATGAGAGCTCTCCAACTATCTTTGTCATTTTTATTATTAAATTTACTTAATTGGAATATCGTATTATTTTTATGTTTATAGTCCCCTTCGAGACGTAAAGAATAATTTACAATTTTTCTAAAATCATATTGAGTTCCTTTTAAAAAATCTATATCTAATAATTCGTTTAAGTAGGTTTTGGCTTTATCAATAGCTAATAATGATTTGTCAAAATCTTCATAAAGAATATAGCCATCTGATAGAGCATCATTTAATTTAAATGAAATTTTGGAATTTGGATTGACCATTCTTTTAATGGTCAAATACCGACCACTATTCAATAAAATTTCTAAATAAAATTCATACCCTTCAAATTTTTCAATATTTTCGTCTTTATTGTAGAAAAAAAATGATTTACTTGCACCCTTTAAAAGCATGAAATCAAGTAACTCTGCCAGTTTGCTTTTCCCTAATGAATGTGAATTAGATGCCTCTTGTACTCCTTTTGCATCACCCAATATGACATTTAGCCCACCTTTATCCGTAATAAAGGTGAGGTTATGAAAAGGTTTATTACTATATAATTTACTTAGTTTCATTTAGTCAAAATTTAGTTGAAATACATCCAACTGAGGCAAATAGTGTAACTTATCCAATAGAAAAAGAAAATTTAAAGAATATGGAAAAACCTCCTTTGCATTTTTACCAAGAGCATCTATGGTCATATTTAAAAGCTCATCGTATGTCAATAAGCCATTTTTTTTTAATTTATCAATTATTAATGCACTTACATTGATAACTGATAAATCCAAGTTGAGATATTTATGTGCTGCAATCATACGGTTCTTCCGATATGGCAATTGAAATATAAATGATGTAAAAAAATCCAAATTAACCTTCTGTCTTTACCAAGTTCTATTCTATTGGCTTCAAAAATTATATCATATAGATACATAAATATTTCCTCGAATTTATTAAAAGTATCTCTTTTGATTTCAATCTTGTTACTTAGTTCATCTGCAAAATTATAGTACATAGCAGTATATTCTTGATTATTAAAATCGGAAAGAAAATCATCTATATCTTCAAAATATTGTTGTGACTTTTTTCTAATCTGATTATCATAATATTCCTTGGAGAGATTATTAAGCTTATTTTTTTCTTCTTTCGGAGTATTGCTAATAATACTTTCATCAGTTATTATCTGTATCCCTCTTATTGCAGAAACTTGCTTTCCAAAAGCAATAATTATATCTTTTATGTCAAATTCTGTTAGTACAAGAGGAAGAGCATAAATTCCAATTTTGAAATACCTTGCAATCTCATCATTTTGTGATAACCAAGAATGTATCGTCTCTTTACCAATGATATCAACACATTCTAAATCTACTTCTTTTTTGATATATACTACAGCTTTTTCTTGACTTTCAGCTGCACCTTTCCGATTTGTAAATAATAGATAATTATCAATTTCATTATTAGCTTTTAAAACTTTTATTTTTTTAATTTCCTTATTTATAAGGCTTGATGGATTTCCAAAGAAAGAATTATCAGCGCAACTACCATTATAATCAGTTGTATGTTTAGCTTGAATAATAAACTTCCCTGACCATTTTGATGATTCAGAAGGATATTTATTTGCGGTCCCTATAAATCGACCGTCTCGACCTCCATCTTTCCCTTTTGGAAAACTGACTGTTCCCATACCAAGAACTTTTTGGCAGAGCATATTAATAAGACTTTCAAAATCGTCTTCTGATAGGTTTTCTAATCTGTAATCCATAGTGCAAAATTAAAATTTGTGGTCAAGTATAGCAAATTCAGGAGAGTTAATTTCATAATCCCTATGATATGTGTAAACTTAACCATAAAACGGCAAAAATAAAGCCATAAGTTTTCAAATTTTGTTATCAATAAAAGAAAAAAGCCTTGTAAATCAAGGCTTTTTTCTTTTAAACCCTACTCATAAAACCCAACCCCAGCTTCCGCCATTTCTCGCAATTT
>JAZKDE010000040.1:0-35343 GCA_040387735.1 Bacteroidota bacterium
CAATAATATTTTTGTCCAACGGTTAAAGCTCTCAATTCCAATGCATTAGACGCATCTCCCCAAACTTGATAGGTTTGATATAATTTATCAGGAGCAATTCCCCAGAGAATATTGTAACCCACCACATTAGCGGGTTTTTCCCAAGAAATATCCGCATTTCGAGTATCAGCCTGACGTTTTACGGTTAATTTTTTCGGAATTTCGGGCGATTTTCCTGAGCCATTTCCAAAAACTCTAATATCACTCACCGCCAAATTCCGCATCGGTACGTGGACATTTTCGTATTTGATATAACGTGCTTTTATGCTTTTAGGCAATTCTACGTAGGCATTCGGACGGTCACGGTGGGGTTCGTTTGTATTATCCGAAATCAAATCCCAATTTTTGCCATCCAAAGAAGCGTAGAACTTAAATTGGGTATAAACTCGGGCTTCGTTAGAATTATAAACGTCTGACTTATAGTCGGTAAAATTTACCTGCAAAGCCTTTACGTCGCAATTATTTTGCAAATCTATCGTCAAAGATTCGCCTTCTTTATTGGTATTTGCTACCCAAAAAGTTCTTGGATTTTCGTCCGTCACTTTCTGCGCCGTCAAAGTATCCCGAACAGATGAAGCCGTGCAAGGTTTTTTGTACGAAAGCAACATCCAACCCGTAAATAAATCGTCTTTATTATCCCATTTTTTTGTGGGTAATTTTTGCGGAAAATCGCCAAAACGGGTATTCGCAAACATTTGATTATCAACGTCAAAACCCGCAGGAAACATCACAATTCTACGCTCCATTGCCCAGTTTACCGCCACCCACGGCGTACCTGTATTCCAATAGTTTCCGTAATTATCTTGAAATGTATTCCCGTGTCCCGCACCCGTCATAAATCCCCCAGGTTTGTAAGAAATTGGGTTGTAAGGTGCATACGTAAATGGCCCAAGCGGATTATCACCGATGTACGTTCCGTTGGCATAAACGTTGTATTCTGTACCAGGAGCGCCATATTGCAAGAAATATTTACCGCCGTGTTTGGTCATCCACGCTCCTTCCGTGAATGGTCGGATAGTATCACGATGATCACGTCCGAAACGCTCCCAACCGTGATTTTTAGGGTCGAGATATATCAATCCCTGATATTTAGATTTATAGGTTAAATTCTTGCTTTTGTCTAATTCAGCCCCAAAAAGCGGGTACACATTCGATGAACCCCAATACATATACCATTTATCGAGGTCTTCGTCGTAAAAAAGAGCGGGGTCCCAAGGGCCAATGTACTGAGGCAAACGAGGCAACCAACGGTTATAAAATTGCAGTTTCCCTTTTTCGGGTTCGGTACTGAACAAAATTGGACGTTGCTCAAAAGTAGATTGAAAAAGATAAAGTGTATCTCGCACCGACATCGCCGCTGGCGCACACATATCTTCCATCGGCCACATACTTGGCGTAATATATTCCCAATTAATTAGATTTTTGGAATGCCAATAGCCACCCGAAATTGTCACGAAAAGATAGTATTCATTCTTATGATTAACAATCACAGGGTCAGCACCCGAACGGTAGGAAATTTGCTCATTTAATTGCTCAAAATTGTACCGATAGTTAATGTCCATCGGATTGCAATAGGTTTTTTGATTCAGATTTTGAGCCGATAATTGATTGAAAAATAACAGCAAACAAAAGGCAATTAATAGATTTTTCATGTTTGTTTTTGGAAGATTGAAACATAAAAATACATTATTTTTCAACAAACAAAAAAGGCATAAAACTTTCGTCTTATGCCTTAGATAATCTTTTAATATAAACCGCTAAACGCTCTGTTGTATTTTCTGAGTGTTCTCCACCACAAAATTATCTTGCAAGAAATCAAGGTTCAGTTTAATGTGCGGAATCAATTGTTCTTCCAACATTCTCGCCCACTCAGTCATGTACAAAACCACGTCCTCACGCACATTGTGACGCATTTTATCTCTTCTTTCAAGCGGAATACGCTGTAAAATTTTCTTATCTGCCAACCATTCCAAATCTTGCAAATCGGTTACAGTCAAACCGTGATTCAATAAATCAATGATTAACAAATCAATATTTAATCCACTGGTAGGACAAAACTCTTCCACTTGCTCCCGCCAATCGCCACGCCCTTGCATGGCAAATTGATGGATTTCAGCTTTGGTGAGATTGGTTAATTCCTGAGCTAAATTTCCACAATTACAACTGCCCATGTGTCCCCATTGGTAATTTCCACCTTCTGCCAGTTTTTTGGCAGTAATGCGAAGGGCATTAATTAAATCTGGATTTGCGTGTGCCATATCTGAATATATTTGTGAATTGTTATTGAATGATTGGTGATTATAGAACCCCAAATTTTAATATCTAAAACCGTAACGAGACGTAAAAGATTTTTGTTTTTGGAATGAGGATAAATTTGTAATTTCGATTAGATTAAATTTACAAAATCATTACCAATTAACCTCCACGCCATGAAAAAAATCCTCTACCTACTTCTATTTTTTCTTTTCCAACAACAAACTATTTCAGCCCAAAAACTTAGCGTCGAGCAAATCAATCAGGATTTTGACTTTCTTCAACGTATTCTTGAAGAATCCCATCCGAGTCTTTATTGGTACACGCCCAAAACGGAAATGGATAGTGCTTTTAGGGCTACGAAATTGTTGCTCAACCGCCCGATGAATGAGCGAGAATTGTACGAGATATTTGCCCAATTGATTGCTAAAATTCATTGTGGACATACTTATTTGAATTATTCTCAAGCATTTGAAATTGCACAACAACCAGTTTGGCTACCGATGCAATTGAAATATATCAACGATAAATTATTGATTGTAAATCTTAGCAAAAGATGTTCTGATTCTACACTTACAAAAGGCACAGAAATCGTGGCAATTGATAGTATTCCTGTCACTGAATTTGTGAAATTTGTTAGAAAGAACCTTTCTGCTGATGGTTTTAACCAAACTTTTAAAGACTATTTCATCGGACTTTATCGCTTTGAAGAAGCCTTGATGTATCACTTTGGCAAAAAAGAGCCATATCGTTTTACGGTAAAAGATACGCTTGGGAACATTCGAGAAAGTGTTGTTTTTACCAAGAAAAGGACATCACCCGAACCCATCAAACCCGAAAAAAAACTCACAAAAGCAGAAGAGAAAATTGCCAAAGCGAAGGACTTGGAGAATATGCGAAATTATAAAATCTTGAAAAAAGAAAATGCGTTATTGATGACTTGCAATGGGTTTGGCTATGAAGATTATAAGGTTTTTCATCGGAAAGCTTTTACTGAAATTAAGCAGAAAAAAATCAGAGATTTAATCATTGATTTACGCAATAATTCGGGCGGAGATGTTGGAATATCCGACGATATTTTGAAATATATTCTCAAAAAAACTATCCCAAATTTCCTGACTTGCGATGCTCCCGTTGGCAAACTTTCTTTCACCAAAGAAATTGAACCCGCTCCGAAAGACCATCTTTTTAATCCGAAAGAATTAAAACAACTCAAAAATGGCAAGTACAGACGAGTTGTGGACGGTATTTCGCTATTGACTCCTTATAAAGATTCGCATTTTGCGGGAAATATCTACGTCCTCACGAGTGGTTTTACTTTTTCGGCGGGAGCAATTTTAGCAAGTTTGTTAAAAGCACATAGCAATGCTATTTTCGTCGGACAAGAAACAGGTGGTGGCGAAGCGGGTTGTAGCGGAGGTTTAATTTCGAAAGTGATTTTGCCACAAAGCAAATTAAAGGTCAACTTACCACATTTTCATATCGAAATCAATACCCAAGTTCCCAATTTAGGGCGTGGGATTATGCCCAACTTTCCCATTAATTATACTCCTAAAGACATCGCCCAAAACAGAGATTTGGAACTTGAAACGGTTTCTACCCTGATAACGAACCATAAATGATTGGTATGGCTTATTTTTTCATTAAATTCGTATTATTAAGATTTCGATGAATGCTGAGTGGTATGTTATTCACAATTTACTAACTCACAATTCACTAATTAAACTACTATTTCACTTCAACCTAAAAACCCAATGCGAAACACACTCAAACTACTTTTTGGTGTACTCATTGCTCAAAGCACACAGCTTTTGGCTCAACAAGCTCCGACGAATCCTTACAATGGGAATAAGCGTTTCGAGCAATTAGAAACTATTTTACCAACCCCCAACACTTACCGCACGGCTTCGGGTAGTCCAGGAAAAGAATATTGGCAACAACGGGCTGATTATGACATCAAGGCAGAATTAGATGATGTTGAACGTAAAATCACGGGTTCGGAAACCATTACCTATTTCAATAATTCTCCCGATGAGTTACAGTATTTGTGGTTGCAATTAGACCAAAATCTTTTCCAAAAAGATGCTATTGGGGCAAATACAAAAACGGGCGGTATCAACGGACAAGCAAGTTTTGCTCAGTTTAAAGAATTGACTGACCCAAAGAAATACGGTTACAATATTCTTTCGGTTAAAGATGCAAAAGGCTCTCCTTTGAAACATACCATCAATAATACCATGATGCGTATTGACTTGCCAACGCCTTTAAAATCAGGGGCAAGCATCTCATTCTCAATTGATTGGAATTATTTAATTACAGAATATTACGGACGTTCGGGTTACGAATATTTTGCGAAAGACGGCAACGTAAATTATTTCATCGCTCACTGGTTCCCAAGAATGGCAGTTTATAATGACGTTTATGGCTGGCAACACAAACAGTTTTTGGGACAAGGTGAATTTACTTTGACTTTCGGGAATTATAAAGTTGCTTTGACCGTACCAAACGACCACATCGTTGGGGCTTCGGGAGAATTACAAAACCCCAATGCTGTACTTTCTGCGGAACAAATAAAGCGTTGGGAAAAAGCAAAAACTGCCACTCGTCCAGTATTAATCGTATCTCAAGAAGAAGCAGAAAAAGCTGAAAAAGGCAAGCCCTCAGGCAAGAAAACGTGGATTTACAAAGCTGATAATGTACGTGATTTTGCTTTTGCGAGTTCTCGTAAATTCATTTGGGATGCCATGCAAGTAGATGTTGAGGGCAAAAAAGTTTGGGCAATGTCTTTATATCCAAAAGAGGGAAATCCACTTTGGGGACAATATTCAACGATGGTGGTGGCTCATACTTTACGCTCATATTCAAAGCACAGTGTGGCATATCCATATCCAGTGGCGTATTCATGTCATTCAACTGTGGGTGGCGGTATGGAATATCCCATGATTTCGTTTAACGGCGGTCGTCCAGAAGCAGATGGAACGTATTCTGAGCAAGTAAAAGCAGGTATGATTGGCGTAATCATTCACGAAGTGGGACATAATTTCTTCCCAATGATTGTAAACTCTGACGAAAGACAATGGTCATGGATGGACGAAGGTTTGAATACTTTCTGCCAATATTTAGCAGAACAAGAATGGGACAGAAACTTCCCATCTCGTCGTGGTGAGCCTCAATACATTGTACCTTACATGAAAACCGACCCAACGCAACAAGTGCCAATTATGACGAATTCGGAAAATATCATGGCTTTTGGTCCAAATGCTTATGCAAAACCCGCAACGGCTTTAAATATCTTGCGTGAAACCGTCATGGGACGTGAATTATTTGATGCTGCTTTCAAAGAATACGCACGTCGTTGGGCATTCAAACAACCATATCCTGCTGATTTTTTCCGTACAATGGAAGATGCTTCGGGCGTTGATTTGGACTGGTTCTGGAAAGGCTGGTTCTACGGAGTTGAGCCTGTAAATCAATCACTTGAAACCGTAGAATGGTACGGAATTGACAACGTTGATCCTGCAAAGAAAAGCGAAGCTGCTCGTAAAGATGCCGAAGCTAAACGTCAGACCATAAGCAATATTCGTAACAAAAAAGATATTCAGAAAACTGTTGTAGAAGAGAACCCAGACATGAGAGATTTTTACAACACTTACGATAAATTCGCAACCAACGAAGCCGATAAGAAAAAATACGACCAATTCATGGCTGGTTTATCGGAAGACGAAAAGAAATTAGTCGATAGCAACAAGAATTTTTATGTATTGAACATAAAAAATAAAGGTGGTTTACCAATGCCAGTTATCGTGCAAGCGAATTACGAAGATGGAACGAATGAAGTATTCAGAATTCCTGCGGAAATTTGGCGTTTGAACGACAAGGAAGTCAAGAAAGTAATTCCTACGGATAAAAAAGTAGCCAAATGGACACTTGACCCATTCATGGAAATTGCTGATATTGATACCGATGACAACGCTTTCCCACGTGAGCCAGAGCAACCATCTCGTTTCCAAGTATTCAAAGGACAACGTCCACCACAGCCAAATCCGATGCAAGAAGCACAGAAAAAATCAGGTTCGGCGGTTCAGGGGGCTAAAAATTAAAGTGGTTAATTTTCATTAAAACGGTATTCTAAAAACCAAAAAGAGGCTGTCTCAAAAGACGGCCTCTTTTTTTTATAGTCAAGCTATAATTTCTTAAGGTATTATAAAAAAAGTTGCCCAGACGGAAACCATCTGGGCAATCTTAGTAAATAGTTCTACACCTATTAAGTACGAAGTTACGCAAAATTTCAATGCAATGTCAAGCAAAATAGCAAAAAAAAATAGAATATACGATAAGCGTGATTAGAAGTACTTAGACAAAGAATATTAGGGCTTTTGTCATTAACTTTGTAGTCAAATAACAGGCTTGTGAAACATATCGAACAACATCTTTTTACGATTCTTCAACAAAGAAAAGAACAATCGCTTTTTCGCTCTCTCAGAACTTCAGAAAATTTGGTTGATTTTTGTTCCAACGATTATCTCGGATTTTCCCGAAAAATAAGGCTAAATTCGGAAAATATTGACTCTCCATCAGGGGCAACTGGGTCAAGACTTTTGGCGGGAAACACAAAATTTGTAGAAGACCTCGAACAAGAAATTGCTGATTTTCACGGAGCTGAAGCAGGCTTAATCTTCAACTCAGGTTATGATGCGAATGTTGGTTTATTGTCGTGCATTCCACAGAAAAATGACGTATTATTGACCGATGAACTCATTCACGCCAGTATGATTGACGGAGCCAGATTGAGCTATGCTACGAGGTATAAATTCAAGCACAATGATGTGGAAAGTTTGACTTTTAAATTACAGAGTTTAGAGCAGAATTCCCAAATTTCAATTAGTGACACTATCTCCCAAAACACTAAAA
This sequence comes from Bacteroidota bacterium, assembly GCA_040387735.1. Taxonomy (GTDB): domain Bacteria; phylum Bacteroidota; class Bacteroidia; order Cytophagales; family Spirosomataceae; genus Arcicella. The sequence goes on from JAZKDE010000040.1 coordinate 7,204, forward strand.
AACCTCCTCAGCCAACCACAGAAATCATACCTCAAAAATCGAATACCTTCATCGCTCTCGAATCCGTTTATTCCATGGATGGTGATTTAGCTAATTTAGAAGAAATTGCAAAATTATCCCAAAAATACGGAGCCAACTTAATTGTAGATGAAGCCCACGCAACGGGTGTTTTTGGCAAAAATGGCAAAGGATTAGTTTCAGAATTAGGATTAGAAGACCACGTTTTTGCTCGAATAATCACCTTCGGAAAAGCCTTGGGATGCCACGGAGCAATTGTTTTAGGTAGTAAAAACCTAAGAGATTATCTCATTAATTTTGCTCGGTCATTTATTTACACCACTGCTGCTCCACAACATACTCACCAGAGCATTCAACAAGCCTATCAACTATTAAATTTCCCAGATTTTTCAAATGAAGAGTTACATCGTTTGATTCGTTTTTTTAAGCAACAAGCTCAACAAATTCCCAATTTAGAAATCATTGAAAGCATTTCTGCAATTCAATGTATTATTATTTCGGGCAATGAAAATTGTAGAATGGTCGCCAATAAACTCCAAAACAAAGGTTTAGATATTCGGCCAATTGTCTCGCCAACCGTACCAAAAGGCAAAGAACGATTACGCATCTGCCTGCATTCGTTCAATACAGAAAAAGAAATTTTACAAATTTTTGAAGTTTTAAAGGAATTACTATGAAACAACAATATATCGTTGCTGGAATCGGAACAGAAATAGGCAAAACATTCATTTCCAGTATTTTAACAGAATCATTACAGGCGGACTATTGGAAACCCATTCAATCTGGAGCATTAGATTTTACGGATTCGGATACCGTTAAAAGTTTAATTTCTAATGTAAATACCGTTTTCCATTCAGAAACATATCGACTCACCGAACCCATGTCGCCCCACGCATCCGCTGCCATTGATGGCGTGAAAATTGAGTTGTCAAAATTTGAACTTCCACAAACTACAAACCACTTAATTATAGAATTAGCAGGCGGTTTAATGGTACCTTTGAACGACCAAGAAACGAATCTTGACTTAATCAAAAAATTGAACATTCCCGTGATTTTGATTTCAAAAAATTACTTAGGTTCAATCAATCATACGTTACTCTCTGCCGAAATCTTAAAACTAAATAATATTCAAGTTAAAGGCTTAATTTTCAATGGAGAGGAAAACGAATCTTCCGAAGACTTTATTTTAAATTATACAAAAATGACGTATTTGGGAAGAGTAAATTTTGAAGAACATATTGATAAAGAAGTTGTAAAAAAATGGTCGGAGGTAATTAGATTTTAGAATAAATTTAAAACTTTAGCTGTTCGTGAATTTTCACGATAAGATAGGTCTTAAAACTTATGCCTTTATGGTTAAAAATATGAATGAACAAATAGAATATCCCGTAGAAAATACACAATCATACATACAACCGTCTTCACTCACGGAACGAGATGCAAAAGTAGTTTGGCATCCTTTTACACAACACCAAACAGCCCCATTTTCCATTCCAATTGTGCGAGGAGAAGGAGCGTATTTGTATGATGATGCGGGGAAAAAATACATTGATGCTATTTCGTCTTGGTGGGTCAATTTGCACGGACATTCGCACCCGTACATTGCCCGAAAGGTAGCGGAGCAATTTTTGCAATTGGAGCAAGTAATTTTTGCAGGTTTTACGCATGAACCAGCCGTAAGATTGGCAGAAAGATTACTGGAAATTTTACCCAAAAATCAGGCAAAAATTTTCTATTCTGATAATGGTTCAACTTCGGTTGAGGTTGCCCTAAAAATGGCCATTCAGTATTTTCATAATCAGGGATTTACAAAAAAAAGGAAGGTAATTGCACTCGAAAATGGGTATCACGGTGACACCTTTGGCACGATGGCAGTTGGTGCAAAATCAGGCTTTAATGCCCCTTTTGAGTCCTTTTTATACGAAACGATTTATCTACCTGTTCCCGTAAAAGGTCAGGAAGCAAAATCGTTGGAAACGATGAAAAGCCTCATGAAAAATGCCGATGAATTCGCTTGTTTTATCTTTGAACCACTCATTCAAGGAGCGGGAGGAATGGTCATGTATGAACCCGAAATGTTGGAAGAACTCATCAAATTGGCCAAAGAAAATAATGTTTTGACAATTGCTGACGAAATCATGACGGGATTTGGCAGAACAGGTAAACTTTTTGCGACCGATTATATCGAAGTCAAACCTGATATATTGTGTCTTTCCAAAGGACTTACGGGTGGGGCAATGGCTTTAGGTGTAACTTCTTGTACGCAAGAAATTTATGAAGCGTTTCTGTCAGAAGACCGTCGAAAAACGCTTTTCCATAGTCATTCTTTCACCGCAAATCCATTAGCTTGTACGGCAGGATTAGCAAGTTTGGATTTATTATTGAGCGATGAAACATATAATAAAATCCTAAAAATCAATAAATTACACCAAGCATTCAAAAGCAAAAATAGCCAATACCAAAATATTAGCATTAAAGGAACAATTCTTTCCATCGAAATTCAAACAGTAGAAGGAACGTCGTATTTTAATAATATCCGAGATATTGCTTATAAGTTTTTTATCGAAAAAGGAATTCTCATTCGTCCCTTGGGAAATATAATTTACTTACTGCCTCCATATTGTATTTCAGAAGAAGATTTGAAATATATTTATGGATGTATTGAAGAGTTTTTGGAATTGTAACCTGATGCTTTTACATTGTATCACAAATAAGAATTCTATTGAAATGAAAAAGTATATTGATACATTTTCAAAAAAAGCATTTTTTTGAAACCTCACTTTTCAACATATCGTTATATAAAAATCATCAACAATACTGTTAACCTTTTACCGTTCATTGTGAACATAAAATATGTCTCTGACTTCAGAAATCCATATTTCCACTAAATCGCCAAAGATTCAGAATCTTTGGAAAACTGCTTTATCGGAAGGCTTTCCCATCGCTCTTTGGAGACTTCCTAAAACAACAGAAAAGCAATTAATTATTGACCTTTCAGGACAAGTTTCACGCACAAAAATTAATTTGGAAGAATTACCATCAGGCTTTGCCATGAGTCCATTCCAAGGAGATTCTTTGTTCTTGAAGGGTGACTTATATTATCGTTTTGACATTGAAAATCAGGAGATTGACGATAATTTAATGGGGCAAAATATAGAGAAAGAAGTCTTTGAAAAACAATATTTGGAATATTCTGACGAAGAAGAGCAAACGACCAAAATCACAGAATTACATCCAAATTTTGATTCTGAAGAAAAGCATTTTGGACATTATAATGAAATGCTTTTTGCGGAAATGGTTTCAAATGCCATCACTGCAATTGAAAATGGTGATGTTCAAAAAGTAGTATTATCAAGAACTAAAAACGTTACTTTTTCCGATAATTTCGAAGTTGTTGAGGCTTTTCAAAAACTTTGTAATACGTATTCAAATGCGTTTATTTCTCTGGTTTATTTACCCGAATTTGACTGTTTATGGCTCGGAGCAACACCTGAAACTTTGGTGAGTATGGACAAAAATGGGAAATTCAGAACCATGTCGCTCGCTGGTACGCAATCGGCTATTGATGAAAAGGGCGAAACCATGTGCATAAATACGATTCGTTGGACGCACAAAGAAATTGAAGAACAAGCTTTTGTGAGTCGTTATATTATTGAATGTTTCAAGAAAATTCGTTTGAGAGAATACCACGAAAGTGGACCCAAAACCGTTCAGGCAGGAAACTTAATGCACCTCCGTACAGATTATATGGTTGATACACAAGCAGTTAATTTCCCACAGTTAGGAACCGTGATGTTAGAATTATTACACCCAACATCAGCAGTTTGTGGAATGCCAAAAATTTCGGCTCTTAAAATTATTGCTGAACAAGAACTTCACAACCGTGAGTTTTACAGCGGTTTTTTAGGTCCAGTCAATATTCAAGAAGAGAGTCATTTGTTTGTCAATCTCCGCACGGTGAAAATTGTTGGAAATGAAGGCACATTTTACGCAGGTTGCGGCATTACTGAAGATTCAAATCCAGTGAAAGAATGGTATGAAACAGAGATGAAAATTCAAACTTTGATGAAAGTTATTCTTTAGTTCTGATGTTTGACTTTCGTTGTCAGATGTTCGACCAACAAACATTTAAAACGAAAATCTAACATCAAAAAATTAGTGTTTCATTGAATAGCTTTCCGATTTTTTCTCAATTTCTCCAATAATTGTCAGTTTTACTAAATCAATTCTGGCATCAGTCATTTCCATTATTTGGATGTTGAACGGATGCAAAATAATGGTTTCATTCAACTCTGGAATATCTTCATTAATACTAATAATCATTCCACCCAAAGTATCATAATCACCTTCAGGGAGATTCCAATCGTATTTATCGTTTAAATAATCAATCTCTAAACGCCCAGAAAGCAAATAAACTTTTTCTTCTAAACGCCTTTCGGTCAGATTTTCATTATCATCGAATTCATCTTCAATATCACCAAAAATTTGCTCCATTACATCTTCCATACTCACTAAACCGGCGGTACTACCAAATTCATCAACCACCAATGCCAACGATTTATGTTCCTTAGAAAACTTAAACAATAAATCTTTTGCAGGCATCGCTTCGGGAACAATTGGAATGGGCGTAAGAATACCCTGAATTTCTTTCGGTTTTTTAAACATCGACAACGAATGGCAGTATCCCAAAACATCTTCCATTGTTTCTTTATAAACTAAAACCCTTGAATGACCGCTTTCTACAAAAGCCTTTTTGAGTTCATCCATTCCGCCTTCAATATCCATCGCCACAATGTCAGTTCTCGGAATCATACAATCACGCACCTTCACTTGTTTGAATTCAAGAGCGTTATTGAAAATTTTAGTATCTACTTCTGTTTCATCTTCAGTAGAAGTTTTTCGATTTAGATTTTGGAGATAATTATTCAAATCAGTTAATCCAAAAGCAGGTCTTTCTTCGGAATACTCCAAACGTAACACATTGTTGATAAACCACTTAGACAGCCCAACAATTGCCCAAACGAGCGGATACATGAGGGTATAAATTATCAAAATGGGAATCGCTAAGACTTCCAAAAAACCATCTGGATTTAAGAGAAATATACTTTTAGGCGTAAACTCAGAAGTCATCAAAATCAAAACAGTACCAAAAAAAGAAGCGACAAGACCAGCCACCAAATTCGTTTGCATCCAATGAAACCCACTCAACCAGTCTGGCAAAGCGGTGTGCATAATGGTTTCGTGCAAATAGCCTTCCATGAAAATACCGTAAGCTACCAGCGACAAAGTATTGCCTATGAGCATTGTACCGATAAATTTTGAGGGATTTTTAAGGTATCTTGAAATAATTTGCCCCGTGATAACGCCCTGTTTTGCTTGAAGTTCAAAATAGAGTTTATTCGCAGAAACAAATGCCATTTCAACGCCAGAAAAGAATGCTGATGAAATGATTGATATTATAATTCCTAATGCTTGTTGGGAGTCCATATATTGGTTAGGAGGTTTTATGCAAAATGGTATTTATACGCTTGTTGACGACCCAAAAACTGTTCCAAATAAAAGACCTCACTGCAATTTTGAAACATAATAATTTGGTCATTAATGATATTTTTTTCTTTCAGTTAAATCAAGTCGTTGAACTGATTATCATCGCTCTATTAAAAGCAATGATAATTCGACTATCTTTTAAATAAATGACGATTTTCTCTTCAAATGATAAGCTAACGTTCTCAATTACTGGTTGAAATTCTACTACGTTTCTCATTTTAAATAAACCTTTTGAGCACGCTAATTTTAGGCATAATCAAATATTATATTCTCAAATATACAAAAAACCTACTTCTTTCCCTTCGTTAAAGCCTTACGTTGGGCTTTTTTATCGTCTTTTACTTCTTCATTAGGTTTATTTTTGGCTTCATCTTCTTCTTTTTTTAAGCGTATTTGTTTAGAATATTGAAAATAAAACAAACAACCAGCCGCAAACATTAACCAAGAATAATGATAGAAGATTTTGTTCCAAAAAGTAGGCTCAAGTCCAACAGGAAGTCCCGCACGGAGGTCTAAAACCCAAATAATCAGAAAACCAATGGCGGCAAAAAGTAGGAGTATTTCTTTCTTTGACATATTTATATTCAGTGAATGATTATTGACAACACGGATATTCCGCAGATTGATAAAGCTTTAAAATATTTTCATAAAGTTAAGGCTTTATCACGTCAAATTGCGTGGGAAGTCATGACTGATATTGAAAAATCAATGAAAATTTCACTCCTTTCAACTTAACAAAAGATTACACAGTTATGGTCTTTCTCAAAATGCAGACTATCTATATTTATCAAACAACGTTCAAAATCACTATATTTGTGGGAAAATAATCGGCTTTGTTATGAAAAATCTTCTCTTGCATAAATATCGTTTTTACACCCTGACTTTTGCAGTCTTATTCGTATGGATGTTATTTTTTGACATTAATGATATTTTTACGCAAATCAAAATGTATCGTGAATTGTGGCGTCTGGAAGATGAAAAAAAATACTATATCCAAAAAATAAAAGAAGTAGAAATAGAAAGAATAGAGGTAATGGGCAACAAAAAATTAGTCGAAAAATTCGCCCGTGAAAAGTATCTCATGAAAAAACCGAAAGAAGAGATATTTGTCATTGTGGATGAAGACAACCAACCCATTGAAAAATAATTCAGGTTTTAAGAATTTGGTACTAAATTAAAACTACCAATTAGATATATTTCTCTAAAACCTAATACCTCCAATAAAAATGTTGAAAATTTTATTTGTCTGTACTGGAAATATTTGTCGCTCCCCAATAGCAGAAGAAACATTTCGTAGAGCCGTCAAATCCAGAAATTTGCAAAGAGAAATTCAGTGCGATTCTGCCGCAACTCACGGTTATCACATCGGAGAATTGCCTGACCCTCGAACTCGTAAAAATGCAAAAGAGCATGAAATTGAACTAACTCACAAGTGTAGAAAATTAAACGGTGAAGATTTTTCAGTATTTGATTATGTAGTGGCAATGGACAACTATAATCTCGAAAATATTCAAGCCATTAGTTCTCGTTCTACGGGCATTCATCAGGTAGAAGAGCGTTGTTTTTTGTATCGAAGATTTGACAATCAAATCTCCCAAAACGAAACAATTCCTGAAGTTCCCGACCCGTATTATGGACAAACCGTTGATTTTGAAGAGGTTTACCAAATTGTGAATCGTTGTGCGGAAGGATTTCTGGATTTTTTGGTTGAGAAAAGCGGATTTTAGAATATAATCAAGAATATCAAATACTACAAAAATGCAAAAAATCATCATCCTTTTACTAACCATTTCTACTTTCAAGATGACGGCTCAAACCTATCAGGAAAGTATTGTTAAACACCGTGAAACATACAAAAAGGAATTCTTGAAAGAGGAAGATGGCCCAGTAAAAGAAGAGGATTTAATGTACTTTGATTTCTTTAAACCTGATACAAATTTTAGAATTCCTTGTAAATTTACGGCAACCAATACACAAAAGACTTTTACAATTCCAACTGTGGATGGAAAACAAAAAGAATATTTCAAATACGGAATATTATCCTTTGAGGTAAAAGGGAAAAAGCATCAATTAAATATTTATCGAAGTTTATCTTTAATGTCTAACCCGAAATACCGAAATTACCTTTTTGTACCTTTTAAGGATTTAACCAATGGAAAAGAAAGTTACGGAGGTGGACGATATTTAGATTTTCAGACAACGGATATTCAAAACAACCTTTTAATTTTAGATTTCAATAAAGCATATAATCCCTATTGTGCATTCAGTAGCGGATACAGTTGCCCGATTCCGCCCAAAGAAAATCACTTAAAAGCGAGTATCGAAGCAGGAGAAAAGAATTTCAAGAAAGCACATTGAGAATATTTAGTGAATTGCGATTTAGTGAGTTTTAAGAAAAAAATTTCTTATTTGTAGCGTTAAATCAATCACTAATTCATTTAATCTCAATTCACAAATAAAAAACGTATCCCAAAAAATAATATCGTGAGCAAAAAAGTAATTTTAATTATCTTAGACGGTTGGGGAATTGCCCAAAAAGGTTACGAAGACCGTTCGGCAATTATTGCCGCAAAAACGCCATTTTACGATTCGTTAATTGCGAATTATCCGCATAGCACACTGGTAACTTTTGGACCAGAAGTTGGTTTGCCAGAAGGTCAATTTGGAAACTCAGAAGTTGGTCACATGAACTTAGGGGCTGGTCGTACGGTTAGACAAAGTTTAGTTCGTCTGAACGAATCTATTGAAAGCGACACCCTCCGCCACGAACCCGTTTTGGTAGATGCCATTAAGTACGCAAAAGAGAATAACAAACCCGTTCACTTGATTGGTTTGGTATCTGACGGTGGTGTACACGCCCACATTAGTCACGTAAAAGCACTTTGTAATGTTCTAAAAGACAATAATTTAGACAAAGTGTTTATTCATGCTTTTACTGATGGACGTGACTGTGACCCTAAATCTGGTGTTGGTTTCATCGGTGATTTGCAAGCATTTTTGAAAACTTCAGTTGGAAAAATTGCCAGCGTAACTGGACGTTATTATGCAATGGACAGAGACAATCGTTGGGAGCGAATCGAAGAAGCCTACGATGTAATGGTGAAAGGTGAAGGCGTTCCTGTTTGTGACGAAGGCATTGTAGCATTAATGAAGGAATCTTACGCTGCCGGAATTACCGACGAATTCATCAAACCAATTGTTGTTACCAAAAATGACAAACCAATTGGTAATATTCAAGAAGGAGATGTTGTGCTTTGCTTCAATTACCGTACTGATCGTCCGCAAGAAATCACCAAAGCTTTAACGCAAGAAGATTTCCCTGAAAATGGTATGAAAAAGTTGAATATTCGTTACTTAACAATGACGAACTACAACAAATCTTTCACAGGCGTAAATGTCATTTTTGACGATAGTAACCTTCCATCAACCTTGGGGGAAGTCGTTGCAAATGCCGGTAAAAAGCAAATCAGAATTGCTGAGACCGAGAAATTCCCTCATGTAACATTCTTCTTTTCGGGTGGACGTAATGAGTTATTTGACGGAGAAAGTCGTTTATTATCAAATTCTCCCAAAGTAGCTACTTACGATTTACAACCAGAAATGTCAGTTTATGATGTACGAGATGCTTTAGTTCCTGCTCTTCAAAAAGGTGAAGCCGACTTTGTTTGTTTGAACTTCGCTAATCCAGACATGGTGGGTCATACGGGGGATTTTCAAGCGGTTATCGCTGCTTGTGAAGCCGTAGATGAATCTTTAGGAGAAGTAGTAACGGCTGCAATTGGTAGCGATTACTCCGTAATTGTATTAGCTGACCACGGAAATGCGGATTATATGATTAACGATGATGGTTCACCAAATACACAACACAGTTTAAATCTTGTACCGTGTATCTTGATTGATAAAGATAAAAAAGCCATAAAGGATGGAAAATTAGGAGATATTGCTCCTACTATTTTAGAATTGATGGGCATTGAAAAACCTGCAATTATGACGGGTTTGAGTTTAGTATAAAATGTAAAATGCCTCTGTCAAATAAACAGAGGCATTTTTATTGAAGGACAATACCTTATCGCTCCACTTCATTTATATTTAACAATTCCGTAACATTGAGGTAGCTAACTTTGTAACGTAATGAAAAACATCAACATGGCAAACGCTTTACCTACCCCAAAAATCCTTTTAGTCGATGACGACCCAGATATTATTGAGTTATTAGAATATAATCTGAATAAGGAAGGATACGAAACAGCTTCGGCAATTGACGGAATTCAAGCCTTAGAAATTGCAAAAGAGTTTAAACCTGATTTGATACTTTTAGACGTAATGATGCCCCGACAAGATGGTATTGAGACGGCTCGCCAAATCAGACAAATTCCAGAATTCAAAGATACTTATATACTTTTTCTTACCGCTCGTGCTGAGGAATACACAGAAGTTGCAGCATTTGATGTAGGAGCAGATGATTACATTGTAAAACCAATTAAACCCCGTGCATTAGTTAGTAGAATTAAGGCAGTACTTCGCCGAGATACCCAACAAACTGAAAACGATTCGCTCATTGAAATTGGTCTTTTGGTAATTAACCGTACCAATTACAGTGTTATCAATAACGGTGTGCAATTGGTAATGCCAAAAAAAGAGTTTGAATTACTCTATTTTCTGGCAAAACATCCAGATAAAGTATTTAATCGTGATGAATTATTAGAAAAAGTTTGGGGCGTAGATGTCTACGTAGTCGAAAGAACGGTAGATGTTCACATCCGTAAACTTCGAGAAAAAATACCCGAACAATACATCAAAACCTTAAAAGGCGTTGGATATATGTTTTCGATTGAAGAATAAATTTAATAACTTGCATGATTGCTGTATTTCCCTTACTTGATTATGCTACAGAAAGTTATTCAAACTTTATTCTTAATACTATATACTTGCCTTAGTTGTCACTCCCAGAAACACCGCCAGTTAAGTAATCCGCCCAAATATGAATTTCGGGCGGTATGGATTGCTACGGTCGAAAATATTGATTGGCCTAAAAAAGGTCAGCACAATTCAGACCAACAAAAACAAGACTTTATTCGCATTTTGAACGAACATAAACGTTCGAATATCAATGCAGTTATGGTACAAGTACGTGATGCTTGTGATTCATATTATGCACAAAGTGTAGAACCTTGGTCTGAGTTTTTGACGGGCCAACAAGGTAAATTTCCGATTCCTTTTTATGATCCTTTGAGCTTTATGATTACGGAAGCTCACGATAGAAATTTAGAGTTTCATGCGTGGCTAAACCTTAATCGTGCCACTTTCAGAAGAGCTACCAGTGTTACTCCAGACCATATCAGCAATAAAAAACCGGAATGGATGCTAAATTATGATGGACAAAAATTGCTGAATTTTGGGATTCCAGAAGTGAGAGATTATATCACTAAAGTTGTTACTGAAATAGTCAAAAATTATGATGTTGATGGCATTCACTTCGACGATTATTTTTACCCATATCAAGTAACAGGGCAAACGTTGAAGGATGAAGAGACTTTCAAAAAATATAGAAATGGCTTCTCAAATATTGAAGATTGGCGACGAAATAATACCGATTTGTTAATTCTACAAATTAGTGAATCCATTATGCACGTAAAACCATACGTCAAATTTGGTATTAGTCCTTTTGGAGTTTGGAAAAATTACAGTACGCTTTCTCCCGAAGGCTCCCGCACACAGGCTGGACAGACCTCTTACGGGAATTTGTACGCAGATACTCGTAAGTGGTTACAACAAGGATGGATTGACTATATTGCCCCCCAAATTTATTTCGACCGACTTCACCCCAAAGTACCTTACAAGGAATTATCAAGGTGGTGGATGGAAAATGCCTTTGGAAAGCACCTTTACATTGGTCATGGCATATACAAAATAAAAACAGGTTGGAGCTTATCAGAAGCCCCAGCCCAGATTCGTCTCGACCGCCAATATTCGCAAATTGATGGGGGGGTATTTTTTAGTTCAAAATCATTGACCGAAAATTACGGTGGCTTTCAGGATTCACTCCGAGTAGATTTTTACCGCAAACCTGCCATTATTCCTTCCATGCCTTGGAAAGATAATATTCCTCCGTTGGCACCGCAAAAAGTTATTATTACAAGAAATGACATCGGCAATCCTATCTTAACATGGCAACCTGGTGAAAAAGCCAGTGATGGAAACGAGAATACTTATTTTGCCGTTTATCGCTTCGAAAGAGCAGAGAAAGCTGACTTTCAGAAAATTGATAAAATGCTCTATCTTGGAAGAAAAAACTCATTCACAGATTCTACAGCAGAAAAAGCCCGTGGATATGTTTATCACGTAACCTCTTTTGACCGTTTACACAACGAGTCAAAAGAATCAGCAACTGCTTTAATTGAGTACGGCAATAAGTAATTCTCTAAAAAAACATCTGTCGTGAAGGTACATTCCAACGCACCCCAAAAGAGCTAACAGTATTGGTATAATCTAATTTATCTACTGCACTATCATATTTTCGGTTTAAGTAATGGGCTTCAATAAATAGATTGTGTTTAATTTGAAAAGCTGCTCTGAAGTCAAGAATAGTAGTTACCGTACTTCTACCTTGCCCAATAAAGTTTCCGTAGAAATCATTATAAAGGATTTTTCGGCTTCGAGTATCGTAGCTTTTTAAAATATCTTGTCCCCAATTTTCAGTAGTTGTGCGGTCTTCGCCATAATTTGCGTAGATAATTCTTCCTGTCAATTGCAGTTTTTTGAGTGGTTGCCAACGAATAATATGTGTCCATTCTTCAAAATTTGCTCCCAATGGATGAGCTAAATTTTGATTATAATGGGTATAATTAGCATCATCATAATGGCTATACGTATATGGACGGGCAATGTTCAATTCTACTTGATAATCCAGATTATCAATTCCAAAAACATTAATGTATTTTAAGCCACCTTGTATTCCAAACTTATTAGCCCAAAAACCATTGGCTTTAAAAATTTCCTTACTGTTGAATTCATCCAACATAAATTGCCCGTATAGTGAGAATCGCTTGGCAAAATTCCATTTAAAATCTATCCCAATAAAGGCATTATCCGCACTTCCTTGGAAACTTTCGATAAAACGGTAAAAAATTACGGGATTAAGATAATTCAAATCAAAACCACTTCCAGTGGTACTATCTCGTTGAAAAATAACACTTTCTGTTAAACCAATATTTAATTTATTCGACAGATTAATGCTCAAATGGTGCATCGTCATGTATTTTCTCGGAAAGATTTGGTCGTTTGGTTTAAAACCAGTGTACACCAATTGCGTGAAGAGGTTTTGATATTGAAATCTACCAATATGTGTATTCAATTTCAGAAATAAATACGGTGCGGCGTTATCCGATAATATCATTGAGCGAAATCCATTGCCAATGATATTTTTATCATGTCCAAATTGAACTTGAATATTTTTAGTTGCTTGAAAAGTTATATAAGCTCGGGCAGAGAAAAAATCGGTGCTATAAGGGTCTTGTCGAAGTTCTTTAGTTAATCCTTCTCCTGGCATTCCAGGAAGTCGTCCCGCTGTTCGTTGGTCATTTTGGTTGTATTTATCGGCAAATTCCTTTACATAATCTGGAATGACTGAAATATTGTCCGACAGAAAAGTATAAAAACTAACTTTCCGATTTATCATACCTCTAATTTCAACACCACGGGTATTTAGGCTGGTTGTTTTTTGGTTCTTCCCATCCACTGTCCCCACTTCGAAATCAATTACTGGATTGATGTGAATATCAAAATCACTATTTGAACTCGAATAGGCATCAGCTTTTTTGAAGTAAAATGTATTCCAGATTGGTTTTCGGCTATTACCGATTGTATCGGGATTAGCCCATTCCCAACTATCATTTTGTAAATACCCCAGATTAAACTTATCTTGTGGCGACAAATAGATAGAGTTATCTTCCCACACGCTATCAACCAAAGAAATTATTCCTTTTCTGGTGTAAGGTTTAACAGTTGTATGGAAACCTTCCGAAAACTTTCCACGTTTTATTTCGAAACGATCAATAAGGTGGTAGTAATCTTGATTCAAAGGGGCAAAAGAACTTTGAGCCTTTAACTGATAACTTAGTGATATATAAATGAATAAAATAAGGAAGAGTAATTTTTTAAACATAATTTTAAATGAGTTTGGGCTAATACCCCTGCGACAAATATCTTCGCAAGATAATAATTATTTAGGTATCCTAACCCCAAAACCATGCCATTCGGTAAATATTTCACAGTTATCTTAGCTACAGCTATCAAATTCTTTAACGGGCCAATTGCAGGCATTTTACTTGATTTAACTTGGCAAGAAACCGCAATTTGTTCCATCATAGGCATGATGTCGATGGTAATAATAATGTCTTTTTTGGGAAGAGAAATTCAAAAAATGATGATAAAATACCGCAAAACGAAATCTAAATTATTTTCAAAAAGAAGTCGTTTCGCCATTAAGGTTTGGCAAAAATTGGGCATTTGGGGCATTGCCTGTTTTACTCCTTTATTTTTTACCCCAATTGGTGGAACGTTATTGGCCCTTTCTTTTAAAGTACCAATTCCTAAAATTATCTTTTCAATGTTGGTTTTTTCTGTATTTTGGGGAGTATCGCTAACCTATTTAATATTTCAATTAACGGTACTGAAGAGTTTTTTTATGTAAAAAACATTATTTTTTCATATAATCTCCTCTCGAAAAGGACTTCTCAATCATACAATACAGCAGGATAAATAAGTAACGGCTACCCATTTCCTTAATTTTTAAATTCGATTTTCCGTATTTTCTATTTTGCCAACTATTAGGAACTACTGTGTATGAATACCCACGTACATACGCTTTTAGAGGAAGTTCAACCGTTAAATTAAAGTGGGCAGACATAAAAGGTTTTATTCCTTCAATTGTTTCTCGCTTATAAAGTTTAAAGGCATTCGTTGTATCATTCGTTTTGATTCCAGTGAGGACTTTCACAACAAAATTAGAGATTCTGTTAATATACAATTTCACTTTTGGGTAGTCATAAACAGCTCCACCTTTGATAAAACGGCTGCCAAATACAGCATCAACATCTTTCTCAAGCATAGTATGATAATATTTCACCAAATCCTCGGGCGAGTCTGACATATCTGCCATCATCACCGCCACACAATCCCCCGTAAAGCGTTCTAAACCGTATCTGATGGCGTAACCAAAACCATTTGGGCCTTTATTGGTAAAATAAACTAAGGTTGGTATTTCCTTTTGTAAACCCTGTAAGACTTGTTCCGTTCCATCTTTTGAATTGTCATTGGTTACACAAATTTCATGTTCAATTTCATATTTGACCAATGTATTATACAATGAACGCAACGTTTCAGGAAGAGATTCTTCTTCGTTATAAGCAGGAATTACTACGCTTAGTTTCATAAAAATGAGTGGTGTTTGATGTTAAGGAGTTATTAGAGAGGGTACAGGCAATTTTATAAAATATTTTTATACTTCAAATTTCTTCAACTTCTTCGATAAAATCAGCGAATTCTTTAGCAGGAATAAAGTGCTTTTGGGTGCGATAATTTAAAACCGTAAAAATCAGAAATAATGAACTCAATAAGGCTTGTAAAATAATAATGATTGAAGCAGTCACCAAGGTGGTAGCCCAACCTGGAGAGGCATTTTCGGGTGAGAGAAATTTGACAATGACCACAATTACAGCTCCCAAACCTGCCACGGCCGTCATTAATAGTGAACCAATTAAAATTCTAACGGCTACAGTATCAAGATGTACAGAAACCGCACTTAGTCCGTGTAAAATTAAGGATACAAAATTCATCTTTGATTTTCCCGCAAGGCGTACACCACGCTCAATTGGAATAGAAGAATACGGTAATTTTGAACGAATGATTCCTCCTGGGAAATGATTCCAAATTTCGGAGACATAAGTTAATTTTTTAGCTTGGCGGAAAGGTAAAATACTAAAATTACCAAACTCGATAACTTTTCCTGTGAGTAAGCCAAAAAGCACTTTGTAAATTGAGTATCCGACTCTAAAAACAAAACCTTCGCTACGTTTGGCACGTTTGGCAAAAATGATTTTATCGGGTTCTTGAAGAGAGGCATCATAAAGCCGTTGAATATCTGAGGGTTTATCTTCTCCGTCAGAATCCATCACAATAACGCTTTCAAATTCAGTTTCCTGGGCCAGATATGAAAGCCCCAACGCAATTGCTTTTTGGTGACTAACATTCCGCCAAAGTCTTATAATAGATAAATTGTAAGAAGAAAAACGTTCAATATCACAGACAATTGAAGAACAATCATCCACAATTACGAAGGAAAGTTTAGCGTACAATTCAACGGAAACACGTTTTTTTATTTCTTGGAGTAATAAATCCAACGCATCCCAATCGTTATAAAGTGGTATTAAGATTTTTATCATTTTCTTAGGTCTTAGTTGTTAGGTTTTAGTTGTTAGTTATCTCGGTGAAATTTACCTAAAACCTAACCCCAAATACCTAAAACCTATCATTTACCAAACATTCTCTACATCCTTTGCCACGTACAAATGGTTACGTTCTTCGTAAACGGTACCGTTTTTCTGAGCTTTCAATTTCAAGGAATCTTTACGAGTCAATTTGAACAAAAAAGCCACAGGGGTCAGAAACACAAAAAAGATGATTGACAATAATACGTAGGAATTGATAGTACCCATAATGTGAGCAATTTTACCCCAAACCCAAGCGACTTTTTCACTCAAGAAGTCAGAAAATACGCCAATTAAACCAATTACCAAAGAAGCAATTAGCAAGTTGTTAGACCACGTTTTTTGTCTAAAAACGAAATATAATACCAACATACCCACCGTAATAACGAGCATGGTCTCAAGATTTTTTTCTCTTTTCATTTTGACAATGACTAATTGAGTGAATACATTCGTAAACTTAATAATGTTTATGTTATCATTCACTCAATCAAAATTAAAATAACGTATAAATAAATGGAGCGATTGCTGAACCTCCACCAATTACGATGAGGACACCGATTAATAATAATACAAGAATCACTGGTAAGAGCCACCATTTTTTACGCTCTTTCAAAAAACTAAAAAGGTCTGTTAGAAAATCCATTGTGAGTTAAGTTGTAAGTTAAAAGTTTGTGAGTCTGTGAGTAAAATGTTTAACCATACTGTTCATCATACTCAATTACTTTATATCTTTTATTAGTTGTTTAATTAAAATTTCATTTGCCGATGCCGTTGGATGTTCATCGTACGGAATAGCATATTTGTCATCAAGCGGGTTAAATAGTTTTGAGTAGTCTAAAACTTTTACGCCCTTTTGTTTTAAAAAATTGATTATCAGTGTATTATTTGCAGTAGTTGGATAAATAATTACGTAAAAATTATCATTCCCAAATTGTGTTTTGTAGCGTTTTGCAGATTCGGCTAATACATCAGCCGTAAGTTCATAATCTTTATCAGTTATTTTAAAAGGGTAGCCAATTTTGAACAACTTCAAAATATTGCTTTTCAGTAGTTCTTCGTAAAACCAACTTCGGGTTTTTAAAGCATTCTTAAATAAACCATCATGCTTAATCTCATTTCCAACTTTATGATAATAAGGAGCGTTTCCTCCATTATATCCAAAGTTTGTCATCGTACCCAGCACTCGATTTACGTGATCATTGATATAAATATACAGCCCCACTCCTGTTTTTTCTTTGACAATTCCGTTTGTTGTATTAGTCTCTAAACGTGCTAACATTTGGTGTGGGCCGTAACCACTATAAGCAAAATTATACGGGCGATAAATACTATCAAATTTGGCAAAATAATAAGGAATCGTTTCATTACTCTGAACTCCTTCCCCAAAAGTCATCGAACAGCCATAAAATTGGGCGTATTTTGTTCGAGGTTTGGTTGTATCAATTGGCGTAATTCTCAAACTATTTGAATCCGTTGCATATTTGATGCTGTAAATAATCTGTCCATCCTTAGTTCGTGTACCAGTATGAGTTGTATCAGGCTGGGGTTTATATCCTAAAATACTATCCCACATCATTGAATGAGTTGGACCTTTTATTTTGGGTGAATTTTGGGCTTGAATTTTCAAAATAAATCCACAAATCCATTCTAACAAAACAATAGTCAACACAATCATTAAACCAGACAACAACACATTTTGTAACCAAGCAATTTTCTGATTAAAAGCGTACCAAAGAGCATAAACTAAAAAGATAATGCTCAGATATTTGGCAATAATAGAAAGCCTAAAACCAGCTACTATTCCGTTGCCATCCCCTAAAAATATATCTAATGCAAGCAAACCCAACAAACTGATAATACTTGCAAAAAGTAACCAAAATATTATTTTTTTATTAATCATTTCAGAAGATAAGATTGACCGTAAATATTGCAATTTCAGGTATTAAGAACTAAAAACAGCAGTTTATCTTGTTTCTATGTGTATTCTTTAATCAATGAGTGGCAATTTTACGCAAAGTCAATTAATCTAATTTAAACTCATCTTTCCAATCATCTTTCTCAGCCCATTCAGGTTGATTTCTTTTATCAAAAATGAAATTACCCACTACTAAATAATCCATTTCGGTACGCATAAGACATTTATAAGCATCTTCGGGAGTACAAACGATAGGTTCTCCACGCACGTTGAAACTGGTATTTACGACTAATCCGTAACCTGTTTGTTGTTTAAACTGGTCAATCAAAGTCCAGTATCTTGGGTTTGTTTCTTTATGAACGGTCTGGATACGAGCCGAGAAATCAATGTGTGTAATAGAAGGTAAATCTGAACGGAGATAATAAAGTTTCTCCATCAATGGCAAGGCACGGTAATTATCAGGTAATTTCTTTCTGCGTTTTTCTTGAACACCGTGTACTAATAGCATATAAGGTGAATTTCCTTCTAATTCAAAATATTCGGCCGCATCTTCTGCCAAAACAGAAGGAGCAAACGGACGAAAACCTTCACGATATTTGATCTTGAGGTTCAATTTTTTCTGCATTTCTTCGTTACGAGCATCTCCTAAAATACTACGCCCACCCAATGCACGAGGGCCAAATTCCATACGACCTTGAAACCACCCTACTACATTTCCCTCTGCCAAAGCAGTGGCGGTTTTAGCAGCTAATTCTTCAAAGTTCTCGTAATAAGTATAAACTGCATTATATTTTTTAGACATCAAACGAGTATCCACATCCGAATATTCTGGGCCTAAATAAGAACCTTTCATCTCGTCTAAAGCTCCCGCTGTATGTTTACGTTCTTGTCCGAAGTAAATATACTCCCCTATCAAAGCAGCACCCAAAGCTCCTCCTGCATCACCCGCAGCAGGTTGGATATAGACATTCTTGAAAATCTTTTCGTTTTGTAATTTTCCATTAGCCACACAGTTCAACGCCACACCACCAGCTAAACAGATATTCTCAGAACCTGTAAGACGTTTGGCTTCTTTTGCCATCAAAATCACGATTTCTTCCGTAACAATTTGAGCTGCTAAAGCAAAATCACAGTGTTCTGGTTGAAGATTTGTCTCAGATTCACGACGGGCAAAACCAAATAGTTTTTCCCATTCTTTATCCTTAACCATTCTTAATCCAGTGGCATAATCAAAATATTTCTGGTTCAACCAAATTGAGCCATCTGGGTGAATATCAATCAGTTTAGTACGAATAATGTCCGCAAAACGTTTTGTATTTTCTGAATTCGGATCACCGTAAGGAGCAAGTCCCATCAATTTATATTCTCCAGAATTAACTTTAAATCCTGCAAAATAAGTAATTGCTGAATATAACAAACCTAAAGAATGTGGAAATTGTAATTCTTTAAGAATCGTAATATCTTTCCCTTTTCCGTGACAAATAGAAGCTGTCGCCCACTCACCAACCCCATCAATAGTAAGAATTGCGGCATCTTCAAAAGGTGAAGGATAAAAAGCACTGGCAGCGTGTGAAAGATGATGTTCTGGAAAAAGTAGCTTTACTTTCTTTTTGTCGAATGTCCCAATCTTGAAAAGTTCTTCGTATAACATTCTTTTCAAGAACATTTTTTCTTTCAACCAAACGGGAATTGCAGTTAAAAATGAACGAAGCCCACTTGGAGAAAAAGCATAATATGTTTCCAGCAAACGTTCAAACTTCAAGAGAGGTTTGTCGTAGAATACAATCGCATCCAATTTGTCCAAAGACAAACCCGATTCCATCAAACAATATTCAACTGCTTTGGTCGGGAAAGCTGGATCGTGCTTAATACGAGTGAAACGTTCTTCCTGTGCTGCGGCAATAATTTCTCCATTTTGCGTAATAGTCGCCGCTGAGTCGTGGTAAAATGCTGAGATTCCTAATATATTCATGAAAAAATTTCTGGGTATTTGAAGAACAAAAGTACGACGGATTGAGGGAAAAGGCAATTTTAGTGAGAGAAGTAACCCCGAAAGTTATTAAAAGGTTACAATTGCTTTATAAACGGGGCTTTTTAATAAGAATTCTGCTGCCATTTTTTCGCCTTTTTCGTTCCAATGTCCATCACATTCAACGTACAATTCACTGGGGTTTGAAATTGTACTCAGTAATGGCAAAAGGTCAAGATACTGCACGTGATGGTTTTTACAGAATTGGGATAATTGAACGGCTAATATATTTTCCTTTGTTTTCTGGTACAACAGAATGTCTTTCAAAGTTGGAATTGTCACGATAATTATTTGTTTCCCTTTCGCTTCTTCTATCAATTTTTCGAGTGAATAACTAAATGTTGCCCATTTATCTTTCGGAAAATCCTGAAAAATACTGCTATCTTTTGTTCGTTCAGTCATTTGTTTTTTAGCAATTTGACTAATCAATCCTAAAATATAAGAGTTTATTTGAAACTCACTTTTAAGTTTTTGTCCAAATGATAAACTCCGAAAAATGGAGTCTTTGGTTTCATAAATCTTGATGGGATTATTATAAATTGCCAAAGAACCATACGCCTGATTTACGGAAGCCAAGGAGTATTTCAATTCATAACCAGCACTCGTACTTTTCCAATATGGTCGATAAATAGGGTAATTTATCAATCCTAACTCATCACCTTCTGAATAATCCTGAAAATCATTGGCGGGCAAGACACCAACAATAACTACATCATGTTCAAATTTTTTCGCTAAAGACTTGTAAGTCAAGTAATAATTAATCGGGCTGGTTCCATTAATACCAAAATTAAGATGTTCCATTTCCGTAATTTTTTCTAAAATATTGGAACATCGGTCAGGAGTGTTAACCATAATACCTTCAACAAACGAATCTCCTAAGAATATTACTCGCTTTTTAGAAGTAGCGTTTTTCAAAGAACGCTCTTGATCTCTTGCTCCCACGCTATTAGTTCTATAATACAATAATTCGTTGTCATTGCATCTGTTTTTTTGGAGAGAATCATTAGGTAATCGCCACTTTCCAATGGTGGCATCATAGTCCCCCCAAAAAGGTTTTCGGGGTAGTTGTTCTACGTTTGCATCGACAAATAATAGAGCGTTACTTGGAAGTTTAAAACTAAATATTTGAGTTTTATTTATTCCCCAGCAAAAAAACTCTAAAAAACACCAAAAAAAGATAAAGGTAAAAATGGATAAAGAGATATTTTTTATATTTGGATACTTTGATTTTGTACTCAAAATAAGAATTACCGTCAATCCTAAAGAATATAGAACGTACGAAAAGAGATGGTTTAAGCTTATATTTCTTATCACTCCGTCATGATTGCTATCAAGCAATGTTAGACATAAAGTAAGCAAATACAAAAACAAACAAAGAAGCAGACTTTTATAGTTTTTTAAAAAATCAAAAAAAGGATTCATAAATCTAACCTATATAACATTAGTGGTTTTGTTAATCTTAATACAAATTTGAGTAAAATTTACTACTTTTTGTAATTTTTTCATTTAATATACAACTAATCTAATAGGAATATCATTTCTAAATATTAATGACTTTAGCTATTTTAAGGAGTTTCGTAGTTTTTCTCCCAAATCTAAGGAAAATAACTCCGATCCTTTTGTATTTAAATGCTGTGAATTATAGAAATACTTTCGGTTATAGCATAGCGAATTCTTAGAATAATCTAAAAACTCACAATCATATTTCTTTGCCGATTCAGTACATAATTTTATTAATTCGTACTTGTTTTTATAGAATGGTTGAACCTCATAATATTCTGGAGCATAAACCAAAAAGACTTTGATTTTTTCCCGTTTACAAAACGCTAAATATTCTATAAATTGACGTTTTACTTCTTTATCAAAGGTATATTTTGCTCCTTTAGGATAACGTTTTTTGAATCGTTCAAAATCCTTATTCCATGCGAAATCATTCCCACGATAACCTTTATATTTTGTGGTTGTATCGTAAAAATTAGTAAAATTCAAAAAAGTAAAAATACCTTCAAAAGCTATTTTTTGCTGGTTTCGGTATTTCAATAAGGGAATATTACGCTGATAAATATCGAATTCACCTTTGTGTCCACGAATTGTTTTTTGTAGAATTGTATCCTGAATATAAGGTAAAAATTGCTCAGAATCAGCCACATCTGCTCGTTTTGAAAACCCGTAAACATCTACATTATGAATGATATATTTAGGCATTCGATTATGTTGCAAATACATCTTAAATCGGGCGTATTGCATATCAAAATGCCAAGCGGAAAGTCCTAAATTATAAGAATTTAGCGAGAGCGTTGAATCTATAATTTTGGGCGAAATATGAAATGCCGCCCGTGAAGAACCCATAATCAGGAGGTCGGCATTAATCTTGGAAGAATACAAATCATTCCAAGAGGCAAAATACTCGTTGCGAGATTTCCTCAAACCTGCGTCCACCATGTACGAAAACATATAGAGGCTCAAGGCAAGTAACAAACTAAGCAAAATACTTTTCTTTAAAAACTTCAATATCATCGTGCAACTTTACCGTTAATCTTAAAAGCTTTTTTAGCTCCAAATATCACTTTTTGAAAACCATCAATTTGATAATCAGTGATTAGCATTTTAGCTAAACCTAATTTTAAATGTTTTTCGGACTGGTATAAATAATTTTCACTGCTCACCAAAGCCTCAATTTCCATGGCATTCTCTCCTATTTTCGTAATATTGAGAAATTTTATGGGTAAGTTTTCGGTAGTTTTCAAGGTATATTTCACTCCTATTGCCGAACTATCAACCTGATAGCTACCGATATAAGCAGGTTTATTCAAATCCGCCTGTGTGAACAATTCTAATTCTCTTGTCCAATCAATTGCTTTAATCTGCTTATTTTCAGACTTATCCGACATTACAATTGTCTTCTCAATCACTGGTTTTTTAGTTTTCAACAATACTATTTGTTGTTCAATTAAACCCTTTAAATCAAAATATTTTTTCGTTTGCCCTTCCTGACTTTCAGCACCACAAGACCACAACAAAATGCTCAGGATACAGAGACACATTATTTTTTTCATATATTTTTTAAATCTTTTCGTAAAATTAAGGACAATTTAGATGGTTTTAGTACAGGCCTTCAATAAAGACAAAACTACCAATAATAAAAAAGGGTTTCAACCGACCGTTAAAACCCTTTTTTATTAGCAATAGCAATTAAATAGAGTATCCCATACTACAAACTCAGTAATTCCTTGAAACGAATAGCCTGACGACGAGAAATCTCAATTTTATCACCACTTTCACGCAAAGTAACCTGCAAACCTCCCGAAAACCAAGGCTCTATTTTTTGAATATATTTCAAATTAATGATGTGCTTACGATTGGCACGGAAGAAAATTTTGGGGTCTAATCTATCTTCCAACGCATTTAGTGATTTTAATACTAAAGGCTTTTGGTCATCAAAATAAAGGCGAACGTAATTCCCCATCGACTCAAATAATCGAACATTTCCCAAACGGACAAACCAGCATTTTTCACCGTCTTTCACAAAAACTTGGTCATTTTCTGAAAGTACAGTAGTATTGTCTTTAACTGTTTCTGTCAGTTGTTTCTGACGGTCAAATTCTTCTTCAACCTTTTGAACAGCCTCGCTAAGTCGGTGTAATTCAATGGGTTTTAGCAGATAATCCAGTGCATTAAACTCAAATGCTTTGATGGCATATTCGTCGTAAGCAGTTGTAAAAATGACTTCTGGAACGTAACCTTCAAGGTCTGTTAAAAGGTCAAAACCTGTTTTACCAGGCATTTGAATATCCAAAAACAACAAGTCGGGGTGAAGTTGGTCAATAAGTTCAACCGCCTCTTCAGCGTTGGCAGCTTCACCGACGATATTAATTTTAGGGAAATTTTCAAGCAAGCGTTTCAGTTCATTTCTTGCCAGACGTTCATCATCTACGATTAGAGCCTTCATGGATGTTGGGATTATATTGGTTATTGGTCATCAACAGGTTTATTAATAACCCGCCTTCACCATATTTGTAATTTTTGTTAATGGATTTGCCTTTTCAGGTTCAATTTGCGGTATTGGAATGATAATCTCAGCAGTAACTACGTCTTTTTCAGCTTGAAATATCTTAAATTTTGATTCTGGACCAAATAATAACTCCAAGCGATGAGCAGTATTTTGTAAGCCAAATCCTTCCGATTCGGTCGTTTCTAAAGTACCAGTATTACTAATGGTTATGAATAAGTTTTTACCCACAACTTTGGATTCTAAACTGACAAAACCTCCTTTTACAGGTTTAGAAACACCGTGTTTTATTGCATTTTCTACCAAAGTCTGCAACAACATTGGTGGCACTTGAACAGTCAACGATTCGGGGTAAACATTTTTACGAACTTGTAAACGTTCTTCGTAGCGAATTTTTTCTAAGGCTAAATAATCATCCACCGTTCTCATTTCTTCCGAAAGAGAAACCGTTTTTCGTCTATCCGCCAACAATGAACTTCGTAAAATATTAGATAATTGCGTAACTGCTTTTTGAGCCTTATCAGGGTCTTCCAAAATTAAGGCACGAATACTATTCAGAGCATTAAACATGAAATGCGGATTCATTTGAGCCCGTAAAACCTTTGATTCAGTCTCTTTTACCGATGATTCTAAGCGAATTTTATCAACTTCAACTTCCGATTTTCGTTCAAAATAATGAGAAGCGTAATAGAAAAGCGTCCAAATCATCAGCGGTTTTGCAAAGCTGAAAGTATATTGCAAAATAAAGAAAAACGACCACAAATTTGCTTCCTCGTGTTCACGAAGCAGGTACGAATCGAGTGGAATATTGACTAAAGCCATAAAAATAGACATAAAACCAACCGCCAATAGAATACGAGGAATTACTCTGTCAATTGAAATCTCAACCCAACCATATCTTTTAATGATTTTTCTAAAATTATGCGTTAGTATAATCGCTACGATGACATTCAAATCTGCCATCATAAACCAATCCAATGACCATTCGTAGTTATTGGAATATATTAGGGCTTCGTTGGCAAGCCATGCCGACCAGCCAAAAATTTGTAAAACCCAATATAATTTTGTTCTCGACATTGATTCAATGAGTGAATGTTGAGTTTTGAATCTGTGAATTTACACCTAAACTCAATCATAATTTAATACGCTATTATAACAAGAGGTTTACAGTCTTATCGTTTCTGTATTTTGTCATATTTCCCTCTTTTCTACAACAATTTACCGTAATTCAAATAAAAACGTCGAGAAAATTCAGTAAGCGGAAGGAGATAATGATAAACGGAAGATTTTGGGAGGCTTTGATTTTAATTCAAGACAGCTACCTTTGAGGTGTAGCTGTCTTGGCACTTCAAGAGACTTTATCTTTCACGAAAGATATTTTATCCTTAAAGATTTTCTAAATGTGAAACGTCACAAGCTAATTCAAGCGTGAATTTTGACGTATCATAATCGTAAATTAATTTATAAAGACACAAATTAGCGTGGTCAAAAGTATCCATTTCCTGCAATGGTCGCTCAAGTAAAAGTGTCAGCAAAATACGAATAGCTCGTCCGTGCATGGCTACTAAAACGGTTTCTTCTTCTGGGCGACTTATAATTAAATCAACGGCTGGTTTTTGACGAACAATCACGTCTTCGGGGCTTTCTCCACCTTCTGACGGCAAATACGTTTTACCTTCTACCCAACTGTCAATCAATACTTTATAGTATTCATTATCTCTACTATTAGGAATTTTCCCTTCACGAACACCCCAGCTAATTTCGTTCAAACCAGTGTGTTGTTCCCACGGCAAACCTTTCGCCAAAAAATTTTTCACCGATTGATGTGTTCTTTTCAATCCAGAAGTATAAACTTTGTCGAACGAAATGTGGCCGTAAAATTTGTAAAACGCTTCGGCTTGAGCCTGTCCCAACTCGTTGAGGTCAGAATCGACGCCACTGCCTTGCACCACGCCTTGACGATTGAAATCAGTTTCTCCGTGACGAATTAAATAAATGGTTTTTGTGGTCGGAATTTGTGCTTGGTCCTTAGACATTGATTATGAAGAATTTAACTGAAATTTTCCGCAAAAGTACAGGTTTTCATTCAGATTTTAGCAATTAACACAAGCTATTCGCTTTTAAATATTTATAAATTACCCACAGCAAAAAACTAAAAATATGCTAAATACCGCAATCTCACTCGACCAACTCAATGCAATGAGTAAAAATAATATGGTTGATTACGTAGGAATTGAATTTACAGAACTCACGCCAGAGTACATCTGTGCCAAAATGCCCGTAGATGACAGAACCAAGCAGCCCATGGGACTTTTACACGGTGGAGCATCAGTAGTTTTGGCAGAATCTATCGGAAGTATTGCCTCATATTTATCCTTAGAAAACCCCGAAAAACAAGCCGCTGTTGGGGTTGAAATCAATGCAAATCACATAAAATCGGCCCGTGATGGTTATGTTTATGCTAAATGTACAGCCTTAAAAGTTGGTCGTACCATGCATATTTGGGATATTAAAATTACCAACGATGCAGGTGATTTAGTTTGTGTTAGTAGATTGACGGTGGCGGTAATTGAGAAGCGATAATTAGTCCGATTTTGGGAGAAAGGCTTTGTTTTTACTTAGCCTTCTGCGAATTTTAACTTTATCAAAACAATATTTCCTGCCTAACTTTGTTCTAAGAAAAACAACCAATCATGAATCAATTACAATTCTGGACTCAATGGCAAAAGCCGACCCGTATTCTTTACTTTCTTTCTTTAACAATACTTTCTATTTCCTTCATAATCTTTGGATTAGCCTATTTTAAAGGATTAGAAAATGTAGTTCATTGGGATATTTTGAGTGAATTGGGTGAGGTTCCAATTGTACTTGACCAATTTAAAGTCGATAACGAAACCCTGAGTATTCCCACCAAAGCATTTACCATTACGGAACAATTTGTGGCCTCTCCAATGTCCATAAATACCCTTGGTAATTATCTCTTTTTAGGGCTTTTTACCCTCGGATTTCTCTTGATTTTATCGGCACTTTCTGCCCTTACTCGATTTTGGTATTTGATATTTATGGGTTCAGCTATTTTACTGATTGTTACGTTTAATATTGGCCTAACCTTCAATCTATCAAACAATTACGTTAATGTAGGAGCAATATTTTTGTACGTTGGCACGAGCTATTTCTTCCACGCATTTCGTCCCGATATTGACATTTTAAAACGCTTTATCACATTTTTATTGATAACCGTTGTAGCAGGTTTTGCAATCCACTATTTCTCAAAAGTAAATACGCCGTTTTTATTGCTTTCCAGTTATAGAACGGCTGGTGCAATGCTGCTATCAGTCGGATTTATTTTCTTAGTTTCTTACGAAATCATTAATGGCTTTTTATTCATTACAACCTCGACAAAAAGCCCCCAATCTTTACTTAACTTCCTGATAATCACGACTATTTATCTCGTAAATATTCTATTAGTTTTTTTATATAATAATAAAGTAATCGACTGGAATATGATATATTTAAGTCCATTTTTATTGTTAATTATTTCAATAATTTTAGGAATTTGGGGATTTCGAAATAGAAGAAATTTGAGTCGAGAAATAATGAGTTTTGAAGAATCCGGTGCATTTATTTACATTGGTTTAGCAATAATTACGCTCGCAACCAGCGGAGTTGCCTTCGCTACTGCCAACGACCCGATGATTGAGGTTTTTGAAGATGCCGTCACGTATTCACACTTGACAATGGGAATTATGTTTTTGGGTTATGTCCTGACCAATTTTTA
This sequence comes from Bacteroidota bacterium, assembly GCA_040387735.1. GTDB lineage: Bacteria > Bacteroidota > Bacteroidia > Cytophagales > Spirosomataceae > Arcicella. Next base: position 34,987 of record JAZKDE010000040.1, read on the forward strand.
CTCTCTATTTCGGGATGGCTTAGAGGTTTATAAAGTAGTTTTCAAACCTTTTAGTTTCCCCATTTGGATGTTCAGAATTTTAGCAGTTATTACCATAGCTGCCTTATTAGTCTTCAAAGATTTTTTCCCCGTAAAACAGTCATCAGCCGCTTATTACAATGCTTTAGGCGATTATTATACGACTGAAAAAGACTATAAATTCGCCGAAGTTGAATACAAAATGGCATTGGCCTATGAATCCCGAAATCACAAAACCAACTACGCTTTGGCATCGCTCTCCCTCACACAAGGCGACAACGAAACGGCCGGTGTATATTTCAGAAAAGCCTTATCAAAAAATGCTTCTGCATACGCTTA
>JAZKDE010000041.1:0-21367 GCA_040387735.1 Bacteroidota bacterium
GATTCTGACCGTTTTTTCTCAATGATTGGTGAAGATTTCAATAAATATAAAATGGGCATTGGTATTTTATTAACGACTCGTGGTGTACCACATTTGTATTACGGAACGGAAAATCTAACCAAAAACTTCAAAAATCCATCCGATGCGGAAGTTCGTAAAGATTTTGAAGGAGGTTGGGCGGATGATAAAGTTAACAAATTTGTGGCATCAGGCAGAACTGAAAAAGAAAATGAAGCATTTGATTTTGTCAAAAAATTAGCCAATTATCGTAAAAATAGGGAGAGTTTAACCAAAGGAAAATTAACCCATTATTTACCACAAGAAGGTATTTATGTGTATTTTAGATATACTGCTGACCAAACAACGATGATTATTTTGAATCAGAATAAAGACGAAAAAACACTTGATACGAAACGTTTTGCTGAAAACATGACAGGTTTTAGCACTGCAAGAAGTATCATGACTGATGCTTCGGTTACAGATTTAAAAAGTCTTAAAATCCCAGCAATGTCATTTACATTACTTGAATTACAGAAATAAGCATTTTATATATTTGATACATGAAAAACACAAAAGCCTGCCTCTTCGACCTTGATGGCGTAATTGTCGATACTGCTGTTTACCACTTTCAAGCTTGGAGAAGATTAGCCAATGAATTAGGTTTCGATTTCACAGAACATCAAAACGAGCAATTAAAGGGTATTTCTCGAATGGAATCATTAGATTTGATTTTGAAATGGGGCAATGTAAGCCTTACTGAAACCGAAAAATTAGCGTGGGCAACTCGTAAAAATGATTGGTACTTGGAATTAGTAAAGCAAATGACTCCCAATGAAGTGTTAAAAGGCGTTCCAAAATTTTTGACGAGTTTAAGAGAAAATGGTATAAAAATAGCCTTAGGTTCGGCCAGTAAAAACTCAAAATTGATTCTCGAAAGAATAAATATGCTTGATTATTTTGATGCCATCATTGACGGCAATAACATTACCAAAGGCAAACCAGACCCACAAGTTTTTTTGTTAGGAGCTGAGGCAACAGGCTGTAAACCAGAAGTATGTGTTGTTTTTGAAGATGCCGTAGCGGGTGTACAAGCGGGTAAAGCGGGCGGAATGAAAGTTATTGGCGTTGGTTCTGCTGATATTTTATTTGAAGCCGATTTTGTCATTAAAGGATTTGAAGAAATGACCATTGAAAGGTTATTTTAAATGATGTAAAACAAAAAACACCTTAGCACAGCAAGGTGTTTTTTATTTTTGAACGTAAATTTGCGGTTACAGCATTATCCATTTTTAATATTTTTAGCGCAATTTGGTTTATCTTTAGCCATTCTATTTCTCCACATCCAATCATTTTTATTACTGGTTTTCAAACATTATCCTTGAAAATGCACTCAATAAACGATTAAAACGGATTAATGGCCGTGATTAGCCAAGGCTAAACCAAATTCACTTTTTTTGAATAAGACATGAAAAACTATCTAAAACACGATGATTGGTGTATCATCGAAGAGGGCTTCCATCGTGAATTTAATGAAATTACCGAATCGGTATGTTCATTGGGTAACGGGCGAATGGGGCAACGGGGAAATTTTGAAGAAACCTTTACGGGAAAAACACTTCAAGGAAATTACGTTGCGGGGGTGTATTATCCAGACAAAACTCGTGTGGGCTGGTGGAAAAATGGCTACCCAGAATATTTTGCAAAAGTTTTGAATGCTGCCAATTGGATAGGAATTAAGGTTGAAATTGAAGACGAAATTTTAGATCTAAATACTTGCGAAGTAACTGATTTCTATCGGGTTTTAAATATGAAAGAAGGTTATTTAGAGCGTTCTTTTACTGCTACTTTAACCTCTGGAAAGCAATTAAAGGTAAACTCAAAAAGATTAAATTCTATTGTTGACGATGAATCAGGCGTAATTCGCTATTCAATAACCCCACTCAATTTTGACGGAAAAATTACTTTAACACCATTTATTGATGGTGACATCAAAAATAAGGATGCCAATTACGATGAAAAGTTTTGGGATGAAATTCAAAAAGAAACGGCCTTTGCCGAAGGATTTATTGAATTAAAAACCAAGAAAACAGATTTTCATGTCGTAACGGGACAACGCTTTGAGGTTTTTCAAAATGGTAAATCGGTTGATTTTCAAAGCCTTCCACTCAAAGCGGAAAAATTTGTAGCCAGCCAAGTTTCTTTGAATGTAAGTGTCAATGAGGAAACGGTTTTGGTAAAATATGCCTGTAATTTATCATCAGAAAATCACAAAATAGAAGATTTATTGTCGAAATCTAAAGCTTATTTAAAGCGAATTAATGCTAAAGGTTTTGATGTTATGGTGGCTGAGCAAGCCGAAAAATGGGCTTCTAAGTGGGAAATGAACGATATTGTAATTGATGGCGATGTAGCAGCACAACAAGGAATTCGTTTCAATATCTTCCAAATGAACCAAACGTACACGGGTGAAGATGCACGCTTGAATATTGGGCCGAAAGGTTTTACGGGTGAAAAATACGGCGGTTCTACATATTGGGATACCGAAGCTTACTGTATTCCTTTTTATTTGGCAACTGCCGACCAACAAGTTTCTCGGAACTTATTAATTTATCGTTGGAAGCAATTAGGAAAAGCTATTGAAAATGCCCAAAAATTAGGTTTCAAAGACGGAGCGGCACTTTATCCAATGGTTACCATGAATGGTGAAGAATGCCATAATGAGTGGGAAATCACTTTTGAGGAAATTCATAGAAATGGAGCAATTGCTTACGCCATTTTTGATTACGTAAATTATACAGGCGATAAATCGTATTTAGGAGAATACGGCTTTGAAGTTCTCTTGGGAATTGCCAGATTTTGGTCGCAAAGGGTCAATTGGTCAAATGATAAAAAGCAATACGTGATGTTGGGCGTAACAGGTCCGAATGAGTACGAAAACAACGTCAACAATAATTTTTACACCAATTATTTTGCCATTTGGTGTTTAAAGTATGTAATTGAAGCATCTGAATTCATTAAATCAACGAATTCGAATCGTTATCATGAATTAGTATCATTAACGAATTTGGATGAAAGTACTGAGTTTGGAAGATTTAAACATATTATTGAAAATATGTATTTTCCAGAAAGTAAGGAATTGGGCGTTTATCTTCAACAAGATGGATTCTTGGATAAAGAACTCGTTAAAGTTTCAGATTTACCAGCTTCTGATAGACCAATTAACCAAAAATGGTCATGGGACAGAATTTTGCGTTCTTGCTTTATCAAACAAGCGGATGTTTTACAGGGAATGTACTTTTTTGAAGATGATTTTGATACAGAAACAATTAAACGCAACTATGATTTTTATGAACCAATGACCGTTCATGAATCATCTTTAAGTCCTTGTGTTCACTCAATCATTGCGGCGAAATTAGGCGATAAAGCCCGTTCGTATGAGTTTTATAATCGTGCGGCTCGATTAGATTTGGATGATTATAACAATGATACGGAAGACGGTTGTCACATTACGTCAATGGCAGGAACTTGGATGTCTTTGGTAAAAGGATTCGGAGGAATGCGTGTACGTGATAACAAAGCTTATTTCGCTCCTTTCGTACCCGAAAACTGGTCTTCATTTTCGTTTAAAGTTCGCTTTAGAGGCAATTTATTAAATATCAGAACGACTTCAACTGAGGTATTTATTGAAAATTTATCTGGAGCTGATACAACAGTTTATCTTTACAATGAAGCACATTCATTAAAAGAAAATTCAATAATTATTATACAACAAAAGAATTTAGTTGTATAATAATTTCAAATCACTAAAAAAGCCCCGATATTGGGGCTTTTTTAGTGATTCTATTAAGATTTTCTACAAAACTGCTTCAGGTTGTTGACTCAATTGAATATCAGGAATTGAAGTATCATCCAAACTAACACGTCCTCTTTCTTTTCTTACAATTCTTGAATACAAACCAACTTCTTGACTAAACAAGAAAGTGAAAAGCAATTTCACAAAAGAAGTATGATACAATAAATTATCATAAAATTCTGGAGCGGTTGCTTTCAATTTTGGTAAGTTATTCCAAGGCACAGAAGGCATATCGTGGTGTTCATTATGATAGCCCACGTTCATATTAATTCCATTCAATCCACCGTAATAACTGTATGTTTCTTGCTTTTGGTCTAACACTAAATAATGTTCTTGAATCCATCTCGCTCCAAGTGGGTGTAAACCTACCGAGAACATGAAACTTGCTCCCATATAACCCAATGCTGGCCATCCCCAGAAATAAACAATCACGGCATCAAAGGCAATTTGTCCAACGATGTTCATAATAACCCATTTATCAAAAATGGCTAATTCTAAACAACGCAAAGTACGAATTGCTTGAAATACTGGAAAGAATAATAACCAAAGTGCTTTACCGATGAAATAGTTATTAATCAATTTTGCTTCCCATTTATCTGGAAGATCAGCGTCTAATTCGTGAACTCCTTGAAATGCGTGGTGCTTTAAGTGGTAATTTTTAAAAGAAATTGCCGTTGGTGCCAATGAAGGAAAGTTAGCAATAATTCCAGCATAAACATTCCAAGATGGTTTCTTGAAAATAAGGTTATGAGCTGCCTCATGAATACAAATAAATAGTGTATGCACAGGAAAAGCACCAATAAACCAAGCAGCCGCTAAAATCGTGTACCACGCTTGGTCTTTTAATAAATAAGCCATTACCAGTTGAATAGCCACACAGCCCAAAATCCAAACCATCGTCATTGGATTTTTGGTAATGAGTTTCTTAACTTCTGGGTGAGCTTTTAAAATTTCTCTTGTTCGCACACGGTGGGGTTCTACACCTTCAACGTATGTAAAATCTTGTTGATAAGCCATTGACAATTTGGTTAAATGTTATGAATAAGGATTTGATGGTCATCTTAAAAAAATCCCACAAATATACACCGAACGTGGCGTTTTATCAATTTGTTTGATAAATAATACAATTTCTAAAAATAAAAACTGCTAAAATTATTATTTATTAACTGGTAGGATTCGCTTATTAACTGGTATCAAGGTAATGGTTTGAATTTCAGAATTTTGTATCAAACATTTACTTTAAATCTTTAAATACCAATTTTATGAAAAAGCAATTTAGATTTCCCAAGCTTACTGTATTGTTTGTTGCAACAAGTTTGATATTATCTTACAGTTGTAAAAAAGATGAAACTGTGGTTTCTGTGGATGCTTGTGCGGCAAATGCTGATTTAGTTTCTAAAGCTGCAACTACTTATAGTAATGCTCCAACTAAAGCAAACTGTGAGGCTTACATCGCATCAGTCAATAAATATCTCGATAGCTGTCCAGGAATATCTACAGCTGACAGAGCAAATTATAAAGCTCAACTCGCCCAAACTCAATGTCAGTAATTATTTCTTAGGATATTTTGAATCACCGAGGCTTCCTCAGAAAAAACCGACTTTAGTCTGTAAATAAGAATATTTTCACATACTAAAGTCGGTTGACGAGGCAAAAATCAAACACCTGATGATTTAATTAAACCACCAAGAATCCTTTACAATGCTCCTATTTATCAAATATGCTTTTTGTTTCAAGAATTTTTTGATTCCTGAAACTTCCATTCTCGTTCCACCCAAACCAGACATTTTGAAGGAGTTTTTATCTCCTTCGTGAATAACTGCGGTAAGGGTAACATCGTTAATAGAAACAGCACCACATTTTAGTTGGCGGGCAATATTGATCGCTTCTTCTACCGTTCCAGCAAATACGGCACTACTTAGACCATATTTCGTTCCATTTGCTAATTCAATCGCCTCTTCAATACTCGAAAAAGTCATCACTGGCAGTATTGGTCCCAAAGTCTCTTCCGTCATCACTTTCATATCGTGATTTACATTCGTCAAAACTGTTGGACGACAATAATATCCTCCTCCATTTTCCTTACATTCGCTTACTCCCGCTTTGAGAATTGCTCCTTTATCAAACGCATCTTGTAAATGCTCATTGATAATTTCCACTTGTTTTTCGGAAATAATGGGTCCAATTTGTCCAGATTCCATCGTTGGAAACGCTAAATTGAGCAAATTTGCCTTACCAACTAATCTCGATAAAAATTGATGATAAATATTTCGGTGAACATAAATTCGCTCAATTGATAAACACGATTGTCCAGCGTTTATAACACTTCCCCAAATAATTGCCGAAGTAGCCCGCTCAACATCAGCCGTTTCTGTTACAATAACTGCATCTTTCCCGCTAAGTTCTACAAAAACTGGTATAAAGTTATCACAAGCTACTTTACAAACTTTTTTGCCCGTATCAGTAGAACCTGTAAAGCAAACTAAATCCGTAAGTTTACAAAGTTCAGTTCCAGTTTCACTCCCGCCTTCTATGTATTTGAACACTTCACGCAATTCTGGTACTTGACTGATAGTTCTTTCGATAACTTCAATAAATCTTGGCGTAAGTTCAGAGGGCTTGACAATTACTGCACAGCCCGCCAATAAAGCAGGAATTGTATCAACCAACGACTGCATTAAAGGGAAATTCCACGGACTAATTACACCCACAAGTGAATAAGGCTCAAAATCCTGCTCAATTTCTACAAACGGAATTGAAGATATTTTACGGTCATTTATCGATAAAAAATTCTTTGAGATTACACTCCAACGGTCAATTGAAGTGGCAATAAAGTCAACTTCTGCAATCGTTTCAAATTTTCTACCAGTATCGGTTGAAAGAGCTTCAATTAATTCGTCTTTTAGTTCTTCAACGGCAACTTTCCAATCTTGCAAAGCTTTCATTCTAAAGTCAATACCTGATTCTTTCCAGATAGTTTGTGCTACTTTCATGGAATTGGTTGTTGCTTTCAACGCTTGAGGAGAAAGCGGATTTATTTCATAATCGTATTGACCAGTTCTCGGATTTTTAACTTTCATTTACTAATTATTTTTAAGCGTAATACCTTAACGATTAGCTCTTATAGAAAAAATAATTTAATGCAATCCACGAACAATTTCATTTTTTACAATAGGAAAAAGAACTTTGTAACCGCAAATTTCAGTATATTAATCCTAACACGCAGGGACTAATATTTGAAAATTACTGTCGATAATACCGTATCATTTTTTGTTTAAAAGAAATGATACAACTTGTTTGACAGCAAATTTCAGAAAAGTTCAGCACTAATTCATTTGCATTTTCCCATAAAAATAGCTGATTTTGCTCAGGTGAATTTATTAATATCGGTTCTTCTTTATTGAGTTGCCAAGCAAATTTATGATATAATAGCCACGAAGCCGCAAAGTCTCGTTAAGAGTTTATGTTTAATTGAGTTATCGGCTTCTTTATCAGAAAAGTAGCGATTAAAGCGAATATGCAGAGGAAAAACATCGTATCAAAAGCATGAAGATAATTGCCAGTAAATTGTCGATTCTTACCAACTAAGATAATTCCCGCACTTCCCGCCAACGTATCAACCATTGTAAAAATTCCTAAAATAGTACCATAGTTTTTTCCCATGTAAAAATCAGCAATGAGAACTTGAATCATGGTAAATGCACCACTATATCCAAAACCATAAACAATAGCAACCCATTTGACCAACTCTGTATTAGTTAATGAATATTTTAGTAATAATGAACCCAATAAGAGATTCCCGATGGAAATAATCATAATCCATTTCTTACTGAATTTATCGCTCAACCAACCAAAAAATAGTTTGCCAATCAAACCACAAAGGAAGAATAATGAAGCAAAATCACCTCTTTCTTGTACTGTTTTATGCAAGTCGTTGAGGTAAGTATCTTTGTTAAATAGCAGTCCATTGATACAATACCAAAGTGTTCCTGTGATGATTAGCAAAATATAAAAACTTGGTGTTTTGACAGCATTTTTTAACGTAATTTCTGGTAAAAACTTATTGTTCAGCAAATTACCCTCATTTTCCATTTCTTTTTGGGGCTTATTCTGAATCAAAAACCAAGGAATAATTAACAATATTACCATGGCATACGACATTCTCATTTCTGCTTCACGCCAACCTAATTCAGCAATTAATTTCCCCGCCCACTTATTAAAGAAAACGGCTCCAAGACTCGAAGCATTCAGGAAAATACCGACTGCAATTCCTCTTTTTTTGTCAAACCACTTATTGATTAAATACAGACTGGTCAGAATGCCTCCGAAACACAAAAATAGAGCATAAAATGCGTAAAAAATCTTCAATTCAGAAAAGGAAGCGATTCTTGAAAAACTAAAAAAGCAAATGGAAAGCCCAATTCCACCGATGAGCATCATTATTTTGGCATTCCATTTATCCAATAAATAGCCAAAAAGCGGGGATAAAATAGCTACCAAAATTAACATTAATGAGGGTGCCTCAGAGATTTGACCTTTGGCAATATTAAACTCAGCAGTTAATGAAGGATACCACAAAGGTAGAGTATTGAAACCAAATCCATTACTCGCCATGTAAACAAAGAAGAGAGCACACAAAACAACCCAAGCGTTCTTTTTATATTTCATGTAATTATTTTGAATTATTGACCATTTAGTGAAATGCAAAAAACACAAAAGGTATCTCAATTATATGAGCCTTTTGTGTTTTCTTTAAATTTAGAACGCCCTTACTTCGACGTTTTCTTCTTTACACGTTTATCTTTTCGCTCACTTTCGGAGCCAATACTTCTCATTTCGTTCACATCTTCGGCGATTGATACCTCAACTGGCAAGAAAATTGTTAAGTTTTGCGTTATAGCTCCCAATTTAACTTTTATGGTTTCGTAACCAGCCAGTGAAATTTCTACTACATCGGCATTGCCATCCATACGAATAGAAAACTTACCGCTGGCATCCGTAATTGTAGCTTTATCAACTTTGCCTTTTACCACAATACTTGCTCCCGAAAGTATATCTTCAAAATCTGCATCAATTACTTTTCCCGAAACTACCACCTGAGCAAAAGATGACATTGAAAATAAAAGTAAGAGTATAGTAAGTATATTTTTCTTCATTTTTAATTTATTTTAGTGGTTAAATTTACTTTTTTTGTACGAATATGATAAATTTTAAGGTTTCGTTTTCACGGTTATTAAAAAATTCGTCTTGTACAATCGAATTTCGACAAAAATACGAATTAGTCATTAAACCCATGTATTTACCGAATGTTATTTAATAATAAGAATTTACTATTTTTAGCCCATAATGTTACTAAAACCACTGATTTTCTTTTAAAGAACTATTTTTTGAATTAAAAACTAATGAAAAACCTTAAAGATTTCGATAAAAAAGATGCCATTTTTACTGCCATGTTAGAACTTATTTCAAAACACGGTTTTCATAGTTCTCCGATGTCGGAAGTAGCTAAACAAGCAAATGTTGCAGCAGGAACTATTTACCACTATTTCAAAAGTAAAGATGAGCTAATTTGTGCCTTATACGTAAGATTAAAAGAACAAAATGTTGAAAATCTCTTCAAAAATGACGATATAAACAAAGCGTTTAAAGACCGATTTCGAGTTTTTTATCTTCGAATGATTAATGAAGCCCTAAAAAATCCGAAAGAATTTTACTTTTTAGAACAATTTGCCAATTCCCCATTCATTTCAACCATTCCCAAAATTGAGTTAACTCGACTTGAACAACCAATTTATGATTTTTTACGAAAAGCCGTTTTTACGCAAGTTTTAAGAGATATTCCACCCAAAATTTTAGTCGCTTTTGTGTTAGGAAGTGCCACTTCGATTACTAAACTTCAATTATCGGGTGAATTTCAAATGACTTCTTCTGATTTAGAAATGGCATTTTTTACTTGTTGGGATGGTATTAAAAAAGCATAATCAGCTTTTTATTTTCAGGCAGGTAAATTCTAAAATTACTTGTTTTTCGACTTATTGAATATTTTGAAAGCAAAGAATAATGCTACAAGAAGTAAAATAAAAAAGCCCAACGAGAATAATTTCTCCGCTCCTGCGGGAAGTTGTGATTGTAAATATATCATATCAGTAATTTAAAGATTAGAATTCAAATTTAGTCAAGAAAAAGGATGTATTTTTGAAAATATTAAGAAAGATTTTTAATTGCCCAAAGACAATTTTATAACAAAGTTTCAGATTTATTAAATGCAAAAAAATATAAAAATCGGCGTAATTAACGTCTCTGACCGTGCAAGTGCAGGAATATATGAAGACATCCCGGGAAAAGCGGTTGTCGAAACGTTGAAGGAATATTTGATTTCAACATTTGAAACTGTTTACCGAGTTATTCCAGATGAACAAGATTTGATTTCAAAAACTTTAATTGAAATGGCTGATGTTCACCAATGCTGTCTGATTGTGACGACGGGTGGAACTGGCCCCGCAAAAAGAGATGTAACTCCCGAAGCAACTGAAGCTATTTGTGAGAAAATGATGCCTGGATTTGGGGAACTAATGCGTCAGGAAAGTTTAAAATATGTTCCTACCGCTATTTTATCGAGACAAACAGCGGGTATCAGAGGGGGTGCTTTAATTATAAATTTGCCGGGAAAACCCAAGGCGATTCGTCAATGTTTAGATGCTGTTTTCCCAGCCGTTCCTTATTGTATTGATTTGATTGATGGTCCATTTTTGGTTTGTAACCGTGAAATTATGAAGGAATTTAGACCAGTTAGCAGTTAACAGAATGACGACTTGGATTTTTAATTTCCTCGTACATTCACTTTATTTTTATTTCTAACTGAAAATCATCGCAGTCTATCCAATTCAACGGTCAATTCGTCAACCAAACTTTTAACTCGTTCCAACGAAATATGAGGTTCGGGTAATTGTTGACTGATAAAAGAATTGACTTCCCAAACTTCAATAATGTCTTTGATCGCAATCTCTAAACTCGGAATATTTGAATTATCAGAACTCAATAGTAATGCCCCTTTTATTTTAACTTGATTATAAACTCTGCGGTAAATCACCCCTTGTTGATTCGTGACCAAAACGTAAAACTTACCATCTTGTATTTCTGACCAATCGGAAATTCCATTACCAATAACAATGGAATTCTGCATTGGAAAATCATTTCCCATCTCGAAAGCTCTATTCTTTTCGGTTGTAATAAACGGCAAAGAAATCGTGGGTAATGAGCGTAAGAAATCGCTTTTCTGACAATTTGTTATGTAATCTTTTACAACATTTGTTTTAACGTATGGAATTACTTTAGAAGTATTTTTAGGACTACTTTCAACTTCAGCCTTAGTCGGATTACTAACCGTATGTAAGTGATTATCAACGAATTTTTGAAAAGATGTATCATTATCCGCTAAATAATTCCGCTGTGAAACTTGTCGCTGGGGAGCAATAACAGTTTCCTCCTTTTCTTGGAAAAAATCCTCTACAATTTTAGCAACAGATTGAGGTTCAGGAGAAATACTAAATTGACGAGGTTCAGGTTGATTTTGTGCAGGTTGTAAAACGTGCTGATGAATTGGTTGTTGAATAATTCCAGTGGTACTTTGGGATAAACTAATCCCAGGCGTTTCTCGAATTTTGCGAATATCCGTTTTGATGAGAGAGTCAACGGAAGTACCAAAAACCTGAGCAATGGTTTTAAGATTTTCTAAATTTGGATTAGCTCTGGCCTCTTCGTAAGCCCCTAATAACGAACGCTTTATTCCAATTCTTCTGGCAAATTGTTCTTGCGTCAAACCATTTAACCGGCGGAGGTATTTGATGTTATTGCTGACAATTGACATAAGTTTTTATTTAATCTAAGCGGGTTTTGATGGTTTGGCGACTTAACAAAAGCTACTTAGCAAGAAATTATTTTGCTAAAAAATATGTGAAAATGCTAATCACATTGTAAAATAACCATAAAATATTGAAAAAGCCAATTTTAGCCTTTTTTTTCGTATTTTTATAAGGAAACAACGAAAGAACCATTAACATGAACTCAATACTTATCGCAAGTGATACAGAAGAAGATATTTTAAATATCTTTAATGCCCAAAAAGCAAATGCCCAACATATTGCTAACTCCAACGCAAATGAACGAAAAGAGAAACTTCGTAAGATTTTGGATTGGACAATTGCTCACGAAGAAGAAATTGGGCAGGCTCTTTACGCTGACTTCAAGAAAAACCCTGCGGAAACCAATTTAGGAGAAATTTTTGGGGTTGTTGGAGAAATTAAACACTTAATCAAACACCTTAATTCATGGATGAAACCACAAACGGTTTCAACACCAATGAACATGATTGGAACATCAGCCCACGTTCGTTTTGAACCAAAAGGAGTTTGTTTAATTATTTCGCCTTGGAATTATCCATTTAACCTTTCTATAAAACCATTGGTTCAGGCAATCGCTGCGGGCAATACAGCGATGCTCAAACCATCTGAATTGACACCACATACTTCGACGTTAATAAAAAAAATGCTTGCAGAATTATTTGAAGCAAATGAAATTGCGGTTTTCGAAGGAGATGCTACTGTATCACAAATACTTTTAAATCAACCATTTAATCATATTTTCTTCACGGGAAGTCCCACCGTTGGAAAAATAGTAATGTCGGCAGCAGCCAAAAATTTGTCTTCGGTAACGTTGGAATTGGGTGGAAAATCGCCTTGTATCGTTGATGATACAGCTAATATCAAAAAAACTGCAGAAAAAATTGCGTGGGGAAAATTCATTAATAACGGGCAAACTTGTATTGCTCCCGATTATATTTTGGTCAACAAAAATGTAGAAAGTGAATTAGTTTCTGAACTTTCCAACTCAATAAAAGCCATGTACGGCAATGATGTAAAACAATCCGCCGATTATTGCAGGATAGTAAATAACCGTCATTTTAATCGACTAAATAGTTTATTACAGGAAGCGGTTGAAAAAGGGGCCACAGTAGCAACTGGTGGACAAACCGACGGAACGGAAAACTATATTGCTCCTACCCTACTAACGAATGTTGACAATTCAATGAAAATTATGCAGGAAGAAATTTTTGGACCATTATTACCTATCGTAAGTTTTAGTACAAAGGAAGAAGTAATTGCTCAAATTAAGCATCGAGAGAAACCTTTAGCGATGTACATTAATTCCTCCAAAGAATCAAATATTAAATTTTTCATGGATAATTCCTCGGCTGGAGGTACCGTTATCAACGATTGCGTAATTCATTACGGTCATACTGAAATTCCATTTGGAGGAGTCAATAATTCTGGCATTGGCAAATCTGGAGGAATTTGGGGCTTCACTGAGTTCTCAAATCAACGAGCGGTAGTGAGACAACGCTTCGGAACGTTTAAGATGATTTACCCCCCTTACACTCCTTTTGTGGCTAAATTAATTCGCTTTTTTGTAAAGTATATGTAGGAAAGTCATCAGCTCAATCATAAAAAAGGTTTAGTTTCACGAGGAAACTAAACCTTTTTTATTGACTTATAAAGAATAAGTTATTTATGAGTTGTCAATTTAAGTTCTTGCTCTGCCATTTTTACCGCTTCCAAAGCATTTACAATTCCACCGCTCGATGATAATAAACTAAAATCAACTAATTCTCCCGTTCCCGGTTGACTAACTTTCAACTTATTAAGTTTCGTTGATGAATTTAGGATAATTTGCTTAATTCGTTTATAATCAAATTCGGGATAATAAGACATCAACATTGCCACCAAACCAGTAACGACTGGAGCTGCCATGCTTGTTCCACTTAAATCTTCGTATTGAGAACCCACCACTGTCGATTTCAAATCAACCCCAGGAGCAAATACATCAACCGTTTTGTGGCCATAATTTGAAAATTCAGCCACTGCACTTGGAGGCTGCATCCACGAAGTTGCTCCTACTTCAAGCCAATTGTCAGCTTGTTTTCCATCGGCAAATTTCTTTGAAGGGTAATTATCACTAATATCAATATTTTCATTTTCATTTCCTGCTGCATGAATCAATAAAACACCTTTAGATTGTGCGTATCGTACCGCATCATCAACTGCTTGTTTTTGTGGAGAAACTGATTTTCCAAAACTCATATTGATAACTTTAGCACCATTATCAACGGCATAACGAATGGCATTTGCGACATCTTTGTCTCGCTCATCCCCCTCTGGAACCGCACGAATTGCCATGATTTTGACATTTTGAGCAACACCCGCAATTCCCAATGAATTATTACGGAGAGCTGCCACAATTCCTGCCACGTGTGTACCATGACGAGCATCTGGTCCTTTTACTTCGTTATTGCCATAGTCACGGTCATTGATATTTTCAACATCATCACCAACTATCCCACGAGGATTAAAAGAAAGATTGATTCCAAACTTAAATTGAGCATCATAATATTCATAAGCTTCTTTTAATTTGTCTTCGTCTTGTCCAATTTGCTCCAATAACTCAAAAACACGCTTGGCTTTTTTGACATCATCGGGGTCTTTTGCGGTGATTTTATTAAGGTCTTCCTTAGAAATATCTCTAACCTTCAAATACGATGAAAGAATCAATTTTGAATCAATATACTTTTCGTATAATTTTATAACAAATGGTCCTTGTTCTTGCAATTCTTGGACTTTTGCTTCATAACGTGATTTATATTTTTTGTATAAATCATACTCCATTTTCATCGCTGGTGAAAGACTCGAAATATCTTGAATATATTGATAAATCTTTTTCAAACGGGCAAATTCACGGGTAACCTCCATCGTTTCTCTGGCAATATCAGTTCCATCCTTTCCTCCTAAAAAATCCCAACCATTCATATCATCAATATAACCATTATTGTCATCATCAATACCATTATTAGGTATTTCGTTAGGATTTATCCAAATATTATCTTTTAAATCTTCATGGTTAATATCAATTCCTGAATCAATAATAGCCACTAAAACTGATTTTGAAGGTTTATTATTCAAATATTCACGGTAGGCCCTTTCGGTACTAATTCCTCGAACACCATTTTCAATATAATCAAGATTAAACCAATTCAAAGGAGCTTTTTCTGGAGATAATTCCAAATATTGAGCGTTAGAAACACTCAATGATGAGAATAAGAAAATAAAAGGGAGAAATTTATTCAATTTCATGGTTGAGTTAGTATAAAGTATGAGGATTATATCGTAGCGGATTTTAAATATTATCTATTTCTCTACTGAATATCAAAAGATTAAAGCAATTAATCGACGATACCCACTTTACAAATTAGACGATATTCTACAAATCTAATAAAAAATTGCTATTTGGTATTAGCTTTTTTCAAAAAATACTGATGCTAATATGCAGAAATAACACCTTTTAGAGCCATTTTGATGGTAATTTTAGCAAACAAAAATATAAAGTCTCATTTTTAGACGAACAAGCACGTAAAAGTCTCTAATCATTTTTAGTTTTCCATCTTCAAGAATACCAAAACAAAAACGTCGATTAACACAAAACTTAATTTAGGGTTACTAAAAAATTGTGCCAACCGACGTTTATATTTTTTTAAGGTATCAATCAATGTGAATCTCTGGTAACAATACTACCAGATTTTCCTTTCAAAAAGTCCATGTCCGCTCCCAAATGGGCTTGCTCTACGTGTTTGATATACATACTAACGTATCCACGAGTAATATTCATGTCAATTGGTTGCCAGTTTTTACGTCTTTCTGCCAATTCTTCATCCGAAACTTCTAAATTCAAACTACGGTTTGGCACATCTAAACTGATATAATCGCCATTTTGGACTAAAGCTAAATTTCCGCCATCTGCCGCTTCTGGTGAAACGTGCAGAACAACCGTTCCAAAACCCGTTCCTGACATTCTACCATCCGAAATTCTTACCAAATCATGAACGCCTTTTTCTAATAATTTCTTCGGAATTCCCATATTTCCAACTTCCGCCATTCCTGGATAACCCTTTGGTCCAACGTTTTTGAGCACCATAATTGAATTTTCGTCAATATCTAAATCAGGGTCTTCAACTCTTGCGTGATAATCTTCGATGGTTTCAAAAACTACCGCTTTTCCTCGGTGCGTCATTAAGGCAGGCGTTGCCGCCGAAGGTTTAATTACCGCACCATTGGGAGCAAGATTTCCTCTGACTACCGCAATTCCTGAATTTTCCTTGAACGGAGCCGCCATCGTAGCGACAATATTTCTATCAAAAACCTCCGCACTTTCAGAATTTTCTCCAATTCCCTTTCCATTTACCGTCAAAGCACTATTATGAAGGACATTTTTCATTTCTTTGATTACGGCAGGCAAACCACCAGCATAATACAAATCTTCCATGAAGAATTTCCCAGAAGGCTGAAGATTAGCCAATAATGGAATATTCTGAGAAAATTTATCGAAATCTTCCATGTTCAAATCCACGCCAATTCGGCCAGCAATTGCCAAAAGGTGAATCACAAAATTGGTTGAACCACCGATGGCAGCATTAACCATAATGGCATTTTCAAAAGCCTCACGAGTCAATATTTTTGAAAGTGTCAAATCTTCCTTCACCATTTCCACAATTCTACGCCCTGATAATTGCGAAATCACCTTTCTACGCACGTCAGCCGCAGGAATTGAAGCATTGTTTGGCAAAGAAAGTCCCAAAGCTTCCACCATCGTTGCCATCGTTGAGGCAGTTCCCATTACGGCACAATGTCCTTGTGTACGAGCCATACAGCCTTCGGCTTCGGTAAATTGCTGTTCGTTGATTTCACCCAATTTAAAGGCTTCATCAAAACGCCAAACATCAGAAGTTCCGATGTCTTTTCCTCTCCAATGTCCTTTCAGCATTGGCCCACCCGAAATTACGAGCGTCGGAATATCTACCGAACACGCACCCATTACGAGTGAAGGTGTTGTTTTATCACAACCGCACAATAGCACAACGCCATCAATCGGGTTAGCTCTGATGGATTCTTCAACATCCATACTTGCTAAATTACGATATAACATGGCGGTTGGTTTTATCAACGTTTCGCCCAATGACATTACAGGAAACTCTACTGGATAACCTCCAGCTTCATAAACGCCTTTTTTTACCGATTCTGCCAAGTCTCTAAAATGAGCATTGCAGGGCGTAAGTTCCGACCAAGTATTACAAATTCCGATGACAGGACGACCATCAAACATATCATCAGGAATTCCCTGATTTTTCATCCAAGCACGATAAATAAAACCGTCTTTTCCAGTTTTGCCAAACCAATTTTGGGAACGTAATTTTTCCATTATGAGGTATTTTAATTAGGACAGGTTTCCAACCTGTCAAAAAATAATCCGACAGGTTGGAAACCTGTCCTATAAAATCATTCAGTATCCAACGTTCGTACCATCGAAAACTTCAAATCATGTCCCAGAGCGTACTCACAAGTGCGTGTACCGGAGGGAAAAGCAGAAAATTGAGCATTTCTAAATTGGAACCGTCGGACAAGATTATTATTTTCGACAAACAACGTATCCTGTCCTGCATATCCGAATGATTGTCTGCCCATGAGAGCGGGCAATGAGAATTTGCGTAAACCATTTTGTGCCTCAAAGCCTGTGAAAGTGAGTTTCTTATTCGCTTTTGAGTAAATCAAAATCTCTGGATAACCGTCTGAATTTAAGTCGCTTGTTTCAGCTTTTATGGTATAAATTAAACTTTTATCTTGACTTTTCCCGACAATATTTGTCCCAAACAAAACCACTAATTTCACACCTATTGAATCCCTAAAAAGTTGAAAAGTATAAGCATCTTTTTTTTGCTCAAAAAACATTTCTTCCGTATTTACACCTTGCATTTTGGGAGGGACAGCATTCAAAAATTTAGCTTTTTCGGTAGAATCATGCTGAGCTAATTGTTGAATTAAGCTATCAGGCAGAGCTATATATTCGTTATCTTCGGGACTGGCCCCTTGATTTTCAAACCAAAATAAAGCACCAGCTAAAGCAATGATGAATAGTATTAAAATAAGGAAAAAGAGTTTCGATTTTTGCATTGAAAATTGTTTGATTCTGGTTTTGCGAAGATAACGGGTAGATATGAAATTATTATTTTATTTTAAAATTTTATATTGCTTTTATGACTATAACTAAAATAATAGTTAAATTTAATAACTTATAAAAATACACCAATTAGCACTCACACTTAATGTTCTGATTATCAAAAAAATCAGCTCTATAATTTAAACCAAAAATCCCTACAAACATGAAAATATTCAACATTATACCTCTCCTTTTTATTTCAACGCTTACATTTTCTCAAAACATTCCGTTTAAGATTATTGGAAAGTTTCCCAAAGAAAAAATTGAATACTTAGATATTCGTAAGTTTCCAGATATGAAAGTGGACACAATTATCAAACGTGAACATGACTTTGAAATAATTGGTAAATTATCTTATCCCGATATGATTGAGGTTCTAATAAATAATTACAGTTCAGCTTATGGAGTATTTATTGATGATAAACCTTTAAAAGTTGTATATGATGTAATGCCAGATACAACAACAAAAAAGCATTCATTAGTAGTCTACCCCAGAAAAATTGCTGGAAATATAATCTCTAAACGAGAGAATAAAATTGTTCAATTATTCAGAAAACTTAAATTTTCAGAAAATTATAGTGCAAAAGATGCTAAGAAGATTCGGCTAAAAGTAGAGAATTTTGTAAATAGATACCCTCATTCTTACTGTAATTTAAGGCTAATTGGAGCAAATTTAGATGAATTTTCTGATGAAAAACTACTTTATTTGATGCAACAACTACCTATCGAAGTACAGAATTCAGGTTCTGGTCCTTGGATAAATAAAAAAATAAAGCTTAGACAACATAACTATCTTGGTAAAGTAATATCAAATTTTAGTATTGAGGATTCGCTCGGTATAAAACATCCGATAATTGACTCAACTAAAGATTTTACACTCGTACAATTTTGGGATTCTAATTGTGGACCTTGCCGAATGGTGAATTGGCAAAAAAATTGTCGAAGTATGACTTAGATAAGGTAGCATTTCTTTCAATTTCGCTCGACCGAGAAAAGGAGAATTGGTTAAAAGCTATCAAAAAAGACGAAGTTACTTGGTTACAATTAATAGAAGATCAATCATTTGATAGCGAAATTGTAAAATATTTCAAATTCGATTCAATTCCTTTTGATTTATTAATTGATAAAAATATGAAAATTGTAACCTTGGGATTCCAAAAATCATTGAAAGAAATCGAAAAATACAAAAAATGAGTTATTTACCGCTTATTCTTCTAATTTAGAATAAGCGGTATAATTTCAAAACCTACTTCCCCTCCGTCAATTCCTCGTAAGCCGATTGCAACCCACGACCAATTCCGTCGCCTTTCCATTCCGTAACGCCTGGAATTGCAGTTGCTTTGACCACTTCTTCTTTTGATTTTCCCGCTTTGATTTCTGAATCTACAAAAACCAATAATTTTTCCAAGTAATCTTTAAAAGCTTTAATATCTTCTTTATTTCCAGTGATTTTCTCAGGGTCAAATGCATGTCCAAACACAAAAATTGTGTCGTTATCAAACGTAGTAAGCGTTTTGTCTAACACTTTAATCCAACTATTTACATTTGCACCCGCAGTTCTGTCCACAAAAGGATAGCGGCGATTAAACAATAAATCACCCATGTGGGCAACGTTGGCATTTTCAAAATGGATAATAGAATCGCCATTCGTATGTCCCGCTCCAAAATAATGGGCTTTGATATGCTCCTTCCCTACTTTCTGTTTCCAAGTATCCGAAAAAGTCATATCAGGAAACAATTGTTTGTCTTCCGTTTTTTGTTTTTGAGCAACCGTTTTTTGATTCAAAAGTGAATTTTGATGTGCCACCACGTGTTCAACTAAACCTTTAAAAGCAATATTTCCGCCCGTGTGGTCACCGTGATGATGCGTATTTATTAATAATTTGAATGGATTAGTCGATTGCTTTTTCAACTCATCAATCAAATGCTGCGATTGCTCTGGAAACTGAGAATCGACTACAACCATGCCTTTAGCCGTATTTAAGTAAGCAATTGTACCGCCTTTCTCGGTAAAAACATTTACGCCACCCCGTACTTCTTTGATTTTATAAGGCGTGTCTATGACAGATTTTGCCCATAAGCCATTGGGTAAAAGGCTAAATGCTCCGATAGTTAGAGCCGATTTTTGAATAAAATTTCTGCGATTCATTGGTTAATTTTTAGAATGTTGAGGATTTGGAATGTTACTTTTTAAAAAAAATTATTTTTCCACACAAATTTGCGTGTCAATTAGTAATGATTTTTCGTTTTATTTTAACGATAAATTCAAGAATTAATATAAAATTTCCTTTTTTAAGTATGATAAAGGCTAAATTACATCAAAAATTAAAACTTAAAAAAATGCGTTTCATTTACTTAACAACTTTCCTTTTATTGTGTTCCAACTTACACGCACAATTAATTCATTCTCATAACGATTATGAGCAAAAACAACCCTTTTTTGCTGCCTACAATCTGGGTTTTGACTCAATTGAGGCAGATTTATATGTAAAGGACAACGAACTTTATGTGGCGCATGATTGGGATAAAATTACGCCCGAAAGAACTTTCAGGAAATTGTATTTAGAACCTGTTTTGGCAAAAATCAAAGATAATAATGGTTTTCCTTACCAAAATAAAAAGCCGCTACAACTTTTATTAGATTTGAAAAAAGAGGGCAAGGAAATTTTAAAATTATTGTATTCAGAAATGAGTCCCTATAAAAAAGAACTTCAGCACGTCACAATAAGTATCAGTGGCGATATGCCTCCGCCCGATGAATTTCAGCATTATGACAAATTATTTCATTTCGATGGGCGGAAGGAATTGACTTATTCGGAAGAAGCACTTAGACGAGTATCATTAGTAAGTGCCAGTTTCTTGGATTTTGGAAAATATTGGGCGGGGAAAACGCCAATGTCTGACGATGTTTTTCAAAAAATAAGTGCTTTCGTAGAATCAAATCATGCAAAAGGGAAAAAAGTGAGAATATGGGGAACACCCAATACGACTTTGGGTTTTGAAACGTTAAAAAAGCTAAAAGTTGATATTATCGGAACGGATGATTTGGAATTATTAGCCAAATTTAAAAAGGAAAACTAACGGGTTAGTACAAGGTAAATCTACTTTTGCATTTAAGTAGATTTGTAGAATTCATTTCTTTAAAATTGTAAGGCAGGTTTCCTACCTAAAATTAAAATAACCATTATGGCAAATCTCAATATCAAATTAAATAAAACCAACACCTACGATGCGATTGTGATTGGCTCTGGCATGAGTGGCGGATGGGCGGCTAAAGAACTTTGTGAAAAAGGACTGAAAACATTGGTGCTTGAAAAAGGAAGAATGGTGAACCACG
Organism: Bacteroidota bacterium; assembly: GCA_040387735.1. Taxonomy (GTDB): domain Bacteria; phylum Bacteroidota; class Bacteroidia; order Cytophagales; family Spirosomataceae; genus Arcicella. The sequence continues at coordinate 21,288 of JAZKDE010000041.1, forward strand.
TTCAGGACTACCCAACCATGATGCAAGACCATTGGGATATGGAACACCGTGGAGCATTGACGGACGCAGACCGAAAAAAG
>JAZKDE010000042.1:0-63602 GCA_040387735.1 Bacteroidota bacterium
ATAATTTACGCAACGAATTTGAGGGAACGGTGAAATTGGTTTTCCAACCTGCCGAAGAAAAAGCTCCCGGTGGTGCCTCAGTTATGATTGCGGAAGGTGCTTTGTTGAACCCAACGCCTAATAAAATGTTGGGTCAGCACGTAGCCCCGAATATTCCAGTTGGTAAAATTGGTTTTCGTGAAGGAATGTACATGGCAAGTGCCGATGAATTGTATTTTACCGTAAAAGGCAAGGGCGGACACGGTGCCATGCCCGAATTAGGCATCGACCCTGTGTTAATTACTTCGCATATAATTGTGGCTTTACAGCAAATTATCAGTCGTAATCGTAATCCACGTTATCCTTCGGTGTTGAGTTTTGGAAAAGTGATTGCCAACGGTGCTACCAACGTGATTCCAAATGAGGTGTATGTAGAAGGTACTTTCCGTGCAATGGACGAAGAATGGCGTGCCGATGCGTTGGCTCGTATCAAAAAAATGGCGGAAGGAATTGCTGAATCAATGGGGGGCGTTTGTGAGGTTTTTATTCAGAAAGGTTATCCGTTCTTGAAAAATGAACCCGAATTGACTCGCAGAATGAAAGGGGCAGCCATTGAATTTATGGGTCAGGACAATGTAATTGATTTAGATATTTGGCTCGCTGCTGAAGATTTTGCCTATTATACGCACCATGTCGATTCATGTTTTTATCGTCTCGGAACTCGCAATGAGGCAAGAGGAATTATTTCAGGCGTGCATACCCCAACGTTTGACATTGACGAAAGTGCTTTGGAAATCGGGGCAGGGTTGATGTCTTGGTTGGCGGTTAGTGAGTTGGGGGTTTAGTTTTTAATTGATAAAGATAGATGGAAGTCGTCCTTCAAAAGGACGACTTCCGTAAACCATATAAATTACCCTCTACGGACAAGGGTTTCCGTATTACAAACATGAAAAAATACATTACCTTCTTGCTTTTAACATTTATGATAAGTTGTAAATCTGTTCCAGAAAATCAGCAAATTACGGTTGCTTCGGGTGGAGGTATTACGGGCATTTGGCACGAATACACACTTAAACCCGACGGACAAATTCTTCACAAAGCCAGTAATGTGGATTCTACGGAAGTAGTTAAAACGCTTTCAAAATCCAAAACGAAGAATTTTTTCAAGCAAATTGAAGTTTTGAAATTGGACGAAAAGAAAATGGACGAGCCTGGAAATATGTCGTATTTTGTTCAGTTTTCGGAACGCAAAAAGTTTAGCCACAAAGTACAATGGGGTGACAAAACGATGCCTGCTGATTCGGTAAAGACTTTTTATGATACTTTTATGGCTTTGGTGAGGTAGCATTTCGGTAAATGGTGAACGGGCTTATGGTAAAGCAAAGTCGAAATTCTAACACATTAAATTCTTATTTTTACTCATAACGAGTAATCATCCCATGCCCAAAGACAATTTCTCAACCCAAGCCCATTTATACGCAAAATTTCGTCCGAAATATCCGAAAGAATTGTACGAATTTGTGTTGGATAAAGTTGAAAATAAAGGGCTTGCTTGGGATTGTGCTACGGGAAATGGGCAAGTCGCCAGTGAATTAGCCAATTATTTCGAGCAAGTTTTTGCCACTGATATTTCACAAAAACAATTAGATAACGCACATCAAAATGCTAAGATTTTCTACACCATTTCATCAGCTGAACACACAAATTTTCCAGATAATACTTTTAATTTAGTTACAGTTGGACAGGCTTTACATTGGTTTAAATTTGAAGATTTTTACCGAGAAGTAAGGCGAGTTTGTAAACCCAATGCTATTTTGGCAGTTTGGGGATACGGTACATTATTGATTGAAAATCAAGAAATTAACGATAAATTTCAGCATTTTTATCAAGAACAAATTGGAAAATATTGGGATTCAGAAAGGCATTATATTGATGACGAATACCGTTCAATTCCTTTTGAATTTACTGAAATAGAAACGCCTAAATTTACGATGAATTATGAATGGACTTTGGATGAACTTGAGGGATATTTAAACACGTGGTCAAGTGTTCAAAAATATATTAAAATACACAGCCAAAATCCTGTAAATCAATTTATTCGTGAAATAAAATCAGTAAATAACCGCCAAGAGAAATTAAAGATATGCTTCCCGATTTTCTTGAAAATGGGGCATATTATTTAAAACCATTATCCATCAAAATACCCTGAAAGGGATTATTCCAATGAAAAAACTATTCCTTCTTTCTGTTATTTTATTTTGTGCAACGATTGGCTTTGCCCAAAATAAATTTAAAACTGTTAAGCGTTCCGATGTTATCGTGCAAGAAACAGATGACAAACCTGTCGATAATTCACAATTTAAAAACGCCACTACTCGTCCCAAATATTTAACTAAAACCTCTGATAATCAGACGTATATTAATCTGATTTCAAAGAAAACAGGACTCAAGGTAACGGTTGATGAAAACGGAATGCCAGCAATGATTGAAGGAATTCCAACTAACGTTAGAAAAGGTTCTCGTAACGGAAGAATGTCAGCCGTTGCATCTTCGGCATATAATTATTTAGAGGCGGTAAAGCCCTTATTGAAGTTATCAAATCCTGATAATGAGTTAGAAATCACCAAAAGTGAAAAAGACGAAATAGAAACTACCCACGTGCGTTTGCAACAGACATACATGGGCGTTCCTGTTTATGGAGGTGAAATGATTTTGCATCAAAAAACAAATGAAGACGTTTCTTTATTGAATGGACATTTTTACCCAACCCCGCAAATAGAAAGCGTAAAGCCTGTATTATCGGAAGAAAATGTAGGCACCATTGCTTTAGGAGATGTCGGTAAAACGTCAATTATTAAAGCGATGACAGCAACGGAAAGAGTTTTCTTGAAATATGAAAAACCTAAAACGGAGCTTATCGTGTATCATCAAAACGAAAAAGCAGATGCCGAAAAATTGGCGTATCAAGTAATCGTTCGTCCTAATTTCTTAGAGCGTTGGATTTATGTAATTGATGCTAATTCTGGAGAAATCTTGGATAAATATAATCATACTTGTACACTTGATGGTGTTGGAAAAGCGACCGCTCTGGATTTGAATGGTATTAGTAGAAGTATTAATACGTATCAATCGGGAAGTACATATAATTTAATTGATACTTCAAAACCAATGTTTAGAGTTAGTGTTGGTGTAAATGCAAGTGACCCGCAAGGAGTAATTTGGACAATTGATGCGAGTGGTTCGAAAGTGAGTGAAGATTTGACAATTAGACAGATTTCTTCGGGAAATAATACGTGGAATAATCCAAATGGTGTTTCTGCTCATTTTAATGCGGGAGTTGCTTATGACTATTATCAAAATAAACACGGGAGAAATTCCTTGAATGGAAAAGGAGGAACAATCGTTTCAATCATTAATATTACCGACGAAAACGGAAAGGGTTTTGATAATGCCTTCTGGAATGGAGAATATATGGGTTACGGAAATGGGGCAACTTATTTCAAACCTTTGGCGGGTGGCTTGGATGTAGCAGGACACGAAATGACGCACGGTGTTGTTGAAAATACCGCAAACTTAGAATATAAAGCTCAGTCAGGAGCGATAAATGAATCCTTAGCCGATTGTTTTGGTGCTTTAGTTGAAAATAAATCAGGGGCGAATTTTTGGAAATTGGGTGAAGATGTCATGAAAGGAACAACGTACCCAACGGGTGCATTGCGTGATTTATCAAATCCCAATAATGGTGGTAGAAGTCTAAATGATAATGGTTATCAACCCGCCAACATGAATCAGTATTACACAGGTTCTGAAGATAATAATGGCGTACACATTAACTCAGGGGTGCCTAATTATGCTTTTTACCGTTTCGCAACGTCAAGTGGAATGACACTCCAAAAAGCGGAGAAAATTTATTATCGTGCCTTGAGCATTTATTTAACTCGTACTTCAAAATTTCTCGACCTTCGTCGTGCCGTGATTCAATCGGCAACTGACTTGAAAGCCTCAGCGGGCGTAACTGATGCAGACATTAACAATGCAAAATTAGCTTTTGATGCCGTTGGAATCACCGATCCGAACGCTCCTAATCCTTCGACAACGACACCACCAACGACACCAACTACCACTCCTAAAGCTGACGTTCCCGTTAATATTGGTACAGAAGGATTAGTGAGTTATGATCCTGTGGCTAAAAAGCTTTATAAATCAAGCACCAAAGGAGAAGTGGATGTTAACAGTTTTGTAGAATTGGCAATAAATGTAGTGATAGACCACAAACCAACAGTACCTGATGATGGTTCTTATGCGTATTTTGTTGCGGCGGATGGTTTTATCAAAAGAGTAAATTTGGCTGGAACACCAAAGGTTGAAAATGTATCCTCAACGGGTGTTTGGCGAAATGTTGCAGTCTCTAAGGATGGGAAAAAATTAGCAGCTCTTCGTATTTTGGGTAAAACCGTAGCGGCTACCGATAAACAAATTACCGTTTTCAATTTAGTGAGTGGATTAAACAAATCATTTACGCTTTACAACCCAACTTATACACAAGGTGTAAACACCGGGCAAGTCCAAAATGCTGATGCACTTGAATGGGATCATCAGAGTGAAAATATCGTGTATGATGCTTACAATATTATCAAAAATGCAACGGGTAGTGAATCTGATTATTGGGATGTGGGTTTTATCAATGTTTGGAATTCTTCAACCAATAATTTTGGAACGGGAGAAGTTGATAAACTTTTTACAAGTCTTGAATCAGGTGAAAATATTGGAAATCCTTCGTTTTCTAAGAATTCAACCAACGTTATTGCCTTTGATTATTTTATTGCAACCGACGATATTTATTACGTTATTGGTGTAAATACAGAGCGTACTGATGGATTGGATTTTATCTACGAAAATAATACGTTGGGTTATCCAGAATATTCAAGAACGGATGATTACGTTTTGTATAATTACGAAGACAGCAAAAAGATTTTGAATACTTACCAAATCACGATGGATAAAAGCAGAATTAAAAGCGTTTTAAATTCTGAAAAATACCTAATTGGTAATTCTGCTTATGCGGTTTGGTACACAGTTGGAACCCGTGTTTTACCAACTAAAACGCAACAAACAATAACTTTAACCAAGATTCCTGATAAAAATTTAACCGATGCTGCTTTTGATGTAGTGACTTCGGCAAGTTCAGGATTAACTGTCGGCTTAACGCTTGATTACGGCCCTGCAACGTTAGCGGGTAAACGAATTACGCTTAATAAAACTGCAGGACGAGTAAAAGTAACTGCTTTTCAAGATGGTAATAGCAGTTTTTATGCTGTTTCAAAAGCCGATTCATTCTGTGTAAATCCAGCAAAACCAACAATTTCGGTCGTGAAAAAGAGTGATGCTAATGGTGATTATTGGGAATATACTTCAAGTTCAACAACGGGTAACGTTTGGTATCGTGATGGAGCAATTTTAGAATCATTGAGAGGAGCTCAAGTTGTACAAATTGTATCGGGTTCAAAGTTTAATGTACAAGTTGTTACAACTGATGGTTGTGCGAGTCTTTTATCCGATACTCGTCAAGATGCTGCTTTAGCAAAACCCCTTGCCGCAGAACCTGCTTTGGAGGCGAGCGTAACGGTTTCGCCAAATCCGTCAAGTGATGAAATTAGGATTGTTGTTCCCCAAAATATCAAAATAGAATCGGCTAAATTAGTATCTATTTTAGGAAGTCAAGTACTGGAAAAACAAGGAAGTAAGTCAAACACGATGACGTTGGATATTAGTAATTTGACCAAAGGGAATTATATCTTGCAGATAATGACCAATGAGGGAATTGTGGCTAAGAAGGTGACGAAGGAGTAGATAATTGAGTGCTGTCATTGCGACCGCAAGGAAGCAATGACAGCACTCAATTATCCCATCTCAATTCCAATACCTTTCATCAATAAACTGGCGTTAAAACTATGACAAACACCAGAACGAAGTTTGTAGTCGAATACTAAATCATTATTTACAACTTCCGAAGAGAAATTATAGTTTTCCACAAATCCTTGATTATCAAACTCATCGCCTAATTCTACATCATGCGTTGAGATAAAACCAGAAGCCGTTGTTCGATGTAATTGTAACATCAATGCTTTCGCTCCTTCGTGTCGGTCTTTTGAATTTGTTCCCTTCAAAATTTCATCTAAAAAGTAAAAAACTGGAAAATCATTATCGGCGGATTGTTCCGTATTTACAGAGGTAATTAACTGCTTCAAACGCTTCAATTCGGCGTAGAATGAAGACGTATCTTCTTCCAAAGAATCTTGGGTACGCATACTCGTAAACACCCGCACGCATGAACACGCAAATGCCTCTGCACACACTACAGAACCTGCTAAAGCTAAAACCATATTAACTGCTACCGTCCGTTGGAATGTACTTTTTCCCGACATATTTGAGCCAGTAATAATGATGGTTTTTCCTTCACCCAAAAGTTGAATATCATTCGTTATGCGTTTATTTGCTCGAATCATTGGGTGTCCTAAACCTTTGGCTTTAAGTGTGATAAGTGCTTCGGAAATATCTGGTTTTATAAAATTTGGATTAGCAAATTGCAAACCTGCCAAACTATTAAGCGTTTCTATTTCGGCAATAGCCAGCAACCATTTCGGCAGACTTTGTCGGTGTTGTTTTTTCCAATTTTCGAGCTTGATAAAATACTGAATATCCCATAAAAGCGGAAGACCCATCACCAACGCAAAAATCGGATTTGCTCGGTTTCCTAACTTATTTAAAATATCTTCCAAAGCCCGAATTGCAGGACTTGCTTCTTGAAGTTCAGACTTTAAATTTTGTAATTTATTATGCGTAAAATGCTCATTAACAATTAATTCAGATAAATTAGCGTAGGCTTTCAACGTTCCAGAAAGCCGTAATGTCTGATCGATGGCATTGCTAACAATTTCATAAATTTGTTTCAGAATAAACCCGTGGATTACCAACATCAAAAGTGGATAGCCGATGGGAATAAAGTTAAAAGCCCAAGCTAAAATCAATGAAATGGTAAAATAGGGGAGGTATTTCCCATATTGAAAAATAGGCTTTTTTATCGTCTCATTTTCGGGTAATTCATTCCAAGAAATTAGTTTATTAGTAGGTTCAGAAACCTCTTCAATGAGCATTGCTGAAGCCTCTAAATCTTGTCTGAAATCTATTTTTGCTACCAATTCCTCAATTGCCTCTTGGCGTTGCAAAATTTCAATTCTTGTGACAGGATATTTTAACCAATTTGCCAAAACTGCTCCACCCGTGTACGTATGCGTTCGGTTAAGGAGTTTAAAAAGCGATTGTTTTCCAAAAATATCTAAATCTGAAGCATAAAAATGGTTCATTTCTGCGAATTGTTCTCCAGTTTCGGCACGAGTAAAAACGTTGCTTAATCGCTTGATTTCGTTCTCATTTAAAATAGATAAAACCCTGTTTTTATCACGTAAATACTTTATTTTCAAGTGCTTATTGACAGAAAATAGAAATAAAGCAATGCCGATAAGAACAACAATAATGGTATAGTTCCCACTTAAAAACTGGTACGTAAAATAGCTAATCGCAGCAATCACTAAGAATAAAATTGCTCGAAACATCGCCCATTGATTATACTGTTTTTGGAATTGGTCGGCGAGGTTTTGGTAACTATTTTTTCTGGATTGGAAAGTTTCGGTAGGGTTCATAATTTTTATGTTGTAACTCAAAGTACCACTTTAAGTTATATTATCTCATCGTAATCTACATATTTTACGCCATTAAGTCCTTGATTGGCAAATCGTTGCATTGCCTTGGCAACGACAGAGGCTTTGATACCCTTATATTTACGGAGTCCGCCAAATAGTAAAGGTGAGAGTATTTTAGCAAAGACAAGTCCAATTTTTTCGCCCAAACGAAACTCCTTTCTATTACCATACAGAAAAGATGGACGAAGACACACAAAGTTTTGGAAACCAAGTGATTGTATCTTTAACTCTAAGTCGCCTTTGGTTTTTAGATAGAAAGTGGAAGAATTAAAATCTGCCCCCACTGATGAAACTAAAATATATTGTTTTACGCCATTAGCTTTAGTAATTTTTCCAATTTCGTAAGGATAGGTACAATCAATTTTATATTGATTTTCTTTGGAGCCTGCCTTTTTAATAGTCGTTCCCATCGCACAAAATAAATCATCTCCCACGATTTTAGACGCATCAAGATTATCAAAATTGATAATTTCTTGTATTAACTTTGGATGATTGATATTCAAGGCTTTACGTAATAATAAAACTACTTTTGAATAGTTTGGGTTATCCAAAATTTGTTCTACAAGGGTACTACCGATTAAACCAGTAGCACCAATGATGAGGGCTGTTTTCATGTTAAAAAATGTTTATAATTTTCAATCCTCAACGCTCAAATGATTACGCTGAAAGACTTGGACATTGTTAATTGAACACGGAACGCCATCCGATTGTAAATACTTCTATAACAATTTCCAGCTAATTCCCCATTTCGCTAAGCGATAACGCATTGAAACACGAAGAACGCCCAAGCCGTATTTTGAACTACGAGCAAAATTAATGGAAGATGCTTCATCAAAATATTTAGTCGGACAGGTTACTTCTGCAATTTCAAAACCTTGCCAAAAAATTTGGGCAATCATTTCATTATCAAATACAAAATCATCGTCACATTTCTGGAAAGGTACTTTTTCTAAAACTTCTCTCGAAAATGCACGGTACCCAGTATGGTATTCGGACAGTTTTTGAGACAACATAATATTCTGAAAAAGCGTTAAAAAACGGTTAGCAATGTACTTGTACATGGGCATTCCACCTTTCAACGCTCCTTTTCCCAAAATTCGAGAGCCAAAAACAACAGGATAGAGGTCATTACCGATAATCGTAATCATGGCGGGCAGTAGGAGAGGCGTATATTGGTAATCTGGGTGAACCATAATGACAATATCAGCACCCAATTCGAGAGCTTTGGTATAACACGTTTTTTGATTTCCGCCGTAGCCTTTATTTTTGTCGTGACGAATTACGTGCTTGATTCCCAGTGATTTAGCGACTTCAGAAGTATTGTCTGGACTGTGGTCGTCAACTAAAATAACTTCATCAACAAGGTCAAAAGGAATTTCACGATAAGTTTTTTCAAGCGTAAGGGCAGCCTTGTACGCAGGCATTACAACGATAACTTTTTTGTTATTGTACATTTCGGGAATGGATTTCTATGGTAATTATCTGTTAAGGTTCTGGAATACAAAGTTCTAAACAAAATAGATACCAACTTACATTCTTGACGGAAAGAATGTGATTTCTAAGTAAATTTGATTGATTTTAACTCAATAATAAGAAAAATGCTCCGTAAAATAACTGATTTTTTTAATAAAGAGACTTCGCTAAACACGATTTTGTGGATTGGCATTGCCCTACGGGTATTGATTTTTATCGTGATGAACCCCCAAAATCCCGACCCACATCACGAAGTTTTAGATTATATTCTCAAAAATCATCGACTTCCTCGTACGCACGAACTTTTTTTGGCTTGTCATCCACCCTTTTATTATCTCACTTCATTGCCGTTTTACGCCATCGGAGGATTGAAATTCGTTCAGTTTTACGGATTGATAACTTCTTGCCTGAATTTATGGCTGATGGCCAAATTAGTAAAAATGACGATTGAAGACGTGGCAATCCGAAACCTCAGTTTTCTTTTAGCGACCTTTTTGGGAACTTACGTCATCTACTCACTTTTTGTGTCAAACGATACGCTTTCGGTTTTAATGGGTACTTGGTTTTTTTATAATCTCATTAAATATCTGAGAAATCAAACGCTTAAAAATGAGGTAATTCTTTCATTATCAACGGGTTTGGCTCTTCTCACAAAATCAACTTTTATTCCATTTGTTCCCGTTGCTCTGGTAATAATTTTCTTGGTACGTATTCGTCAATCGTTTTCAAAAATGGTTTATGCCATGATTTTATGCGGAGCAATTATTGGTTTTACAGGGACGTATAAATTTGTGGAAAATTATAAAGTTCAACACCAGTTTTTTGTTCATAATCTTGATATTTTCCCTTTGCCAGGCAATTCTATTTTTTATCAAGGCCCTCAAAGTTGGTACAATGCTAATATTTTAACGCTCATCAAAGACCCTAATTTATCATCTTTCAACCCAAGTATTCACTCCGCACCCTTGCTGATGTACGGTACATTTTGGTATAAACATCAGTATTTCGAGAACAACTTAACCTTCGGGAATTACTCAGGTTTTAGGTTCATCGGAAGTGTCTTTTACATTCTTGGAATTTTGCCTACCTTATTGATAATCATGGGTTTAGCTTTATTGATAAGAAAAGGTTTTGTGCTGTTATTTTCTTGGAAAAAGGAATTTGGAACAGACCTATTTTGGGAAAATCTTTTCAAAGCTACTTGTTTGGCTTTACTGTTAGGTAGTATTGCTACGATGTTTACGGGTATTCTCAAGTACAATGATTGGGCATTTATGCACGTTAGATTATTGGTTCACGTGTTTTATCCAATTGTGATGGTTTTGGCTGCAGGTTTAAGTTTTGTGAAAAAATACAGGCCTTCTTTTTTTAAATATTTAGTCTTAAATCTTGCCTTATTTGCATGCCTTTCTGTTTTTTATTTCTCGGTAGAAAGTACCGTAATTGCTTGGAATTGGTTACATTACGGAGACAAAGACGAGATTCAGTGGTATGTCAATAAAAGTTTAGGATTATAGAATAATTAGGGCTTGAAATAAGTGTTTGTCGAAAATAAAATTTCAACTCAAGCAGTTTAATACTTCTTCCGCAAACTCCTAAAAGAGCGTCTTCACGTAAAATAAAATGGCAGAAAATACCTTACAAACAATCCTTAAATCTTATCAAAAAAGGCTTACAAATCTGACTTCAAGAAATAAATCTTTGTTGCTTTTGAGCCTTTCTGCCGAACAGTTTTTAGATATTCACGAACTTGATTTTCTGCAAAATAAACCTTCATTCAATATCATAGAGCAACTAATTGCTCAGAAAAATACTATTTCTCTTTGCGAAACCCACGATCCTCGTTATGAGCGGGTGAATGAGGTTAGCAAGCGATTACGGAAGATTTCAAGAACCGAAAAATTTATTGAAGAGGAGCGTGGTTCGGAAGATTTATACGTTGGTTATCCCATCGTGAAAGGGAAATTTTCGGACGGAACTGTCGTGCGTTGTCCCTTGCTGTTTTTTCCCGTTACGATTACTCAAAAAGATACTCAAATTTGGCAATTACAGCTCCGAGACGAATCTGTTACCCTCAATCGGAGCTTTCTTTTAGCGTATTCTCATTTTAATCAAACCCAGATTTTGGACGAATTTTTAGAGCAAAGTTTTGAAGATTTTTCCAAGGATTCACTTGAATTTAGAACGCAATTATACGAGTTTTTGAAAGAGTCTATTCTGAAAATTGACTTTAATAAAGAGATATTTGTTGAGCATTTACAGTTTTTTGAAAAGCTGGCAAAATCAGATTTAGAGTTGTCAGAACGCAACGGAGAACTCAAATTATTTCCGCAAGCTGTTCTGGGAATTTTTCCGCAAGCAGGGTCATTTTTGGTTCCAGATTATGAGGTTTTATTGGAAGAGAGTTATAAAGCGGAAGAGATGAGTTATTTTGAGAATACTAATCAAGAATTTTTAAGCAAAGGTTTAGAATCTTTGTTTCCAAATCCCAATACTCAACTGACGACTAATAAAATCAAAGAAGAAAATCTCTTGACACCTTTTGCCGTTGATGCTTCGCAAGAATTGGCTTTACAGCAGGTGAAATCTGGTTTTTCGATGGTTGTTCAAGGTCCGCCAGGAACTGGGAAATCTCAATTAATTTGCAATTTGGTGGCAGATTTTACGGCTCGTGGCAAAAAGGTTTTGGTCGTTTGTCAGAAGCGAGCCGCCCTTGATGTTGTACAGGAGCGTTTGGCAAAATCGGGAATGCGAGCCTTTGTGGGTAATATTCACGATTTCAAGAATGACCGAAAGGCATTGTACGACCAAATTTTGACTCAAATAGAACAAATTGAAGATTATCAACGCCAAAATAAAAGCTTAGATGCTATATTTTTAGAGAGAAACTTTACCCAAGAAAGTCGGCAAATTGACAAAATTGCGGAGACTTTACAGGAGTTTAAAGAAGCCCTTTTTGATACTTCAGAATGTGGTATTTCAGTAAAAGAATTATACTTGACAAGTTCGCCAAATCAGCCTTTTTTACCTTTAAATGATGATTATAAGCAATTTAAATTCAATGAAATTAATGATTATATAAAGAAATTTGAACGTTTTTTAACTTATAAAAAGAGCTTAGGTGTAAATATTTTTTGGCAAAATCGTTTATCGTTTCAACATCGTCAATATGCAGAAATTCCGCAGATGCTAAAGATGATTAAAGATGTGGTTAATTTTGTACAAAACCTTGAAATACAATCAATAGAAATTCTACAAAAACGATTAAGTGTCCAAGAATTAGAGATAATTTTAAAAGAAAAAGAGTCTTTTAAAAAACTGTTAAATACGATTGAAAATGATAAAATATATCAAGTTTTTACTCGAAATATTAAAGAAAAAATTAAGATAAATACCTCTAAAATTACTGAATTAGAATCGGAAGTTGCCCAGTTTTTTGCAGGACAAGGTTTAGAAATTACTATACCAAGTTCAAATTTATTGCCTTTTTTAGCAAAACTCAATGAAGCCATTGATGCCAAATCTAACGTAATTGGCGGATTATTTTGGGGAGTATTTTCCAAAGAAAAAACTGAGATTCAAAATGTTTCGGTGGCTAATGGGTTAAGTCTTTCGGTGGAAGATTTGCAAAAATTGAGGCAAAGAATTCAGCATAGAATTGGTTTGGAAAAATGGTGGAATGAGTGGAGTTATTTATTTTTTGATAATATTGAGCATGATGAACCGATATGGTTACGAAAAGGTTACCGTTGGTTTGAACGCCATTTTCAGCAACTTTATCAAGCCGAAAGAGTTAATAAAATTTGGAAATCTTTAACTAAAAATTCTATCATTTCTGGACAAAATTTATTGTCGCCTTTGTCAATGTCGGTACAAATAACTACTGCTAACTCATGGAATGATTTTCAAAAAAGAATCAATTTTTTAATTCAAAAATCACAGGAACTTGTTGATAATCAGCTGATTTGGAAGAACTATTTGTCGCCAAATCAGCTTGGTTTTTTAGATAGTTCGACGGTAATACCTGATATTGAAAATTACCTAAAAGAGCATTTTGATTTGATGCAAGAATCAGATGTTTTACAAGCATCTTTTGGTAGAACAGAATGGGAAATGATAGAATTATTTTTGGCGGAAAAGGAACCATTAACCACCTTTCAGAATAGTTTAAAATTGGCATGGATTGAAGATATTGAGGATAAAAAAACAATTTTAAGAGGTGTTAGTTCTTTAAAAATAAGTCAGTTAGAAATTGATTTGCAAGATTCTGTTCAGAAGAAGCAACAGCTAAGTCAAGAAATTTTATTGCTTAAACTGCGGGAATTAACGTATCAAAATTTAGAAAAAAATAGACTTCAAAATGTTGTAACTTACCGTGATTTAAAACATCAAGTTGCTAAAAAAAGAAAAGTTTGGTCAGTTAGGAAATTAATTGCTGAATGTTCTGATGAAATATTTAAACTTGTACCTTGTTGGTTGGCATCGCCCGAAACCGTTTCTGCAATTTTTCCGCTTGAACCCAATTTCGATTTAATTATTTTTGATGAAGCGTCTCAGTGTTTTGCCGAACAAGGCATACCAGCATTGTTTAGAGGAAAGCAAGTGGTCATTGCGGGTGATTCAAAACAATTGCAACCCAATGATTTATACCGAGTTAGGTTTGAAAATGATATTGATGAATTGCCCGAGTTAGAGATTGATTCGCTTTTAGATTTGGCTTGTCAGTACCTTCCGCAAACGCAATTGAGAGGACATTATCGGAGTCGTTCTTTGGATTTAATAGATTTTTCTAATCAGTATTTTTATAAAAATACCTTATCATTATTGCCTGATTTTCAAGAGATTAATCTTTCAAGTCCTGCCATTCAGTATTTAAAAGTCGATGGTGTTTGGGAAAATAGTACCAACCAAATTGAAGCGGAAATAGTAATTAGTTTAGTCGAAAGACTGAATAAGGAATTACCCGAGAAATCTATTGGAATTGTTACTTTTAATTTCAAACAACAAGGTTTGATTCAAGATTTATTGGAACAAAATACTCATATTTCGCCGAGAGAGGGAGAGGTTACTTTCGTGAAAAATATCGAAAATGTGCAGGGAGATGAACGGGATATTATCATTTTTTCAATTGGTTACGCACCCGATGTCAAGGGTAAAATGGCGATGCAATTTGGCTCATTAAATGCACAAGGAGGCGAAAATCGTTTGAATGTTGCGGTAACAAGAGCGAGAGAGAAGATTTTTGTCGTCAGTAGTATTTTGCCGAATCAATTGAAAGTAGAAGAAGCCCAAAACGAAGGCCCACGATTATTGAAAAGTTATTTAGAATATGCTCTAAAAGTATCTGAAGGTTTATACAAACCACAGGCTTATCGTTCAGAAAGTTATCGGGCTGATTGGTTATTGAAAGAGCAACTTTTACGTGATAATAGCCAGTATATTAAAGAGTTACCTTTTGCTGATATAACAGTGAAAAATACAGCGGCGTACGAATCTTTAATCTTAACGGATGATGATTTGTACTTTGAACATCTTTCGCCAAAAGAAACTTTTGCTTATATTCCTGCGGGTTTACGGGCAAAAGGCTGGACTTTTGAGCGAGTTTTTAGTCGTAATTTTTGGAAGAAATAAATTAATTAAATTTAGTGGAACATAGATGAAAATTAAATTTAGTTTTAAAATAGATTTATCGTTATTCATATAGAGAAAATCCTTTTAGATCTGCGTGCCATTACTCAAAATAACACATGAAAAATATTATTCTTCATCTTCGCATTCCGTTTTCTTTATTTTTAATGCCTGTTTATTGGTTTGCGGTTAGTCAAACGCAAAACCCTAATTGGGTCGTTGCGGTGGTACTTTTTGTGTTGTTGCATTTTTTGATTTATCCTGCTTCAAACGCATACAACAGCTACTATGATAAAGATGAAGGAGCAATTGGTGGTCTGGAAAATCCACCGCCAGTAAGTCGTGAGTTATTTTATGTGGCTTGGGTTTTGGATATTGTGGCAATTATTGCCGCCTATTTTTTGAGTGGCTGGATTTTGAGTCTTGCTTTATTTATTTACAGTTCTATTTCAAAGGCGTATTCCAACGATAAAATTAGATTAAAAAAGTACCCGATTTTGAGTTGGTTAACAGTGGGCATTTTTCAAGGAGCATTTACTTATTTTACGGTTATTCAAGCAATTGATGATATTCCTTTGAGTGAATTATGGCAAAATAAATATCTTTTCCCTGCGGTTTTGAGTAGCTTAAATCTATTGGGTTTTTATCCCATGACCCAAATTTATCAACACGAAGAAGATGCTAAAAGAGGTGATTTGACAATGAGTAGACTGTTGGGAATTAAAGGAACATTCATTTTTACTGCCAGTATTTTTCTATTCGTCACCATTGGTTTTTATTTCTATTTCAAAGATATTTTAATCTTAAATTTTCCTGCTTTTGCGGTGTATTTGTTGGTGATGGCTCCTGTGTTGATTTACTTTAATTTGTGGTTTTTGAAAGTTTTAAAAAATGAAAACCAAGCCGATTTTCACCACACAATGCGGCTAAATATGCTTGGTTCTGTTTGTTTGAATCTGTTCTTTATCTTACTCTTGATATTGTAATTTTTCGTTTTACCTTGATTTTTATGAGAGAATAGAGGCTCAATTATCAAATATTAATTTTCTAAAACACCTGTTTTTGTAATTGCCCCAAAACCACCCTGAATATCCACGACGTTGTCATAACCTCTTGATTTCAAGATGCTTGAAGCGGCCATTGAGCGGTATCCTCCCGCACAATGAATATAATTGGTTCCTTTTTTGTCAAATTCGCTCATCAATTCTGAAATCTGAGCCAAGGGAATATTGTCGGCTTCATTGATGTGTCCCGTCTCAAATTGAACGGTCTTTCTTACGTCTTTGATTATCAAGTGCTTATCATTTTTATAAATCTCAGCGAATTCATCTGCACTAATAGATTCAATTGAATCCAATTCTTTTCCTGCTGATACCCATGCTTTAATTCCACCCTGTAAATAGCCTAAAACGTTATCGTAACCCACTCGAGCAAGGCGTTTTACTACTTCTTCTTCACGTCCTTCCTCTGATACGAGCAAAATTTCTTGTTGAATATCCGTCACAAGCGTACCCACCCAAGGTGCAAAATCGCCGTCAATTCCAATAAAAATTGATCTTGGAATAAAACCTTCTTTGAAAATTTGAGGATTTCGAGTGTCAATCACTAAAGCATCAACAGAGTTCGCCAATGCTTCAAAATCTTCTGGCGAAAGTGGCGTAAGACCTTGCTTCATTACACCTTCAACCGACTGAATACCAGTCTTATTCAACATAGCATTTTTGGGAAAGTAAAATGGTGGTGGTGTTAATCCGTCCGTTACCGCAATGATAAATTGCTCCTTCGTTTGTGGTTGAAGGGCATAATTTACTCGTTTCTGGTGTCCCAAAAGGTCAAACGTTTCCTTCGACATATTTTTCCCACAAGCTGATCCAGCTCCGTGGGCTGGATAAACGATGATGTCGTCGGGCAATGGTATAATTTTCTGAGTTAGCGAATCATATAAATGACCCGCCAAATCAGTCATTGTTAGTGTGCCATTTTGTGCCAAATCGGGGCGACCAACATCACCGATAAATAAAGTATCGCCAGAAAAAAGAGCGTTTGCTTTTCCGTTCTCATCAAAAAGTAAAAAACAACTGGACTCCATTGTATGACCTGGTGTATGCAAGATTTGAATGGTAATGTTTCCTAATTTAAATACTTGATTATCAGTAGCAATGGTTGCTTCAAAAGTTGGATTAGCCTTTGGTCCATAAATAATTGGAGCATTCGTCTTTTGGGATAATTCCAAATGTCCAGACACAAAATCAGCGTGAAAATGCGTCTCAAAAATGTATTTTATCGTAGCGTTATTTCGCTTGGCTTTTTCAATATACGAGTTTACTTCCCGCAGAGGGTCAATGATGGCAACTTCGCCTGCCGATTCAATATAATATGCTCCTTGAGCTAAACACCCCGTGTAAATTTGTGCTATTTTCATATTTGTACAAGACAGATTTCTAACAGAGACGCAGTCCTGCCTTTTGTCGATTTGACAGATTGGAACCCTGTCCTTACTTAAATTATTTCTTAGAAAAGTTAAAAAATAGTTCGTTGCTTTGCCGAGGTTTCACTGAATTATAACAAGGCTCCAAAAGATTGATGTTAAATCTTTCGGAAAATAACCCTAAATATTCCTCTCGATTGCCACCAAAAGGAGGATTATTGGGAAATTGTACGCCAAAAAGTAAGCCAACTAATTTTCCATTTTCCTTTAATAATTCACACATTTTCTGAACATATTTTGGCCGTAATGATGGGTCTAAAGCACAGAAAAAAGTTTGTTCTAAAATTAAATCATATTCGCCATTATGAGCGAAAAAATCGTTGCAAATAATGTTAATTTGCTGATAATCTAATAACTGGATTTTCATTTTCTCAACTGCCAAAGGAGCAAAATCAATGACAGTAATGTTCTGAAAACCTTCTTTTAATAAATATTCTGCTTCATAGCCACTGCCACATCCTGGAATTAAAATACTAAGGTTTTTATTCGTCAGTTGGTCGATATAAGCCTTCAATGGAGATGAAATAGTTTTCAAATCCCAGCCAGTTTCTTCCGCTTCATAGCGATTATTCCAGTAATCTTTTGAGAGAAAATCAGTCATTTTTTCGGGACTGCACCCAGATTGGATGGATTAAACACGGATAGTTTTTTAAATTAAAATTCATTCTGTGTCCAAACTGTTCAATTCACGTATCATATTCTCTGTGATTACACATGGATTAATTATTTAAAAATAAAATCCGTTCAATCCGTGTCTAATCCCTCCAATCCGTGTGCAATCAATTATTTTAAAATCAATTCTTTAATCAAAATCCAAGCACCCATTAAGAGTGTAAACCAGCCAAATGCAGGTTTCAGTTGTTGGTTGTCCAGTCGTTTAGAAAGTGCCGTTCCAATCATTACTCCAACAAGAGCAAGCCCTATAAATGCTCCCAAAAAAGTCCAATTTATTTCGTGTTTGCCAAGGTCGCCAGTAAAGCCAATAAGAGAATTAATCGCAATAATCATTAATGAAGTTCCAACGGCTAATTTCATAGGTAGCTTTACAAAATTGGTTAAAACAGGGATAATTAAAAATCCACCACCAACACCCACAAAGCCAGTTAATGTCCCCACAACTAAACCTTCTACAAAAATCAAGGTGTAATTGACTCGTTTCATCGCTTCCGAAATATCGTCAACAACTTGCCTTTTTCGAATCATTGACCGAGAAGCCAAAACCATCAAAAAAGCGAAAGTTAGCATGATTAAAGCATTTTTCGTTAAAATAAAATCTCCGAATCGTGCAATTTCATTTGGAATTAATGGCATGAAAAACTTACGGGTTGCGAAAACCATTAAAAATGATGGAAAAGAAAAAAACAAAGCTGTTTTGGGGCTTGCTAAGCCTTTTCTGAGGTAATTTACTGAAGCCACCGCCGATGTTACTCCCACAATTAATAAGGAATACGCCGTTGCTAAAGAAGGGTCAATACTGAAAATATAAACTAAAACAGGCACGGTTAGAATAGAGCCACCACCGCCCAAAAGGCTAAGTAATACACCAATCATTATTGCCAAAAAGTAACCAAGTAAATCCATAAATAGCGTTTGTGAATTTTTAAATGAAGATTTCTCTGCTTAAAATAACAGATTTTTGAAATGCTGTATTGTTTAAATTGGTATCGTAATCACTAAAATAGCTCACAAGATTTTGGGTATCAATATTCCCAACTAATTCATCTTCTGCCATTGGACAACCGCCAAAACCGCCAATTGCTCCATCAAAACGATCACAACCAGCTTCAAAAGCAGTGTGTATTTTTGTTTGCCAATTATCGGAAGTTGCATGAAAATGTCCACCAAATTCTATATTTGAATAAGCACAAATTAAATGTTCAAAAAGTGTGGAAATAGTACTGTTTTCTGCAAGTCCAACGGTGTCCGAAAGCGAGATTATTTTTATACCCAAATTACTCATTTTTTCTGCCCATTCCGAAACTACATCTATATTATATGGGTCGCCGTAAGGATTTCCAAAGCCCATTGAAAAATAAACAACCAATTCTTTCTTTGTTTTTAAGCAAAGGTTCTGAATAGACTCAACGGTTTTAAATGCTTCAGAGATGGAAATATTAGTATTTCGCAGTTGAAATGTTTCCGAAATAGAAAATGGAAAGCCTAAATACTGAATTTTTTCGAAGTCAACTGCCGTTTCCGCTCCTCGTAAGTTAGCTACGATTGCCAATAATTTCGTATATGTATTATCCAAATCTAAACCATCATAAACAGCAATTGTATCTGCCATTTGGGGAATAGCTTTTGGAGAAACAAAGCTGCCAAAGTCGAGTGTATCGAAACCAACCTTCAACAGTTGATTTAAATAAGCAATCTTACGGTCGGTCGGAATCCAGTTTGCCCATCCTTGCATAGCATCACGTGGACATTCGATGAGTTTGATTTTTTTCATACACAAATATACTTGTCTATTCGGCATAATTATTGTCCCTATTCAACCAAATAATATTCTGAAATTTTTATCCAAACAAAATTAAAGTTTGGATGTTTATGAAATACATGATTTAGGGAAAGTCTAAACGAATAATATGTTGTTAATATTTGTTAACGGCATTAAATTTTTTATCATTTTCTTGGGAAATATTATCACAACGACTATCTTTGAATAAACCTTTCAGAATTACTTCAAGAAAGAACAAGAAACGTTACTAAAAAAAATATAAAACCGATACAATTTGAGGAAAAGCTTTACGTTAACTAAATAGATTTATCAAAATGGAAAAAGTCCATGTTAACGACAGTGAACTTGTATCACGTTATATCAAAAATAGTGACGAACACGCCTTTGAAACTCTTGTTCGCCGTTACAAATCCAAAGTTTATACCACGATTTATTTGATTGTTAAGGATACTTTCGTAGCCGAAGATTTAATGCAAGATACTTTTATCAAAGCAGTAGATGTTCTTCGGTCTGGTAAGTACAACGATGAAGGTAAGTTTTTGCCGTGGGTGCTTAGAATCGCTCATAACATGGCTATTGACTATTTCCGTCGTGATAAACGCTATCCAAATGTTGTATTTGAAGATGGGAGTAACGTTTTCAACACACTTGATTTCGCCGAAGACTCTTTCGAGGAAGTTCAAATTCGTGAAGAATCACACGCTCATCTGAGAAGCCTGATTAAAATGCTTCCCGACACGCAGAGAGAGGTTTTAGTAATGCGTCATTACGAAGATATGAGTTTTCAGGAAATTGCTGATGCTACGGGGGTAAGCATCAACACAGCATTAGGAAGAATGCGTTATGCGTTGATAAATCTACGCAAAATGATGAGTAAACATTCTCCAAGCTATGATACAAACCTTTACGCAGCATGACGTTATCCGTTACGTCTATCAAGAAACAACGGAAGAAGAAAACCTTTTGATTCAGGACGGTTTAGTCCATGATTCTGAAATGTTAGAATTTTATTTAGATATGCTTGATGTTCAAGCGGGTCTGGATAGAAGTTATCGTCAACCTTCCGAAAGCAGTATAGACAAAGTACTTGCGTATTCGAAAAATAAAGAGAAGAGCCATCAATTCCATACTGTTTAGTATGGATTGATGGCTCTTTTTCGATTTTTGATATTCGTTTTTCGATGTTCTATTTTATCCCAAACATCGAAAAACGAATATTAAAAATCACAAACGTAGTGTATCATGATGCTCCAAGAAATCTTGGTATGCTAATGCTATGCCATTTTCTAAGTCGATGGTGTGTTTCCAACCAAGTGCATGGAGTTTTGAAACGTCCATCAGCTTGCGGGGAGTTCCATCAGGCTTAGTAGTGTCCCAAATCAAATCTCCTTTAAATCCCACTACTTTTCTAACTGTTTCGGCTAATTCTTTGATGGTTACATCAGTTCCCGTACCAACGTTTATAAATGTAGGTTCACTGTAATTATCCATCAAAAATGTACAGGCTTCGGCAAGGTCGTCAGCGTGTAAGAATTCACGCATTGGAGAACCAGTTCCCCAGAGTATAACTGATTCATTTTCAGAAGTTTTAGCTTCATGAAATTTGCGAATCATAGCTGGTAAAACATGCGATTTTTGAAGGTCGTAATTGTCATTTGGCCCGTATAAATTCGTTGGCATTACCGAAATGAAATCACAACCATATTGACTTCTGTACGCTTCGCAAAGTTTGATTCCTGCGATTTTAGCGATAGCGTAAGGCTCGTTGGTTTCTTCTAAAAAACCGCTCAAAAGGTATTCTTCTTTGAGGGGCTGTGGTGCTAATTTTGGGTAAATACACGAAGACCCCAAAAACATTAATTTCTTAACACCCGTCTCATAAGCACTATGAATGACATTATTTTGAATCGCTAAATTTTCGAATAAAAAGTCCGCACGGTAAGTATTGTTGGCAATAATTCCACCTACTTTTGCCGCAGCTAAGAAAACGTATTCTGGTTTTTCGGTTTTGAAAAAATCACTGACCGCTTGTTGATTACGAAGGTCAAGTTCTTTTGAGGTTCTGAAGACAAAATTTGTAAAACCTTTTGCTTGTAATTTTCGATAAATTGCTGACCCAACCATACCTCGGTGTCCTGCAATGTATATTTTAGATTCTTTTTCCACGAATGAATTGGGTATGCGATTGTGTGATTTAGCGAAATGGAATGAATATTGTTATCTTTACTTTAAGAATAAAATTACTAACAATTTCGTTTTACAAAGGTAACACATTCGTTTTAATCTATACCAAATGTGTTGTAATTGCTAAATAATGAAGGTATTATTTTTTGAAAATTAAAAATTTAGAATAACTATTTGTTTACACGATTATGAAGATAAATGCAATTGTAAAATTGAAGCTATTTTCAAATCTTCAAATTATTGAAATGAAAACTTTTTCTCTTCTATTTTCATTTATATTTCTGCTTTTTGTTCAGAATTCATTCGGGCAAAGTGATGAATTTAAGACCAATAATAAGCCTCAGACGGATTCTTCTGCTAAGAAGAAAGCGGGGCTTTTGGGTGGGCTAATCCAAACGGATATTTTAGATAATCTTAAAAATGCGAAAAAGTCTATTAAGGATGTAAAAGATGATTTGAAAAGCACAAAAGAGGATGCGAAAAATTTTAAAAAAGACGGTGTTTCAACGGATACTTCCAAAAAAACAAGTTCCTCTAATGGGTTAATTCAAACGGATGTATTTGATAATGTCAAGAATGCTAAAAATACCGTTAAGGATGTAAAAAGTGATATAACGCACAATAAAGAAGAGTTTAAAAGGCTTAAAGGGCAATTGAGTGACCTTTCTGCGGATTTAGGATTGAAGATTGGGAAGTCGAAGAAGAAATCAAAAGTTAAGAAAAAGCCTAAAGACGAATATGAAAATATTAAGTTTGAACTTCGGATTGGCGAGTATGGTTCTGGTACGAGATTAACGGTTGAAGAAATTAATGTTTTGCGTAACCCTGACGAAGCCGAACCGAGTGTTTATGCCAAAGAAATCTGGTGGTATGACCCCAAATTGAGACGAGTTACTAACGTTCCGAGAAAGGATAAAGACTACGGAGAAGTTTGTCATGGCCCGTACAAAAAGTACGTTAATGACGAGTTAGTTGAGGAAGGATATTTTTACGTAGGCGTTAAAGATGGACGTTGGGAAACCTACAATCAGGAATATATTTTACTATCAAAAGAGAAATACCGTGAAGGCTTTTTGGCAGATTCTAAAATTTCTTATTACGACAAAGAAGAAACTAAAATCAAAGAAGTTATTCCTGTAAAATACAGTAAAGTTACAGGAGAATATCGCTCATTTTATAACGGAGGACAGTTGAAAGAAGAAGGGAAGTTTGATGATAGTGTGAAAGTTGGTCGCTGGCGAGAATACCATCAATTTGGCTCTCAAGGGCGTTTGAAGCGAGAAACGATGTTTGCCAAAGATAAATTTGATGCAACTCAACCAGAAGTTTTAGTCGAAAGAGACGATAAAGGGAAAATCATTTACGAAGCTCCTAAAAAAGCGAAGAAGAAAGATGATGATGAAAATTAATACAGTAATATCAGTAAACAATTAACAGTAATCAGTAAAAGAATTTGGATATAGAGGAACTTAAATTTTCCTACCCGTTTTTTTACTGATTACTGATTACTGATTACTGATTACTGATTACTGATTACTGATTACTGATTACTTCTCCATAAATTTCACGCCGGCATAATTTGTCTTAATTGTGATTTTGGTATTTGAGCCTTTACCAATTTTCCCTTTATAAACTTTGGTAGGTTGCCATCCCATTTTACGGTCGTCATCATCATTTTCGTCTGGATTAACTGTAAAACTCACTTTTCCCGATGGATAACGGAAATTTGCATAAGTTGTAGTTACTTCAAAATCTGCATTTACGTCCCCATTTACGGGTAATTTTACCGCTGTGTAATTTGAACGAATATCAAGGCTTTTCAAAGTTTTGGATAATTCTGATAGTTGTACACCATCAGAATAACTAATTGATAATTTTCCTGTCTCATTGATTCTACCAATTTTCCCACTTGAATATTGAAATGTTCCGTCAAGGTTATTGATGTCATCCAAAACAATTGAGCCATAATTATTTTTAAGTCTCAAATTGTCCGCCTTATCAACGTTTAGTTTTGAATAGGAAATTTGCAAGTCGCCATCGTCCATTTGCTTGATATTACTGGTACCGTATTGAACAAAAATATCTTTATCCGTTCCTTTTAGGCGGTCTGATGAAAAACTTCCATAATTAGAGGTGATTTTTAAGGGAGCATCAAATTGAGGAATAATCGTTTTTCCGTATTTATTAGCCACAGAAAGGGCATTGGTACGTGGCATATAAATGGTGTAATTGATTTCAACGCCTCTTTTCGTGTTTGGGCAATTACAATTTTCCTCTTTTTTGCTTGTCCAACTCCATGTATTTCCCCAACTCCAATTACTATTATCCGAGTCAATAAAAGTTTTAAAGGAGATTTTTTCCCCTTCTCTTTTATCCGTAATTTCTACATTATCAATTAATTCTTGGGCTTTTTTCTCCGAAGTTCCATAGCCTGTAATGGTAATGTCAACCTTAATTTCGTTTTTATTCCAAAGTTCCACTTTTACATCTCCGTGTTGATTACTGATGCTTAATCGGTCTTTCGAATCAACTGAAAATGATTTAGAAATCATCTTCTTTTTCTCGATTGGGTTGTCTTCGGCTTGTTCAACTTCGTCAGGATAGACGTATGTTATTGGGGGCATTGGTGGAACTGGTGGCGTTGGGTATGAAAAAGCAATAGATTTATTTCTCGAAGAAACGCTCAATTCTGTTTTAATCTTGTCCCTTTTTTTTCTCAAATGCTCTACTCGTTCCTTCACAACCTCACTTTTTAGCTCATAGTCAGAATCTTCGGTAATGTCCTTTTGGACAATTTTTAAACTGTCCTGAGACATTCCATTTGAAATAAATAAAATGCTGATAATTAATATGTTGTATATCGTTTTCATGATTTTGCTTTGTTATAATAAATCCAGTTGTCTAAATACTTTTCATTGGATTGTGTTTGTATTCTTTTACTTTTTCAATAATTGTCAATTGGCGGTTCAAGATGTCCAATTGAACTTGTAAATTTTGTACCATCGCTTTCACTAAATCTTCCTGATTGGGCGTATTGGATAACTCCGTTTGTAAGGCTTGGTAATCTTTATTTAGTCGTTCTATTTCAGTCTCAAACTCTCGATACATAACGGGTTCGTGTTCTTCAATTTGTCTGATTTCTTCTCTTTTCGTCTCAATCAAACTGGCATATTGAACCATCTTATTGCCATATTGTGGGGCTACATTGGCAACAATTTGTTCGGTAGAATTTAATTTTTTTTGAAAGAAAAACACTGAAAAACAACCAATTAATAGTAGGATACTGGCGGCCATTGCCCACATTTTCATCTTAGAAATAGATGATTTTTTGAACTTGATGATAATTTCGTCAGATTCTTCACTCGGTGGAATACCTTTTTTTTCGGTTTCATTAAGGGATTTGTCAATTTTATCCCAAAGTCCAGACGGAACTTCATACAAATCAAATTCTGTATGGTTTTCGTGGATGAATTGTTCAAATTTTGTCTTTTTCATTTTACTCTTTGTATTTAGCAATCAGCTTTTAGCGATAAGCATTTTACTGCGTATTGCTATTCTTTAAAATTTCCAATAATCGTTTTTTCGCTCGGATGTATTGCGTGCGTGAAGTGGACTCGGCGATACCCAAAACCTCAGCAATTTCTTCGTGGTCATAACCTTCCAATAAGTATAAACAAAGCACCGTTCTGAAACCATCGGGGAGTTGCTGAATGGCGTGTTGTACTCGTTGAATGTCATAATTTACGCTTTCTTCATCGTAGGAATCTTCCTCACCAATATCAAAACTTTCATCAATATCAACCAATTGTACTTTTCGGTTGCGTAATTGATTCAAGGCTCGATTAATTACAATTTGTTTCAACCACGCACCAAAAGTACTGGTTTGTCGGAAGTCGTGAATTTTCTGAAAAGCATCCAAGAAAGCATCTTGTAAAACGTCTTCGGCTTCTCCATTATGGTTCACAATTCTGACCGCAACATTATACATTGACTTTGCATAAAGCCGATAAATCTCATATTGAGCCTTGCGTTCGCCCCGACGGCAAGCCTCTACGAGTGGAAGATGTTTGTCTATGTATAGCGTTTGTTCCAGAGGTAATAAATTGTGATTGCGTGAATGTTTACTGAATTAACTCAATTTCAAACAAATGACACCTAATGTTTTCGGAATGTTGCAAATATTTAAGAAAACTTGAAATAATTTTGAATTAATACTATTCATTTCTAAATTGAGCCTAACTATTTTTAGTTATAATAGACTATTTACTCAATGACCAACCCAGCCCAATTTTATATTTCTGCCTACAATATGCAAGCTCATCCCGAAGGTGGATATTTTGCAGAAACCTATCGTTCATCGGAAAATATTCCTCAAAAAGCACTTCCAAGCCGTTTTAAAGGCGACCGTAGTTTTGCAACGGGTATTTATTTCTTGTTGGAAAGCCATCATATTTCAGCCTTTCATCGGATAGAATCAGATGAAATGTGGCATTTTTATGCAGGTTGTTCACTAAATGTTTATGTGATTGATAATCAGGGAGAATTAAAGATTATTCGTCTGGGAAATAACCCCGAAAATGGCGAAGTTTTTCAGGCCGTTGTACCTGCGGGGATGTGGTTTGGCTCAAAACCTGCTGAAACGGATAGTTATTCCTTAGTCGGTTGTACTGTCGCTCCAGGATTTGATTTTGCAGACTTTGAGATGAAAAGCCGAGCGGAATTATCAATAATGTTTCCACAACATCAAGCAATTATTGAAATGCTGACTTATTAGTATTTTAAACGAAAAACTTCCCAAATCAACTTCTAAAGTTGTTTCGGGAAGTTCAAAAGATAAAATAATGCCAAAATTATTTACTCGCTAAAACTTGGGAAGTTACAATGGTTTTTCCCGCAATATAATCTTTTGCAAATATTTTGTAATTATCAAAAATCTGCCTTGTAGCTACTCTGAGAGCTTTTTCGTCAATTTTATGAGTTTCTGGTTGTGCAATACCCGCAGCGTAGCCCATCCAAATTGGACGATTTGAATCATTTTCTACAAATTGTAACAAAAGCGTTCCTTTTCTGAGTCTAATTCTACGTAATTCTTCGTTCATATTTTCTTTCCCCAAACCTCTAAATGAGCGTTGGAGAATAGATAAATTGACATCGTTTGGAAAAAGAGCGTAAAAAACAATCAAATTGGGACGTTCTTTAGAATCTTGATAACCTCGAAGTTTCATTTGATTCCCAATTTCGTCAATAACCGCTTGAAATTGATAAGTGGTATCAACGATGTTAAACTGTTTTTCAACCGTTGTAAATGACTGATAATTAGGTTTAAAGACTTCATCTTCAATTTCTCTGTGACAAGCAGTGCCTACCTGGAAACCATTTCGATTGCAAGAAGTTAATACAACCAATGCGACAAAAAACAATAAATAGATTTTTTTCATAATAGAGCTAATTTGAATGAAGTACTATTTTAACCATCTGATTTTCAGATTGTTCACATTATTCTAAAAAATGGTGGAATTTAAGTAGTTTGTTATTAGTTATTCGTAAATAGTTATTGTCTGTGTTTGAAGAATTTGCTAAAAGTAATTTATTAAATTTCGGCTTGTCCATTTTTAATGGTTTGCCGTTAGCTTATGATAACTATGTGGTTGTGAGTAAGGATTTATAATTTTAAATGAATATGAAAAATCAAATTCGTATAGATGTAGTTTCGGACGTTGTGTGTCCGTGGTGTTATATTGGAAAGCGTAGATTAGAAAAAGCTATTAAATATACACAATCTTCTGATAATGTGCAAGTTGAAAATGTAGAAATTGTCTATCATCCCTTTCAGCTTGACCCTTCCGTTCCTCTTGAGGGCATAGATTTCCAGACTTATATGGAAAATCGTTTTGGGAGTAATTTTGTTGATAAATTTCGACAAGTTGAACAAGCTGCTCAAACCGAAGGTTTGGAATTTGATTTTTCAAATTTGCCCAAAGCCATTAATACTTTTACCCTTCACCGCATACTTACGGTAGCGGAGCGAGATGGGATTCAGTCTGAGGTAAAAGAATCTTTGATGAAGGCATATTTTGTGGATAAAATAGACCTCACAAAAGATAGTGTATTGATTGAGATTTTAGAGAAAAATGGTTGGTCTGCGGATAAAACAACGCAAATAATTCATTCAGAAATAGCCACAGATGAAGTAAAAGAGGAAATGAATTATTATCGTCAATTAGGCGTTTCGGGTGTTCCTTTCTTTATTTTCAATCAAAAGTATGCTATTTCTGGAGCCCAACCCGTGGAAGTTTTTGCAGAAATAATTGAAAAGGTCGCCAAAGAATTAGAAGTTGCTAAGGTTCAAGGCGAGGTTTGTGATATTAATGGAGAGAATTGCTGAAATTAGTATTTGAATTATTCCTCATTAAATAATATGCGAAAACCACAAACTGGCCCACTTCAGGGAATCAGAATCTTAGATTTAACTCGTTTATTGCCAGGGCCTTTGGGGACAATGCTAATGGCTGATATGGGAGCGGAGGTTATTAAAATTGAAGACCCTAATGCTCCTGATTATGTACGATTTTTTCCGCCTTTTGTGGGTGGTGAGTCGGTAAATTACTTGGCGTATAATCGTTCAAAATTGAGTATGTTTTTGGACTATAAATCGGAAGAAGGACGGCAGGTTTTTTTTGAGTTAATAAAAACTGCCGATGTTGTTGTGGAACAATTTCGTCCTAATTTTTTGGATAAAATAGGAATTGGTTATGAAGACGCTAAAAAGATAAACCCCAAAATAATCTATGTCTCGGTAACAGGTTATGGGCAATCGGGTCCTTATGCTCATTTGGCGGGACATGATTTGAATTACATTGCCTACGCAGGCATTTTGGGAATTACTGGTGAAATGGGAAGTAATCCAACCGTTCCAGGGGTTCAAATGGCAGATATTGCAGGAGGTTCTTACATGAGTGTTATTGCAACGCTTTCGGCTCTCCATTCCAGAAACCAAACGGGAGTTGGTCAGCACGTAGATGTATCCATGACTGATGCAGTAATGCCTTTGTTATCAGTTTCTTACGCTACTTATTCTGCCACTAATCAACCACAAAATAGAGGTACTTTACCACTTTCGGGAGGAATGCCAAATTATGGCGTGTATCCATGTAAAGACCAGAAATTTATTGCATTGGGAGCATTAGAACCTAAATTTTGGGGTAAATTTTGTGATTTGACAAATAAACTCGAATGGAAAATGTTTATGGTTCCACAGAATACTGAAGAATTACAGCTTTTTAAGAACTTAATTGGAGCTTTATTTTTAGAAAAGAACCAGCAAGATTGGGTGACATTTGGACTACAAAATGACCTTTTAATTAGTCCTGTTTATGGGTTAGAAGATTTAGAAAATGACCCACACCTTCAAGCCCGACAGATGATTATTGAAATTGAACATTCAACCTCAGGCAAGTTGAAATCAATAGGTGTTCCATTAAAATTTTCTGAAACAGAAGCGAAACCATCATGGGCAGCTCCAATTTTGGGGGAAGATACAGAAGATATTTTGCGAGAGTTGGGGAATAATAAATGAGTCTAAATCTAAACTTTTATTCTGACTTAGACTCATTTATATGATGTTCTACATTCTTACCAACGTATTTCCTCTCAAAACAGGTAATACATCATATAAATCTTGCTGCAAACAATACGCTATATCTTTTTGAATACCAAGGCGTTGCAATCTTTTTACGTGTGAAGAAGAAGCTACGCAAGATAATAAATCGTCTTTGCCCAAAGCATATAGACGTTGTGCCATTAAAGCGGCATCTTCTTCTATCATAAATTCGTCTTGTAAACGTTCTACTAATGCACCTGCAAATAATGTATCTTCTAAATTTGGCTTGCCTTTCCAACCTGCACAAAGTACTAAAACGTCATATTGTTGGTCTTTTAAGTAGGTTGCTAATGCTCCTAAATTTAGGAAAGACCCAACCATTACTTTCACTGCATTCTTTGATTTAGTGATAGCTAAAGTACCATTGGTCGTCGTTACACAAATGGTTGAGCCTTGCACTTTGTCAACCATATAGCTGAACGGTGAGTTGTCAAAATCGAAGCCTTCTGGCGTTTTTCCGTCTCTTTCTGCGGCAGCTAAATAGCCTTGGCGTTGATACGAAATACATTCGTCAATTGTGGCAACGGGAATAATGGCCTCTACGCCATTGGCAAATGCGGTTGTCATGCACGAAGTGGCACGAAAAATATCAACTACTACTACGATTGAGTTTTCAATATCGTGAAGATGTAATAATTCAGGGGTTAAACAAACGTCTATTTTTTTCATTTTCTGTGGCTATCTGCGATATGCTTTAAGCATAAAAGCTATTTCAAAAAAGGCATTTTTGTAACAACTGCCTTCAAATATTTATTACGGATATTGATGTAAATTTCAGAACCATTTTTGATGTATTCAGTAGCCACGTAACCCATACCAATTCCTTTACTCATAGATGGCGACTGTGTTCCAGAAGTTACCTCACCGATGATATTTCCTGCGGCATCCATAATTTCGTAATGTTGACGAGGAATTCCTCGGTCAATCATTTCAAAGCCTACCAATTTCTTCGTAACGCCATTTTCTTTAATTCTTTTATGTAAATCAGAGCAGATAAATTCTTTATTGAACTTCGTAATCCAACCCAAACCTGCTTCAATTGGCGAGGTTGTATCGTCGATATCGTGTCCGTATAAGCAATAGCCCATTTCTGTACGTAAAGTATCTCTTGCTCCTAAACCAACAGGAATGATATTGAATTCTGCACCAGCTTCAAAAATGGCTTTCCACATCGCTTCGGCGTGTTCATTTGGCACATAAACTTCCATTCCTCCCGCACCAGTATAGCCTGTTGTTGCAATTAATACATCACTAATTCCTGCCACAGTTCCTTCTTTGAAAGTATAATACTCCATCGAACTTACATCTAAATCGGTAAGTTTTTGCATCGTAGCGACACCTTTGGGTCCCTGAACTGCAAAAAGACTCATGCCTTCGCTGATATCCTGCATTTCTACGCCAAATGAATTGTGTGATTGCATCCAATTCCAATCCTTTTCAATGTTAGAAGCATTCACGACCAAAAAGTACTCATTATCGTTACGCTTATACACCAAAAGGTCATCTACAATTCCACCTTTATCGTTTGGTAAGCAAGAATATTGAACTTTGCCATCAACCAAAGCAGAAACATCGTTGGAAGTCACATATTGTAAAAATTCC
This sequence comes from Bacteroidota bacterium, assembly GCA_040387735.1. Lineage (GTDB taxonomy): Bacteria > Bacteroidota > Bacteroidia > Cytophagales > Spirosomataceae > Arcicella. Next base: position 31,233 of record JAZKDE010000042.1, read on the forward strand.
GTAGCACGCTCGCCTTTTACCACAAATTCCCCCATGTGAGAAACATCAAAAACGCCTACTGAACTACGTACTGCTAAATGTTCTTGAATAAGATTCGTGTATAAAACGGGCATCGAATAACCCGCAAAAGGTACCATTTTCGCTCCGAGAGCCACGTGAAGGTCATTGAGGTGTACGAATTTTAGTTGTTCTGTTTGTTCCATTGGATGATTTGTTCGTTTTTAATGCTACAAAAGTACAATAAAAAAACCTGATAGTCAGAATTGACCATCAGGTTATGCCTTTTATAAACGAATAAATTTTGAATTACTCCTGATACAAAACCGATAAAACCGTCTGTCCAACCGCTTTGAGTGTATTTTTATCAATATTACTTAAATTGTCACCGTGGGTGTGGTGATATTTCCAAAACGTTTCGGGCGTATTTGGGTGAAGTTCCACAATATCAATCATTTGTATTTTACCAACTTCATTTACCGCTGTATGGTCGTCTGTTAAGCCACCGCCTTCCGCATCAACAAAAACGGTTGAATAACCCAAACGGCTGGCAATGTCCCAGATATTCCTAACAATCATCGGGGCGTATTGCATAGATGTACCTTCGTGGGGGAAAATCGCTCCTTTTCCCCCAACCATGTCCAATAGAATTCCGTAATACGCCGTATAATTCTCTTTATGCTTGTGGGCAGCCCAATATTGAGAACCTAAAGCCCACGAATTAGCATTGTGATTACCCTTGTAATCTTCTGGCTCACCGTGGTCTTCTACATCAAAGAAAATAATGTCAATGCCGACATTTGGTTTCTGAGCTGCTTGTTGAATAGTACGAGCCAATTCTAACAGAACACCAACGCCACTACCACCATCATTAGCTCCGTCGATGGGCGTTTTTTTATCTTTAGTATCTTTATCTGCTACCGAACGAGAATCCCAGTGAGCCGTTAATAAAATGCGTTTTTCGGCCTTTGGATTAATACTTCCGATGATATTGCGAGCATTCATTTTTGTGCCATCGTATTTAGTTGCCACGAAATCTTGCGAAATAACTTCACAACCAAACTGCTTCAACTTCGACACTAAATAATCTCCACAAGCTTTATGTGCCTTGGTATTGGGAACTCTTGGGCCAAAATCTACCTGTGCTTTTACATACGAAAACGCAGAATCAGCCTTGAAATCAGGAGCAGGGTTTAGCGTAATGGCAACGTCCTCGACGGGAGCTGTTTCCGTTGAAGCAGGTTTTTGGCAAGATTTAAAATAAACTGCCACACCCGAAAATACGAAAATGGCTAAGAGAATAAGGGAAATACGTTGTGTTTTCATTAAAGGAATAATCAAGGGTAATACTAAATTGTGGAATGAAATTTATGGAATAATATTCCCTAAACACATTTTAGTAGCGGTAAAAAATCTGTCGAATTTGTATGTTGATTTATGGTTGAATAATGTAAAAAATCCACCTTTCTAAAATAAAACTATTATAAAAATATAGATAAATAATATTTGAAATTGAAAAAATATTATTTATATTTCAGGAAATATTGAAAGTCAATCTGTTATAATTTAAACTTGGTCTAAAATAATTGGCAAAGTATTTGTATTATTTATGTTAAATATCGAACTTTGCACCCCTAAATTAATCCAATAATATGACAAATACTAAAAGTCGCTTGTTTGATGAAGAAGCATTTATGCGAAATACATCATACAGAGTATCTCAGAAAAGAGGAATAGTAAATGGAGAAGATGATGCTTTTGAAAAATTAAACCTTGATGTACGTGTTATTAAACACCTTGAGGGTAGATTTCTGAATTTTTTAACGGGTAATTCATTGCCGTTCTAATATATTATTCCTTTCGGACTAAAGACGACCTCTAATAAAGGTCGTCTTTTTGTTTGACTTTATTTAACAAAAAACATATATATGGCTGAAAACTTTAGTTACTTATTAGACAAAGGAGAAAAAGGAGCGAAAAGACTTGAAGAGGTTATTAGACTGGTTGAGTCGTTTCATGGTTTGTCCCAAAATCCTAACTTTAAGAAAAAATTTGACTTACATTCTTTAACGATAGTTGAAAATGCTTCTCAAAAAATATGTGATACTTATTATAAAAATTTGGTATCTAATAAAGCTGTTATGGAATCTAAAAACGGAGAGGCCACAAGGGTAAATAGATACAAAATAATTTCTGGAATAGAACTGGCAATCTGTGAAGTTCAGCCATTTGTACTTAATAATGATACTAATCTTCGAATAATAAACTCATATTTTGCAGTTTTTGCAGCAATAGGCTTCCTTTTGGCTTGGGAAGATGGAACAGATTATCTTATAGATTACGCTTTCCCAAATCTAAATCCTTCTGAACAACAAGAAATCCATAGATTATTAATTGAACATATTGATTGGCTATGTTTAGTAAATAGTAATTACAATCTACATTATTTTTCTAATGCTCAAACTTGGTGGGCATTAAGAATGCTTCTGAAAGAATTGAATGAAATAAGATAATAAAACTATGAGCCAACTACTCAATATTCTGAAAAATAGTAAGCTAAAGCTTCCTTTAATTTATAAAAATGGAGAGACAGATATAATTAATTTGCTCAATGACGTTTTTACAGAACTTACAAAAGAAATGTCATCAGATGAAAATTATACAATTATAAGAGAAGAAAACTACGAAAAAATAAGGACTTATTCTGCCAAAGTTATTGCAACAATATCTCGGTGGTTTGAAGGGAATATTAGTGAAGCAAAAAAGACATTTAATGATACATTGAAAGAAAGGCTATTACTTCTTCCTCGAAAAATAGTACCCTCTGGACAATGTTTTTATAGAGTTAGGACTTCAAGTGAACATAAAATTTTAGGTAAAAAAGACCTCTTTCATATTCCATTTGAACTTAGAAATAAAATTTCTACCCAGAGATTTAGTATTCCAGGTTTTCCATGTTTATATCTTGGTAACACCGTTTATATTTGTTGGGAAGAATTGAATAGACCAAATTTTCATGATATTCAAGTAGCAAAATTTGAAAACCAATCTGAAATTAATTTGTATAATTTGTCTTATGAGCAATATAATATCCAAAAATTAGAATCCCAAAACCCTACGGATAGTGATTTAATAAATTTACTGCTTGCGTATCCAATCATTGCAGCCTGTTCTATTCAAATACCGCAAAATCGTCAACTTGACCCTTTCAAACCTGAATATTTAATACCACAAATTGTATTACAAACATTGATTGAACAAAAAGATTCCACTTCTATTGGTATTGTGTATTCTTCAACAAAAATATATAAAAACGGAAGTAAAAATGAAGGAAGTTTTGAAAACTTTATTCTTCCAACGACTTCAGAAGTGAGAGCAAAAGGTTATTGTTCTGATTTGACGAAGCTCTTCAATATGACATCTGTTGTGGCTGGATGGCCTGTTGATTTTGTGAGTTCATATAATACACAAAATAATTCGTGTAGTTTTGAAGTAGCAAAATTGGATTTAGACGGGATTGTGGTAAATTATGGAGATACACAATTTGCTCTATTGGAAAAGGCATTGGGTGACAAAGTTGTAACTCCAATTTTGCCTGATTTTATAGGAACATAAATAATATTAGTGATTAACTCCTCATTCCATTGCCTTATAAACTAAATCCATCACTTTTCGTCTGATTTTCAGCGTGTTAATTTTGTTATTGGCAGCGGAGGGATTTACTCGATTGGATAAGAAAATAAAAACTAATTCTTTCTCGGGGTCAATCCACACGAGCGTACCCGTGTAGCCTGAATGTCCGTAAGAACTGGGTGAAACTTTGGCAGAAACAAAATTGCTATCGCCGTCGGATGGAAGTTTGTCCCAACCCAAAACACGATGGCTTCTTGCTGAATGACTATTAGTAAAAATATTAATGGTTGATTCACTCAAAAATTGTTTATTGCCAAGTGAACCTTTATTGAGATTCATTTGGAGAAGTTTGACCAAATCAGAAGCATTACTAAATAATCCTGCATGACCTGAAACTCCGCCCAACATCGCCGCAGTTTGGTCTTGAACCGTTCCTTGCAAAAGTCTCGCTCTAAATAAATTATCGTTCTCAGTCGGGGCAATTTGAGATTTGTTGATGTGTTTCAACGGATTAAAACCTGTAGTATTCATCCCCAAAGGCTCATAGAAATATTTTGATGTAAAAACATCCAAAGGCTGATTCGTCAGTTTTTCGACGAGATGATGCAAAATAATTAAGCCCAAATCACTGTAAACGTAGGTGTAATTTCCGTCTTTATCTTTTTTATTAATTAATGGCGATTTAATAACCCAACGCCAAACCGAATCTTTAATAGAAGGTTTGGCAAACATTCCATCGGCAACGTTTAATGAATATTCGTCCGAAGGTTTTGGACTATAATATTCCGTTTTCCAACCCAATGGAATACGGGTTTTTTCCCAAAAAGGAATGTATGCCACCAAACCCGCTTGATGCCAAAGAATATCCCGAATGATGATATTTTCTTTGTTCGTTCCTTTGAGTTCGGGTAAATAATAAGATGCTTTCTCATCTAAATTTATTTTTTTCTGGTCATATAAATACATCAACGTTTGAAGCGTTGCCGCAACCTTCGTAACGGAGGCTAAATCATAAATAGTATTGGCGTTAACAACTTGACTATTTGAGTCATAGGACATTCGTCCGAAATTCTTTTCATAAACAATTTTTCCTTTGCGAGCTACTAAAATTTGACAACCAGGGAATATTTTTTGAGCAATTGACGACTGAATAATGGGTTCAATCGTGGTTAATTCCGTGCTTTTCATTCCTACGCTTTCGGGCGTGGCCTTATTTAATTTTCCAACCGTCGAAAGACTAATTCCATCGCCTGCTTTGAAAAGGTTTTCAACCGAAACAGGTAATTTACCAACCGCAGGAATTTCACCAAAAACAATTCTTGCCATCGCAGAATAAGCCGTTGGGTCGTCTTCATACCCACAAATTAATGCGGTTGGATTGGGGAAATACTTTAAACTATAAGGATTCCCAAATACACAAACGACCACTTTTTTAGCTTTTTGCTCCAACCGTTTTACAAAATCTTGAACATTATAACCAACCTCTAATCTGTTCGCTGTTTTTTTGTTAATGTCATGGACACTCAGCACGACTGTAGCAGTAGAATCTATATTTTGAAGTACATTATTGAAGAAAGCTTCATCCGTTTTTGTGGCACTTGCAAAATGTTGAAAAGGGGCAATTCTGCTCAATTCTTGTTGAAAACGATTGCCAATTGGAATGTCTAACGCTACCGAAACAAATTTGCCTTCTTGTGGCGTAAGTGGCAAAATATTATTCGCATCTTTCACCACCGTAATGGCGTTATCAAAAAGTTCTTGTTTTATTTGGGTTGCTTCCGTTGTGTTGAGGTCTTGGAATAAATTACTACTGTCGATGTACTTAAATTGATTTAAACCAACCCAATATTTAGCATGAAGAATCTTTTTCACCCGCCCATCAATATCCGTTTGCTGAATCAATCCTGCAGTAATGGCTTCTTTAATTTTCCGAATACCTTCGGGAATATTTTCGGAATAAAGCAAAATATCATTTCCTGCAATAAAAGCCTGCAAATCGACTTCTCCCGAGGTTATTCCTTGTCCGTGACGAACGCCTCGCATATTTAACGCATCGGTAATAACCAAGCCTTTGAAACCCATTTCTGTTTTCAATAAATTGGTAATAATACTCTGAGAAAGCGTAGCTGGTCGCCAATCGTAAAAGGGTACTTGTAAATGACCAACAATGACACTTTTGATAGAATCATTTATTAATTGTTGGAAAGGGTACAATTCTACATTTTTTAGACGCTCGGCATTAAACGACAATTGTGGAAGCGTGAAGTGGGAATCGCCTTGCGTGTCGCCGTGTCCAGGGAAATGTTTTGCACAGGCCAACAACTGATTATTTTGCATTCCTTTCATGTAAGCACTGCTTTTGAGAGCCACATTTTCCCGTATTTCACCGAAAGAACGGTAGCCAATAACGGGGTTATTAGGGTTGGAATTTATATCAACAACAGGGGCAAAATTTAGGTGAATTCCTAAGCGTTTGCATTGGCGAGCAATTTCGCCTCCCATCTTGTAAATCAAGGAGTTATCTTGAATTGCACCCAAGGTGATTTGCTTCGGAAATGCCATTGTCGAATTCACTCTCATTGCCAAACCCCATTCGCCATCAATACCGATAAGTAATGGAATTTTAGTGGTTGACTGAAAACGATTATTGAGATTGGCGTAAGAAAAAGGTTCGCCTTGAAAGAAAATCAAACCACCAATGTAGTTATTTTGAATTAAGGTTTCAATGCGTTTATAGTGAGCCTCTCCGTGAGTCGGATTAATGGCAACCATGAAAAACTGACCGATTTTTTGGTCAATATCCATTGATGAGAAAACGCTGTCAACCCACTGGTTTTCAGCCAGTAAACTATTGGTCGTAAAAGCAGGTGGAGGCAAAATAATTTTGTGAGAAATTATCTTATTGTTCGTATTATTAGGCTCAAACCAATGTAAAAGCGTATTGTTAAATTCACCTATTACGGGTGAGCGAAATGCTACCCAAAGGAGAATAAGTGTTAGAAAAAACAATGATAAACGCTTTGACATCAAATGAAATTGTGGGTTAATAAATAAACGAAAAAGGTTACAAATTTAGTACAAATCCAGTGCCAATGAAAGGGTTGTGGTAATTTGAATTTGTTCTTTTGGAATTCACCTTCATTATTTATCCGCTACTGAATACAAATTGTACATAGTTCCGAAATTTTTTCTAAATCTTGTTACCATGATGATATTCGTTTACGACTAATTGGTACTGAATAAACCTAAATAACTTCTCCCCTGACTTCTACTCTTATAAAATTTCACATCTTATTTGAAGATTACTACGAGCCGCTAATGATGTACGTCTTTTTGTGAATTTTAAACTTAAACAAATATGAAAATGCCAATTAACGGAAGTGAGTTTCATGTATTACTCGGCGACATCAAATTGTCGGCTGAGTCAGAAGCCCGTATTCAAGCGGGAATTCAAACATTAGTAAATCAGGAATTAGTAGGTTTCACTCCTAATCCAGATGATTCAGGCAAACCGCATAGAAATCCATTTGGCGGCGGAGGAACACCCCACATTATTATTCCTCCTATTAAATGGCCAGGCTATATTCTTTTGCGAGTGAAAGATTTAGGGGCTTTAGTCAATGTCGGCCCGCAAGTAATTGATATTCAAAAGTTTAGTCAAAAAGGGTTTCTGGGCTGATAATGATTACTGAGCAAAATACTTTATGCCCTAGTTCTAAAGCTGAAACTGGGGCAATTCTTTTGGGAGTTATTACGCCCCAAGAGCAAGTTGCTATGTTTTCAGAACAAGTTGTGATTAATCAAGAATTTATTGATTCTGTGAGCTCAGAAAAGTCCGCCGAAAGTCAATTTCGCTTTGCCAATCGTTGTGTCAAAAGCGGTTGTCAGCAGTGGGCTTCGGGACGGTGTGGAGTAATTGACGCAGTGATGAAAGTCAACCCTGATTTGCACGTGCAAGCTACAAATTTACCCACGTGTTCAATCCGTTTGCAATGTCGCTGGCATCAACAAGTGGGGGCAAATGCCTGTGTCGTCTGTCCGTTTATTATTACGGATTCTCAAGAAATTGAAGAAGATAGATTGGTTTATGTAGAAACTAACGAATGGGAAGATATTAGAAGTAAGGTTTAAAGAAACTATTGTAGAATTAGTCAATCCTTAAACTCAGTTCTAAGGATTGACTAATTGTTTATTTAGACCTTTTTTGCAGGATTACCAAAGACCGTTTCTCTGGCCTTTACGGCCTCAATTACTACTGAACCCGCTCCAATTCTTGCTCCTTTACCAATTTTTACACCGCCAACAATAGTTACACCTGTTCCGATAAATACATTATCTTCAATTGAAACACCTGCTCCAATAGTACTTCCCGCTCCAATTTGTACATAATCACCAATTTCGGTATCGTAATCTATCAAAACTTTACTGTGAAGAATATTATGATTGCCAACTTTCGCACGGGCGTTTACAATTACTCCTGCGGTTACTAAATTGCCGTGACCGATTTCAGCAGTTGAGGCAATTATTGCTTGGTCGTGTACGGCATTAATTACCTGAACTTTACGAACCTCATTGAGCATTTCGACGATGTTCTTTCGAACTTTTTGGTCGTCAATTGCCACGAAAGCATCACATTTTTTACCAATAAGTTTGGTAAAACCTTCATCATCAGTACTGCCTAAAATAGCAATATCGTCGATTTCTGTACTGTGAAGTTCTTTGTTGTCATCTAAAAATGAATAAACAACAACGTTATTTCTCTTAAAAATATCAAGGGCAACAGCTCCTAAGCCATTTGCACCAAAAATGATAACTGGATTTTGCATAATGTATTTATGAGACTTCTTGAGAAAGTCTATTCTTTTCTTCCGTTTTTGATTGTATAAATTACTTTTCCGTCTTTAACTAACTGAAAATTAGCTTTTGAGCCTAAGCCAATTTCTTTTTCTGCGATAATTTCTAAACCCGTTGCATTAATTTCATCTGTTCCAAAAAATACTGACATATCCCCAATTTCTTCAATTTCTGAACTTGTGGTGAAATAGTCTTTTCCTTTGACGGGTCGCTCATTTTGGTTAATCGCCAAATCGGCTTTATAAACAGTTTCGCCTTTTTTAATAGTTACATTTCTGACAATTAAATCAAAAATAGCTCTGCTATTTACGGGGATTTTATCATATTCTTTAATGTTTTGTTTCTTGTAAGAATTTGTCGCAATCAACTGTAAACCAGTTAATAATGATACAAAATTGAGCTTGCGAATGTATTGCTTTTCGGGGTCATTTTTATATCCTCCCGATTCTATTAAAATTAAAGTGGTTCCCCATTTTTGAATATTATCACCAAAAGCACGGGGTTCAAAATCAGAAAACCAGCGTCCCACCGAGTTCGGAATAAATGTTTGCACGGCGTGATTCATGCCCACAATGACTTGCATGGCACGTTTACGAGTAGGATTAATTTCTTGGGCTTCGTTGTAAGCCGTTGCCAAAAAAGACATTGTGGCTAAATTTCCCGTTTGTCCCGCTGAATAACGACGATTTTTATCGTGGAGGTTAAAACCAAAATCGGGCTTTAGATCAAAAATTAATTGTTTTAGTAATTGGCCTTCGGGTGTTTGTAGTGCCAATGCGTCACGGTTCATGTCGATTCCCAAAGTTGTGTAACGTGTCCAAGCTTCTGCCCCGTCAGGATTCAACATCGGGACGAAGTAAAAGGTGCATTTTTTTAGTAATTGTTCTCGAAGATTTTCTAAATCTGTGTCAGATTTTACAGTATCGCTATTTCTTTTATTTTCTAAGAAATTGAAAATATCCGCCATCGCCATTGTCGCAGTTGGTTCGTCGCCGTGCATTTGCGACCACAACATGACTTTGGTTTTGCCTGTGCCACATTTTATCAAGAAAATATCTCGTCCCTCCGACGATTTACTCGCCACAGATACTTCAAATAGCTTATTTTTTTTCAATTCTTCAATCTTGGCAACCAATATCTGATACCCAAAACGACGTTTCGTAATCGTTTTTTCTTGGTAATTTTCGTGAAAACTGTGCAGTTTTTTGCCTAAATCTTGTGTGTAAGTTGTTGAAAATAAATTCATTATGAAAAATAAAATTAAGATTATCTGTTTCATGTTTCCAAAGTTATTCCTCCAAATATTGCTCAAATACAAAACCACGTTGTAGGAGAATATTGAGAAGAGCTTTCCATATTCTTTTGGTATGAATCAATTAAAACGAAACCCAAAGCAAATGAGTGTAAACTAATTGATACATAATACAAAGGTAAGGAAATCCTCGTTTTTTTAGATTTTTGAACCCTTATTCCAAAACAAAACTGAAAACGTTTGGTTAAAAAACTAAATAGTTACGAAATTTGAATAAATATCATAATCATTGTTAATTATGCTCTTAAAAGCCTTTTTAGTAGTCGGCACATTTTTGTTTATGGAAGGAGTAGCTTGGTTTACTCATAAATACATTATGCACGGTTTTATGTGGACTTGGCATCGGTCGCACCATGTACACCATAATGAACCTTTAGAGAAAAATGACCTTTTTGCGGTAGTTTTTGCGGCGGTTTCCATTAGTACCTTTGCCTTAGGTACTTACGTAGAAAGTTTATGGTTTTTGTTTTGGATTGGTCTTGGCGTGGCTTTTTACGGGCTATTTTATTTTGTATTTCACGATGTAATTGTTCACAGAAGAATAAGAATAAAATTTATTGCCAAACATCCTTACATGAAACGTATTATGAAGGCACATTATGTCCATCATAAAGTCCATACCCGTGAAGGGGCGGAGGCTTTTGGTTTCTTGTACGCTCCGAAAAAATACGAATAACTACAATTGTCTATAAAATAAAATGGGTCAAATTACGCAGTAATTTGACCCATTTTATTTTTCTTCATTTACTTCTGTTCAATCAGCAACAAAAACATTTCGGCAGCGTGCCAAGCATGAGTTGTGCAGAGACTTGATTGACTGTAAATTGGGTCTATAACGTTCATTCCGGTATAATTAACGCCGCTTGCTTCTGCTTCCCATGATAAAGGATAGTCTCGTAGGGAAATAATCCCACTTTTTTGACTAAAAGTATGGTCTTCTGCCCAAGTTAAATAAGGTGAATTTAGGCTGGTTTTTTCATCAAATTGTATGCCGCCAACATTGGACATTTTATAATCTAACCAAAACACGGGCGAGTAATTGTCGTAAATCAAGGGAATGTTGTAACTATCAGAAATACCCAAAGATTGTAAGCCGTATTTCATCCATTTCGTCTGGTAAACGGGGTGGAAAACATTATCAGTTTTACCTTCGATGTAATCACTATTTTTGTAACCATCAGCTTCTTCTAAAACTTTCTCAACGATTGGATGATTCCTGTTTGAAACAGTCGAGATAAGATAAAGTACTTGCCCCAAATTATCAACTTCTGAATTACCTTCTTGGCTTCGGTTGTAAGGTTCTTTTAAATTAATAATCCAATCACGAACAAGGTTGATATTATTGGTTTTATTCAAAACCATCACGGGCATAACTGCACTGCGATAAGTGGGTTTTTGGTAAACCAGAAAATTAGAAAGGGGCAATCCTTCATCAACATTGATTAATATTTCGTGATGCAAAACTTTTAAAACAGCAGCGAGTTTTTTGTCTTCAAAATTTGGCAAGCTCAACGTACTTTCAGCCATGATTAACTGCAGTTCGTTCTCATAAATATAAACGCCTTTTGTATCTTCTTGAATATCAACCGATTTTCCATTTTCGAGTTCAATGTGGACTAAATATTCGGAAGGAACGATAGTTGCCGTTTTTATTTTCCAGCGACGCAAAATCTTGCCTGTTTTAGCATTGATTAAAGAGCCATTTTTATAAACCATTTTCAGACGGTTGCCCATACCGAAAAGGAAAAAATTGATTTTTGGTAAATTTCTTCCGTTGGAATGTTCCTTTCTAAGAATAGCTAAATTATCCTGATAAATTTGAAGAGCCTTGTCTGCTTTAGCTTGGGTAAATATTTGAGAATTTCCCGATAGATAAAGAAGTGATAACGTTAAGGTAAATAAAAATTGTTTCATGGGTTATATCTTTACTTGGTGGCTATGCACTACAAAGATACAGATTCATGTTTGATTAGATGAATTTTTCAGGATGAGCTAAATAAATTAGAGTAAAATTGCTTAGATTCTCTCAATATTACCTTCTTTTACCAATACCATATTTTGATATTTCAAGAATAATTGGGCTAAAACAATGATGTCTTCTCGGCAATAACGAGCAATTTTTGTCAAATCATTTTCATGGTGAAACGTTTGGTTGACTTGGTCGCCACTGAGTTCGGTTTTACTACTTGGAATATTGAAAAGTGCCGCTAATAATTCGAGGGAAGTATAATGCTTTTTATCGCCAAATTTCCACATATCCAAGGTATCAAAATGAGGAATTTCCCAAGGTTTTTTCCCGGAAATTTGAAGAGCTTTAGGAATTTCGATACCGTTAATTAGCATTCTTCGGCAGAGGTACGGATAATCAAATTCTTTGCCGTTGTGGGCACACAATGCGAGCGAGGTAGGTTTATATTTTTTCTCAATCAAAACTTTAAATTCCCTTAAAACCTCGGCTTCATCGTCATGGCTAATTGATTTTACTTTCAGGCAGATTTCTTGTTCTTCGTTCCAGTGAAAAAAACCAACGCCAATGGCAACAATTTTTCCGAATTCAGCATAAATTCCAGCACGGTCGAAGTAGAATTCTTCCTGACTTAGGTTATTGGGATTGTGTAAAAAGCTCGCTTTATGCAACCATAAAGCTTTCATTCGGTCGGAGAGAAGATTTAACTCTGGCTCTGCTGAAACCGTTTCAATATCTATGAATAATAAATTTTTGGCGACTTTCTGGAAATCCATAATTTTGCTTTTAGGTATATGATATAAATTATAAGGTAGTAAAAATGGAAGTTAAAGCATTTCAGTTCAACCTCATAACTTATACCTCATAATTCATACCTAAATTTTATTCATGCAACACACCTTTCAAATTTAATTGCTCAATGTGAATAAGGTTTTCTTCTCGAATACTTTCGGGTACAAAAATGTATTTTTTGTCAAATACTTGATTGTCAATAAAATAGCTAACCCAATATTCGTTATTCAAATGAAAAACATCGGGAGTAATCATTTCTATTTTGATGATTTCTCCAGCGGCAACATCTTTGTAAAAATGCCTTAATTGTGAAGTTTTTATCTGGTTGCCATCTTTATCAAATCCGTAACCACGGGAAGTTACAAAAACGGTACTAATGGGATTTTTCAACCGATTGATTAAATAAACGTCCCATTCGGCTTCATTGGCTTCATTAATATTGCGAGCAATGGTAATTTTTACACCTTCTACGGGAAGGAATTCTATATCTTTTTTCATCTTAATACTTACTTTCTATTTCAAAAATATCTTCTAAGTTTTTTAACATTCTATCCGAAACTTCCTGAAAATTAAGTTTCTTACCTAATTCTTGTTCCATAGAAGTTACCGCTTTATCATCGATTCCGCAGGGAACAATGTGCTTGAAATAACTCAAATCGGTATTTACATTCAAGGCAAAACCGTGCATGGTTACCCAACGACTGGCTTTTACGCCCATAGCACAAATTTTTCTTGGATTTTGCTGTTCTACATAGTCCAGCCATACACCAGTAAGCCCTTGAATTCTACCCGCTTCAATGCCAAAATCGGCACAAGTTCTGATAACGGCTTCTTCCAAAAAACGCATATATTTATGAATATCGGTAAAGAAATTTTCTAAATCCAGTATCGGATAACCAACTAATTGTCCTTTGCCGTGATAAGTAATATCTCCGCCTCGATTGATTTTGTAATATTTGGCGTTATACTTTTCTAAGCCTTCGTCATTCAACAAAAGGTGTTCGGATTTTCCACTTTTACCTAATGTATAAACGTGTGGATGTTCACAAAAAAGAATGTAGTTAGGAGTAATTGCTTGATTTTCAGGCAATAAATTTCTATTTTCGAGTTTAATTGCTACAATTTCGGCGTGGAGTTTTTCTTGATAATCCCATGCAGTTTGGTAGTCAATTAAGCCTAAATTTTGGAATATTATTGATTTATTTTGATTCACGTTTTATACGAATTGGAAAACTATATTTCTACAAAATTAACCCTTTTTTGACTACGTACAAGGTTGTCTATTCTACATAATCACTTAAAGTTGCCTTTAAAATCAACCTCTTTCTGATGAAAAGGGTCAAGGATTTTGTCAATTAAATCTGCCAAAATTGCCCGAGTAATAGGTTGGCTTCGATTAGGATAATCTTTCATAATTGATTGCAGATAATCGGCTGGAATGGGCTGTATTTTGGTGAGAATTTCAAATGCGTCATCAGCGACTAATTTTTCCGATAAAACCTGTTCATTTGCTTGCATTTTTAGATTGGGGTAAATCACTTTCAATGCCTGAATAACCTCGCCGTTGGTCATTATAGAATCGGGGTAAAACCAAGTCTGATTCGACCATTTGTAGTTTTTGCCTTCACCTTTCAAAATTCCCGTTGCTCCAATTCGCTGAATAGCTTCAAAATTGGGATGTTCGGGTTTTACATCAATAAACGGCAGTAAATATGCCTTCGATTTCAGAAGATTATCTTGTACTTTTCTAATAGAAACATCTCGTGGTAAAATCTTTTCTTTTACTGAAATAGCCGCCAACGTACCCGCCGCTTGTCCGATGCCCATTACCACAGGTTGTAGCCGACTCGCTCCGTTTACCAAGTTAGAAACTGAAATGGATTTCTCCGCAACGATCAGATTATCAGTATTTTCTGGAATTAAGCTACCCAATGGAACGCTAAATGAAGGAATTGGCACAAAGTATAAATCTGGGGCATTTGCGTTTTTACTATGATGGTGGTCGATGGGATAATCCCCAACGGCAATCCCTGTACGATAAAGCGGTTCGGCTTGGTCGTAAGGTTTTTCTAAATGATTCATATTTATACGGGCTAAACCATGAATTCGACGGCTTTCTCGATGGTAAGGAATCAACGGTAATTTATCTTCCGTCGAGAATTCATCGGCTAACCCCAAGGTTTTCCATCCCAATTCGGTTTGCATAAAATACACAAAATTTAGCGTGTGTTCTTTGGCTTTTTTAATGACTTCTTGACGCTGTAAATCATTCATTTCTACCATATTCACGTAGAAGTCATTCCCATTTATGGGCCAATTAATCATGTATTTACCATTTTGTAATTGTCCATAGGTCTTCATTTTCTCACAATCCCATAGGCGAGGCATTTGCTTGTCAGGGCAAAGTTTTTCGCAAGCACAAATGAACTCACTTTTGTTGTAAGATAATGGTTTACTAATGGTTCCATCTTTGTTGAATTCTTTCAGAATAACGGTATAAGTCAAATCTTGAATAATATCATTGGCTTTTTCGGGAGCAATTCTTTCGTTGTAAGTTGATTTTGCTTCCATACCAATATCATATTTTACGCCTACTTTAGCGGCGACATCACCCAATTCTGTTCCGTCAATTATTATTTTGGCATTAATGACAATATCGTCGCTAAATTCTACTGTCCAACCTTCTGATTTCTTCTTGATATTCAGGAGTTTCACCGAAGAAATGACGCTCAGATTTTGTTCTTTCGCACACATTTCTCGCAGGATTTTTTGAGCAACAGCAGGCTCAAACATCACCTGACTAACCCAGCCCGAAGCCAATGCTTTTTCACTACCATAATGGTTAATTAATTTGGACTGAAACTCCGCCCAAAGTCCCGAAGGTAAGTTGTGGTTGCCATCAATGGCACTTACGCCTGCGGACGTCATCATTCCACCAATCCACGGAGTTTCCTCCACGATAATAGTCTTAACGCCCAATCGAGCGGACTGAATACCAGCCATTGTGCCACTGGTTCCACCACCGATAACTAAAACGTCGGTATTGAACCTGCTTTTGTCAGAATAGCCATTTTTAAATGATAAAATGAGAAAAAATAAGCTTAAAAATGTTTTCATGGCACAGAAATTGTTAAAATGTTAAAGTATTTCAGCATTTTTTTACCAATTTTGTAAAACAGGCAATTTTAAATTTCGGTCTTTTTGACCTTAACTTTTGAAAATTATTTAATGAATCGCTTACTCTATAATTACAATAAATACTCCCTCAATTTATTAGCTTATGTTAAAATACTTATTTATCCTTACTTTAACCGCTAACTTACTTATCATTAATAAAATTTCCGCTCAAGATTTTAAAGGTAAAGCAACTACTTATCCAACCGAAGCTTATGGTGATACAACCAGTTCAGGTGAAATATTAAATGCCAAGAGGCTGACGGCTTCGCACGAATATTTTCCGATTGGTACGGTAATAAATGTTGTAAATCTAAAAAATAAAAAATCAATTCAAGTAATTATTAATGATAATGAGGTTTCGGATGAAGACCTAACACTTGAATTTACTCATGCCGTGGCAGAAGCCCTCGGTATGTGTTTGCAAGAAACGATTGAAACAAAGTTTTCGGTAATTACTTGGGCTAATGTTGCGGGAAATATTGCCATAAATTCTAAGAAAGACCCCGATTTTAAAGTAGATTTTAGAAAGTACGATTACATAAAAACAATCAATGCCAAAAAGAATTGAGTAAACGGTTAATGGATTGATTTTTAGGTTTTTATTAAGTGTTTTTACTTCTAATATTATATTGATATACAACATAAAAAGTCTGTTGAACGTTATTTCAATGGACTTTTTGTGGATAATTAAGCTTATCCACTATCTTTGATTATTGCTGCTTTTACTAAAATAGATTATTATGAAATTTTTAAAGACGATACCCATTCTTGTTTTATTTACCATTATTAGTGCAAATGTGTCACTTGCCCAAGAGGAATACACCCAAGAAGCGAGTGTTTATACGATTGGAAGGTATGGTAAAAAAATGGCGAATGGTGAATATTTAAGTAGTCGTCATCGTACTTGTTCGCATGATTTTTTGCCAGTTGGTTCTTTGATTCAAATTACGAATCTTGTCAATAATCGTAGTGAAGTTGTTGAAGTGAATGGAAAAAGTCAATCAACTTCCATTGAATTAACGCACAGTGTGGCTCATGATTTAGGCTTGACAGGCGTAAATAAAGCAAATGTAAAGGTATTTGTTATGAAAAGAGCAGAGGATAACCCTAATCCAATGCCAGTAGCCGAAAGTAAAAGTCGTAAAATGACTTATGGAAGTCAGACTTCCTATTCATCAATGCCCGTTTTTGTGAATCCAGAAGCAACGGAGAAGAAAAAAAACTATGAATTTCCCATGAATTTTCCGCAACACGAACCGATGAAATTTGATACGGCATCAAAGAAGGTTTTAATGAATGGAAAACCCATCGTTCCAGAGAAAGAGAAGCCTGTTTTTAAGGAAAAAATTATTATGAATTAGTGAATAGATTTTAGCAAAAAAGCCCTTCAAATTAATTTTGAAGGGCTTTTTTGTTTTGGTGGTATTATTCTTTTTGATATTGTGAATGTTTGTTTGGTAGCGGATTGGAAATCCTGCCTATCTGTACTTCGAGATGTCCAATGGGGCAAGAGCGGAAGCCAAGGAAGTAGAATTAATGGGAATACTTACTGGTCAAGAGAATTGGTCTAAATACCACTCCATCAAATTTAGGCGAGTTCATACTCCTATACCATTCAAAAGGCTTTTCAATATCTCTATCTTTCTCAAAATCATTTATAAAAATGAAAGATAAGAATAGTTTCCCTTCATTTTCAGATTTTATCTCATTATTCTTATATAACATTGAAACACACTTTTTCCCACGTGTAAAATTTGCTCTAAAAGGTAATAAATACTCTTTTTTTGTATTATCAATTTTCAAAATGCTTTCTTTATCCCAATAGACATTAGATTTTTTTAACACTATTTCAAGTCGTTCTGCAAGTTTTTTAGGAGTTGCTGATGAATAAGTAATATTTGAGATATTACATTTTTCATCAAAGGAAAATTTCACAGAACCGTAAGTATCAATACAAAGCTCGTTTAAATCAGCCGTTAAAGAATCGTTTAACATTATATAAACATATCCTTCAAAGCCATATCCCTTATAATTAAATTTTGGGATAGAATTATTAGATTGACTAAATGATTGACTCTGTGAAAAAATCAATATAAGTAATGTAATAAGAATTGTATTTTTCTTTTTCATAGTTGACATTTTACCTTTGATGTAGTTGTTGATGTTTTTCCACCAATTGAATTAGTGGTTAGAGTTAGTGATTTCTACTGGAACAGACACAAATAAAATGCTTAATTAAATAGCTCTAATTACAAATTAAGTTCAGCGAGGAGACTAAAATTTACCATTATTTACAAAAATGGGATTCAAAACCAGTCCTACAAATTTTTCTTTAGTTGGGCAAAATATACATTCAACTTGATTCTGTTCTATGGGGGCATATTTGAGCATTGCAGCAAAATCATATCGAGATTTTACGATATTATCATTAGAATATTTAATAGCACAACTTGGTTTAAAAATATTCAAGTCTATCGGTAGCAAAAAAGAAAGACTTGGATTGTATTTTTTGCAATTTTCTATATCCCACAAATTTTCGTTACTTTTAATTACGTTATGCACAATACTAATAATTGTCTCATCTTTCATATTGGCAGAAATATTAATTTCATTTACTTCTCCTTTATCATTTATTTTAAACTTTACGAAAAAATATTGATGATAGCAATTTGTTGCCTTTTTAGGGTCAAGTCTATTCCAAAGTTGTTCAGTTATCTTGTTTCCAAGGACTGCTTCTGGTTCTAAAGTACTATCTTTCAATAATACTTGTGCATAATTATTGGAAATAATACTTACAGATAATAATACTGATAATGCTATTTTTTTCATATTTAATGTTTTTTCGATGCCATTGTTGGTGTTCTTTCCACCAACAACGCTGGCGGAAGCACCTTGAGTGTTAAACGATAAATGCCACAAAAATATTCATTTCTATCTATCAAAAAAGATCATTGATTGATACTGCTGTGGGAAAACATTTCCTACAAAAAAAGTCCCTTCAAATCATTTGAAGGGACTTTTAATGAAATAAACCAATATTTTACAAATCAACAGCACAACCATAAGCTGCTTCAGTTGCTCCTTTGATGGCTTCTGAAATAGTTGGATGTGGATGAATTGAAGTCATAATTTCGTGAGCAGTTGTCTCTAAACGACGAGCAACTACAACCTCCGCAATTAATTCAGTAACGTTATATCCAATCATGTGAGCTCCTAAGAATTCACCGTATTTAGCATCAAAAATTACTTTTACAAAACCATCTCTTGCTCCAGCAGCCGTGGCTTTTCCAGAGGCAACAAATGGGAATTTACCAACTTTTATTTCGTATCCAGCTTCAATTGCTTTTTTCTCAGTTAAACCAACCGAAGCAATTTCAGGCGTACAATAAGTACAACCAGGGATATTTGAATAATCCAAAGCCTCCACGTGGTGACCCGCAATTTTTTCAACGCAAATAATACCTTCCGCCGATGCAACGTGGGCAAGAGCTGGGCCAGGCGTTACGTCACCAATAGCAAAATAGTTTGGAATATTAGTTTGATACCATTTATCCACTAAGATTTTACCTTTGTCAGTAATAATACCAACTTCTTCCAAACCGATATTTTCAAGATTTGAAATAACACCCGCTGCCGAAAGAACAATATCACAATCAATTGAGATATTTCCAGTTGGCGTTTTTACCGATACTTTACAGCCTTCACCTTTAGTATCAACTGATTCTACCGATGAATTTACGTGAATATCAACTCCTAATTTTTTGTATTGTTTCGCTAATTCTTTTGAAACGTCTTCATCTTCAACAGGCACTACATTTGGCATAAATTCAACGATGGTCACTTTCGTGCCCATAGCCGCATATACATAAGCAAATTCAACACCAATTGCTCCAGAACCGATTACAACCATTGATTTAGGTTGTTTTTCTAAAGACATTGCTTTACGATATTCGATAACTTTAACGCCGTCAATCGGAATGTTTGGTAATGCTCTTGCTCTTGCACCCGTAGCAATCATGATATTTTTGGCATCATAAACAGTTACTTTTCCATCATTAGCTGTTACTTCTACTTTTTTATTTTTCAAAGCCTTACCATTACCCATGATAACGTCAATTTTGTTCTTTTTCATTAAGAA
The DNA here is from genome assembly GCA_040387735.1 of Bacteroidota bacterium. Taxonomy (GTDB): domain Bacteria; phylum Bacteroidota; class Bacteroidia; order Cytophagales; family Spirosomataceae; genus Arcicella. The sequence continues at coordinate 51,102 of JAZKDE010000042.1, forward strand.
TTGAACTCCTTTTGACATAGAATCGGCAACACCACGAGAACGTTTAATAACCGCTCCAAAGTCAGCGTGTGATTCAGAAACCGAGATTCCGTAATCAGCAGCGTGCTTGATGTATTCAAAAACTTGTGCAGATTTCAATAATGCTTTAGTAGGAATACAGCCCCAATTGAGACAAATACCGCCCAAAGACTCACGCTCAACTACCGCACATTTCAACCCCAATTGCGAAGCTCGGATTGCTGCTACATATCCTCCAGGACCTGAGCCAATCACGATTAAATCATAAACTTGTGCCATTTAATTATATTTTAAGGGAATAATACAAATTTTATACAAATATAGCTAAGTGAGCGGATAGAGCGTAGTTATTATAGGGTAGATATTTTTGAGAGAGTAATTGCGAAGATTATAATTGGGGGGATATATCTATTAAATGGGACTGAAATTAGACATAAAATGACGTTGCCTATTTTATAAAATATTACTAATCAGGTCTTTGAATAGTAAAAAATAATATCTTTGCATCAAAATAAGTAAGTTGTTCAATACACCAGAAAATCATTAAGAATTGTTCGTTTTATTATCTGTCAATCATTTTTAATACTACATATTTAATGAAAAATATCTCCCTCTTAGTACAGCGAAATATCGCTGTTTTATTATTGTTGTTATTTTCTACGCTTTTTACGACAAACGCCCAGAAAAAACGCCCAGATAATCCTTTTGTACAAAACCTGACGGGTTGTACCAATCCTATTGTAGGTTGCTCACTATTTACGAATTCACAGAATTATACCTGTGCATCGTCATTTACATATACTGCTGCAACCAATGATAATAACTGTTTGACAGGTCCTTCGGGGGCTTATTATGGCTGTTTAGGTTCTACTCCGAATCAGATGTGGTTTGTATTTACGGTTCAAACAGGAGGTAACCTTTACTTTTCTTTCAATAATTCGGCAGGTAGAGATATTGACGGAGCTATTTGGGGACCCATTGCCAATGGAGATTTGGCCAATGCTTGTTCTACGACTACGAATAGTCCCATTTCTTGTGACTATTCGTCAAGTAGCACCATTGGCTTATCAGTTAGTAATGCAGTGGCAGGGCAAAAGTATGTTATGTTAATAACCAATTTTTCAAATAGTACAACTGATATAAATATTACACAACCTTCTGGAGGGAGCGTGTCATATTGTAAAGTAAATACCACAACTTGTGTTGCTCCTACGGTAGCAGTTAGTGGAGGTTCAACGATAAATCAAGGTCAATCAGCCAATATCGTATTGACATTTTCGGGAACTGCTCCGTTTAATTATACCCTTTCTGATGGACAAACAGGCACAACGAGTACAAATCCGTTGACATTATCGGTTTCTCCCTTAAGTACAACTACTTATTCAGCAACCTCTGTTAGTAATGGTTGTGGTGCTGGTACATCGTCTGGTAGTGGAACTGTGACAGTATTGAGAACGGTCGATTTAATTACTTGTCTTCCTTTAGAAGGAAATATAAATGACCAAATTGGCGTCAATAATGGCTCTGCATATACTCACGGAGGAAATATATCGTATGTGGCGAATCGTAATGGAGCGGCAACATCAGCATTATCTATCAGTAATGGAGCTTATGTAGAATTCCCAACAAATAATTTACTCAATAATACCTTTACGCACTCACTTTGGGTTTCTCCTTTAAGTTTGCCAGCAAATGGAAATTTTAATTATATTTTATCTATTGGAGGAATTGGTCAGTCGCAAGAACTTTATCTGGAGAATGAATCAGGAGTTGTGAAGTGGGTTTTTAGGTCATCAACCACATCGGGGAATGTGGACGTAAAATATCCTGCCAACATTACTTTAGGGCAATGGTATCATTTAGCAATTGTTAGAACAATTAATGCTCTACAAATGTACGTGAATGGTATTTTGGTGCAAAGTTCTCCCGCTTCTGGACTTGCTTCTACTTATTCGTCTCCTTCGGTGGGAAGACTTGGTACTCAAAGTTCGGGTTTGGTGAATTTTTTCAATGGAAAAATTGATGATATTCGTTTATTTAGAGGAGGGTTAAATGGTTTAGAAATTGGATCATTGTACAACTCAACAATCAATTGTCCCGCAATTGTAGGAACTCCATTGATTTCGCTAACCAATATCAGCGATAATACTCTTTGTAGAAATCAGTTAGAAACGATAAATTTTCAACAGAGTGAAGTAACTTCAGGTTCAACATATACCGTTCAATTATCAGATGCAAATGGTGGTTTTAGTAATCCAACGATTATCGGTTCAGGAACAATTCCACCGATTCAAATTGCAGTACCAACATCGTTGGTAAGCTCTGGTGCAAATTATCAAGTCAGAATAGTTAACAGTAACACTATCAGTGTCAATACGCTTCCTGTAACTATTTTGCCAACAGCAACAGGCATAATTTCAGGAACCACAACTATTGAAGAAGGACAGGCTACTAATTTAACAATCACTTTTACAGGTACATCACCATGGATATACAGCGTATCCGATGGACAAAATAGTATCTCATATACAAGTTCAACGACAACTGTGAGTCAAAGTGTTTCGCCACTTACCACCACCACTTATAGCCTTAGTAGTGTAAAAGACAATGTTTGTGGTACAGGAACGGGTTTTGGTAATGCAGTTATTACAGTTAATCCAGCTTTACAATTATTGGCTTGTTATCCATTTAATGGCAATGCTCAGGATAGTAAAGGAATTCATAGTGGAACCATAAGTGGAGCAACGCTAACAACCGACCGTTTTGGAAATGCCAATAGTGCTTACAATTTTGATGGGAACAGTTATATTCAATTAGCAAATCCAGGTGATTTTATAAATAATACTTACACTTATTCAGCTTGGGTCAATTCAACCAATCTCCCTACATCGGGGAGTTTTAATTCAATTATCGGAGTAAGTAGTGGGCAAGTTTTTGGGTTTGGTTATATAAACCAACCTGTTTGGGCAATGACCTCTTATTATAATTCTTCGGTTCCTGTTTATGATATTCATCCAAGTTCAAGTATTGGAGCGAATGCAAATGCTTGGCATCATTTGGTAGCAGTTAGAAGTCTTAATCAAATAAAATTATACGTAGATGGCGTATTGGTAAGGACATCGACTACTTCATCTAATCCATCTTCTCCAATTTATGTTCATTCTAATCCTAACGTTATTTTTAGAGCAACTTTAGGAGCAAGACCTGATGTGACAAACATTGAGTTTTTCAATGGTAAAATTGATGATGTGAAAATCTATAAAGGAATATTAAATGATACTCAAGTAAAGGCAATTTATTTGGCAGAGCAACAGTGTCCAGTAGTAGAAACAGGAGGACTAATTATTGCTACAAGTTTATCATCTAATACGTCTTGTCCAAGTGGTAATATTAGTGTTAGTATTGCCACTAATAATATTATACCGAGTACAGGAAATCCATTAAAAGTAGAACTGTCAAATTCGTCAGGAAGTTTTGCCAGTCCTGTTCAAATAGGTTCAGGAACGACTAACTCTATCGTTTGTACAATTCCAGCAAATACAGCCGCAGGCAATTATAAAATTAGAGTTGTCTATGGAACATTGCCCAACCAGAGCATTAGCGTAAACTCACTATCAATAGCGATTGCCCCTGCAGTAACTGCCACTATTTCAGGAACGACGAGTATTACAAGTGGAAATGCAGCCACCTTGACCATTAATTTTACAGGTGCAAGTCCTTGGACATATCGTTTATCTGGAACAGCAACAGATATTACGACGGCAATTTCTCCAATAACGCTAAACGTCGTCCCGACTATGACAACGGCTTACACACTTTTATCGGTAAGTAATACGTGCGGAGTAGGAACGACCTCAGGTAGTGCAATCGTAACGGTAAATATTTTACCTCAATTATTAGCTTGCTATAAATTTGACGGTAATGCTCAAGACTCAAAAGGTACAAATCATGGTACTGTAAATGGAGCAACACTAACAACTGACCGTTTTGGAAAAGCAAATGCGGCCTATGATTTTGACGGAATTAGTAATTATATTGCTATTCCTGGTAGTCCTCTTGCACCTACCGAATATTCGTATGCCGCTTGGGTAAATACTAAGAATCTTACGGATTATTCTCAAACTATCTTATCTATTGGTTGGATTGGGGCAGACCAAGTATTAGCGTTGAGCAATACCACAGGAACTGCGAATTGGAATTTTGCTTCGTATATCTATTACGCTGCTCTTCCAATACCACAAATCTTATCCACAATTGGAATTGGTGCTAATAAATGGCACTTCGTAGTGGCAACCCGGACTTTAAATGAATTGAAGCTATTTATTGATGGGCAAATTGTAGGTTCTGTTTCATCTACGGGTGTTCCTCCTGCTTATTCAACACCTATTGCAGGTGCTATTGGAGCAAGGTCACGGGCGGATATTCAATTTTTCAACGGGAAAATTGATGATGTGAAAATTTACTCTGGAGCATTAAGTAGTGATGACGTTTTATTACTTTACAATGAAGAACAAGGAGAATGTTCAGCACCATGTTCTGGTATAATTTACTCAATAAATTCGGGAGATTGGAATAGTCCAACTACATGGTCATGCGGAAGAGTACCGGATTTGATCGATAAGGTTTTAATTAAAGCAGGACATAATGTAACGGTTGCTACTAATAATGCAAAAGCCAAAAAACTCCTTAATAATGGTCAAATTTTATTCACTAACTCAACGGCAAAACTGACTTTTAATTAACCCATAGGTTAAATATTATCTTTGTATAAAACCAAAGCCCTCCAATCAAAACATCGGAGGGCTTTGGTTTTATACCTATCTTTGTAATTATAAATTCGTAAGTTCCTTTTAAAGTAACCAAAATGCTTACGACTTCCAAAATTTAAAGACAATCAAAAACGCATGACAAAAGACAGGTTCAATGACCTGAAAGCCAAAGTAGAGGCTTTGAGGAGGTATCTTTGACTACGATAATAAGAAATTTCAAATTGAAGAATTAGAAGTCGTAACGCTCGACCCTGAGTTTTGGGGAAATTCCAAAAAAGCAGAATCAACGATGCGACAAATCCGAGAATTAAAATTCTGGACGGTGGGTTTTGACCAGCTAAATCAATTGATGGGTGACCTCGAAACGATTTGGGAGTTTTATGATATAAATGAAGCAACCGAAGAAGAAGTTGATGCTGAGGGAGCTAAATTAGAAGAAAAATTAGCCGAATTAGAGTTTCGAAAAATGATGTCTGATGAAGGTGATAATTTATCTGCTGTTATCGAAATTAATGCAGGTGCTGGTGGTACGGAGTCGCAAGATTGGGCAAGTATGCTCATGCGTATGTACATCATGTGGGCCGAAAAAAATGGCTTCAAAATTAGAGAAGTTGACCATAACGATGGTGATACTGCTGGTATTAAGTCAGTTGTGATGGAAGTTGAAGGTGAATATGCCTATGGAAATCTAAAGTCAGAAAATGGTGTTCATCGCTTAGTAAGAATTTCACCTTTTGACTCAAATGCTCGTCGTCATACATCATTTGCTTCGGTATATATATCGCCTTTGGTGGATGATACCATCGAAATTGAAGTTAACCCTGCTGATGTCAGTTGGGATACATTTCGTTCGGGTGGTGCAGGTGGACAAAACGTAAACAAAGTAGAAACAGCGGTACGTTTGACCCACAAACCTTCTGGGATTATCATTGCTTGCCAACAAGAACGTTCGCAGTTAATGAACAAAGAGGTCGCATTAAAAATCTTGAAATCGAAACTTTATCAGATAGAAATTGATAAACGCAATGCCGCTCGTGCGGAAGTAGAAGCAGGGAAAAAGAAAATCGAATGGGGGTCACAAATCAGAAGTTATGTTTTGGACGATAGACGAGTGAAGGACCACCGAACCGACTATCAAACCTCAAATACTGATGCCGTATTGAATGGCGATATTAATGAATTTATCAAAGCATATTTGATGGAAGCATAAGCAATAAAAGGTAGTAAGAATTAATTTCTTACTACCTTTTTATCTCAAAATACTTTACTTCAATTCCTAAATGTTCAAGCAATTGACGAGTTCTCTCTGGGCGAGCATCGGTAATAAAAACCTGCGAGAATGTTCCATCAACCATCATCGTAATTAATTGTTGGATGCGACGGTCGTCAAGTTTATCAAAAATATCATCCAAAAGTAGGATAGGAGGAAAGCCTTTCACTTTGGTAAGCATCTCAAATTGTGCCAATTTCAATGCAATTACAAACGATTTTTGTTGCCCTTGAGAACCAAATTTACGAAGGGTAAAACCATTAATTTCAAAAATAAAGTCATCTTTATGACTACCCATTGTAGTTCGTTGAGCGGCTAAATCACGCTGACGATTTCTTCTGAAAATCTGGGAAAAATTATCCATTCCAACTTCTGATTCATAAACCATTTCTACTTCCTCTCGAGCATCCGAAAGCGTAGCATAATGCTTTTTGAAGAGAGGTGAAAAATCGGTAACAAATTGGTTTCGAGCTTGATGTATCTTTACTGAAACTTCTACCAACGGGTCTGAATAAATATCTAACAAAAGCTCATCCACGTAATTTCTTTCCGAAAACTGTTTTAAAAGAGAATTTCGTTGCAGTAAAAGTCGATTGTATTGCAGTAGGTTTTCTAAATATTCCGAATTTAATTGAGCCATTACACCATCAAAAAACTTCCGTCTTTCTTCGCTTCCATCTCTAATAATATCGGTGTCATTCGGAGATAACATGACAACTGGAAATTTACCAATATGCTCTGATATTCGTTCATAAGCCTTTTTGTCACGAAGAACTGCCTTTTTTTGTCCTCGCTGAAGTGAAACGGTGATGAGTTGTGAGGGAATAATGGTTAGTGGAGAGTTTCCCAATTCACCATTCTTCACTCGTAACTCATCATTTTTTTTAAATTCTCCTTCAATCATCATATATTCAGCCTCATGATTGATACTTAAAGCATCTTGATTTGAAATAGAGCTTTTGGTAAGTGCCAAAAAATATATTGCATCTAATAAATTAGTTTTGCCACTTCCATTTTCCCCCACAATGCAGTTTACCCTGTCCGAAAACTCAAAGGCGTCGTATTCATAACTTTTGAAATGGGCTAAACTGATTTTTTGTAAGTGCATAATTGTTTTCTATTATCGGATACAAAATTACAGTTTGTTTACGCTGTTGGCAAAATATACTTTTATACAAATACATCTCAAAACGGAAAATTTAAATGTGCTTGCTTGAGTAAAATATAATTTAACAATTCAAAAAAAGGTTTTTTCTCGGAATTATTTTAAGATTTATTTTTTTTCAATCTATTTATTGATTAAGTTCAATGAATAATTGAAAAAATTATATTTAACTTTTAACCCTTAAACTATCTAAAATATGATTATGAGTTTGATAATTGGTGGTATAGCTGGCTGGTTAGCGGGCTTATTTATGAAAGGCGATGGTTATGGAATAATCATGGATATCATATTAGGAATTGTCGGAGGTTGGGTTGGAGGTTGGCTTTTTGGAATTCTGAACCTGCATTTTGGAGGAACTTTTGGGGCGTTATTTACTTCAGTAGTTGGTGCCGTGATTCTTATTGCTATTGTTAGAGCTATCAAAAGGTAGTTTTTGGTTAAAATGTACCAACTAATCATTTGGGCTAAAGTTTATTTTAGCCCAAATTTATTTTACAAAAGATTCTCAAAATCATTATATCCTTGATTTTTATCATAAAGAATATTTGAATTTTAAGATTCATTACTTAATACCTCAAAACGTTTTGTCCATTATTGGTTTTGTCGTAATTTCGTATTGAAAATTAACTATGGTTTTTATAGAATTATAAAGATTGTAATTCTAAATTCAACTTACAAGTTTGAATGAAGGACTGAATTTATAAACCACTCATTCACTCATTCACCCATTCACAATTGTAAAAAATGGCAAAGAAAGCTGAAAACAAAGTAAAATACTCGAAGGAAACTTATATGTACTGGTACGAGTCGATGGTACTTCAACGCAAATTTGAAGAACGGGCTGGTCAGTTGTACGGACAACAAAAAATCAAAGGCTTTTGCCATTTGTACATTGGACAAGAGGCTTGTTCATCAGGAGCAAAATCTGCTTTACGTGAAGGTGACAAATACATCACAGCCTACCGTGACCACGGTATTCCATTAGCTTTAGGTTCAGACCCTAACACAATTATGGCTGAGCTATTCGGAAAAGCGACGGGTATTTCAAAAGGTAAAGGTGGTTCAATGCACATTTTTGACAAATCTGTTGGGTTTGTTGGTGGACATGGTATCGTTGGAGCTCAAATTCCGTTAGGTGCAGGTTTAGCATTCGCCGAAAAATATAACAAAACAGGTAACCTATCTATTTGTTATTTTGGTGATGGAGCCGTTCGTCAAGGAGCATTACACGAAGCCTTTAACATGGCAATGACTTGGAAACTACCTTGTATTTTTGTGGTAGAGAACAATGGCTACGCTATGGGTACTTCGGTAGCTCGTACTTCAAACGTAACGGATTTATATACAATCGGAGAAGCTTACGATATGCCTTCTGAATCAGTTGATGCTATGAGCGTTGAAGCTGTTCACGAAGCTGTTTCTCGTGCCGCTGACCGTGCAAGAGCAGGTGAAGGTCCAACTTTCTTAGAATTCAAAACGTATCGTTATAGAGGTCATTCAATGTCTGACCCTCAAAAATATCGCACAAAAGAAGAGGTTGAAGCATACAAAATGCGTGACCCAATCGAGCAAGTAAAGCAAGCAATTTTAGATAACGGCATCGCAACGGAAGAAGATTTAGCTGCCATTGATGCACAAATCAAAGTAACGGTTGAAGCATCAGTTAAATTTGCAGAAGAGTCTCCTTGGCCAGATCCGAAAGAAATCTATACAGATGTGTATATAGATGATTATACATTCCCTGTGGAATAATTTACAATCAAATATTAAAAAGCCTTCTTAAATTCGTTTAAGAAGGCTTTTTGTTGAACAAAGGTTTTAGAATGCACTACTTGTTCTATATAATTGGAGTTGATTGGTTATTAAACTATATGGCGTTTCTTTCAGAATATTGTAAACTATTTTATTACCAAATAGTTTATGAAAATCTATTTAAAACTAAATCTCATAGCCTATACTCAAAGAAAAAGAGCCACAACTTTCGTCGTGGCTCTTTTTCTTTGAAGAGAATCCGTTAATTACTTAACTTCAACTTCAGCACCAGCTTCTTCTAAAGATTTTTTCAAACCTTCAGCTTCGTCTTTAGAGATACCTTCTTTAACAGCTTTTGGAGCTCCGTCAACTAAATCTTTAGCTTCTTTCAAGCCAAGACCTGTTAAGTCTTTCACCAATTTAACTACTGCTAATTTAGAAGCACCAGCAGCTTTCAAGATTACATCAAATGATGTTTGTTCAGCAGGAGCTTCAGCAGCATCTCCACCACCAGCACCACCAGCTACAACAACTGCAGCAGCAGCAGCAGGTTCGATACCATACTCATCTTTCAAAATTGCTGCTAATTCATTTACTTCTTTTACTGTTAAATTTACTAATTGTTCAGCGAATGCTTTTAAATCTGCCATTGTATTAAGATTTTATTGTTTTACGATTTTGATTAATTTATTTTTTGCAATTTGGATACAATTGTCACGTAAGCAAAATATTTGTTTACTGATAACTGCTCCCTATATTATCCTTCTCTCTCAGAAAGAGTTTTCAAGATACCAGACAATTTTTGTCCACCGCTTTGAAGAGCAGAAACAACGTTTTTCGCTGGTGATTGTAACAATCCAATGATTTCTCCAATCATTTCTTGCTTCGACTTCACGTTTTCAAGAGCTGCTAATTGGTCTTCACCGATAAACAAGCCTCCTTCAATTGAAGCACCTTTGAAAGTAATTTTAGTTTTTCCTGCTTCTTTCTTGAAATCTTTGATAAGTTTCGCTGGAGTTTTTGGGTTTTCTGGTGAGAAAATAATCCCTGATAATCCTTTGAATACTGTATCATTGAATGAAGAGTAATCAACTCCTGTAGTTTCCAATGCTTTTGCAATAAGCGTGTTTTTAACAACACGGTATTCAAAACCTCTTTGGAAACACATTCTTCTGAATGCGTTAACTTCTGCAACTGTTAATCCACCTGTATCAGTGATGTAGAAGTATGGAGTAGCAGCGAACTTTTCGCTCAACTCTTGGATAATTATACCTTTTTCTTCCTTTGTCATGATTACAAACCTTTAACTGTTGCTTGGTCAATTTTAACACCTGGAGACATTGTAGAAGACAAGTTTACTGACTTTACATAAGTTCCTTTGGCTGATGATGGTTTCAATTTCAACAATGTGTTGATTAGTTCCTGAGCATTTTCAGCAATCTTCTCAGGAGTGAATGAAACCTTACCTACTGAGGCATGGATGATACCAGTTTTGTCAACTTTAAAGTCGATTTTACCAGCTTTCACTTCTGTAACAGCTTGTCCAACATTCAAGGTAACTGTACCTGATTTTGGATTTGGCATTAAACCTCTTGGTCCTAAAACACGTCCCAAACGACCTAATTTCGCCATTACAGTTGGCATAGTGATGATAACATCAATATCTGTCCAACCTTTTTCGATTTGTTGAATATAATCGTCCAAACCAACATGGTCAGCACCTGCCGCTTTTGCTTCCTCAACTTTATCAGGAGTACAAAGTACGAGAACTCGTACATCTTTTCCTGTTCCATGAGGCAAAGCAACTACGCCACGAACCATTTGGTCGGCTTTACGAGGGTCAACCCCCAAACGAACGTCGATATCTACTGAAGAATCGAATTTCGTATATGAAATCTCTTTCAAAATTTCAGCAGCTTTCGTAAGTGAATACGCTTGCGTTGCATCATATTTTGATTGAGCTTCTTTTTGCTTTTTTGTTAACTTAGCCATTTTTTTGAATGTCGTTATCTGTTTTGGTTATTTGTGATTTGTGATTTAATGATTTAGTAATTAGAAATACTTCTAAAAATTTACTCACAATTCACAATTCATCACTCACAACTTATAATCAGAATGGTTTTTCTCCTGTTACGTTCAAGCCCATTGAGCGAGCTGTACCTGCTACCATGCTCATTGCTGACTCAATAGTAAAACAGTTTAAATCAGGCATTTTAGTTTCTGCAATTGTACGAACTTGTTCCCAAGTTACTGAACCTACTTTTTTCAAGTTTGGTTGTGCTGAACCTAATTTCACTTTGGCTGCTTCCAACAACAAGATTGGTGCAGGAGGAGTTTTTACTACGAAATCAAAAGATTTGTCTTTGTAGTAAGTAATCAAAACTGGAAGGATAACGCCAGGTTTATCTTGAGTTCTCGCATTAAACTGCTTACAGAACTCCATGATGTTCAAACCTTTAGAACCTAACGCTGGTCCAATTGGAGGCGAAGGGTTTGCGGCACCACCTTTGCATTGCAACTTAACGTAGCCTGCTATTTCTTTTGCCATTACGGTAAATGTTTAAAATCTTAAAATTGATTGAAATTTCTCTGCCAATAAGGGTGGAAGCTTCCTTATCTGAGATTTTTCGGTAGTAACGTGGTAAGATTATTCTGTAACGAAACAATCTGATTCACAGGCTTTTGATCGTTTTAACACATATTTCAAGAACCTGCTCCACGAAACGGACTGCAAAATTACGGCTTTCTTCTTAATATACAAAGAGTTACAGGATATTTTTTGAAATAAAAAATGAATCGAATCAATTTGAAAGTAGGGCAGGAGTTTATTGGCTTTTGAGGTACGGTAATTTAGATTCTTGAAGGAGATGGCAAAATGCTTCTCAAGGAAAATATCCACTCAAGCCAAACTAAAACCATTCTTCACAATTTCAGATAAGTCTGTCCGAAACTCACAATATTTGACGCATTAATTCAAACCAAAACAATAAAACAATGACACTTTCTATTACCACCATCATCAGTATTGCAGTTCCTATTCTATGTTTAATTTTCTACAAATTTTTATTCCGACTCTTTGGTATCATTATTATTCCAGAAGACCGAATCGGACTGGTCACTAAGAAATTTGTTCTCTTTGGGGATAAAAAATCGCTTCCCGAAGGACGAATTATTGCTATTGAAGGCGAAGCGGGTTATCAAGCAAAACCTTTAGCCCCTGGGATTTATTTCTGGTATTGGATTTGGCAGTATGATATTACTTTACAGCCACTTACAATTATTCCAACGGGTAAAATTGGAATTGTTCTCGCCAGAGATGGAAAGGAATCGGAAACGGGTTTTATTTTGGGACGAAAGGTTGAGTGTGATGGTTTTCAAGATACAGAGGCCTTCTTGAAAAATGGAGGACGCAAAGGACGACAATCGGCAGTGATTACAGCGGGTTCGTATCGAATTAACACCTTTTTATTTGAAGTTGAGATTACGGATATGGTTGAAATTCACGAAAATATGGTCGGAATTATCAC
>JAZKDE010000043.1:0-68550 GCA_040387735.1 Bacteroidota bacterium
ATTCAAAAAAATGATTTTCAGCGAAATTATGCTATAAAAGGCTAAATATGGAGTAATTCTTTAAAAATTAGAGCGTAAAGTTTTTTAGTATTTAAAACCAACCGAACAATAGTCTCGTATGTTAGGTCAACGTTTAACTTTTAAAACTTTTACTTCATTATGCAAACTACAAAAATTAAAATTCTCTTAGCAACCTTCGTTTTAGGCTTCTTGATAACTTCTTGCAAAACAGACGAAGTGGCTGTTACTCCTAAACCTGACGTAACTTTTTTTGCTCTTGTTGACGGAAAGCAGTTGCTCAAAATAAACGCTATGAATTCAGAAATGGCTACTGCAACTGTTTCAATAACGGGTTTAGTAACCAACGATGCCTTATCTGCAATTGACTTTCGTCCAGCAACGGGCGAATTATACGGTGTAGGAATTCAAAATCGCTTGTATGTAATTAATCAAGAAACTGGTGTTGCCAGAGCAATTGGTACAGCAGTTCTTAATCCCGTTATCAGTGGAAGCTCAGTAGGGCTTGATTTTAACCCTACCGTCGATAGAATCAGACTGGTAACTAATACTGGACAAAATTTGCGTTTACATCCAGAAACTGGAGCTGTTGCAGCAACTGACGGAACAATCAACGGCGGTACCAGTCCAAGCATAGAATCGGTTGCTTATACCAACAATACAGCGGGAGCAACTACTACAATTTTATACGATATTGACTCAAAAACCGATAAACTTTACAAACAAGATCCACCCAATAATGGAACTTTAGTTGAAGTAGGTTCATTAGGGATTGACATTACTTCATCAGCGGGTTTTGACATTAATCCTGCGGGAGACGTTGCTCTTTCAGCTTTGATGGTATCAGGAAAATGGGAATTGCATCAGATAGATTTAACAACAGGAAAATCAACTAAATTAGGCAACTTACCCACTGGAAATATCAATGGCTTGGCAATTCCAACAGCTCCAGTTGCTTATGCTATCGATGAAACTAACAATTTACTAATTTTCAACTATACTAATATTGGCACCCCAATTAGTAAAACTATCACAGGTTTACAAACGGGTGAAACCATTTTAGGAATTGATATGCGTCCTGCCACTGGACAATTATATGCTTTAGGAAGTTCGAGTCGATTGTATGTACTAAATACGGCTTCAGGAGCTGCAACGGTCATCGGAACAGCACCATTTACTACTTTATTGGCAGGAACATCTTTCGGATTTGATTTCAATCCCACCGTTGACAGAATTCGTTGTATCAGTAATACAGGACAAAATCTTAGATTACACCCAGATACAGGACTAATTGCCGCAATTGATGGTTCATTAAATCCTGGAACACCCAGTATTGTTGCTTCGGCATATACCAATAACTTTGCAGGTGCTACCACTACTATTTTGTACAATATTGATAGTATGACTGACAAACTTAACAAACAAGACCCACCAAATAATGGTACGCAAGTAGAAGTTGGAACTTTAGGAATAAACGTTGAATCAGTAGGAGGTTTTGATATTACCAGCAGAGGAGGAATTGGATACGCTGCCTTGAAAGTAGGGACAGTTTCTTCAATTTATACGCTAAATTTAACATCTGGAGCGGCTACTAAAGTAGCAGATTTACCAACTTCAGTTCGTGCTTTTACAGTTGGCACAGGATTTTAAATAAATCTTTCTTGTTAGACATAGTTAAAAGCCTTTGAGAAATTAATCTCAAAGGCTTTTTTGTAGTCAAAACCTTATGCAGAATAATTTGTTTTGATGTTATAATTCCTAAAAAATCTCCACATGAAAACCACAACAATTTTACTGAGCATATTTTACTTCCTATTCTGCATTTTTGTCATTTTTCATAATGCCTCCTATCGTTTGGAATTACTTTTTAGCGGTAAATATTTAGTATTTTTATTAATGAGTGTAGTTGTTTTTATCGTATTGATGAAGGTGGTTCAGGAAATAAATAGCGAAGATGGAAACGATTTTTAAAGACTATACGTTTATTACACAATTCACAATTCTTTCGAGGATGTTATGGGTTGTGTTCAATAGAAAAAGGCAGGGAGTTCCATTCCCTGCCTTTACTATGTTAATCGCATTTTTACTTGTGGTTGGTTAAGCAAGTTTTACTTGTTCAGCAGCAGTTGCCTTCTTGGCAATTGTGTAAACTACTAAACCAAACCCGATTTTATTAATAGCATCAGCAATATTGTAAGCCAAATCAACTGGTGAATTTTTGGTAAAGTCTGCACCCTCTACTAATCCGTGAAGGATATTACCGGGTAACATACAGTATCCGATTGGGTAAATTGCCCAACCGACTAATGTAAACCATCTCATCACTTTGTAACCTTCAATCACAGCTACATTACCCGAAGAAGCCGCTAATTTAGACGCTTCGCCTAAATAAATTTCGTAAATAATTACAGCCCAACCAATTGTTGAGATAACTCCCCACATTACGTTATTATCAGGAGTGATTGCCTCTCCGATATAGCCTGCGACTAACATCAAGATTGAGCCTGCCAATAACCTGATTAACATTCCACCTTTTGCACCTGCTGGTTTCAAGATTAAGAAATACTCAATACACATCAAAGGCACTGTTAAAGTCCAGTCAATATAACGGAATTGGGTTGGTGATGTACCTGTCTCTAACCAAACACCTCTCATATAAAAGTAGTGAACGGCAGCGATGAACGTAATTAATGCAGAAATAAGTAGTGATGTTTTCCACTTGTCAGTAACCGTGCCTCTTTCAACAATAAAAAAAATAGAGGCTGCCAACATAGACATGTAGCCCGTAAAAAATGTAAATCCGATGTAATCACCAGCTTGGAGATTACCATTCAAGAGGATGTTGAATGTGTTCATAATGATAAATGTTTAAGTTTTAATGGATTTTTTAAATATGAAATTACACTATTTCAATCATACAACTTTGTGTGTATTTTTTTTGTTTAATCTATCTGAAAAAAAAATAAACAAAACTCATTCTTCGTCGTGGTTCATTTGATGAGCAATAATAAGGTGCGGTAGAGTAATGAGAGAAATGAAGATAAATAAGATGGGAAATGGGTCGTAGTACTCTAAAGACACCTTACAATACCACAAAAAAGCACACAGAAAAGCAATTGCCAATAATGAAAAGGGTAATGTTTTCAAATAAACTAACTTAAAAGAAAGAGTAGGATAATCTTTGCGTAAATAATCATGAATATTATCAAAAGCACAGAGAGCGTGCCATCCACCAAAATACAGAGCAAAAGCGGGCAATAATGGTAACCAAGCCGATGACGCAAGAATCAAACAAAGGCGAACAATTCTAATTTTATCAAAATTTATTAAATATTCTGATTGAGCAACAATGAATATAGTGGTAAAAGACAAGCCCAATAAATATAATATTTGCTTGACATTCATGTTAATAATGTTCCAAAAAACTAAAAAATAACCCTGATTTCCAGCCATTTTAATTACAATGGGTTCCACTTCATTTATATGCGATAGAAGAATAAATGACAAAATATAAAATCCGTAAATTAGTCTTGTAAATGACCAAATCAACACATTTTTGGGCACTTTTTCTAAATCTGTTTCGCCAAAATGCCAAGCTGAAATAATTAAGAAAATCATTAAACTTAATCCCGAAAACCAAAACCACAATAGAGCATAGATCGCCATTATTAGCAAATATTTTACGAGAAATTTTTTTATATCATACACTTTATTCCATTTTCTATCCGTCGCTTTTTGAATTAAATGGTCTAAAGCACCGTGAGGAATACCCGTTAAAAGTATCAATGAAACAAAGAAAACCATTTGAATATTTTGAGGTAAAATACCTTGTAAAAATTGCCAAATTAGTAATATAAAACCTAATAACACGGTTAGCCAGGTAGGGCTTTTTACGAATACATTGAATATCTGCGATTTCATTTTGTTCAATTAGATTACACCAATACTTAAACAAGTGTTAAATTAGTTTGTTTGAATTAATTTTTAAGCCCTTAGAAAGACATAAATCAATAAAAACCCTCACGATTTTGTAACTTCGCAGACTAATCAAACCAACAAGCGAAAAACGATGAAACAAATCATTTTTACCGAAAAAGCACCCGCTGCTATTGGTCCATATTCTCAAGCAGTTCTTTCAAACGGAACATTGTACGTTTCGGGCCAAATAGCCTTTGCTTTGGCAGAAGCTGGTGCGAGTATCCAAGATGAAACTCGTCAGGTAATGGAAAATTTAAAGGCAATTTTAGAAGCCGCAAACATGAGTTTTGAAAATGTCGTGAAATGTTCAATCTTCGTAAAAGACATGAATAATTTTGTGGCAATCAACGGAATTTATGGCGAATATTTTACCGCTAATCCTCCTGCTCGTGAAACAGTAGAAGTTGCTCGTTTACCGAAAGATGTAAATGTTGAAATTTCGTGTATCGCAGTTAGCTAAGTTGTGAATTAGTGATTTAGTAAATTGTGAATTAAAATATATGTTCACTTCCAATATTCGCTAAATCACTCGCTCACTAAATCACAAATAAAAAATGTCCAATAATCAAGTAAGAGTACGTTTTGCACCGAGTCCAACAGGGGCTTTGCACATTGGTGGGGTCAGAACAGCATTATATAACTATTTATTAGCCAAACAGTTAGGTGGCAAAATGCTTCTTCGTATTGAAGATACAGACCAAACTCGGTTTGTGGAAGGAGCCGAAAAATATATTATCGAAGCCCTTTCATGGGTGGGTATCACCATTGATGAAGGTATCGGTGTTGGCGGGCCACACGCTCCTTATCGCCAGTCTGAACGTAAACCAATGTACATGGATTATGCCATGCAATTGATTAATTCGGGCAAAGCCTATTACGCCTTTGATACTTCTGAAGAATTGGATGCGATGCGTCAAACCCTTGAAAGCCAAGGCTCTGCATTTCAGTACAATGCCGTTACGAGAATTAAATTAAATAATTCTTTGACCCTTTCAGAAGAAGAAACTAACGCAAAAATTGCCGCAGGAACTCCTTATGTCATTCGTCTGAAAGTACCAGCTAAAGAAGAAATTCGGTTCAAAGATATTATTCGTGACTGGGTTCACGTTCATTCTTCAACGATTGACGATAAAGTTTTAATGAAGTCAGACGGAATGCCAACTTACCACCTTGCCAACGTAGTGGATGACCATTTAATGGAAATTTCACACGTTATTCGTGGCGAAGAATGGCTACCCTCAGCTCCTTTGCACATTCTTTTATACCGTGCTTTGGGTTGGGAAAATACAATGCCACAATTTGCCCATTTACCGCTTTTGTTGAAACCAGAAGGCAACGGAAAATTGTCAAAGCGTGATGCTGATTTAGGTGGTTTTCCAGTTTTTCCTTTAGAATGGATCAATCCGGACGGTACAAAAGCATTAGGATTTAGAGAAGAAGGTTACTTGAAAGATGCTCTTGTAAACTTCTTAGCCTTCTTAGGTTGGAATCCAGGGACAGAGCAAGAAATATTTTCAATGGACGAATTGATTTCGGCATTTTCACTGGAAAGAATCAATAAAGCTGGTGCAAAATTTGACATCAATAAAGCAAAATGGTATAATCAACAATACTTAAAATTGCAATCTGATGAAGCATTAGCACAAACATATTTAGCTGATTTTGAAGCAGATAAAGCTCAAAAAATCGTTCATTTGTTCAAGGAAAGAGTAACTTTCCCTCAAGAAATCACACAAGAAGCTAAAAATCTTTTCACCGCTCCCGAAACATTTGATGCAACAATTGTAACTTCAAAATGGAATTTGGATGCAAAAACAGGAATTACCGCTTTTGCGAATGCTGTACCAAATATCGAGAATTTTGTTGCTGAAGAGATAAAACATACTTTACACGATGTATTTGAAAAATTAGGAATCAAAATGGGAAAAGTAATGCAAATGTTGCGGGTGGCCGTTACGGGTGCAGGAGCTGGACCAGATTTGATGCTTTCAATGGAGATTATTGGTAAAGATGCAGTGATTGCAAGACTTGAAAAAGCTTTGAATGAATTGCCTCAAATTGATTAGAAAATTTAATAGAAAACATTCACTCATTGAAAATGGCTAAGAAAAAAGAAGTTAAAAAAGAAGAACTTCCAAAGGTTCACAAAGACCTTGAGGGGTTCGATATTTCAATAAACTCTTTCGGAGAAATCAATCGTTCGATTGATATTGAGAAAATCAATGAGTTTTTGAATAAAAATATGGACGATAAGAAATTGAGAAACAGAGAATAAGAGGTTCTTAGGTAATAGTCAGTATAAAGTATTGGAAATTTTTTAACGTAAGTTTAGTTTCAAGAACAGCTATTACTTTGTACCTACTATCTAAAATATGATAGACTATGATAGACAAAGAAGCATTACAAAAAATAGCTCATCTCGCACGATTGGAGATGCCAGAATCTTCCGAAAAAGAATTAATTGATTCGCTGAATTCTGTATTAAATTGGATGGAAGAATTGAATGAAATTAATACGGATAACGTAAAACCATTAACTCACATGAGCCTGGAAATCAACGCTTTGCGTGAAGATAAAGTTATCCCGAATATTAGCCGTGAACAAGGATTAAAAAATGCTCCTAAACAAGATGGCGAGTACTTTAGAGTTCCGAAGGTAATGGAATAATTTTTAGAGGAAAGAGTTTAGAAAACAGAACTTTTTCTAAACTCTTTCCTCTAATTATCTTACATATAATACTCCAACGCCTTTTTCATTTCTGTCTTTGAAACCGGTACGTCGTAAGTACATTTTCCTGCACCTTCCAGAAGTGAGAAGCGTACTTCTTTTCCTTTATTCTTCTTGTCTTGAGCAGTTAAAGCGATAATTTGCTCAATATCAGACTCTTTAATCGTAGCTTTTCCGTAAACCGAAAAGATAAATTCTTCGATATTTTCCAACGTTTTTTGGTCAATCATTCCACGCTCGAAAGAAATAAAAGCTTCGCAAATCATGCCCGCTGCAATGGCTTCACCGTGGAGTAAATGTAATTTTGGTTTTCCCAAGAAATATGTCTCAATAGCGTGTCCGAGTGTATGTCCAAAATTTAGGATTTTCCGAATACCCTTTTCCGTTGGGTCAGCCTCCACAATTTGCTGTTTGATGGCTACTGAATGAGTAATTAAATCAGAGAAATCTTGTTCTTCAAAATCTTTTCTACGGATTTCATCCCATTTTTTTTCATCCATAATTAGACAATGCTTTATGATTTCGGCAAAGCCAGAACGTAATTCACTAAATGGTAATGTTTTAAGAAAATTCGCATCAATCAAAACCGTTTTTGGAATTTGAAAAACACCAATATGATTCTTAAATCCGTGAAAATCAATTCCTAACTTACCCCCTACGCTGGCATCAACTTGCGATAGTAATGTGGTTGGAATTTGGATAAAATCAATTCCTCTTTTGTACGTTGCCGCACAAAAACCACCCATATCTCCAATAACCCCACCACCCAAATCTATCACTAAACTATGACGGTCTAATTCGTGGTCAGTCATGGCTTCCCAGATGGCCTGACAAGTGCCTAAATGTTTCTCGGATTCTCCCGACTTGATTTTCACTAAATTGTGTTTTGGCAAGAATGGCTTAATGATAGAATAACAATAGCGAAAGGTTTTTTCATCAACAATTACCTGTATTTTGGTATATGGATTGGCATTTAGAAATGCAGGAAGGCTCTCGGAAACGGAAGAAATAGTAACAGACATGATTTGAGTCGTAAGTCGAAAGTCATCCGTTAAAAATGACCCCGAAAATGTAAATATTAGACTCAAAATTACCTAATTTTATCAAGGTTAAGATAAAATTAGGTCTTAAAATTTGCTTTGATAGAATAAATTTATCGGATTTGATTAACCTTTGCGTGATAACTTTCCAATAGTGAGTGATTAGGGGTAAGTTCGGTAATGAGATAATCAACTTTATCGAGTGAGCATACTTGCAAACGAAGTGAAGAATTTAGTTTCTCCGAAATCATAGGCGTAATTAATTGCTTTGAAGCTTTTATCATCGCCTTTTTTACCTGCACAACTTCATAATCTGAATCACTGATACAATCTTGGTCAAAACCATTAATTCCCATAATACACAAATCAGCTTTAATTTCATTAATTTTAGAAACAACCTCACCACCAATGCTAATTTTAGAAGAATTAGACAATCTTCCGCCTAATAAAATAACTTCTGTATTGGGATGTTCAGCCAATTCTAATGCAATTAAAGGGCTAACCGTAAAAAAAGTTACGCTCAAATTTTCGGGTAAAAGATTGGCAATAACCCGAATTGTTGTACCTCCACTGCACAAAATGGTCATTCCGTCCTGAATCAGAGCAATTGTTTTTTTTGCAATAATATTCTTTTCTTCGTAAGCGTACGTCTCTTCCTGCGTAGCGGTAAAATTGTACGACTTTGATAACGCCCCCCCGTGCACTTTCACAATCTTTTCATCCTGTGCCAATTCATTGAGATCCCTTCTGATGGTATCTTCTGAAACATTAAGTTCTAAACTCAAATCAGAAGATAACACTTTATTGTGCAGATTTATCTGTTTTATAATTAGTGCTTGACGCTCTTTTTTGAGCATAATTCTATTCTCAGTGATAATCATTGCGTTTTTATGCAGGTTTTATTTTGCTAATTTTTAATTTTATGAGGATTTATACTTATAAATTGGAAAATTTTAAGATAAATTTACACATTTTTAAATACTATTAATATATTTGTTAAGATTTTGATAGAACGCATTGCA
The DNA here is from genome assembly GCA_040387735.1 of Bacteroidota bacterium. Taxonomy (GTDB): domain Bacteria; phylum Bacteroidota; class Bacteroidia; order Cytophagales; family Spirosomataceae; genus Arcicella. The sequence goes on from JAZKDE010000043.1 coordinate 8,786, forward strand.
TTAATCTGCTTGTTTCTAATGGTATTCTAATTAAAATTCGCACAAACAGGCATTCCACTTTCAACTAATTAATAACTTTATAGCGGTCAATTAAAGTATTGGAAATTTGAAATGAATCAAGCTAAGACATTCTTTCTTGAAAATTATAATCAGTCCGAAATATACTCATTTTCAAAACGGTATGTCGTATGGACTGACATAATCAAATTATCTAAATAATTAATTGTATTTCTATTTTTCACTGAAAATCATGAAGAAAAAATTTACCACATTCTTGTTGGGCATTTTTGGTCTTTTGTTGGTGTCTTTCACAACATTAGCACAAAGTTACACCATCAAAGGAAAAATTGCTGACTCCAACGGACAACCCATGATTGGAGCAACGATTGTTTTGAAAGGTACAACTTTCGGCACGGCTGCGAACGCTTTAGGTGAGTACAGTTTCAATACTACTACCAAAGCGGGAAATTATGACTTAGAATTCCGTTCGGTTGGGTATGCTAATCTTACGAAGAAAATTACCTTGGGAAGTACTTCAGACCTCAACGTAAATGTTGTTTTGCAGGAAGACGGAATGAATCTTGATGAAGTAGTTGTAACGGGGTCAACCTTAAAGACTAATCGTCGTGAATTAGGTAATGCAATCGGTTCGGTTTCTTCTAAACAATTAGAAAATACTGGTTCGGCTAACTTGACTTCGGCTTTGCAAGGAAAAATTCCAGGAGCTCAAATTACCCAAAACTCTGGTGACCCTGCGGGAGGAATCACGATTCGTTTGCGTGGTGTAAAATCACTCAGAGGTAGTTCTGACCCTTTGTATATCATTGACGGTGTGGTTGTTAGTAATGCTTCAGACAATGTTTCTCAATTGGCAAATGCTAATCAAATCGGTGAAACTAATCCTGGTCAAAACCGCTTAGCGGATATTAATGCCAACGATATTGAAAGCCTAAATGTTTTGAATGGAGCGGCGGCTTCGGCAATTTACGGTTCTCGTGCTTCAAACGGAGTGATTATTATTACCACTAAAAAAGGAAAATCGGGTGCTCCAAAAGTAACTTTCTCGACCAGTTTCAGTGTAAATGAATTACGTAAAAAAGTCGCTATTTCAACTTATGGAAAACAATTTGGTTCAAGCACCTTGCGTTTGCACACTATCGGAGCTGCTCCTGCCAATGTTGAGGCCTTGGGAATTGAACGTAATGGTGTAACGACAAGATTAGCTTCGGGTTTGGTTGACGTTACTCGTTATGACTACCAAGACCAAATTTTCCGTACAGGTTACGGAACAGATAATTCCATTTCAGTTTCGGGTGGAAGCGACAGAACGCAATATTATGTTTCAGCTTCTTACCTAAAAAATGAAGGAATTATTAAAGGAACAGATTTTACTCGTTATGGCTTAAAAATGAGAGTTGACCAACGTTTGGCTAACTGGGTAAAAGTTTCTGGTGGTTTAAATTACGTGAATAGTTATTCTAATGAAAAGGCAAACGGAAACGTATTTTACAGCCCAATCAACTCAATTAACATCACCAATAATATTTATGACATTACACAACGTGATGCAAACGGTAAATTATTGGCTGTTGAGCCAACTCGGGTAAATCCACTTTCTACGATTGAAGATATGGATTTTAACCAATCGGTGAGCCGTACTATTAGTGATGTTCAGTTGAATCTTACGCCATTCAAAGATTTGACGGTTGACTTAATTTTAGGAGTTGATAATTATTCACAGTTGGGTAGAAATACTATTTTGCCGTACCCTTACGCAGCAATTTCTGGACTTCCTGCGGCTAACTATCCAAATGGATACGCTGGAAATGCCACCAACAATGTTACACTTTTTAATACTGACTTAAACATTACGTATTCAAAAGAATTAACGAAAGACTTAAAATTGACGGCGATTGCGGGGATGAACTACCAATCTTCTCGTAAAGATTTCACTTCATCAAGTGGTGAAAAATTAGTACCTGGATTAACAACGGTTTCTGCCGCTTCACAATCAATTGTAGCGGGTTATGGACTTGACCGTTTTGAGGTTGCAGGTCAATTTGCCCAAGCTACTTTTGGCTACAAAAACCGTTTATTCTTAACGGGTGCTATTCGTAGAGATGGTTCAACGCTATTCTCTCCTTCGCAGACCAATCAATTATATCCAAAAATAAGTGCTTCCTACGTAGTGTCTGACGAAGACTTCTGGCAATCACTTTCATCAGTTATTAGTACAGCTAAAATAAGAGCTTCTTACGGAGAAGCGGGTGGGTTGACTGCCATTGGAACTTACGACCGTTTCTGGCAGTTTGCTTCAACCCCTTATTTAGGGCAAAACACTTTTGTACCAAGCACTCGTTACGCCAACCCAGATGTACGTCCAGAACGTATGAAAGAAGTTGAATTCGGGGGGGATTTTGGTTTCTTAAATGACCGAATTACCTTAGGTTTATCGTATTACAATCAGCAAATTTCTGATTTAGTTGTTAACAAAAACGTAGCACCAAGTTCGGGTGGACTTTCTATTATCAATAACACTGGAACGATGGAAAACAAAGGTTTTGAACTTGCATTGGGAATTACGCCAATCAAAACCAAAGACTTATCGTGGGATGTGAGTTTCATTTACAGTGCTAACCGCAATAAAATCGTAAGTTTCAATACGGGTGATAAAATACAGGCGGTTACAACGGTGAGTGGTGCTCCAGTATTTAATATTGTTGGACAGCCTGCGGGTGTATTCTACGGAGCATTCTTCGCTCGAAATGCAGATGGTTCATTCTTGAATACCACCAATGGTGCGGGATATGTACAACAAGATTTCGGTAAACAAGATAGTAATGCAGACCCACTTACTTATACGGTTGCTCGTGATGCCAATGGACAACCATTGAGAACAGGAACGGTTGCGTTAAGAAAAGTTATCGGTAACCCTAACCCAGATTATACCGCTTCATTAAGCAGTAATTTGACCTACAAAAATCTTGGATTCCGTGTTTTATTTGATGCCGTACAAGGCGTACAAGTATTCAATGCCGATAAACGTACTCGTCAAGGTGTGGGAATTGGTAATGTTGCTGAACAAGAATTGAGAGGAGAAGTACCAAGAGGCTATATTTTCTCAACATATTTAACCGAAGAATGGCGGATTGATGATGGTTCTTTTGTGAAACTCCGTGAAATTTCACTTTCATATAAATTACCTGATATTATCAAAGGTATGACTGGCTTGAAGATTTCTGCAACGGGACGTAACTTAATTTCGTGGGATAAATATAATGGCTATGACCCTGAAACCAACGCTGGTGGCAACTCAGACCGTTTGCGTGGGGTAGATTTTGGTAACGTGCCAATTCCAAAAACGTACCAACTTTCTTTAACGGCTAATTTTTAATTAAAAGGTATTAGGGATTTGGAAGTAGCAGTTAGAATTTGATTCAAATACTTTCAGCTACTTACTACGCTAATTGACTTTCTTAAATTTAAAAAAGATAATGAAAAATATCATCAAATATATCGCATTGGGTTCATTACTGACAGTCGGAATGAATTCTTGCAAAACCGATACGGAATACCTGAATCCGAGTTCGGCTTCTGAAAAACAAGTAACCTCAGACTTTAACGGATTGGTTGCTTTGGCAAACGGACTTCAATATCGTTTCTCTGTTGGTCGTCAGAGTCCTACTTATGCTATGATTACTGCTAATGGATTGACTACCAAAGAATTAAAGGTTTTAAATGCGGGAAATACCGACGAGCAAAATCTGCAAGACGGCGGAGCCAGTGTTGTAGCGAGTAATTCAATTACCACCAATTTATGGTCGCAATTGAATGTAATCAAAGGGAATAGCGACTTGATTTTGAACAACTTAAACAACGTTGGTGAATTAGGAACTCGTAGTGGTTTGCAAGCTTATGCGACCATTTACAAGGCTTTAGCGATTGGAATTACTGCTCAATTTTGGGAAAGTGTTTCCATCGAAACAGCTCCACAATCTAAATTTGTACTTCGTACTGACGGTTTAAAAGAAGCAATCAGATTATTAGAAGCAGCTTCGGCTAATATTGCAGCAAACCCAATTTCTGCCAATTTTACCAATAGAATTGTAGCAGGAATTGATGTTCCAAATACGTTGAATGCCTTAATTGCTCGTTATGCATTAATGATTGGCGACTATGATAAAGCGTTAGCTGCGGCCGCAAAAGTTGATTTGACGAAAAAATCACAATTAAATTTTGATGATTTAACTCGTAATCCAATCTGGGATGTCGCTTTCGGAAACGTAAACGTTTTTCAACCTTTAGATTTGAATATGGGTTTACCAGCTGCATTAAAACCCATTGATGCTGATAAAAGAATTGACTTCTATTTCACAAGTCGTGCTTTAGTGGGCAATACTTATAAAGGAAAAGGTTTTTTCAAAAGCAACGGAGATCCAATTCCGATGTATCTACCAAGCGAAATGACACTTATCAAAGCAGAAGCTTATGCCCGTAAAAATGATTTGGTAAATGCCGAGAAAGAACTCAATACGATTTTGACAAAAACAACTGATGCTTGGGGAATTGGAGCCAATTTGACAACTTACGCAGGAGCAAAAACACAAGCAGATTTATTGACTGAAATTTATCGTAATCGTCGAATTGAATTATTCATGAGTGGAATGTCATTAGAAGATAGCCGTAGATTTGCTCGTCCAGCCACAGAACGTAGTAGAGATTTTTATCCTTATCCACAGACAGAAACAGATAACAATCCTAATACTCCAAAATAATAAAAATTTTAATATTTATACTTCAACACAAACATAATTCAGATAAAAGGGCGAGCTTAGTTTTCGCCCTTTTTAAGTTTTCGTCCTTGATTTTCTAACGAAATATTTTGATATTAGTATTAATAATTCATCTCTTCAGCTCAATAAACAACCAATCATTTTTCATGAAAAAACTATTACTCAACAAACTAATGTGGCTTTTCTTGTGTGTGGGTTTATGCACAACACACGTTGGATGGACGCAAGATAGACAGATAACTGGTAAAGTTACTGGCTCAGCTGATAACACTCCTTTGCCTGGAGTAAGTGTTATTGTAAAGGGAACAACTCGTGGTACAACTACGGCAGCGGATGGAACATACAAAATTTCGGTGAATGAAGGAGCAACCTTGATTTATACTTCATTGGGTTTTGAAAAAAGAGATATTAAAGTAGGAAATCAGTCCGTAATTGACATTAAATTGACTGATGCAACCTCCGCTTTGGATGAAGTTGTGGTAACAGCATTGGGAATTAAACAAGAAAAGAGAGCATTAGGTTATTCCGTTCAAGAAGTTAAAGGTGATGAAATTACCCAAACTGGACGAGATAATGTTTTGACATCTTTAGGTGGTAGAGTTGCTGGTTTAACAATGACTCCTTCGACAGGATTACCAGGGTCTTCGGTACAAATTCAATTGAGAGGAGCCTCTTCAATTGGTGGTAATAACTCGCCATTGTTTGTCATTGATGGTTTACCCGTGAGTAACAGAACCTTCAACCAAGAAGGCTTAGTTTCTACAGGAGCTAACCGTTCAAATGACTATGCCAGCCGTATGGGCGACCTTAACCCTAACGATGTAGAAAGTGTAACTGTTTTGAAAGGACTTGAAGCAGCAGCTCTTTACGGTTCAGAAGGGTCCAGTGGGGTAATTATGATTACAACTAAAAAAGGTACCAAAGGAGCTACCAGAGTTAATTACAGTAATTCGTTTGATGTATCAAATGTTTACCGTTTTGTTGAAACTCAAAAAGTTTATGGCCGTGGTTCTTACGGTGTTTTGGACCCCACTTCTCTTTTTTATAGAGGCCCTAAATACTCCGAAACTGCCAATAATCAAATTTATGACAATGCAGCGAATTTTTATCAAACAGGTTCAAATCAGCAACATAATTTAAGTATTGATGGTGGAGATAAAGTTTCTTATCGTTTTTCAGCTTCTTATACAGACCAAAAAGGAGTAATTCCAACTACTGGAAAAACACAATTACAAACCCGCCTTACAGGAAGTGCCCAAATTGCAAAAGGAATAACTATAACCAACAGTTTATCATTGGTTAGTCAAGATATTACAAAAGGTTATCGTGGCGGAAATGGTTTTTATTTGAGTGCTTTGGCGTGGCCTGCCAATGACGACATGCGAGTATATTTGAATCCAGATGGAACTCGTCGCCGTTTAATTACTGCGGATAATAGTGAATTAGATAATCCCTATTTCAGTTTATACAAAAATCAAAATACGGAAAAAACCATTCGTGTTAATGAAAATATCTCACTAAGTGCCGACATTACACCTTGGTTAAATTTCACAGGACGTTTTGGAGTTGACTCATTTAATTCATTTTTGAATCTTTTGATAAATCCAGAATCGGGTAGTGGAAGTAGTGCAGGAGCAACAAATGGTATTGCTGCCAAAGGTTATATCGACAATGCGATTGATGCGGGTAGAATTTTTAACGGAAACTTTCTTTTATCCGCTAAAAAGAAAATTGGCGATTTTGATGGCTCATTTTTAGTCGGAACTTCTTTCGAAGACAATAAAACAGAAACGAATGCTATCTACGGTGAAAAACTTTATTTACCCGATTTTAATAGTATCAATAACACTGATGTAACAACGCAAAGAGCTAAAACTACCATTATTCAAAAACGCTTACAAAGTGTATTTGGAAGTTTTGATTTGAACTACAAAGACCTTCTTTACTTGAAAGTTACGGGTAGAAATGACTGGTCTTCTGCACTTTACGGAGCTCCACGTTACGACTATTTCTATCCTTCGGTTAGTGCCAGTTTTGTATTTACAGAACTACCTGTATTTAAAGAAATTGGATTTTTATCATTCGGTAAACTTCGTGCTTCTTACGCAGAAACAGGAAAAGACCCTGCGACTCCGTACAAAATCAAATCAAGTTTAACGCCTCAAACATCAACTGATGGTGGTTTTGCTTACGGATTTTACGGTGGAAATCCTGACTTAAAACCAGAAAGAGGTGTCGGAATTGAAGTCGGAACTGATTTGCGTTTTTTCAAAGGACGTTTCGGAATAGATGCGGCTTATTATACCAACGAACGCTCAAATCAAATTGTTACGCAACGTTTGAGTTACGGAACAGGATTTATTTTTGGTTTAGTTAACGGTGGAACCTTTAGTAATTCAGGAGTGGAAATACAGTTGACTGGTTCGCCCGTAAAAACAAAAGACTTTTCATGGGATGTAAACTTGAATTTTTCAAAATTAAAAACTGCCGTGAAAGACCTTCCTGCCCAAGTTGCTGAATATTACAACTCTGATACTTGGCTTTATAATAATGCTCGTGCCAGTGCTTTTGTATCGGATTTAACGCCCTATTTTGGTACAATTGATAATCTTTCTTACTACCAACAATGGGCAGGCTCGGCAACATCAATTGGCGGATACAGCTATTTACGTAACAAAGCGGGAGATATTTTAATCAATCCATCAACGGGTTTACCAATTAAAAATACCAATTTCTTACCCATCGGTGACCGTAACCCAGATTTTACCATCGGTTTACGAAATTCATTTACCTACAAAGGTTTCACTCTTTCGTTTTTGTTAGATATTCGTAAAGGTGGAGATGTTTTCAATGGTAATGCCATGTGGTTATACGAAAGAGGTTTAAGTCCAAAAACTCTCGACCGTAACTCGCCAGTTGTCTTTAAAGGTGTGTTGAGAGACGGCTACGAAAACAGTGCAACGCCAACAACAAATACAGTTCAAGTCACACCAAGCACAAGTGTAAACCAAGGTTTTTACAGTGCATTGGCAGAATCAGATTTTGTAGAACACAGTGTAAATTGGCTTAGAATGCGTGATGCGAATCTTTCGTACAGTATTCCCAAGAAAGTGTTGAGCAACGTTAAATTCATTAAAAATGCGTCTGTTTTTGTGAGAGGCACAGAATTATTCCTAATCACTAATTACACAGGAGCTGACCCAAGCGTAAATGGTACAACGGCTACTTCATTAGGCGTTGGTGCATCAGGAATTGACTTCGGTACTGTTTCATTACCACGTACTTTCAGCACGGGTATTAGTGTTACGTTCTAATTTATATTTTAAATTTCAGCAACCATTTGAAAGTTACAAGAAACAACAATAATCTGTTAATTATCAATGCTTTCTATGTGGTTACAAAACATACATTCAGATGAAAAAAATAAAATATATACTACTGGTTTTCATGGCTTTGACACTCGGTAGTTGTAAAGATTATCTAAACATAAACGAAGACCCAAGTAATCCCCAAGTGGCCGAAGGATACGCTCTTCTTCCTTCTATTATAGCTCAAATGGTTCGTGGAGAACAATTTGACGGTCGTTTTGCGGGACAATACGCACAAGTTTGGTCTTCTTCGGCAGGAGGAAATACTTGGGATTTACACAGTTATGCCTCTGGTAGTGATTCAGGTGGTGAAAAATGGCGTTCGCATTATTGGTCAATCGGAGAAAACGTCGACTTAATTGTTGCCGATGCCACCGCCAAACAAAAATGGGATTATATTGGTGCTGCAAAAGCCATCAGAGCCTGGTCTTGGCAAAGTACAACCGACTGGCACGGTGAAATGATTTTGAAAGAAGCTTGGGAGCCAAACCGTTACGTATTTGATTATGACTCACAAGAGGATGTTTATGCGGAAGTGGTACGTTTATCAAATGAAGCCTTGGATTACCTAAATAAAACTGGAGATGGCGTTGGTTCACTTTCTCGTGGTGATAAAGTTTATGGTGGAAACGTTGATAAATGGAAGAAATTTGTTTACGCTAATTTAGCCAGAAATGCCAATCATATCAGTAATAAATCTACCTATGCACCCGATAAAGTAATTGAATATTGCGACAAAGCTTTAGCTTCTAATTCGGACAATTTTCTTGCTCCTCATCGTGGTTCAAGCACGACTGATGCTAACTTTTTTGGGCCATTGAGAGATAATATGCAATCGTACCGTCAAACAGATTTCAGTATCAGTTTATTAGACGGACGAGTTTTCGGCGGTGTTATTGATCCTCGCTTGCCTTTAATGTTTACCGCTTGTGTGGATGGCATTTACAGAGGTGTTACTCCAGGTAGTGTGGATGCGAATGCTTCACCCGTGGATAACCCAAAGAGAGTCCCAATCTTGTGGGGTGTTGCACCTTCTCTTTTGGCGGGAAAAACGCCAGTGGATGTAACAAAAGGGAAATATATCTACAAAGATGATGCTCCATTCCCAATTTTCACTTACGCTGAAATGCAATTTATTAAAGCCGAAGCAGCCTTCAAAAAAGGTGATAAAGCAATGGCTTTGGATGCTTATAAAAAAGCGATTGCAGCTCACTGTGATTTTGTGGGTGTTTCGGCGGCAGCTAAAAATGACTTTTTATTGAGTAAAGCGGTAAAACAAACAGGAACAGAATTGACTTTGAGCGATATTATGTGTCAAAAATTCATTGCCATGTACGCACATGGAAACGTAGAAACTTGGGTGGATTTACGCAGATACAAATACGATGCAGCAATTTATACAGGTTTTGCTTTGCCTAAAGTATTGGCAACTGAAAACAATGGAAAACCAGCCCAAAGAGTTCGCCCAAGGTATAATTCTGAATACGTTTGGAATAGAGCATCTTTGGATAAAATCGGTGGTAACAATCCTGATTATCACACTTACGACTTATGGTTTGTTAAGTAGTTGATAAATGGTTAAATAAAGCTTTCAATATTCACGACATTAGACAAAGTTCTTATGAAAAATAAAAGATTTTTATCCATATTGACCCTCATAATTGCCTTTTTTGTGGTAGTTTCTTGTGGCGATAAAAGTGATTCTTTTCAAAATATCACACCAGCATCGGGGGCTCGTATAAAGTTTATTCATGCCGCACCTGATGTTGCAGGAATTGATATTTACGTAAATGATAAAAAATTTACGGGTGTGAATACTTCACCGCCTGCTGCTCCTGCATTAATTACGTATGGTAATGCCTTTCCCTCAACGGCAGAATATGCCACATTACCCGCAGGAAAAGCAAAAGTTAGCGTGGCAATTCCTTCGTTGAACATTACGGGTATTACCGCAGATTTAACAGTGGAAGATGGTAAATATTATTCTGTTTTTGCTACTGGAATATCACCAACCTACACTCCGTTAGCATTGGAAGATAAATTGCCAGCAGCAGCAGGTAAGACAATTTTTGTGAGAGTTATTAATTTAGTTCCAAACTCAACAACGGCAGATTTTACGGTTAATGGTAGCTTAATTGCCAGCGGAGTGAAGTTTAAAAATGACGATAATACGTTCTATTCTGTACCAATTGATGCTTTCAGTACAGGTACGATAAACGTTCCTTTTTCAGTAAAAGTATCGGGGGGAGTTGCTCCAGTTACTATTGCAACGGTAAGTCAAACATTGGTAATTCCAGGAAAAGTATATACAGTTATCGCCAGAGGCGTTGTGACGACTGATGCGAAAAATCCAACAAAATACGCTCCATCAACGACTATTTACACGAACCGATAGTTTGTTTTCACGCATAAAAAAAGCGTCTCTGGAAATCAGAGACGCTTTTTTTATGAATATTTATTCCGCTATTACCTTTTCAAAATCATTATCACATTACTCACCGACCGTTCGCCTTGGTGGTCAAATTGTTTATTATCACACGGGTAATTAACCACTCCTTCATCTTGTCCTTTTATGTACATCGTGGTTGAACCACCACCGTCTAAATTTACGGCATCTTTACAACCCAACATTTTTGTCAGAAAAGTTAGTTCATGCAAACTCATGCCTTGTGCCACTGCATTGCGACCATCAACGGTAATTAGCAATAAATCATTATCGTTAGTAACACAGGCACACGTACGGGGATGACGATTATTATTAAACGCATTAACCCTTAATTCCTCTTCTTTATTTTCATATATCAATAAAGGGCCGGTTACCAACACATTTGGCGACGGCAAAGATTTTTCCCAATAAAGATTTTGTCCACCTTTTACAATTTTCACTTCATTATCATCAATCGTGATAGCTGATATACTGTGCTCTGGAATCATTGCATTGGGCATGTAAGCAGCCGAATCTATAATCTTTTTATTGATTCTCAGAAAATCAACCGAACCACCTCTCTTGGTATTAAAAAAACCGCCATTCACCGCCGCTAAAGCATTATTTTCTAAAGCCAATAAACTGGTAGGTTTTAATTTACGAACGGTATCACCCTCGGGAAGATAAGTATCGGCGGAACCAAGTGCAAATTTTAGATTCTTATTATTGAGTTTCGTTTGAAGAATACTGATATGCTGATTTGAAGCAAATAATTCTCTTTGATTGAAATGATAACTCTTCCAAACTAATCCAGAACCTAAATCAACAGTAATCCACCTGACATAAGCTAACATCAGAGAATCGGCATAACTTTGAGCGTTAGACGCAAGGGAGAATCCTGTAAGGCAAAATGCAGTTAATAGAAACCGCTTCATATACTTAGGCAAAATGTTGACTATCACGAATATAACGAAAAAGTCTTCTGGAAAATATTTTTCCAGAAGACTTTTATTATACGGCATTTTTTAGGATGTCATAGGTATTAGTTAACAAGGAAGTTAACCTCATACCTATAAAAACCTATTCCACTGTCACTGATTTAGCCAGATTTCTTGGTTGATCCACATTACAGCCACGCAATACCGCAATATGATACGATAATAATTGCAATGGAATTGTTGCCAACAACGGAATCAATGCGTCATGTGCCGCAGGGATTTCAATGGTATAATCTGCCATCGTTGGAATTAATTTATCACCTTCCGTTACAATGGCAATAACTCTTCCTTTTCGGGCTTTTACTTCTTGAATATTCGACACCACTTTTTCGTAAGAACTGTCTTTCGTTGCGATAAATACCACTGGCATTTCTTCATCAATCAATGCAATTGGGCCGTGTTTCATTTCTGCCGCAGGATAACCTTCAGCGTGGATATACGAAATTTCTTTCAATTTCAACGCCCCTTCCAATGCCACTGGAAAATTATATCCACGACCTAAATAAATGAAATTACGAGCGTTTTTGAATTCTTCGGCAATAACTTTTATCTTCTCATCTGTCAATAAAACTTTTTCGATTTTAGAAGGAATTCTTTCTAATTCAAATAATAATCTTCTAAAAGTATCTTCGTGCAATGTTCCTTTTTTACGAGCAACAGCAATTGCCATTAATGCTAAAACGGTTACTTGAGCCGTAAAAGCTTTGGTTGAAGCTACGCCAATTTCTGGCCCTGCATGAGTGTAAGCTCCTGCGTGTGATGCTCTCGGAATGGAAGCACCAACCACATTACAAACGCCAATAATGGTTGCTCCTTTTGACTTTGCCAACTCAATGGCGGCCAAAGTATCCGCTGTTTCTCCCGATTGAGAAATGGCAATTACAAAATCACCTTCCTTAATAATCGGATTACGATAACGAAATTCTGAAGCATATTCAACTTCTACGTTGATTCTGGCTAATTCTTCAAAAATATATTCTGCTACTAAACCTGCGTGCCATGATGTTCCGCAAGCCACAATAACGATGCGTTTGGTTTTGGCTAATTTATCAATATAATCACGTAAACCGCCCAACATTAAATGTCCGCTATCAGCATTTACTCGCCCACGCATACAATCCGCCACAGAGCGAGGTTGTTCGTAGATTTCTTTCAACATGAAGTGCTCAAATCCGCCTTTTTCAATTGCCTCTAATTCCATTTCAAGTGTCTGAACGTAAGGCGATTGAAGAATATTATCAATATTTTTTACCGTCAATTCTCCATCACGGACAACGGCTAATTCATAATCATTCAGATAAATTACTTCATTGGTATATTCAATAATTGGCGTAGCATCTGAGGCAAAAAAGTATTCGCCCTCTCCTACTCCAATTACTAAAGGAGAGCCTTTACGAGCCGCAATTAATTGTGAAGGATTGGTTGCATCCATAATCACAATAGCATAAGCACCAACCACTTCTTTCATCGCCAAACGGACTGCTTCTTCTAACAAACAACCCGTATTTTGCTGAATATCTTCAATGAAATGAATAAAGACCTCAGAATCGGTGTCAGAATGAAAAACGTGCCCCTTCTTGATTAAACTCTTTTTGATGGAGTCGTAATTTTCAATAATTCCGTTGTGAATAATGGCTAATTTTTCATTGGAAGAATAATGTGGGTGAGCATTTTTATCATTTGGCTCTCCGTGTGTAGCCCAACGAGTATGTCCAATTCCGATGGTACTGGTAAGATTTTCGCCAATAAGGGTTTCTTCTAAGTCCTTAACTTTTCCCTTTTTCTTATACACATTCAGCCCATTGTTCATCAGAGCAACACCTGCACTGTCGTATCCACGATACTCTAATCTTTTTAATCCCTTGATAATCAATGGATAGGCTTCACGATGCCCAATATAAGCGACAATTCCGCACATAGTTTTTTGAGTTAAAGAGTTAGACTGTTGGATAGATAGAAAGTGTAATATATAAAGAGTTAGAGATGCTTAGTATAACAACCAACTTTTAAACTATTGAACTTTCAATTATTACAACTTTTTAACTCCAGCTTAATCAGTAATATATTGCCACAAAAATAAAGCGGAGAATTCAGATTATGAACCTCCGCTTCGGATTAATTTATTGAAAGCTCATATTATTACTTTCCAACATAAGTATAATAAATCTTTAATCTAATTTTCTTACTGTCAAAAGTAGCTCTATCGACATCTGGACTAACTATATTTTTACTTGAAGTTAGTACTCGCTGACTACTACTATTGGTTACAAATGCGTTTGGTGAAATCAACCATCCATTACTTTTATTTCTTCCCGAAAGAATATTTTGCAAGGAACTCGTTACATTAAATGTGTAAGTATTGCTTTTGCTCACGTAAGCACTGGTATAACTTTCTCCAGAAACATAATTAAGCGTTCCATCACCCGTTGTTGTCGTTCTTAATGGACGATTATCCTTCGTACTTTCCATCAATACAAGGTCTTGCGGTAATGAATATCCATTATTGGTTTTAGGTTCTAAAACTAACTCTGCTTTATTAATTGCAATATCTTGACGCTCTTTAAGTTTTGCTAAAGTTGGGAAATTTATTTTCATCCCCAAGCTTGTTCCTACTTGCACCGCTAATTCACCATTCGACTGAGCTGATGATACTGCATCTCCCGCTTTTAATAATTTACTTAAAGCTCCAGTTCTTGACGCTGTAATTTTATTAAATCTGGCATTCTGCGGTACACCCGTCGAACTTGCATAAAGACCAACGTATAAATTATTGGCTTTCGTAGTATCTACCGTAACTCTGATACTATCGGCAGTATTAGCAATGTTTCTGAGCGTATAAATATATTTGTAATTATAAAAGATTTGCATCACAGCACGGTCGGCCGAAACACCTAAAATTGCGGCATTTTTATTACTTTCCGATGTTAAAGCTAATCCTCTAATTTTATCTCTAAATCCAGTTCCAATCAAAACATCCTCTTTTGTAGTGAGGTCACGTTGCGAAATAACGAATTTAATAAAAGTTGGGTCAGTAATTGGTATTCTAAGCGTATCAAATCTGGCCGTCCCTGATATAATATTCTTGTCTTTAATGGGTCTAACTCTCACATTCTGAACTTGTCCCAAAAGATTAGATTTCAATGCTGGTGCATCAGAATAATTAAAATACGTCTTGGTGGCATCTAAAACAGCATCATCAACTAATTGACTAACTTTAAAAGTTTGGCGTTGCAAGGTATCTCCTTGATAAAGCGTGTATGGCAAAATGAATCGAATTGAATCAACTTTGCTTGGGTATCTTACCCAAGTCACGGCTACTCTACCAGCAGTATCAACGCTTGAACGAAGTGTATCAGCATTAGAAAGATGAAAGTAACTACTCGCCTCAACAGCTCCAAGGGTAGGGTCAATGTATCGCCCAACTAAAAGATTGGCAACATTACTGGTAGCGATAGAATCAATCAAAACTGTCGAAGCATCCACCGTCAATGTATCGGTATAAAGCACGCCAATATCTTGTACAAATACTTCTGACCCAATTTCTTGTGGGTCTTCACAAGCAGAGAAGAGAATACAAAGGGAAAGAATAAAGCTCGTCAATAGACTTTTACTCGCCCACCAACGCTGTGTAGAGATTGTAAAAACCGTCGATGTCTGTTTCTGAAACGTACTCAAATTTTTTGTCAGGTAATTCATTAAAAATAGTGTTAAATTTCTCTGTTACTTCTTCCTCCGAGGTGATAACTACATCAGAATATTCTATGCCAATTTTCATAAAACCATCGTAATCTGCCGAGGCTAAACTCCCTAACATTTCGTCTTCTACGTTAGCTATTTTAACTTTTTCGTAAAGTCCTTCAAATTCAAATTTATGAGCAAAACTATTATCGAAAACAGAAAATACAGTCTTTGAATCTTTAAAAATCGGGTCGTTTTTGTAAGTTGTTTTAAGATACAAAGGTATCAAAGCCGTCATCCAATCACTGCAATGAACGATATCAGGTGACCAACCTAATTTCTTAACGGTTTCTAAAGCTCCTTTGCAAAAAAAGATAGCTCTTTCGTCGTTATCTTCGTAAAACTTATTTTCTTTGTCCGTAAAAACGTATTTTCTTTGGAAATAGTCTTCGTTATCAATAAAATAAACCTGCAATCTTGCTAAAGGCAAAGAAGCTACTTTAATGGTTACGGGCATATCCGAATCACCTACTGGTACGGTAAAACCTGATAACCTGACTACTTCATGAAGACGGTTTTTACGCTCATTAATCAATCCAAATCTTGGGACTAAAATCCTGATATCGAAACCCTTATCCTGCATAGCAGAGGGTAATTTTCTAATAAAATCAGCGACTTGAGTCGTAGAAAGAAAAGGGTCAACTTCACTGGCAACGTAAAGGATACGCAATTTAGACATTGTTGTCGTAGTTAGTAGCTTTGGGGCTGTTAAAAAGTGTTAAGGCTGAATTATTAGACATTGGAGATTGTAATAGAATTAATCATTCAAAGACTTTAAATCTGCTAAAACTTAATTCACGATGACCTCAAAGCAAAGAAATATATGTAAAAAATTATGCAAAAATAGGAAAAAAATACGGATATTCCACAAAAAATTGCTTTCTGTCTGTTGAGTTCTTGGATTTGTTTCTGCGTTCTCAGCAAAAAAACGAAGGTTTTAGTCCACTTTTCGGACAGAAGAAAATTTTTACTTTAATCCAAAATCCAGAAACTTTCAGTCTAAAGAAAAAAATGCAGGTTTTTCATACCATCCAATCATTACAAAGTTTTTTAAAATCTCAACGCCTTTTAGGTAAAACGATTGGTCTTATACCAACCATGGGAGCTTTACACAACGGTCATTTATCACTGATTGAAACTTCAAAAAAGCATAATGCTGTAACCGTTTGTAGCATTTTCGTTAATCCTACCCAATTTAATAATGCTCACGATTTATCGGTATATCCACGAACGTTAGAAGCTGACTGTCAGATGCTTGAATCGGTGGATTGCGACGCAGTTTTTGCTCCAAGTGTTGAAGAAATGTATCCTCAATTACCCAATTTAAAATTTGACTTTGGCGATTTAGAAAGAGTCATGGAAGGACAATTTCGCCCTGGACATTTTAACGGAGTGGGGATTGTTGTCTCAAAATTATTCAATATTGTGCAACCTGATAATGCGTATTTTGGACAAAAAGATTTACAACAATGTGCCATTATCAATCGCTTGGTAAAGGATTTGAGTTTTTCTTTAACCTTAAATATTTGTCCAACTCAAAGAGAAACGGACGGCTTGGCGATGTCATCTCGCAATCGAAATTTGTCGGCGGAACAACGTCTATTGGCTCCTGAAATTTATAAAATATTACAAAAATCGGGGGATTTATTGCGAGAAAAGAAATCTTCTATTGAAGTTAAAAAATTCGTATCCAATTACTTAGAAAGTACAAAAGGAATTGATTTAGAATACTTTGAAATCTCAAATTTTGAAACGCTTCAACCTATCAATGAACTTTTGGAAGGAAAAACGGCTTTGTGTATTGCCACTTTTATGGGTAAAACTCGATTAATTGATAATGTAATTATTTGATGTTCTTTTCTCAATTTTCGCTGTTTGGTAATTCGATATTGATTGTTAGCAATTCGTTTTGAGAACCATCGTTTAATTGAGATAGAATCATTAATTCTAAATACCTTTGTGCTTTGATTTAATTAATATCCTTTTTATCTGAAAGGAAAATCAAACATCGAATCCCAAACATCAAATTAAAATATGTTTATTCACGTAATGAAATCTAAACTCCACCGTGTAAAAATCACGCAGGCGGAGTTAAATTATGTTGGAAGTGTAACCATCGACGAAGACCTCATGGATGCTGCCAATCTTATTGAAAACGAAAAAGTACAGATTGTCAATAATAACAATGGCGAACGTTTTGAAACGTATGTTATCACTGGCGAGCGTGGTTCGGGAACGGTTTGTCTTAATGGAGCAGCAGCCCGTAGAGCCCAAGTTGGTGATATTGTTATTATTATCGCTTACGGAATTATGACTTCCGAGGAAGCAAAAGAACATAAACCTCGGTTAGTTTTCCCTGACAGTAATAATAAATTAGTTTAAAATATAGCTAAACCCTAAATACTAACAACTGAAACCCCTTTTATGAAAAAAATCATTCAGTATCTTCTTTTCTTAGGAATTGGGGGCGGGCTAATTTGGTATTCCATTGCTTCTGGAATTATAAATCCTACTAAACTTTGGGAGGACGTCTCTCATGCCAATCTTTGGTGGGTAGGATTGATGATTCTTTTAACATTTGTGGCACATGGAAGTCGGGCGGCACGTTGGCAAATGTTGTTGGAACCTTTGGGATACAAACCTTCATTTTTCAATGTTAATAATGCCGTTTGGTTAGGATATTTTGCCAATAATTTAGTCCCACGCCTCGGCGAAGTAACTCGTTGTAGTCAGTTGTATAAAAGTGATGATATTCCCGTTGAAAAATCTTTAGGAACGGTTGTTACCGACCGTCTTTTTGACGTTGTGGCACTATTTGTCTTATTGATTATCCATTTTATTATCGACTTTGATAAACTTTGGGCGTTTGTCAATCAACAATTAGCACAAAATAGTGATAGTCAAGGCGGAAAATCAAATCTATTCTTCTTTCTTCTAATCGGAGCAGCTTTTGTTGGTATGATTCTTTTCATTTTCCGTAAAAAAATACTTAAAATAGCAATCGTTAAAGTAATTTTCGAAAAACTAAAAGGGCTTTTAGATGGGTTATTAAGTATTAGACATTTAAAAAATCCGAAACTTTTTCTGTTTTATACCGTCATGATTTGGGGAATGTATTGGTTAATGGGCTACGTACTTTTCTTTGCGATTCCAAAGTTTTCAAGCTTACCTCCTATTGCGGGTTTAACCTTTTTAGTTTCGGGAGCATTGGCGATGATTTTACCTTCTCCAGGTGGAGCAGGAACGGTTACTGCGATAGTTTCGCCCGTTTTCGTAACGATGTACGGACTTTCAAAAGACGATGCAGGAACACTTTCAACCTTCGTTCAGAGTTCACAAATGTTGGCAACGCTTATTATTGGCTTGATAATTTTTGTGATTTCAATTTTTACGAATAAGAAGACAATTAAATAAATAGGTGTTTGAGATTTAGGTAATAAAACTAACACCTAAACCCCAAATACTAAAACCTATAATTATGACCGAAAATAAAATATATACACGAGAATCAGTTGCAGAACAGGTGGCAAAGTGGCAGTCGGAAGGCAAAGAAATTGTCTTTACCAATGGTTGTTTTGATATTGTTCATTTAGGCCACATTGACTATTTAGAAAAAGCACGGAATTTAGGAAATAAGTTAGTTTTAGGCTTAAATACCGATGCTTCCGTAAGAAGATTAAAAGGAGAAACTCGTCCCGTAGTAAACGAATATGCACGCTCACGGATGATGGCAGCCTTTGAATTTGTTGATGCCGTAGTGCTTTTTGACGAGCCAACGCCCTTAGAATTAATCGAAACTGTAAAGCCCAACATTTTGGTAAAAGGCGACGATTATTCCATTGAAACTATTGTAGGAGCAGATTTTGTTATAGCAAAAGGAGGAGCCGTAAAAACGATTCCTTTGGTAAAAGGATATTCAACCACCAGTTTAATCGATAAAATAAAAGCAATTTAAAAAATGATAGGAATCTATTTAATCACATTAGTCTTTGCGGGAATAGGATTTTTCGTGCAATGGCGTTTGAAGAGCAAGTTTAAGCAATATTCTGAAGTTGGCTTGAGCAATGGACTTTCGGGCAAAGAAATTGCCGAAAAAATGTTGCGAGATAATAATATTTTTGACGTAAGAATTGTATCCGTAGAAGGACAATTGACCGACCATTATAATCCATCCGACAAAACGGTAAATCTTAGTCCAGACGTGTATCACGGCAGAAGCGTATCAGCCGCAGCCGTAGCCGCTCACGAGTGCGGACACGCTGTACAGCACGCAGTGGCATATTCAATGTTGCAATTCCGTAGCTCAATGGTTCCCGTTTTGAACCTTGCCAACAACTTCATGCCAATTGCTTTGATGGTAGGAATGATGATTTTATACTCGACAGGTAACAAATTAGTATTGACCGTTGGCGTGGCATTATTCGCCTTAGCAACACTTTTCAGTTTTGTGACCTTACCCGTAGAATTCGACGCATCTCGCCGAGCATTAGCATGGATGGAGTCAAAAAACGTAGTAAGTCAATCAGAACACGACGGAGCAAAAGACGCACTTTGGTGGGCAGCCATGACTTACGTAGCAGCAGCTTTGGGTATGTTAGCTCAATTGCTTTATTATGTGAGCTTGTTGTCGGGGAGACGGAGTGATGATTAATTAAATAAAAAAACCTCTCATAATTGATTTGAGAGGCTTTTTTATGTATCAATTTTAAATCCATGAAAACTCTTCAATGTTGATTTTGCTTTGACTTTTCTGGGTCTTCCATTTTCCATAAAGTCCTCCCAAAACTCTCACCGCAAAACCGTAAATCCCTGCTAATTTGAATTTAGTCTTTCTTAAATTGAGTAAAAATAAAATATCTGCTTCCTTTTTACTAATCGGAATATCTCCTTTAAACTGATAAAGTACATCGTGAATCAGAGAGGCATAATATGTAATTGGGGCTTCTGTGTCCCAATCTAATTTGCCGTCTGGTGTACCCCACGTAATATCTAAAAATACCACTTTGGGCGAACATCCATCCCAAGCATAACCGTCCTCATAACTCCCATTCAAGGTTATTTTACCATCTGGCTCAATTGATAGCCAACAATTATTAAATGACCGATTTTTAATATTGGTAATGATAAAAACGTCTTCATGAATAACGAATTTATACACTTTTTCCTTGATACTTTTTGATTTTATGTAGTTGGTTTGCATGGTTATTAAACTGTTTAGGGGTTAGTTTAATGCTATTTTCAAAAATTCATTGCTTCAAATTCGGAAAAATATAAGTGAATCTGAGTGAGAAACATATTACCTCCAATAATCACAAATAATTTGTCTGATTTCTTCTTTATCTTTTTCATTTGAGGTTACAATAAGTATATTTCTACCTCCTCCAACAATCCCTGCATTGTAATATTTTTTTATAATATGTTCATTTAATTCATACCAATTTGGCTGAGTAGGGAAAGATATAAAATAACCATTCAATGGTAAAGAAACCAAAATTTCTGAATTAGCTGGAATGGACATTGTTCTATTTGCCCCTAAAGTTTGTGAAATCGGAAGATTAGGAACAATTAGTGTTATTGGTACATCAGATTTAATTTTTAAGTAGGGATTATTAATTAAATTCTGGTTATTAAGAAATTGCATATCAAAAGATATACTTAGAGGATGGTTGCAAGTATTAGTATTAAACTTCCAAGTCTCCGTCTCCCTTTGAGCTTTACTTGAAACAGAAATCATAAAAATTATGCAGAATATTAAATATATACTTTTCATATTCTCGAAAATTAAAAGTTAAATTGTAAACCTAAATATGGGTGTGCCGGACCTTGTAATTTTGTTTGTAAATCACTGTTCAATTTATCAATAGTTGCTTTACCTCCTATTGAAAGAGTATTAAGTGTCTTAGCAAAATTGAATGCAACACCACTCATAATAGAAATACTACTCACAAAAGTATTATTAAGACTAAAAAGCCTTAATCCACCTCCAAAATGGAATAAAGGTTGATTATTTGCCAAACTTACACCGACTTGAAACTGCCAGAAGACATCCCCTTTACCCCATCTTGGCAAAAATGTAACGGTTGGTGCGGGTAGATAATTTATTATATTTGTTCCTGTCTGTGCAACTACATCATCACCATCTTTATTGGTTACTATACCATACTGAGGGAATTCAATCGGGCTAAAAAAGTATAACATTCCAACACCAAACTCTGTAAGAACTGACGCATAAGGCACAACATTAAAAGTTGCTTTGCTAATTTCATTGGATGATTTTACCTTAAATTTCCAACTTATTGTACCTTTATATTCTTCCCATTCGATTTTTTGAACAGATAAAGTAACTTGGTTAATTTTCTTCTCAGTCGTTTTTAGAGACTCTACCAATACTGTATTTCGTTCTTCATCAGCATCTTTAACATATTTCAAAAGTTCATCACATAAGTCTCCAAATCCTTTTAAGACCGATAGTCTTTTATTATAAATTCGCTTTGAATAATTGATATAACTTGACATCCGAGCTTCCGAATATCTGTCAAATGTGGAACTACAATCTTTGTAATAACCATCATCATCGAGTATCTCTGCTGATTTAATATTTCCTCTTATTTCTTTATCTAAATCAGGGATTTTAGCTTTGGCATCATTGATAGCTTTTTTGAAATCAGAAACTTTACTTTGTTTTAAAATTTCATTGAAATCTTTTTTAATATTTTCTTCAAACGTTTTCCCGTTAGTATAAATCTGTTCCTCATTTTCAACAACTTTGTTTAATAGTTTTTCCATTTCTTTATCTTTAAAGCAATTACCTTTCCCTTGTACCCACATAACCCATTCAAAAAGCATTGATGATTTAATTTTGTTGATTTGTTCAGATAGTACGGCAACTTTAGCGGCTTTTTCTACGACAGGTCTTAGCCTTGCTTCGGTATTTAAGATCGTATAATAGGTTGGATAATCACGCATTTTTTCTAAGCACGCCTCCACCCGTTCAGCAACTGTTTTAGTATTATCGGATATTACTAAATCAGTAATATTGTTTATATCAGCCGAAGCCGATGTAACAGAAATAGGTGTTCCCGTTAAAGCTTTATTCGCTGAATCTTTTACTATTGCTTTTTGTGCAGGCTGAAATATTTTTTTAAAATCGCCCTGAGGGGTTATTAATTCCGCTAATTCTTTAATACTACTAATCAAAGTATCAGTAGCAGTAGCTAACGGGTCATCCATTTCTTTTGTGGTAATTTTCACTTTAAATCGTAGAGGATTTAAAAATCTTAGTTGCAAATTGGCCGTTTCATCATTTATTTATTGCAAACGTAGTTCTTTTATTAAACTCATTGTACCAACCATAATCATCAATTCTGTAATCCTTATCGTCAATTGAATATCTGGGCGTTAATAAATCACCCGCAAAATTGACAACAACTCTTTTGTCAATTCTTTTAGAATTTAGCCTATCTTTTACAAGATTCTGTGATTGAACACTTAAAGTGACTATCCATAAAATTAGCGTTAGTATTTTTTTCATGTCTTTGTGATTAAATTTTAAAATTATTGATTCTAATGAATTTCTTTCATTTCACATATATTCAAACAACCCCCAAACCTCACCAAAAAATAAAAACCCAAACAAAAATCTTATTATTCGGTCAATTAGGATATTTAACATTAAATTTTATCCTCTGTTCAGACTTGGAGCCAATAAACCCGCCATTTTACCCAAACCTACCAAAAAAAGCTAAACCTAAAAGGCTTAGCTTCAATTACTTAACAAAAATCCTATTATTCGGTCAATACTATATTTCTACACTCTCTTAAATATTCTTCAAAAACGGAATACTGGGAGCGAAGAAATATTCACCACCTTTCATTTCAACGAATGAATTAAACGATTCCACTTCCATAGAGTTAGGGTCATTATAAATTGTTGGGAATGCTCCTGTACTAACATTTCTAATGCCATCTTGCCCAATAATTGGGTCAATTCCAACACCGCCTTGAATGAAATTTGGATTATTAACCCAAGAACGTTGAATAAAAGCAAATTGATTCTCAATACTTTGTTGGAAACTCATGAATAAAAGCCCTACTCCAGCATTTTTAGTAGGCATTTGAGCAAAATCAAGTTCAATATCAGTACTAACGTTTCTATGCCCATACGTAATTCCTCTTCGTGCCATGATACGTTTTTTATCACCTTCACTTGACCGTGGGTTACTCTTACGGATGTGTGCGTGAAAAGGACATCTCGCTCCATCTTGGTCAGAATCGTAATTAAAATTATTCATTATACCACTACCAATCAATCCAGCCATATTTGAATCTGTCAAGGGAGTTCCGTCTTCAAATCTACCCACAATCATTGCTCCAGCTCTTTCATCGTCTTCGCCTTGCAGTCTTAGGGCATCCGCTAATCTTTTTTCTGCGGTTTTAAATCCTCTAACATTTTGCTCTAATTTTCTAAAAACAAAATAACTACCAAAAGAATCTGCATCGGGTGATAAAGGGTCATTCACTAAAACCAAATCTAAGGAAGCCGATGGATCAAATTTCAAAGGATTAGTATTATCATTCATTTTATTATATTTATCAACCTCATCTTTAAAAAATAAAGGCTGACTAATTCCATCAACATACCCAAAATGTTCGAGTCCATCACCATTAGCATTTTTAATCGCATTTCCGTATTCAACGGTAAGTATCCTACCAAAACCATCAATCTCCTTAATAATTTTTCTGGCTTCATTCCCCATTTTATTAAGGTCTGCGTCAGCTAAAAGTATCATAGCATGAATTCCATCTCTGAAACCAAGTTCCCATTGTGATTGTGGCGGGTCGTTGAGGCTATTTTTTTGAGTACGACTTCCTTCTGCCATACCTCCACGAAAAGCATGGGCATCAGGAAAATTTGTTTCAGTATTATGTCCAAAATAGTCATATCCTTCAGCGGCTAATAAGAAACCAACAAACATTCCGCCAGACACACAATTCCGTTTAAAGACTTCGGTATCCTTTAATTGAGTTTGACAGCTGGTAATTCTTTCAGCAAAATCTCGAACCCACGCTCTGGCTCTTAGCTTTCTGCCACCGTTGAACCTAACAAAGATATGAGTAGTATGTTCTCTACCATGTCCTTTCAGGATGTTACCTTGAAGATTACTAAAGAGATTATGGAATTGTAAATCTCGCTGGTCAATTGCTTTTTGTGTTAAATCAATCATAGCTACTATTGGTTAAATATTTGTGAGTAATTAATTATTAAGTCGTAAAAAAGTATTTTCGGATAACAATTTCTTTTAAATAAATCACAGAATAATTATAAAATCTCCCAAACCTAACAAAAAAAGCCAAACCTAAAAGGCTTGGCTTCAAATACTTAACAAAAATCTTATTATACGGTCAATCAGGTTATTCTCCTTTTAAGTAATTAATTTCGCCAACCTCCTCCTAATGATTTGTAAAGTCCGATAACTGCATTGTACTGGCGTCGCTTGAGATTGATTAACTCTATTTGTGATTCAAGTGCGTTTCTCTGGGAGGTGATGACCTCTAAATATGTGGCTCTTCCCGACCTAAATAGTTCGGCGGAATTGTTGATGGAGAGTCGCAAAACATCTACTTCTTGCACTTTCAGTTCGTACATATCGTTGGTATTTTGAATCAAATTCAGTTGATTATAAACTTCTGTAAAGCTATTGACAATTGTTCTTTGATAGTTGATATAAGCCATTTTTTGGTCAGCTTTTGATGCCATCAAATCAGCAATTATTTGTCTTCTATTTGCTAAAGGTGCCGTTAACCCACCAAAAGTATTCATAGCAAATGAGGCAGGATTTAACCATAAAAGTGCCTTAAATGACTGTAAACCAATCCCGCCCGTAAGGTTTAAGGATGGATAAAAGGCGGCTTTGGCAGTAAATAAATTGGCTTTGGTTGCCAATAAT
Source organism: Bacteroidota bacterium (assembly GCA_040387735.1). Taxonomy (GTDB): domain Bacteria; phylum Bacteroidota; class Bacteroidia; order Cytophagales; family Spirosomataceae; genus Arcicella. The sequence continues at coordinate 34,055 of JAZKDE010000043.1, forward strand.
TCATATTCTGCTTGCTTAATATCAGGACGATTTTCGAGCAATCTGGATGGTATTCCTGCGGTTAATTTAGGTGGTATAACTTTTGCCCAAGCCACTTTCGGACGATTGATAGGCTGTGGGTAGCGTCCCAATAAGAAATTAATTCTACTTTCGGCTTCGATAATTTCTTGCTTTACCTCAATTTTCATGGCTTTTGAGCTTAAAAATTGTGCATTTAATAAATCAACTGCCAACTGATTGGCTTGCCCTGCTTGTTTGAGAACCCGAGTAATTTCTACGGCTCTTTCTTGCAAAACAATATTTTCTTCGAGAAAATCTAACTCATTATCCAAAATCAATAACTCGTAATATCCCGAGGCAATTTGTGCTACTAATTCACTAATTACTAAGTTTTTACCCGACTCGCTCGCTAATAATTTAGCGGTAGCTGAGACTTTTTGGCTTTTGAGTTTCCCCCAAATATCAATCTCCCAAGACGACTGCACGCCCAAATAATAATCGGGAATAATTGGGTCTGGAATTTGTTGTTTTTCGTTGATATTAGTCGAAAACTGAGTGTCGTAATTTCCTACACCATCGACCGTATAATTTCCAAACTTTCGCTGTCCAATCGTGATATTTGCGGCTAAATCTGGCTTACCAAGTCCTTTCGTAAATCGAACGCCCGCCCGAGCAATTTCGATTTTTTGTAAGGTCATTTGCAAGTCAAAATTGTTCTGAAAGGCAGTGTCAATTAAGGCTCTCAAAGTTGTATCTCCAAAAAATGCCTGAATCGTTGGCAAATTATTCATGAGAGAATCATTCTTTAGGCTAAACTTCGCTGGCATTGCCAACAATGGTCGATTTTGGGGTATTTCCTGCTTGATTTTACACGAACCTAATAAGGTAATTATGGCTAAGAAATAAATATTTTTATGCTTCAACATACGTTTCTTCGAGCGTTTTTTTAGTTTTTTTCTTTCTTTTTCCAATGCTCATTCCTGCAAAAATTACGTACAGACCAGGGATGACAATTACACCAAATAATGTCCCGAATAGCATTCCTCCTGCCGCTGCTGTACCAATTGTTTTATTGCCAATTGCTCCCGCACCCGATGCAAACATGAGCGGAACGAGTCCCGCAATGAAGGCAAATGAAGTCATCAAAATTGGTCTAAAACGAGCCACTGCTCCACCAACGGCTGCTTTCAGTAATGTTTTGCCTTGTTTTTGTTGTAAAACGGCAAACTCTACAATCAAAATGGCATTTTTACCTAATAATCCAATCAACATGACCATTGCTACTTGAGCGTAAATATTGTTTTCTAATCCGAATAAATACAGGAAAAACAAAGAGCCAAAAATTCCGACTGGCAAGGATAAGATAACGGGAAGCGGTAAAAGGAAACTTTCGTACTGGGCGGAAAGCAAAAGGTAAACGAAAATTAAACAGATGATAAAAACGCCAATTACTTGATTACCCGAAAGCACTTCTTCACGGGTCATTCCCGACCATTCGTAGGTGTATCCACGGGGTAATTCAGTTTTGGCAACTTCTTCAATTGCTCGGATGGCATCACCCGAACTGTAGCCTTTGGCGGCCTCTCCGTTGAGCATTGCCGAAACGTACATATTATATCGAGTCAATTGTTCGGGGCCATAAACACGCTCAATTCGGCTGAAAATGGCATAAGGAACCATTTCTCCACTTTTATTTTTGATACGTAACTTCATAATATCCTCGGGCAAAGCTCTGTATTTGGGGTCTGCCTGAATCATTACTTTGTACATTTGGCCGTACAAAATGAAATTCGTTGCGTAAAAACTGCCAATCAATGATTGCAAATTACTCATGGCAGCATCTACCGAAATTCCTTTTTTCGCTGCCATGTCTTGGTCAACGTGAATCATATATTGAGGAAAATTCGGGTTAAAACTTGAAAAAGCATCTTTTATTTCGGGACGTTTTTTCAAAGTTGTAATGAATTTATTGGCAACTTCTGCCGTTTTTTGCAAATTTCCCGTACCTGTTTTATCCAATAAACGAACCTCAAAACCACTGGCATTACCAAAACCGGGAACGGCTGGTGGTGGAAAAAACTGAATCTCGGCATCTTTTATGTGCTTGGTTTTTGCAGTCAATTGAGCAATAATGTCATTGGCGGTTGCTTTTCGATTATCCCAAGCTTTGAGGTTAATCGTACTCATTCCAAACGAAGCACCAACGCCGTCGGTCATCATACTAAAGCCCGATAAACTCGAAATTGACTCTACTTCCGTAATTTTTTGAGCAATTTTATCAATCTCATTCATCACTTCTTCGGTACGTTCAAGCGTTGCTCCAACGGGTGTGGTTACGTTAGCGTAAACCGTTCCTTGGTCTTCCGTCGGGATAAAACTGGTTGGTAAAACACTTCCAACGCCCCAAGTTGCTACGCAAAACACTACTAAAATTCCGAAAGTAATTAATCTACGATTGGCGATAACTCTTAATAATTTACCGTAACGTTCAGAAAGTCCATCGTAGGCGTGATTAAATTTATCGAAGAATCGAGTCAAAATATTCTCTTTTTTGACTTCCAAATGAGGATTTTTGAGCATTAATGCACACAATGCTGGCGTAAGTGTCAGTGCATTTACCCCTGAAATGACAATAGAAATTGCCATCGTTACGGAGAATTGTCGGTAAAAAACGCCCACTGGTCCCGATAAAAATGCCACGGGAATAAACACCGCCGACATTACAAGCGTAATGGCAATAATTGCTCCGCTAATTTCATCCATCGCCTCAATAGTTGCTTCTCTGGCTTTGAGGTGCTTTTCTTCCATTTTGGCATGAACTGCCTCCACCACCACAATCGCATTATCAACTACAATACCGATTGCTAAAACCAAAGCAAAAAGTGTTAATAAATTGATTGAAAAACCGAATAATTGCATGAAAGCAAACGTCCCGACTAAGGAAACGGGAACTGCTAATACAGGAATGAGCGTAGAACGAAAATCTTGCAAGAATAAAAATACCACGAGTGCCACCAAAATAAAGGCTTCGATGAGCGTTTTGATAACTTCGTGAATGGAGGCATCCAAAAACCTTGACACGTCATAACTCACCGTATAAGTCATTCCTGGGGGAAAAGTGGTCGATTTTAGGAATTCTAAACGAGATTTAATGTTAGCAATTACCTCACTGGCATTTGAACCTGGACGTTGTTTAAGTACGATTGCGGCAGAAGGTTTTCCATTTTCTTTGGAAAGTACGTCGTAATCTAAAGAACCAAACTCTAACTCTGCTACATCTTTCAAGCGTAACATTTCACCGCTTTCGGTGGTTTTAATAATGACATTTTCGTATTGTTCTTTACGAGTCATTTTACCCGTATATCGTAAAACGTATTGCAAAGATTGCGGTGCTCGACCCGAACTCTCACCAACTTTTCCCGGGGCAGCTTCTACGTTTTGTTCTTTTAGTGCTTTAATAATATCTTCTGCCGAAATCTGATAAGCATCCATTCGGGCGGGTTTTAACCAAACTCGCATGGCATATTCCCTCGACCCCATGATGTCGGCAAAACCTACACCGTCAATTCTTTTGAGTTCTGCTAAAACGTTAATATCAGCGAAGTTATAGATAAATTTCTCGTCAACGGTTGAGTCTTCACTAATCAAGTTGATGTACATCAACATACTATTTACCTCTTTTTCGGTGGAAACTCCCGCTTTGATAACCTCCTCGGGCAATTCATCCAAAACCGTTGTTACTCGGTTCTGCACGTTTACCGCTGCTACGTTGGGGTCAGTTCCTACTTCAAAATAAACTTGGATAATACTGGTTCCGTCATTTCCCGAAACGGAGGTCATATACGACATTCCCGGGACTCCATTAATGGCTCTTTCGAGTGGCGTAACTACGGCTTTGGCACAAACTTCGGCATTTGCACCCGTGTATTTTGTGGTAACTGAAACGGCAGGTGGAGCAATATCTGGGTATTGCGTAATGGGAAGCCCTCCCATAGCTAAAACTCCCAAAAGCACAATAAATGTGGAAATGACCAGTGATAAAACGGGTCGGTTGATGAAATTTGTAAACATAAGAAAGAGGTTTATTTTGGTGTGCTAACGTAAGCTAATTCTTTAGAAATGGTGTTCATTGCCACAAATTGAGGTTTCACAATCATTCCATCTTTGACATTTTGGATTCCTTCGTAAATAATCCTGTCATCTTCGTTCAAACCAGCATCAATAATATAATAATGTGGTATTCGGTGAGTGGAAACAATCGCCTTAGATTTCACCCGATTTTTGTTATCAATCACGTAAACGTACATTCGGTCTTGAATTTCAAATGTGGCTTTTTGTGGAATAATCAACGCATTTTTATACCTTTTCAGTAACCTAACTTTACCGCTTGCTCCGTGTTTTAGGATTTTTTCGGGATTGTCAAATCTCGCTCTAAAAGCAATATTGCCCGTATTTGGGTCAATTTCACCTTCGGTAGTTTCAACTTTTCCTTTAAATGGATGCTCTTCGCCATTCGCTAAAATGAGGGTTACATTTTTTGACTGTTGAGCATTTTCTTTAAAATTAGAAATGTAATTGAGGTATTCTTTTTCCGAAACATCAAAGTAAGCAAAGACTTCTCCGTTGTTTGAAATATTGGTCAAAAGTGTTCCGTCTTCAATCAATGAGCCTATTTTATTGGGAATTCTGTTTACGATTCCATTAAACGGAGCTTTAATAAGGGTATAGGTCAATTGAATTCTGGAGAATGATTCGTTAGATTTTGCCTCGTCAACTTTGGCTTTCATCATATCAACTTTATTCTTGGCAGCTTCTAATTCTGTGTTTGAAACGACATTTTTCTCTACCAATCTTTTGGTATTGCTCAGTTCAATTTCTGCCGCTTTTAACTCTGTGATGGTACTTCTCAGAATAGCCCCTGCTTTGGCGACGTGTTCGTCTAATTCTGGATTATGAATGCGGAAGAGAATTTGCCCTTGTTTAACATATTTCCCTTCATCAATATAAATCTTATCGAGATAACCCTTAATTCTCGCCCTGATTTCTACATTTTGTACGGCATTAATTTCCGCTACATAATCAGTCGACAAGGTAGTGTCAATCAAAATTGGCGAGGTTACAGGAAAACTTTCTACAACCTGTTTTTCTTCTTTTTCTTTGGTGGTACATGATAGCAAAATCGCCACTATCAATGTACTGAATAGCAGATGTTTCATAAATTTTAAGTAATTAAAACTGGATAGATTAACGAGTATTATTGAATATATAGCAATTTCATCTGACCCTATAAATGAGTCAGAGCAAGTCAAATTGCTTTATTAAAACTATATAAAATACATAACTAACTTATTCTTAGATATTTATCAAAGAATAAACATAGCGATTGATTAGATTAAAAGAATTTTATGAGAAACTCACGGAGGGGGAGGATTCTGCTCTAAATAAATATCATAAACCCTTAGCAGATAAGAAGTTGTGGGGTGAGTAACGGGAAGTTCAAACTTAAAAAGGTAAATATTTAGATTTGGGACGTATTCGATTTGAGTTATATCGCCAAGACTTGAGTCAGAAGTCATATCATCTTCTGAATTTTCAAGTTCATCGTCCATCGAAAATTCAATATTTTTGGTCAATGAATGGTAAATAATAACTCCTCCACTAATTAATGGAATTAGTAATATCAGCAAAAAATATATCTTCTTTTTCAACAACCTAAACATAGTTTTCTTGATGATTTTGAAAACAAATATACTTTACCATTTTTTTGGAAAGGGCTTTATGACCTTAAAAAAGCCTTAGAATGATACCAATCCGTAGATTGTTTCGACCAAATCCTCGTGTTCGAGCTAATAAAATACAGCCTTTGAGTACAAATACGGATATTTTTTACGCAAAAAAGCCAACCTGATTTTAGGTTGGCTTTTCTCAATTTGCATAACTGAATTCGCTTATAATAAAGGTTCTTCAGCCTTAATATTTTCAAACATCACTTTCCCATCTTCACCCAATTCCATCATCACCACCGAATCTTTGCTGATGTAATTTCCTAAGATTTGTTTTGAAAGTTCATTCAAAATTCTTTTTTGCATTACTCGTTTCAAAGGTCTTGCACCCATCGTTGGCTCGTAACCCTCATCAGCTAATTCTAAAAGTGCGGCATCTGATGCCTCTAAAAGAATTCCTTGTTCTTTCAAACGTTCTTGAATTTGACGGAATTGAATTCTTACAATTTGTCCTAAATTCTCTTTTGAAAGTGGCTCAAACATCACGATTTCATCCACACGATTCAAGAATTCTGGACGCACTACTTGTTTCAACAATACCATCACTTCTTCTTTGGCTTTTTCCATCACAATATGATTATTCCAACCTTCCATTTCCCCCATTTTCTCTTGAATAATATGACTACCAATATTTGAAGTCATGATGATAATGGTATTCTTGAAATTCGCAATCCGACCTTTATTATCTGTCAAACGACCATCATCCAAAACCTGTAAAAGAATGTTCCAAACGTCTGGGTGAGCTTTTTCTATTTCGTCCAAAAGAATAACTGAATACGGTTTTCTACGTACCGCCTCGGTCAATTGTCCGCCTTCATCGTAGCCAACGTAGCCTGGAGGAGAGCCTATCATACGGCTAACGGCGTGACGTTCTTGGTATTCCGACATATCAATTCTAATCATGGCGTTTTCATCATTGAACAAATAATCTGCCAACGCTTTCGCCAATTCGGTTTTCCCAACTCCCGTTGTTCCCAAGAAAATAAATGAGCCAATCGGACGTTTTGGGTCTTGCATTCCCGCTCTTGAACGACGCACCGCATCCGAAATCGCCTCGATAGCCTCGGTTTGTCCAGCCACTCGCAAGCCCAATTCTTCTTCCATGTGCAGCAATTTTTCTTGTTCCGCACGCATCATTTTCGAAACTGGAACGCCCGTCCACTTTGCCACAATTTCAGCAATATTTTCCGCCGTAACTTCCTCCTGCAACATCGTCGAGTTCTCGTGTTCAATGGTTGATTTTTGAGCTTGAGCCAATTTTGCCTCCGCTTCTACCAATTTACCGTAACGAATCTCCGCCACTTTTCCGTAGTCACCAGCTCTTTCGGCTTGTTCTGCCTCCAATTTCAACTTATCAATATTCTCTTTTTCCTGACGAATACCGTTCAAAATATCTTTTTCGCCTTGCCATTTAGCCATTAAATCGGTTTTCTTATCCGTTAATTCAGCTAAATCGTGGCTAATAATTTTCTCTCTTTCTACGTTATTTTCTCTTCTAATTGCCTCACGTTCAATCTCTAATTGCATAATTTTACGTTGCAAATCATCAATTTCTTCGGGAACAGAATCTATTTCAATTCTCATTTTTGCGGCTGCTTCGTCCATTAAATCAATGGCTTTATCAGGTAAAAAACGGTCTGAAATATAACGGCTCGATAATTCTACGGCGGCAATAACGGCATCATCTTGGATACGAACCCCGTGATGCAATTCGTATTTTTCTTTAATTCCTCTCAAAATTGAAATGGCATCCGTTTCGTCAGGTTCATCCACAATAACCATCTGAAAACGTCTTTCAAGTGCCTTATCTTTCTCAATATATTTTTGATATTCCTTCAAAGTTGTCGCCCCGATTGCGTGCAATTCTCCACGAGCCAAAGCAGGTTTCAACAAATTGGCTGCATCCATTGCCGACTCTCCTCCACCCGCACCAATCAGCGTATGAATTTCATCAATGAATAAAACAATATCACCCTCCGAATCCGTAACTTCCTTAATTACAGCTTTTAAGCGTTCCTCAAATTCACCTTTATATTTTGCACCCGCAATCAAAAGTCCCATATCAAGGGTATAAATAATCTTTGATTTTAGGTTTTCGGGAACGTCACCCAACACAATTCTTTGGGCAAGCCCTTCTACGATAGCCGTTTTTCCAACGCCAGGTTCACCCACTAACATTGGGTTATTTTTGGTTCTACGAGATAAAATCTGTAAAACCCTTCTAATTTCTTCATCTCGACCAATTACAGGGTCAATTTTTCCTGATTTGGCGAGTTCATTTAAGTTGATGGCGTAGCGTTCCAAAGAACGGTATGTTGCTTCTGCGTTTTGGTCTTTCACGTTGGTATTTCCTCTTAATTCTTTAATAGCTTCTTTTACCAGTTTTTCTTTAAATCCATTGTCTTTCAACAAGTTAGCTACCGAATCTTTTCCTAATGAAAGTGCTAACAATAACAATTCAATAGAAATATATTCGTCCTGAAACTCCTTCATCAAACTCTCTGCTTTGGTCATCGCAGTATGCGAATCATTAGCAAAATATGGCTGTCCTCCACCCGAAACCTTGGGATAAGCATTCACCAACTCGTCCAATTTAGGCAGAAAAACAGCTTGATTTACACCCAATTTTTTCATCAAAAATTGCGTAGTATTCGGTTCTTCTTCAATAATTGCTTTGAGCAAATGCCCTGTTTCAAGGGCTTGTTGCCCATTGGCGGTAGCAATCGAGGCCGCCTGTTGGATTACCTCCTGCGTTTTAGTTGTATATTTCATTCTTTTCTGAGGTTAAAGGGAGAAGCTATCAATGTATTTTGAATTCCTTCTCGGATACTTATCCCCAATTTTTACGCCAAGCTAATATTTCGGAAATTATGACCTAAAAGTGAACTATAAAAACATAAAAACACGCCAAAATGGCTACAAATCAACATTTATGGCAGTTTTTAAAATTGACAATTATCGGTTTATCAGATTTAAGATTGGACAAAATTTTCTGATATATCCATTAAATAAACTTACTAAATCACACACCTTATTTTCACTTACTACACAAAAAAAACAGCCTCCCGAAATATTCAGGAAGCTGTATGCTATTCACCTAACCACTAAAATAGTTTATTTTAAAAAGCCAATTGCCAAATATTGGTTGCCTAAAAACCCCTTAAAAGGCAAAAATTTGACAAAGGCTTTTTTTACTTTCTTTGCTTAAAACTTCTCAACTGCTGTTGAAATTCAGTTTTACGTCTTCTTGAAATCTCAATTCTTTGCCCAGTTTGCATCGTCACCGATACATCTCCTGATAATTCAACGTCTTTTAAATAGTTAAGGTTAATGAGGTAAGACTTTCTAATCCGAGCGAAATCATACTGTTGAAACCTTTCGCAAAAATCTTTTAAAGTCTTAGAAATCAATATTTTCTTTCCATTAATTAGGTGTACATGAGTATAATTTCCATCACCTTCTAACATCATTATATCGTCAATAACGATTGATGTTTTCATTCGGTCTGTGTAAATAACTGGGTGAAAGTTATTTTTAAAATTGGCGGTTGGATAAGCATAACTCTGTACTGCAGTGTTCATGTTGTTAAGAGATAAGACGGGTTGTGTTAATTTTCTGTTCTATTGAACGATACAAAGTAACTATACCAATCTTTCTTGTTTTAGCGTAGAATTACGCTATTTTTAAAATCACGTAATTTTACGGTGTGACTTTTTGGCAATAAGTAAGTACCTCCAATACGATTTCGGTAATTTAAATCTTATAAATACTTAGTCGAGAAAATCAGTTTTATCGCAACAAAAAGAAGATTAAAATGAACGGTATTCTTTTGCAATTACTTAAATGAGAAAAAGTATCCCATGAATGCCATAAAAGGGAGACAGAATTGAGCGAGATAGAATGTAGGCCCTATTCTCAAAAATATTTTCTAAAATGATACGATAATTGCAATCTTAAATCTATCCATTTTGTGCATAAAATCTTAGGAAAGCGGAAAGAAATAGACTGGTGTAAAGAATTTATAATAATTAAAAAAATATTATAAAAAAAATATAACTTAGTGATTGTAATACATTTAGGTTAAAATTAATAGGTTCCTATGTCTAAGAAATCAGAAAATATTAGTCAGAAAACATACGTAAATCAATTGCGTTCCGAAATTCTTGCCCAAATCACTGATGAGTGGACGACTAAATGGTCAAAAAATCACGGTACGCATTTTACAGGAATAACCAACTTAATCAATCAAGATTTCTTTTTTGATGCTCTACGCATAGATATTGGTTTGCTTCTTGCTCCAAAATGGGGGGACAGAGAAGCCATCAATCGTAATATTTCCACCGATACGATTTGCCGTTTCTTTGATAGCGATTATGAAAAGACCTTCAGTAAAAATACGCTTGATGTATTAGCTATTTACGCTGGCTACGAAGACTACACGGAATTCAAGAGACAGAATGCCAATATTCCTTTAGCTCCAATTGTCAATATTTACACTTTAGTGAGTTCGCCACGAGAAATAAGAGAAATCCCCAAATACATTTATGAATTTCCACAGCGACAAAAAGCTAATCGCTGGCGTTGGGCAGTATTTTTCACTTGCTTTTTAGCCGCTTTGGGTGGATATTATTATTTCTATCAATACCGTCCTTTTCGTATTTTGAGTAAAGCAGAAATCTCCAATATCAAATTTGAGATTATCACAAAAAATAATAATTATAATCCATCCAAAGTAACTTTTGCTTACGATTTTAGTAGCTTAGGAGTTGATAGCATACAAGTTTTTTTTGGAGGAAATAGGGGGATAAGAGAACATCAATCCGAGACATTAACTAAGAAAAAAGGCACTTACACTTTTGATTTTTACAAACCTGGCTTATATTTCATAGAAATCTATCACCTCAATCAACGATTAAAACGTATTCCCGTTTATTTAAAATCACATGGTTGGGCGTGTTGGTATGTAAATAGTGACTGGATAAACACCAATTTCCCTTATAAACATTTTTATGTGAATCAAATAATGTTTTTACATCCCGATAAAATATCGAATGCGTCCCATCGAAATAATTATAATCAGGTAATAAGAAAATCTGAGATATTCAAGATTTCGACTGATAGTTTGACTTTAGAATATGACCTAAAATACTCTCCCGATGATTATGCCATCAGTTGTTATGACCATACTACTGTATTGAGTTTTGATAATAATAGGAAACTATTCTTGATTTTTGGCCGTGAAGGATGTAATGACTTTACGCCCAAAAATACCTACGCTTTTTTCAATAAAGAATTAAACGAATTTCGCTTTAGCTTTCCTCATATTTTCTATGAATGGACGCATATAAAGTTGCAATGGAAGAATAAACGCATTAAGCTATGGCTAAACAATCAACTTGTAAATGATGCTACCAATGATATTCCCACTGGAAACCTTATTGATTTGACCTTAGAATCCAAAGGTTCTGCGATGTATGACAACTTTCTTATCAGCAATAGTTACACTCAAAAAATAGCCTTCGAGGATAATTTCAACACTATTCCCCAAAATACTACAGGGTATTAAGTAGCAAAAAAAACCACTTGTAACTTGCGGAGAAGCTTGCGAACCTTGCGAAAAGGATTAATAGGCCATATTTGAGATTTTTAATATTATTTAGCAAATAATTATTAGCTGCCCAATATTAGACTTCTCACTATGAAACCAAGCTTTATAAACCCCACACTAACCTTAGATACTCGTCAGAATAAGCGAGTGGACATTGACCAAATTCTCTTTCTGGAAAGTGACATCAACTACACACACTTCTATTTTAAATCACAAAGGCGTACTATTATGGCTCATTCTCTGAAGCATTTTGAGGCAGATTTATTGCCACGGGGCTTCCTAAGAATACACCGTTCTTATATCGTAAACTCTCGATTTATTCAAAGTGTTAATCTTTTTGAGAATACTCTTACTCTTACGGACGGAACGGTGTTGAAGGTGGCAAGACGGAGGGTGAAGGAAATTGCAGGATTTTGTTTCTAACCAATATTTTTTACTTCATTTGATATTTGACTACTAAAAGCTATAAATGAATTTCAATATTTGTATTGTATTACCTACTGATAAACAAAAAGAGCCTGACCAAAAACCAGGCTCTTTTTGTTTATCAGTAGGTTTATGGTAATTTTGTAGGATAATCACATTCAGAGAAAATGATACTTTCAGAACAAGAACAACTTCGCCGACAAAAACGGGAAGATTTAATGAAATTGGGTATTGACCCCTACCCTGCCGAAATGTTTGACATTAACGTTACGGCTGCCGATATTTTACAGAATTACGAAAATAATAAGATTGATTATAAAAGCGTGTCTATTGCTGGGCGTTTGATGTCTTTCCGAATCATGGGAAGTGCTTCATTTGCTGAGTTACAAGATTCTACGGGACGTATTCAGGTGTATTTTCGTCGTGATGATTTATGTCCTGACGAAGACAAAACGCTTTATAATACTGTCTTCAAAAAACTCTTAGATATTGGTGATATTGTTGGCATTAAGGGTTACGTTTTTACTACGCAAGTAGGCGAAATTTCAATCCATGTTACTGAGTTCAAGATTTTAAATAAATCATTGAAACCGCTTCCTGTTGTAAAAAGAGACGAAGATGGTAACATTCATGATGGCTTTACTGACCCTGAAATGCGTTATCGTCAGCGTTATGTTGACTTAATTGTAAATCCAGAAGTCAAAGATATTTTCTTGAAACGTTCTAAGATCGTAACCACGATGCGTTCCATGTTTGATGCAAAAGGTTGGTTGGAAGTGGAAACGCCAATTCTCCAATCTATTCATGGTGGTGCATCGGCCCGTCCGTTCAAAACCCACCACAATACTTTGGATATGCCTTTGTTCATGCGTATTGCCAATGAGTTATACCTAAAAAGATTAATCGTAGGTGGTTTTGATGGCGTTTATGAATTCGGAAAAATGTTCAGAAATGAAGGAATGGACAGAACTCATAATCCAGAATTCACGTCTTTAGAATTTTACGTAGCCTACAAAGACTACAACTGGATGATGACTTTTACCGAACAAATTTTTGAAAAAGTAGCCATTGCGACCAATGGGCAATCAAAAATTAAAGTTGGTGAAAATGAAATAGAATTTGGAGGAGAATTTACCAAATTGACTATTGCAGGAGCAATCGAAAAATACACAGGCGTAAACGTGGAAGGTATGGACGAAGAAACACTTCGTGAACATTGCAAATCGTGGGGAATTGAAGTGGATAACACCATGGGAACTGGGAAATTAATTGATGAAATCTTCGGAGAGAAAGTAGAAGCCAATCTTATTCAGCCTACTTTCATCATTGATTATCCAGTCGAAATGTCGCCTTTAACCAAAAAGCACCGTAGCAAACCAGGTTTGGTTGAGCGTTTTGAATTATTTGTCAACGGAAAAGAAATTGCTAATGCTTATTCAGAATTAAATGACCCAATCGACCAACGTGAGCGTTTTGAAGAACAATTAAAGTTGGCAGAAAGAGGAGATGACGAAGCAATGGCAATGGATGAAGACTTTTTGCGTTCATTGGAATACGGAATGCCACCAACCGCAGGTATTGGTATTGGAATTGACCGTTTGACGATGCTAATGACCAATCAAGTTTCGATTCAAGAAGTTCTTTTCTTCCCACAAATGCGTCCAGAGAAGAAATCAGAAGTTGCAACTGAAGCTGAATATCAAGCCCTTGGCGTACCAACCGAATGGATTCCTGTTTTACAAAAAATGGGCTTCATGACGATTGCAGCAATAAAAGAAGCAAATCCCAATAAAGTATTTAATGATTTGGGCGGTATGCGTAAGAAATTGAAATTAGACATCGCTATTCCTACAAAGGATGAAGTGATGAGATGGTTTGAATAATGGTGGTTGAGTGATTTGTGAGTCACTCAACCACCATTAATATTAAAAAAGCCCAACCAAATTAATGGTCGGGCTTTTTTAATGACTATATGAGAAACAATTAAGCCTTCTTCACATTCACAGCATTTAAGCCACGCTTTCCTTCTTGTACGTCGAAAGAAACAGAGTCATTTTCACGAATAGTGATTCCAGATAATCCTGTAACGTGAACGAAGATTTCTTCGCCAGAATTGTCATCAACGATAAATCCAAAACCTTTTGATTCGTTGAAAAATTTAACTTTACCAGTTTGCATAAAAAAAATATAAAAAAAATTAAAAATAAAAATTCTAAGTTGTGTAATTTAAAAATGAGTTAGAAACTCTTTGAACAGACATAGCTATTAGGCTCTTTTTTCGACAGAATCGAAATAAATAAAACAATAATTTCGGATTCGGTATTTTGAATCCACTGTATAAACAAACAATCTTTCTGTCAAATAAATGAGAAACTATAAATTATAGTTTCTTAACGTTATCAGCGTTTAAGCCTCTTTTGCCGTCCACAATATCAAATGAAACTTTATCATCTTGACGAATATGTGTTCCCCCCAATGCTGTTACGTGAACAAAAATCTCTTGTCCAGACTCATCATCTAAAATGAATCCAAAACCTTTACTCTCATTAAAAAATTTTACTGTGCCTGTTTGCATGATTACTAAGGTAACAATTTATATGATTTCATAGAAAAACAACAAACGTTGATTTCCATGTGAATCAATAGCCGAAAAAGTTAAATGTGATACGCTGAGTGTTTGATGATCAATGAGGAAGTAAATCTGAGGGGACTAACGTACTCTTGAAAACTGAAACTTTGCACTAAAAAACTTACTTTTTTAAACTATTAACCATCAAATGTAGTCATAATTTTGTAGAATCCTACTTTAAATTTAACATTTTTCGGCTTTTCCCTTAAAATAGTGGTATTTACTTAGTATTTTTTTGTGTTTTTTTAACAATTAAACACTAATTTGATTTATAATTACTCCAAAGTTAAGTATCGTGCTTGGGGAAATCAAACTATTCTATTTGAAAAAAGTAATGATTTTCGTAACTTCGATAAAAATTCAAATCAATTCTCTTCGGACAAGCTTAAATAACGTAATAAGATGATAAAAGTTAAATATTTCGTTGAGCATCATGTGTTTGGAGTTTGCACTCATTTGGGTGAGAAGTTTGGCATTTCTACTGCCAGCATAAGACTCTATTTTGTGTATTTATCTTTCATCACCATTGGCTCCCCAATTATATTATACTTAATCCTTGCCTTTTGGATGAACATCCGTCGTTATCTTCGTCAACAAAATAATCCAACGGTTTGGGAAATTTAGTTATCAGTTAAAATGAAGTTGAATCTTGAATGATAAGGTTCTAAAATCTTATTTTTTTCTGTTCACCTTCGTTCCTTTTATTCATTGGATACTCATTGCTGTTAACTGTTATCACATTTCATCAAATCTTTCTTTTCCTTTAACAAAGTGTTGCCAGACGATATTATGGGAAAATATTTGCCCTAAATCATCTCTTTTTTTGATGCTTTGACGCTTTTTATGCCATGTCCAAAAATGAGCGTAGAAATTAAAGTGAGCTTTTGCTACTGCCCAACAATCTTCCCAAGTATCAAAAAGCAAGAATTTCACGCCTGCTACACCATCCAATATTAATCTGGTCAATATTGTTTTGTAAAGACCTTTATCGGGATGATTTTTATAGAGCATCGCCAAGCCATTCCTGAAATTCAAAAAGGTTTTATGTGGATTTGACTTGTGTAGTGTTCCTCCGCCAACGTGATAGATTTCAGATTCGCCACAGGTATAAATCTGGTAACCAGCGTGTTTCATCCGCCAACACAAATCTATTTCTTCCATGTGAGCAAAAAAATCACCGTCAAAACCACCTATGTTATGAAAAACATCTGCTCGCACAAACATACACGCCCCCGTTGCCCAAAAAACTTCTACATTGTCATTGTACTGCCCTAAATCTTCTTCTAAAGACAGAAAGACTCTTCCTCTACAAAAAGGATAACCCAAACGATCGATGAATCCACCAGCCGCTCCTGCGTATTCAAAATGCGTTTTTTCGTGATAAGCTTTAATTTTGGGTTGACAAGCAGCAATATTTTGATTGCTTGTCATCAATTGCAACACGGGTTCAATCCAGTTTTGAGGAACTTCTACGTCTGAATTCAGAAGAACATAATATGTGTATTGATTCTTGATTTGTTCTAAAGCTTCATTATATCCTTGGGCAAAACCATGATTTTTAGCGAGTTGGATAATTTTTACGGTAGGAAAATGGCTTTCTAAAATTTCAATAGAATTATCAGTCGAAGCATTGTCTGCTACGTAAATGGTGGCATTGGAAGAGTGATTGATAACGGAGGGCAAGAAATCGGATAAATATTTTTGACCGTTGTAGTTTAAAATGACTACTGCTGTTTGATTCATGTTTAAGGATTGAATGAGCGAATTAGTGAAAAATGCTTTTATGACCCATTCAAAGAAGCCAAAACATTTCAGGGTTAAGTTGATTGTGTAAAGTTAAGTGATTTTTCTAAATGAAATTGTTTGGACTTTTCGTTTTTACTGAAACCCGTAATTTTGAGCAACATCTTAACCTAAACAAATCCCTTTCGTTTCGCTTTATTTGAAGATTTTGATTAGTTTTAGGGGAAATTTATAATATTTAGCTTTGGGTTGAGAATTATAAAAACCTAAATCCGTACAAATACTTATAGTTGTTTCGATGTTCGTTAATTCGAATAATTGCTTATCCAACATCTATAAAATTTATTGTTCAAAACTCACTGCTACCATTAACCATCAAACTAAATGCCAGAAAATTCTATTTTTAGACGAAAATCCATTTCTAATGTTTTAAAACAAAGCGAGGACGCTCACGGTGAGTCTGGACTTAATAAAATCTTAGGTGTCAGAGACTTAACTTCATTTGGTATTGCCGCTATCATTGGAGCGGGAATTTTCAGCACCATCGGCCGAGCCAGTTTTGACGGTGGACCTGCTGTTACATTGCTTTTTCTTTTTGTATCCATTGCCTGTGTTTTCACCGCACTTTGTTACGCACAATTTGCCTCAATGGTACCCGTTTCGGGTAGTGCCTACACTTACGGATACGTTTCATTCGGGGAAATTTTCGCTTGGGTTATTGGTTGGGCATTGATTTTGGAATATGCCGTTTCCAATATGGTAGTAGCCATTTCTTGGTCAGAATATTTTGTTTCCATGCTCAGAGGATTTGGCATAATCTTTCCAGATTTTTTAACGTTTGACTATGGAACGGCTCACCGAGCATTTTTATTAAGTCAGACCGAAACATTGGTTGGTGGCGATATTGCGGCGGCACAAGCTTACGTAAATGCTCCTTTAATTGGGGGAATCCATTTTTTGATTGATTTACCTGCGGGAGTAATTACGATGTTAGTGACGGCATTGGTTTATGTAGGTGTAAAAGAATCCCGAAATGCGAGTAATTTTTTGGTAGCCTTGAAGTTGGTCGTTATTTTATTGGTAATCTGTGTGGGTGCATTTTATGTTAAACCCGAAAATTGGACACCTTTCGCACCCAATGGCTCAAAGGGCGTTTTGAAAGGAGTTGCTTTAGTATTTTTCGCATTCATTGGCTTCGATTCTATCTCTACGATGGCAGAGGAATGTAAAAACCCTCAACGAGATTTGCCCCGTGCCATGATTTATTGCTTGGTGATTTGTGCGGTTTTATACGTGATGATTACACTGGTTTTGACAGGAATGGTTAATTATACCGAACTTAAAGTGGATGACCCTTTGGCGTATGTTTTTCAGAAGGTGAATCTTGATTTTGTGGCGGGTGTTATTTCAGTTTCTGCGGTGGTTGCCATTACGAGTGCCTTGTTGGTTTATCAGATGGGACAACCGAGAATTTGGATGTCAATGAGCCGTGATGGCTTACTCTGGAAGCGTTTTTCTAAAATTCACCCGAAATTCAAAACGCCAAGTTTTTCAACAATTGTTACGGGTTTTTTGGTAGCAATTCCTTCTATGTTTTTGGATATGGGCTTTGTGGCAGACTTAACCAGCGTAGGAACATTCTTTGCTTTTATTGTGGTTTGTGGAGGCGTTTTATACTTAGATTTTAAAGGCTTATCAAAGGATGCGAAGTTTAAAATTCCTTATTTAAATGGGCAATTTTTAGTAGGAGGATTATTGATCATGACACTCGGATATGCCATTTCACAAAATACTTTTATCTCAGAGATTCAAGAGAAACCTCTTTTGGTGGTGTTCTGGTTAGTTTGGACAATGTTATCTGTGATGGCTTACTTATACAAATTCTCTATTTTACCAGTCTTAGGAATCTTGACGAACCTTTATTTAATGACCGAATTGGGCATTATGAACTGGACAATTTTCTTGGTTTGGTTAGCGATTGGCTTAGCGATTTATTTCTCTTATGGATATAAGCATAGTAAGTTAGCCAATTGAGATAATTTACAACAAATTCATGAAAGTCAGTCTTGCAAAGGCTGACTTTTTGTTTTAACACTATACTATCAAATACGAAAAAGAAGATCATCCACAAATCATCGGTAATGACTTTGGTATAAAATGATTCTCGAGAAATAATTACTAAAACTTAGGGTAAGAAAGGATAAATTTGAGTACTAAAATAAAGAAATTTGATTTCAGAAGAGTTAGGGAAACATTGCTCTATGAGTTGATTTTATCTAAAAATCAATCATTTTTCATTCAAAATATATTCAATTTTATTCAAAAGTTAGGACTTTGATTAATCAATTATTTTTTAAGTTTATATTACATTTCATTAATAGACAAAATCCTTTAATTTAACCTAAAACACAATGTTTGATTTTCAGATAAAAGACCAAGCAACCGAGTATGATGTAGTCATTATTGGCTCAGGTGCTGGCGGTGGTATGGCGGCTTATGAGCTTACAAAAGCTGGGGCTAAAGTTTGCGTTTTAGAAGCAGGGCAATATTATGACCCCGCCGACCCAAAATATATTACTCAATTAAAAGCCCCTTGGGAATCTCCCCGTCGTGGTGCAAGTTCAACCCGTGCTTTTGGTGATTTTGATGCGGCTTATGGTGGTTGGGACATTGATGGCGAACCTTATACCACTACCAAAGGCACAGAATTTCACTGGTTTCGTTCGAGAATGTTGGGCGGACGTACAAACCACTGGGGACGTATTTCGCTCCGTTTTGGACCCGATGATTTCAAGCGTAAATCTATTGATGGTTTAGGCGACGACTGGCCAATTGGTTATGACGATGTAAAGCCATATTACGATTATGTTGATAAACTTATCGGGGTTTTTGGCACGAATGAAGGAATGCACAATAATCCAGATGGATATTTTTTGCCACCGCCCAAACAGCGTTTGCATGAATTAATGCTCCAAAGAAGCAATAAAAAATTAGGTATTCCAACGATTCCTTCTCGCCTTTCAATTCTGACAAAACCCGTAAATAAAGAGCGTGGACAGTGTTTTTATTGTAGTCAATGCAGTAGAGCTTGTCAAGCTTACGCCGATTTTTCTTCGTCGTCGGTTTTAATGATTCCTGCCATGAAAACGGGAAATTGTCATTTGATAACCTACGCAATGGCTCGTGAAGTATTAACTGACCCAAATACTGGCTTGGCAACGGGTGTATCTTACGTGGATACGCAAACGATGACTGAGAAAGTAGTAAAAGGTAAAGTAGTTATTTTGGCGGCGAGTGCGGGCGAAACGGCTCGTTTGTTATTAAACTCAAAATCGACCCGTTTCCCGAATGGTTTAGCCAATTCAAGTGGCATTGTGGGAAGATATATTAATGACTCAACGGGTGCTTCTCGTGCAGGAATTATTCCTGCTTTGTTCGACCGTAAACGCTATAATGAAGACGGTGTGGGCGGAATGCACGTTTATACACCTTGGTGGTTAGACAACAAAAAGTTAGACTTTCCAAGAGGTTATCACATCGAATACGGTGGTGGTATGGGAATGCCAGCATACGGTTTTGGTTGGGGCATTGAAGGAATTAACGAGAAATATCCAACTCGTGAAGGTATCAAAAAAGCCGCAGGAGGTTACGGAGCATCTCTAAAAGAAGATTACCGTCGTTTCTACGGAGCGTACATTCACATGGCTGGACGTGGCGAACCTGTGCCTGATTATAACAATTACTGCGAAATTGACCCAAATGTGGTAGATAAATTCGGTATTCCTGTATTGAGATTCAACTATAATTGGTCGGATTATGAGGTGAAGCAGGCGAAACACATGCAAGATACTTTCGAGCAAATTATTCACGAAATTGGTGGCGTGCCATTAGGCGGAAAACCTGATGCTAAAACCAATTACGGTTTGGCAGAACCTGGAAAAATCATCCACGAAGTAGGTACTGCCCGTATGGGTAACGACCCTAAAACGTCGGTTTTGAACAGTAATTGCCAAGCTCACGATGTGAAAAATTTATTCGTAGCCGATGCAGCTCCGTTCGTTTCACAAGGAGATAAAAATGCTACTTGGACGATTTTGGCGTTATCAGCACGTACTTCAAATTATATCATTGAACAAAAGAAAAAAGGAAACTTGTAATAAATGGCACGCAGATAATAGAGAACAATGAAAAAGAGAGATTTTCTTAAAAATATAGGGCTTTCATCGCTTGGATTGGCGGTGGTAAGTCAAGATGCTTTGGCAGGTGAAATGTTGGATGGGCCAAAACCAAAGCCGAAAGCAAAAACAGCGGCTTCTGCAAGCACGCCAAAATATAACTACGGTAGAACAAAAGACGAAATGGCAAGAGATGCAAAACTCTTAGCCGAAAAGTTTTTGACCGACCATGAATTAAAAACCATCACTGTACTCGTAGACATTATTATTCCTGCCGATAAATTTTCGGGAAGTGCTTCTCAAGCGGGCGTTCCTGCCTTTATTGATTTTATAGTAAAAGATAAACCCGAATTCAAAACGCCTATGCGTGGTGGTTTGCGTTGGTTAGATTCTACGGCAATCAAGCGTTTTGGAAAAGATTTTATCGCTTGTACTCCCAAAGAACAAATCAATATTGTGGATGATATTGCCTATCCAGAACAGGCTAAAAAAGAATTTTCGCAAGGAGTAAATTTCTTTACGTTAATGAGAAATTTAACAGCATCAGGTTTTTATTCTTCTGAAATGGGACACAAAGACATGGATTACCAAGGAAATCGTCCCAATAATTGGGAAGGCGTTCCCGATGATGTTTTGAAACAATATGGATTGAGTTATTCGTAGGAATTGTGAATGATAGAATTGCGATTAAAAGAGTCGGTAAGAATAAATTTCTTACCGACTCTTTTCGTTACTAAATAGCAAAGTATCGCTACATATCGTTTTCAACTTTTATAAATCCCTATAAACCAGCACTTTACTCGTAATTCACCATTCGTAATCCCACTTACTATCTCACTCTTTGAGTAAATAACACGCCTCTTTGTCTTTTTTAGACGACTCCGTAAATTGAGTTTTATCCTTTATTTTCCTAAAATATTATCATATATGAACCTTAAAAAGTCAATATTATTTCTTTTACTTTTGGCAAGCCCTTCACTTTTTGCTCAAAGAAATTATGCAGAAAAGCTGGCAGAAACTATCATGAAAACCTATCAAGATTCGATGGTGGTGATGAAATATGCCAGTCATTTGGAACAAGACAAACAGATTCCTTCGGGCATGACCGCTGAACAAGCACAAAAAGCTCGTCCTGCCAACTGGAATTATGAAATGGGTGTGGTTTTGGAAGGAATGGAACGTCTTTGGCGTACTTCTGGAGATGCTCGCTATCTTCAATATATGCGTAGAATTGTTGATAAATTTATCACGCCCGAAGGAAATATTCGTACTTTCAAAGTGGATGAATATAATTTGGATAACATACCAACGGGGCGTCAGTTATTGACGCTTTATCAGACTTTCCATGAGGAAAAATATAAGCTTGCCGCTGATTTACTGTACAAACAATTGGGCGTTCAGCCTCGTAATAAAGTAGGTGGGTTTTGGCATAAATTAAAATATCCAACGCAAATGTGGTTGGACGGCCTTTACATGGCTGAACCATTTTACGCTGAATACTCATTGATGACAGGTAAAAATGAGAATTTTGATGACATTGTTAATCAATTTGTTTGGATGGAACGTTATGCTCGTGATGAAAAAACAGGTTTGTTGTATCACGGTTGGGATGAAAGTCGTCAGCAAAAATGGGCGAATCCGCAAAACGGTAAATCTCCTGAATTTTGGAGCCGTGCAATGGGCTGGTACATCATGGGATTGGTGGACGTTTTAGATTATTTCCCGAAAGACCATCCACGTCGTGCAGAATTAATCGCCGTTTTAGAACGCACTTCGGCAGGAATTATAAAATATCAAGACCCTGCATCGGGTGTTTGGTGGCAAGTTACCGACAAAGGTGGTCAAGCAGGAAATTACCTTGAATCATCGGGTTCGTCCATGTTTGTTTACGGATTGGCAAAAGCTGCTCGTATGGGATATATCAGCGATTCTTACCTTCCTGCCATCAAAAAAGGCTACGATGGATTAATCAAAACCTTCATTGAAACCGATACCCAAGACAATGTTCATTTGACAAAAGCAGTTGGTGGTGCGGGTTTAGGTGGAACTCCATACCGTGACGGAACGTATGATTATTACGTAAAAGAACCCACAAGAACAGATGATTTGAAAGCAGCAGGGCCTTTTATGGAAGCTTGTGTGGAAGCAGAATTGTTAAATTCTATCTCCGTTGGAAAGGGGAAAAATGTCGTGATTGACAATCATTTCAATAACGAATATAGAAAAGATAACGGTTTGAAATTCCATTATACTTGGGAAGACCGTTTCGATTCTGGCTTTGCATGGTTTGGTAGTATTTTCAATGATTTTGGTGCAAAAACTTCTACTTTGACTTCTGCTCCAACGGTTCAAAATCTTAAATTAGCTAACGTTTATATCATCGTTGACCCAGATTCTAAGAAAGAAACGGCTTCACCTAACTATATGAGTGCTAAGGATGTACAAGAAATCAGTAATTGGGTAAAAGCGGGCGGAACTTTGGTAATGATGGCAAATGATACCTCAAACTGTGAAATTCCTCATTTTAATGAATTAGCAAAAACATTCGGTATTGAGTTTACAACCAAAAATAGAAATATGGTTCAAGGTGTTCAGTTTGAACAAGGTCGTTTGGATATTCCTGCTAATAATTTAGTCTTCAAAAACACCAAGTCAATTTACGTAAAAGAATTGGCAACGCTTAAATTGACCGCTCCTGCTCAATCAATTTTAACCGATAAAGGTGATGTGATTATTGCCGTTGCGAATGTTGGTAAAGGACGAGTTTTTGCCATTGGCGACCCTTGGCTATACAACGAATACGTAAATGCTCATAAAATCCCAATGAGTTTTGAAAACTTCAATGCTGCCAAAGATTTAGCTAAATGGTTGCTCGAAGCAAAAAAGTAAAACTGTTTTAAAATCAAATGTTTTATTGATGAAGATATTTAAGGTTTTATATTGACGCTTATTTAACGTTGGCGAGGTTTTGAACCTCGCCAACGTTCTCGCAGTAGATTATAAAACTTAAATCGCTCTAACTATAATAGGATGTCGATGCTGAGTTGACATCCTATTATTTATTAATCTCAAAACTAAATCTATTCATGAGAAACACACTTCATAAAGCATTATTTCTCTTTATTTTATTCGTCACCAATAATAGTTTCGGACAACAAAAAGACGTTTATTTATTTTCTTATTTTGTTGATAATGGACAAGATGGACTACATTTTGCGTACAGCAAAGACGGGCTCACTTGGGAAACGGTGAAAGACGGCAAGTCATTTTTGAAACCCGAAATCGGTAAAGATAAACTCATGCGTGACCCATGCCTTATTCAAGCGAATGATGGCATATTTCACATGGTTTGGACATCAGGCTGGCACGATAAAATCATTGGATATGCTTCTTCAAAAGACTTAATTAATTGGTCGGAACAAAAAGCAATTCCTGTAATGGAACACGAACCGACCGCCAAAAACTCATGGGCTCCCGAAGTTTTTTATGATGATAAAAAGAAGAAATTCTTGATTTTTTGGGCAACCACAATTCCAGGAAGGCACGGCGATGTAGCGGAATCTGAGAAAGAAAAAGGCTTAAATCACAGAATTTACTACACAAAAACTAAAGATTTCAAGACATTCAGCAAAACAGAAATGTTCTTTAATCCAGATTTTAGTGCGATTGATGCCACTATTTTGAAAGATGGAAAATCGTATTTCATGTTCATCAAAAACGAAAACCCTAATCCTCCGCAAAAGAATATTCGAGTGGTAGAGTCTAAAAAGGCAAGTTCATTTTCTACCAATGTTTCTGCCCCCATTACGGGCAATTATTGGGCAGAAGGTCCAACTTCCATTAGAATTGGCGAGTACGTTTATGTGTACTTCGACAAATACCGTGACCATAAATACGGAGCAATTCGTTCAAAAGACCTAAAAACTTGGGAAGATATTTCTGACAAAGTAAGTTTCCCAAAAGGCTTACGTCATGGAACGGTTTTGAAGGTTTCTGAAGCGGTTTTTGAGGGGTTGATAGAAAAATAGGATAGCAATTGAATTGCGGATTAAAATTACGAAATTACGGTGGATTAAATCGCAACGGCGACCCGTTCCACCGCTACAAAATGTTCCGAGCCTACGGCTCTTGTAAAACTATTTTAAAACCGTGTAATTTGATATAATCATAGATCTTCATTGTGATTTAATCCGTTGAAGCTAAAATTAGAGTGCCAATAAGTTCCGTAGGAACGGACAATTTGGTAGCAACGGATTTTAATCCGTTGAAGCTAAAATTAGAGTGCCAACAAGTTCCGTAGGAACGGACAATTTGGTAGCAACGGATTTTAATCCGTTATGTATCGTAAAATTAGAGTGCCAACAAGTTCCGTAGGAACGACAAAATTTGGTAGCAACGGATTTCAATCCGTTGAAATTATAATATTCACAATTCTTCACACTTAATAAAATAAAAAATGGCAAATACCTATCATCAAATCTATCTACAAACAGTTTTTTCAGTAAAATATCGAAATGCTGTAATTCATAAATCTTGGCAAAGCGAATTATTTGCAGTAATTGGAAATTTAATAAATGAAACAGGATGTAAAACAATTATTGTGAATGGCGTGGAAGACCATGTTCATTGCTTTTTAGGATTAAAACCTGCCATTTCAGTTTCAGAATTAATGAAAACGGTAAAGGCAAAATCATCAAAACACATTAATGACCATTCTTTAACACCAGAACGATTTGAATGGCAAGAAGGTTACGGGGTATTTTCTTATGGACATTCACAAATCGACAATGTTTATAAATACATTCAAAATCAAGAAGAGCATCATAAAAAACAAACCTTTGGACAGGAATATCTAAATTTTCTTAACAAGTTTAATGTACCTTATGATGAACGATACATTTTTGAGGACTTGACATGAATCATAGAAATCGACCTATTTCACCGCAATAAAATACTCCGAGCCGATGGCTCTTGCAAAATTATGAATCAGCTTACCAAAAAGTTCCAGTTCCAGAGGAACGGCTAATTTGGTAAAAACGGATTTGAATCCATTGCGGTTTAATCGTTGAAATTACGGTGGATTAAAATCCACCGCTACAAAATGCTCCGAGCCTACGGCTCTTGTAAAAAATCGAAACTCAACAAGTTCCGTAGGAAAGGACAATTTGGTAGCAACGGATTTTAATCCGTTGAAGTTAAAATTAGATTTTCACCAAGTTTCATAAAACAACCAGTTGGGTGTCACAGTTGCGATTCAAAAACAAATAAAACTCTATGAAAAAAATAATCATAATCTTATTCGCATTGATTGGTAGTTATCAATCCTTTACCCAAAAATCAACCACCATCAATGTTGATTTC
This sequence comes from Bacteroidota bacterium, assembly GCA_040387735.1. Classification (GTDB taxonomy): domain Bacteria; phylum Bacteroidota; class Bacteroidia; order Cytophagales; family Spirosomataceae; genus Arcicella. The sequence continues at coordinate 59,780 of JAZKDE010000043.1, forward strand.
AATAAAAACATTGGCGAAATGTATCCATTTTGGGCATTTTTTGGAGCTGACGAACCCAATTACGCCTATATGAAAGACGGCAAAAAATTGCTTTCTGAATTAGCAACATTGAGTCCCGTTCCCGTTTATTTTCGGGCTCATAATATGCTCACTTCTGGACACGATACGCTCACGCTAAAATGGGGTTCAACCAATGTTTATACCGAAGATGCCAAAGGAAATCCCGTTTATGACTGGACGATTGTTGATAAAATCTTTGATACTTATTTGCAAAGAGGCATAAAACCTGTGGCTCAATTTAGCTTTATGCCCGAAGTTTTATCAACAAAACCACAACCTTACGAACACCACTGGCAACCTGGAATGCCCTACAATGACATTTATAAAGGCTGGACGTATCCTCCAAAAGACTATAATAAATGGGCAAATTTAGTCTATGAATGGGTAAAACATTCGGTAGCACGATACGGCAAAGCAGAGGTTGAAACGTGGTATTGGGAACTTTGGAATGAACCAAACATTGGCTATTGGAGCGGAACAGTCCAAGAATATTGTAAACTGTACGACTATACTGCCGATGCCGCCAAACGTGCATTGCCAACTATCAAAATGGGAGGGCCAGAAACCACAGGGCCAAGTTGGAATAAAGCAGCTGATTTCTTAAATATCTTTCTAAAACACTGTGTTTCAGACACGAATTATGTAACGGGCAAAATTGGTGCTCCTTTGGATTTTATCTCATTTCATGCCAAAGGTGCTCCAAAAATTGTGGATGGACACGTGCAAATGAATATGGGAACGCAATTGCGAGACATTTCAGAAGGTTTCAGAATTGTAACGTCTTATCCAACGTTTAAAAACTTACCCATCATTATTGGCGAGTCTGACCCCGAAGGTTGTGCGGCTTGTGGCATGAAAACAAATCCACAAAATGCTTACCGAAATGGCACGATGTACTCGAGTTATACCGCCGCTTCCTTTGCCAGAAAATATGCCCTTGCCGATTTCTACAAAGCTAATCTTTTGGGAGCAGTAAGTTGGTCTTTCGAGTTTGAAAATCAGCCTTATTTCTACGGATTCCGTGATTTAGCGACCAATGGCATTGATAAACCCGTGTTAAATGTGTTCCGAATGTTCGGCATGATGTCGGGAAAAAGAGTGGAAGTAAAAGGCAATCAAAACTATAATTTCACGATGGTTCGAGATTCAAGTGTACGAGGTAAAAATGCAGACATTGACGCACTTGCCAGTAAAGATGCTCACTCGGCGGCGGTTATGCTTTGGAATTATCACGATGACGATGTGCAAGCGGCAAATGCGAAGATTGAGGTAAATTTGAAAGGTTTTCCCGCCAAACAGGTTAATTTTCACCATTACAGAATCGACAGCGAAAACAGTAATTCTTACGAAGTTTGGAAGAAAATGGGTTCTCCCGAAAACCCAACGAAAGAGCAAATTGCTACCTTAGAAAAAGCGGGACAATTAACCTTATTGACTTCACCAAGTTATGTAAAAACGCAAAATGGCGAGCTAAAAATGACTATTTCTTTACCGAGACAAGGCGTTTCATTATTGAAATTTGACTGGTAAACACAACGAATGTATCTTAAAATGAAGTCTATTTTAATGAAAAACACTATTTTCAAAACACTTGCTTTATCAGCATTTTTATATTTCCCGTTAACGATTTTTGCCCAAAGAATTGATAGAAAAGCCGTCGTGGAGCGTCATAAAGTACAGGTTTCCAAACTTGATACTTTGTCGTCGCTTTCAATTGGTAATGGACATTTTGCGTTCACGGTTGATGCTACGGGTTTACAAACTTTCCCCGATTTTTACGCCAATGGGATTCCCCTCGGTACACAGTCGGAATGGGGTTGGCATAAATTCCCAAATGTGGGTAATTATAAAATCGAAGAAACACTAAAAGACCTCGAATCTCACGGGCGTAAAGTGCCTTACGCAGCTCAATGGAATGAACCTAAACGTAAAAAGGAAGCCTCTGATTTTATTCGTCAAAATCCGCATCGTTTGCAGTTAGGCAATCTTGGTTTTGAGCTATTCAAAAAAGACAATTCAAAAGGACAACCTTCTGATATTCAAGATATTTCACAAACATTAAATCCATTCACGGGAGAAATAAAAAGTCATTTTATTTTTGACGGAGAGGCGGTTGATGTCCAAACATTTTGCCATCAGCAAAACGATATTATTGCGGTAAAAGTGAAGTCTGATTTGCTAAAAACGGGTCAATTAAAAATCCGTTTACGCCTGCCCTACCCTACTGATAGGTTTGTAGATGCAGGCAATAATTGGAAAAATCCCGAGAAACATATTTCTAAAATTACGGCTTCTTCTCAAAACCAAGCAACGGTAAAACACACCTTAGACCAAGACCAATATTTCGTTCATTTATCGTGGAATAATAGTGGGAAATTACAAGAAACAGAACAGCATTATTTTGTACTTGAGCCTTCCAATTCTTCCGATATTTTGATGTTGAATTGTCAATTTTCAGAGAAAAATATTCCTCAAAAAATCAGTTTCAGTGCTGTTCAAAATAACAGTATTTTCCATTGGTTCAATTTTTGGAATACAGGCGGAGCAATTGACCTTAGAGGTAGCACCGACCCACGAGCAAATGAGTTGGAACGTCAAATTATTCTTTCGGAATATCTTACTAAAATACAATGTGCTGGTTCGTCTCCTCCGCAAGAAACTGGCTTAACGTACAACTCTTGGTACGGTAAACCTCACCTCGAAATGCACTGGTGGCACGGTGTACATTTTGCCCTTTGGGGACGAATTGATTTATTAGAAAAAAGTTTAGCTTGGTATAAAAAAGCCTTACCAACTGCCCACAGAATAGCACAAAGACAAGGTTTTGCAGGAGCAAGATGGCCTAAAATGACAGATAACGAAGGCGGTGAAACGTCCTCTTCGGTTGGTTCATATTTAATTTGGCAAGAACCACACATTATTACTTTTTCAGAATTAGTTTACCGTCAAAAACCAAATCGCCAAACCTTAGAAAAATACAAACAAGTAGTTTTTGAAACGGCTGAATTTATGGCTTCTTTTGCCTATTTTGATAAAGAAAAAGGGAAGTATATTTTAGGAAAAGGGATTATTTCGGCTCAGGAAAGATTCAAACCTGAGGACACTTTTAACCCAACTTATGAGCTAAATTATTGGTATCAAACGCTAACAATTGCCCAAAATTGGCGTAAAAGATTAGGCTTAAAACCAAATAAAAATTGGCAAAAAGTGATTGATAATTTATCGCCACTACCAACAAAAGATGGGCTTTATTTAGCTACCGAAAACGCTCAGGATTCTTATACAAATCCCAAATATTTAACCGACCACCCTGCCGTTTTATGCACTTTGGGAATGTTGCCCGAAACTGCAATGCTTGATAAGCCAACCATGAAAAGAACATTTGAAAAAGTTTGGAATGTTTGGGATTGGCAGGACACTTGGGGCTGGGATTTCCCGATGGTTGCCATGACTGCCACTCGTTTGGATATGCCCGAAAAAGCTATCGACGGATTGATGATGAAAATTAGAACGAATACGTATTTACCGAACGGACACAATTTTCAAGATGGACGCTTACGCCTTTATTTACCGGGAAATGGTGGACTTTTAACCGCCGTTGCTCTCATGTGTGCAGGTTATGACAACTGCAAAACACAAAATCCTGGATTCCCTAAAGATGGTACTTGGATAGTAAAATGGGAAGGTTTAGAGAAGCTTTTTTAGATAAAATGTACTTATTTTTCCGTTTGAAAAAATATTCTGTAATACGTCATGGGTTTTAAAACCCGTGACGTATTATCTTTAATAGCCTACGAATTTAATCTTACCAACCCATTCTCTTCGATTTCTATTTTCGACTATTCAAGTTCAATTTTCGACTTCTCGTGCTAAATATTTTGTATTTTCTCCTTTTTATTTCATACTTTAAAGATAAATATCAGATTAAGTATGAAAGCAATTATCATTGAAGACGAAAAATTGGTGGCAAGGGAGCTCTCTATGAAAATTGCCGAAATTGATGCCGATTTAAAGATTTTAGAAGTTTTACCAAGCGTAAAAACTGCCTTAAAATGGTTTGATGAAAATCTCGAACCTGATGTAATTTTTGCGGATATTCAATTATCTGACGGGGTTAGTTTTGAGATTTTTGAGAAGTTTGCTATTTCTTGCCCCATTATTTTTACCACTTCCTATAACGAATACGCTATTCGTGCTTTTAAGGTTAATGGCATAGATTATTTACTAAAACCTGTTGAACCCGAAGAGTTGGAAAAAGCCATTAAAAAGGCTAAAAAAATCAATAAAAGTCAATCCAAATCTGCTTTAGACCTCAACCAATTGGTCGAAATGCTGAAATCTTCTGAGAATACAAAACCCGTTTATAAAGAGCATTTTCTCTGTAATCATCGCAATGCTTGGGTTCCCGTTAAAACGGAAGAAATGGCATTTTTCATGTACGATACGCTCATATACGTATACACAAAAACGCAAGAAAAATACAATATGGATTCTGATTCGATGGATGAAATTGAGGAAATGCTCAATCCTGATCAGTTTTTTAGGGTCAATCGGCAATTTATTATTAATCGAGATTTTGTCCAAAGAGTTTGGGGCATCGAAAACTCAAAAATGATGATTAAACTTAAAGAACCTCACCAAGCCATTGAAATAGATATAAGTCGTCAAAAAGCACCAATCTTCAAAAAATGGCTTGAAAAATGAAAAAATTATTTGACTTTCGAGGTGTATTTTTCTATACTAACTGGAAGAATATCCGCAATATTTCAAGTTTATTGCTATTTTTCCTTTTGGGTTCAAGTGAAATAACTGATGCTCAAACACCCCGAAATCACTTCATTTTCAAGCAATTTATTGACGAAAAAGGTACATTGTCCAATATCGTCAGTTGCTTTTTAGAAGATAAGGATGGCTTTTTATGGATTGGAACGAGTGGCGGATTAAAGAGATTTGACGGCTATAATCTTGTTATTTTCAAGCACGAAAAAGGCAACCCAAATTCGTTGACGCACAGCGTAGTTCAATCATTATGCGAAGATAATCTCGGTCGAATTTGGGTTGGAACTGGCGAGGGAATTGGTTATTTCGATAAGAAAACGAACCATTTTATCAATCTCCCCGAATTCAATAAAAGTGGATACGTTTGTTTTAATATTTTGTGCGATAATACGGGCAACATCTGGTTTTCGATTCGAGGAAAAGGACTATTTCAATACTCTGAAAAAACAAAAAACTTCATCAATGATTCAAACAACAAATCTTCCATAGACAATAATTGGATTGACAGAAAAGGCATCATTCTCGACCCATTAAAAAGAGGCTTATGGATGGTAACTGACGCAGGAATCAACTTTTTTGATTTTTCGAAGAAACAGTTTTTCAACCGAGGAAATAATCCCAAAAATATTTCAATTTTCAAATTACCTAACATCAAAAGTATTGCTTTAGACGAAGCCAATATTATTTTTTACGACTTTGATTTACAGACACTTAACTACTTTAGCATTCTAAAAGAGCAAGTAATAAAAGAACTACCCTTAAAAAATATCTTCCATAATAAACAAGTCGAAATTAGGTATATTTTTGCGGACAAACAGCATAATTTATGGTTAAGTGATTGGTTTGATTACTGTTATTATTACGATATTAAAACTCAAAAAGCATTTCCATTAGTCAACGACCCTTCAAAACCAACTACTATTGCGGCTAATTCATTTTGGGCTGTTTACGAGCATAAAGGAGGCAGTATTTGGCTTGGAACGAACGATGGAATTTCAATAACAAATCCCGTCCATAATTTTTATGAAATCTACGACCTTGCTTTATTATATCCAAAACTAAAAAATGAAAATCAACTATACTCATTTTTAGAAGATTCAGCCGATAATACTTGGTGGTTGTCTGCCACGCCCAATAGCTTCGTTCACTACTACCCAAAAACCAATCAATTAGAAGTTTTTAATATTCCTTTCATCAGAAATCAAAGCATTCAGGCTTTAATTGACTATCAAAATAATATTTACGTAGTTGCATCTGAATCGTTTCTTTTCTTCGATAAAAAGAAGAAAAAATTAATAGCATTGCCTTTGCCTGATAGCCTAATTGCCAATAATCACATTGCTCACACCATGCAAAAAGGGGATTCTATCTGGTTTTTTGGCAATAATTCTTACGCTTATTCTTATAAAATTTCTACGCAAAAATGGACTTACTATCCCATTCTGACCAACTCTTTGATGGACATTTCTTGCTCAGAAGTTGATAATCATGGAGACATTTGGATTGCGATTCAGACGAAAGGATTAGCTAAATTCTCAAAAAAGAAACAAGCATTTGAACTTGTAAACACCGCAAATGACCTTGAATTCAAGAAAATTTGGCACTATGCTATTCAGAAAGATACAAAGGGGAATTTCTGGATTGGGTCTTTTTATGAAGTAATAGAATTTGACCCAATCACTCAAAAATTCCATAATTCATTAGATGTCAATGTAATAGCCGATATGATTGTTGATAAAAATGATAATATCTGGACGGCTGCCTACAACGACATTTCGGTTTTCTTTCCAAATAGAAAAAAATCCGTCACCGAAACTATCCCCATTAACAAAGGAAACTTCAATATGAATTGGCGTAACTCCCTTTATTGTTTAAAAAATGGGCAAATCATTTCTCTGATAAAAGGAAATGTAGTAAAGATTTTTCCTTCAAAACTAATTTCATCTTCCACAAAAGATAAGGTTTTGATTAGTAAAATCACCTTAGTTAATGATGAAATATTGCTTCATAATGATACATCTGCGGTTGGTTTAGCGTCTTCAGAAAATGGATTTAGCGTCTATTTTTCTACTTTAAATCCACCCGATGAGCAAAAATACAAATACACTTATCAGTTGTCAAACTATAATAAATCTTGGGTTTCTCTACCGAATAATAACGCAACTTTTTCTAATCTTGACGGTGGTGACTATGTTTTTCAGGTAAAAGGAATTGACAATAATGGCTATGAAACACCCATCAGTAGGCTAAAAATTCATATTGATACAGTTTTCTATAAAAGTAAATGGTTTCTGTATGGTTGCGTGTTTTTGATTTGCTCGTTGTTCTACGCTTTCATGCGTTTTAGGGCAGAAGAAAGGTCAAAAATCTATCATTTGAGAATGCAATCTACCCGATTAGAGAAAGATAAAACCGAGATTCAATACCAAAATCTCATCAATCATTTGAATCCTCATTTCTTGTTTAACAGCTTAACGTCTCTGAACAGTTTAATTATGACAGAACCCAAAGAAGCTTCAAAATTCTTACAGAAACTGTCATTAATTTATCGGTATATTTTACAAAATAAAGACAAAGACATTGTCAGTTTAGAGCAAGAAGTAGGTTTTGTAAAGCATTATATCAATCTCCAAAAATCACGTTTTGAAGACGGTTTGCAGATAAATATTTCCATTGAAAAAGAATATTTACCGTGTGGAATTGTTCCCGTTACGCTACAAAATCTCCTCGAAAATGCAATCAAACACAACACTATCGAAGAAGACAATCCCCTAATTATCAATGTATTAATTAAAGACAACTATCTTTTAGTCAGAAATAATTTACAGAAAAAGAAATTTGTAGAAACGTCTAACAAACAAGGACTGGAAAGCTTAAAAAGCTTGTACAAATACCTAACTAATAAACCTTTGGAAACGGTTGAAAATGACCAATATTTTACCGTAAAAATTCCTTTATTATAATTTTACAATGGCTTATTCTTCGACCTATTTTCTCTTTATTTTCTTCCCTTCAAAACCATTCGATTCTTATTTTTTACCATTTGACAACCCGTTTTGTCAGTTCACTTGGTTTTATTTTTTTGATTTAGTTTGATTTTACACCTTTGAATCAAAGTCTTACCTCAACCAATTCTCGCCCACTATAAATTTTCGTGCTACTATAATCAATTAACTATTAAAAACTTAATGAAATTTACTTCTAATAACACTATGAAAAAACATCCTTTAATAAAAATGTTTATCCTTTTCTTATGCCTAATTTCGGGAGGAAAAATCTTTGCCCAATTAGGCGTTAATGCCAATGGAGCTGCTCCCGATAGTAATGCGATGTTGGATATTAGTAGCACGACCAAAGGGTTATTAATTCCCCGCATGACAACTACTGAACGGACTGCTCTCGCCCATACGCAAGGTCTTACGGTATTTGACATTACAACCAACGGGTATTGGTATTCTAACGGTACTGCATGGATAAATTTGGCGACGATTTCCAGTGCCAGTTGGCTTAGTTTGGGCAATAATATTTATAACAATAATACGGGAAATGTTGGAATTGGAACGAATAATCCCGTCGCTCCCCTCAATATTTATAATCCCGCAGGTGCTTTAACGCTCTATCAAACGAGTAATACGGGTTCGTTGATGACCGATGGTTTTTTAACGGGTATCGCAAATATTGGACTGAGTGCCTTTGTGATGAACTACGAAAATGGCCCTTTGATATTAGGCACTAATTCCGTCACAAGAATTAAAATTGAAGGTAATGGAAAGGTCGGAATCGGTACTGCGACACCCCTTTCTTTGCTCCATGTTAAAGATGGAAGCGTTTTATTTTCGGGGCTTGATTACTTTTCGGGAAATCCCGCCAAACCACCCATTTCGGGTAAAGGAACTCGTACTTTTTGGTACGCCGAAAAATCTGCGTTCAGA
>JAZKDE010000043.1:68560-69746 GCA_040387735.1 Bacteroidota bacterium
CGGTTTTCCCGATGCAGATACTACCAATTTTCATAATTGGGACAGAGATAGCATTGGGGTATTTTCCTTTGCCTCGGGTTTTAATACCAAAGCAAGGGGTGATTTTTCAGTTGCCATGGGCGAAAAATCTTATGCTCTCGGCAATTCTGCAATGGCATTAGGTAATGGAAATATTGCCAAAGGAAATTTCTCCATCACAGCGGGCAGTAATAACATAGCCGAAGGAGAATCTTCAACCGCATTTGGTAATGGTACAAAAGCCTCGGGCATTTTTTCTTTTGCCTCGGGTGAATTTTCCAGAAGTAGCGGAAATTATTCCACTACATTTGGCAGCAATACCGAAGCATCTGGGACTTTTTCAACTGCTTTTGGTAATTCAACCACTGCCAGCGGAGCGAATTCGACGGCAATGGGACGAAATGCGAACACAAATAATCACACGAGCACTTTTTGTATTGCTGGCGTTGGCGGAAATTTAATTACCTCAAATACTGCCGATAATCAGATGATGATGCGGTTTGATAATTATACTTTTTTCGTGGGTTCTGACCCATTTACAAATTATGCTTTTCTGGTAAATGCTACCAATGGGTGGCAACACACTTCTGATATTCGTAAAAAAGAAAACTTTATTGAACTCAATGGCGAAACTGTTTTGAAGAAAATTGCAAAAATTCCTTTTTATTCGTGGAACTTTAAAGGAAAAGAAATGAAGGAATATCGTCATTACGGCATCATGGCTCAGGATTTTTATCACAGTTTCGGGAAAGATGATTTGGGCATAATTGGAAACGATACCACTGTAAGTGCATTAGATTTATTGGGAGTGGCTTATTCGGGAATAAAAGCCCTCGAAAAACGAACGCAAGATTTACAAATCCAGAATGAATTTTTATTTCACGAAATTGCAGCCTTGAAAGCTCTGATTCAACCCAAACGCAATAAATATACTTTGAAGAAATCTCATCCAGCAAAAAAAGAAGAGCTTTTTACCGTGAAATAATTTGACTGTTCCTAATACAATCCCGATGAAACCAATATTTACCCTGCTCTTTTTACTCTTTATTAATCGCTCAATTTTTGCCCAAATCACTTACGATATTGGTCCAACGTATCCTAAAACCAAACTCAGTCAAGTACCGTGGAAAACTTTGGGAGCGGGCGATGTCGTCAATATTCACTATGA
>JAZKDE010000043.1:69756-101083 GCA_040387735.1 Bacteroidota bacterium
AACCCTTACAAAGAAAAATTTCTAATTTCAACCAGTGGAACTACCGCAAATCCAATCAAAATAATTGGGATTGCAGGACCAAATGGCGAGAAACCAATTATTGATGGCGACCACGCCAATGCCATTTCGGGACAAATGTGTTATGCCCAAACCCAGCCTTACGGACTCATTTTTATAGAACCTGGCGTTGATGGCAACGGAAATTGTCCAAATGGCTCATATTCAGCCATTCCGCATGATATTGTGATTGACGGTTTAGAAATTAGAAATGCACACTCAAATTTCACATTTTCTGTAAATAATGGAGTTCAACAATCATACGATGTTTTTAGCTGTGGAATCTATGCCGAACGTGTTCAAAATCTTGTGGTTCGGAACTGTAATTTCAATCATTGTGGATTAGGATTATTCATTAATTCAAAATTCGGAACGCACGCTCTTTCCAAAAATATTTTAGTCGAAAGAAATTATTTTACCCAAAATGGATTAGTCGGCGATGGACATTTACACAATTCTTATATTGAAGCTGAAGACGTAATTTATCAATATAATTTCTACGACCACTTGGTTTGGGGTTCTTACGGAGCCAGTATTAAAGACCGTTCGGCAGGAAATATTATTCGTTATAACTGGATTGTAGCTTCTGATGGACACGCCATTCAAATTCCAGAAGCACAGGGCGGACAGGGTTACCTTGACCAATTGCCCAAATACAAAGAAACTTTTGTGTACGGAAATATTATTTACAACAGCAAACAAGGAGCTGCTCGGATTGTGCGTTACGGGGGCGACCAAGGTATTTATCAAAATTATCGACAAGGAACTTTATATTTTTACAACAATACGCTCATTGATGAAGGCGATAAAATTGGGGCTCCAGGAGCAAATCGGTATCAAACAGCGGTATTTTTACTGCCCGATAAAGGCGAAGTCGGGGATATTCCCATTGTTGAAAAAGTAGATTGTCGGAATAATGTCATTTACAATACCAATGCTACCGCTGGTTTTCCTGCCACGACACTTTGCTTAATGTCCACTGATTTGACGGGAACGGTGAATATGACCAATAACTGGCGGAGTCCTGGTATCGTTGATTTTGTAGCCTACTATCAATCCACCAATACAGGAACGGTTACCCACACCAATTCTATTTATGGAAATGCAGGACAAAATCTGCCTAATTTCAACAACTATTTAACGCAAGATTATTCGCTTTCGCCTAATTCAAATGCTGTAAATCAAGGTACCATTTTGATAAATGCTGCCGTTGGACATCCCGTTTTGGAGGAATATGTAAAGGATTTTTTGTCAAAACCCCGCAATACCGTCGGGCCAATTGATTTGGGAGCTTACGAAAATATGCTTGTTCCGCCCATCGCAGTTACCAATATGACCATTTTACCCACAACCTTATCCATAGGAATGGGACAAAATACCCAACTTACTGCCACCATTTTACCAGCCAATGCCAGTGATAAAACCATTATTTGGACGAGTAGTAATTCAGCCATTGCAAGCGTTATCAATGGACAAATAACGGGCGTAAGTGGGGGTATAACCACAATCACTGCCACAACAAATGACGGTGGCTTTTCGGCAAGCTGTCAAGTAACCGTCAAACAAACGATTGTGCAATGGGATTTTAAAAATCAGTCAAGAAATGCTTCATTAGGGCTTTCAGCAAATCTTTTACAGCAAATTTCGAGAGAAAACACTTATACAGGAACGTATGATTTCACCACAACGGGGGCTAATGGAACGGGCGATTTTTGTCTGAGTTCACCCAATTGGGATAATGGAATGAACAACGATTATTGGTTAATAAATTTCACAACATTGGGTTTTCAAAACCTTAAAATTTCGTCCATTCAACGAGGCTCAGGCGTTGGACCAAGTGATTTTAAAATTCAATATCGAATTGGAAATACGGGAATTTGGACCGACCTCACAACCGTAAAAGCATTGACTGATTGGGTAAGTGGCGTCATTTCAAATTTGACCTTACCAGTTACTTGCGATAACCAATCCAATATGCAAATTCGGTGGTTACTTACGTCAAATACCGCCGTCAATAATGCCCCAATTCTATCAACGGGCAATGGGAGAATTGATGAAATTATCGTGATTGGTGACCCTTTACCACCCTGTCCCAACACATATTCTTTTGCTGGGAATATATTAACGGGAAAATACGATGCCGCAACCTTTATTATTACCCAAAATAATACGCTCACTCAAGTAATTTCTGGTTCCGATGTGATTTTAAATGGCGGGAATTTCATTACTTTACAACCAAATTTTGAAGCTCAAGCTAATAGTTTATTTAAAGCCTATATTGGCGGCTGCGGATATTAAAAATTAGCGTTTTAAAGATATATTCAAAAAAACATTAAACTTTTAATTCTAAATACCATGAAATCTTTTTTTTACCTTCTACTACTCTGTGGGTTAACATTTGTTCACCAATCTTTTGCTCAGTTGCCCGTTGGATTTCCTGACGGTATTACCGTCGGAACTGGTGTAACGATTCCTACTGGAAGTACCTACAAAATGGCAATTTCAGGAGGAATTATCACTGAAAAAGTACGTGTTGCCACCAATGGAACGACATTTTGGGCAGATTTTGTTTTTGACCCAAGCTACCAACTTCGCCCACTTGCGGAAGTTGAAAAATACATCAAAACAAATCAGCATTTACCAGAAATTCCTTCAACGGCTGATGTTACTAAAAATGGTATTGACTTGGCTGAAACCCAAGCACTTTTATTGCAAAAAGTAGAAGAATTAACGCTGTATGTTATTGAACAGAATAAGAAAATCGAAAAATTAGAGAAAAAAGTTAAGCGACTTTCTCGGAAGCATTAATTTATTTTTCAAGTCAATCGGTGCGATTTCCAAATTAAAATTGCCATGAACAACAGGCAAAAGCAAATATTTCAAGAAGACGGAAACGTACTTTGGATGAGTTTTCATTTTATCAACACTCAACCATTTTAAACTTCAGTCTATTATTTAATTCAATATGCAACACATTGAACATATCGGCATTGCCGTAAAAAACTTAGCATTCTCTAATGATTTATTCACAAAACTTTTAGGAACAAGCCCTTATAAATCGGAAGGAGTTATGACTTCTTTTTTTCAGACTGGACAAACAAAAATTGAGCTTTTAGAAGCCACTAATCCAGATAGCCCTATTGCAAAATTTATTGAGAAAAAAGGGGAAGGAATTCACCACATTGCTTTTGAAGTAGCGGATATTTTGGCGGAAATGGAGAGATTAAAAAACGAAGGCTTTATCTTATTGAATGAAAAACCAAAACAAGGGGCTGATAATAAATTAGTGTGTTTTTTGCACCCCAAAGGCACGAATTCAGTATTGATAGAACTTTGTCAGAGTGTGTAAAAGAGTTAGAAAAAAGCGGGTTATTAGAATAAAAATTCTAATAACCCGCTTCTACAATTAGTATCTTCTAACTTTCAATTCTTGTAAACCTCCTTCAAATTTGAGGTTGATTTTCTTATTTGATTTATCAAAATTTGGGGTTTCCCAATGACCATCTTTTTGGATAAATCCATCAAAATCTTTGTCATTCAAACCTCCGTCAAGGTCAATACGACAACCTACTGATTCTGGCACTTTAAATTCAATTGAAGTTAATCCAGACTCAATTTGCACATCCAAATTATCTACTTTATCACCCAATTTTACGTCTGTTTTAGTCAAACCAGTTTTAATAGAAAGGTTTTTGACTTTGTATTCACTCAAATCAAAATCTGCTTTACCCGCTCCAAACTCAAATTTCATATCCCAAATCACCGAAGGGTTTAATTTCAAATTGATTTTATTATTATTGTCATCACCAATATTGATGTTATTCTTTTTTCCTCTTAAAGCAAAATCAAGCGTTGGACTCGTTGAATCGCCCGTCTTTTTCAAGGAAATATTACCAAAATCAAGTTTTGCCTCAGCTTCTACCAATTGAGAAGAAGTCCCTCCTATTTCAAACTCTGCCGCCCCGCCCGAAAAATTAAACGTTGCATTTTTAATGGCCGAATTCATTGGCGAATTCAAGGTTTGATTTGAGCCTTTGAAACTTCTATCCTCATCGTTATCATCATCGTCATCATCATCCATATCAATATGAATACCATTATCATCAAAAGCATTTTCAACTTTTTCTTGACAACTTCTGATAATTACCGTAGGAATTGCAATGCACAAAAGCACGATTGTAACGACGGTTGCTGAGCGACTACTTTTTCCCAATAATGCTACCAATCCAAGATATATCAATAAAAGCGGCCACAAGCGGAATATTTCGTGCCAATTGATATGAAACCAATCTAATTCTTTTCCCAAGAACAAGATACCGAGTAAAATCAAAAATCCACCCGTGAAAATATTTTTAGAGTTCATGTTATTTCAGTGAACAATTAACCGAGTACAGTTAGCAATTAACAGTTAGCAGCTATTATCAATCAGTTGTTATTAAAAACTATTCTATCACTGATAACTGCTTACTGTTAATTGTTTACTGAATACCGTTAACTGATTTTAGAGGTTACTACTATTACTATCGTTATGAAAATCAATTTTATCCTTGTCTTTGAAGATGATATAACCACCCACTCCAATTAGGATTAGAGGCCAAAATTTACCAAAATCAAAATCAGGAATCCATTCGTCTAAAAGGAAAATTGTACCAAGGACTACTAAAATAATCCCCCAAACTTTGTTTGAATCTTTTTTCATGTTAGTTAGTGTTTCGTTAAAAGTTGAATCATTGGTGACATCAGCCGAAGCCGTTTGCCATTGATGTTGTACTGGCAAAGCTGCCCACAAGATAATATAAATCCAGAAGAAAATACCGTGCGTGAAAATTAATCCGATAACTAAAATTATTCTCATTACGGAAAGGTCAATCCCGAAACGCTCTGCTAAACCTGCTGCAACACCACCTAACTGTCCTTTAGAAGGTATGCGATATAATGTCTGATTCATGGTTTTTGTTTTTTAATTTTAAGTTAATAAATTGATTTAGAGGCTTTTATTACATATTTACGAACAAAGAACGCTACTCTTTAATACATAGTACCTTGTTTGATGTCCGAAAGGTATGATGACTTTGATGAATGGCAATCTGGAATTAAATGAACGGTAAGTAGGAATTAAGAATGGATTAATTTCTATGTGAGAACTGAACGTTAGCAAAGGAGACGAACAAATAGGGAAAGAATAAAGTTAAAAGAAAAAGGGTTAAAAGAAAAGATATTTTCCTTTAACCCTTTTTCTGATCCGTAACTCAAAAAATTATTGTTTCGGCACTTTTGTTTTTGCTTCATCCACTTTTTTCTGTTGAGCATTTACGCTTTCGCCCATTGAAATTTGGTCTTTTTTATTTTGTTCAACATCGGTCAAAAGTTTTTCTAATTCTGCTTTATTTTCATCTATTTTCTTCAAAAGTTTTTCCTTTTCTCTTTTATTATCCTCAATAGAACGCACTAATTTATCCCCCGTTTTGATTACTTTTTTCTGTTTATCAACAACATCCTCCATCGTTTTTTCTTCCGTTCTCACACCTTCTTGGAGGTTAATTAGTTCAACAAAGTCATTCAAAATTTTCTCTGCCGCTGCATACTTTGGGTGCGTACCATTTACATAAGCTTCATCTCCTAAACCCAACGATAAAAATATTTTGGTACGTCCTTTTTCAGTTGAAATTCTACTTAACAACATCACAGGGTCGCCAGAGACGGTTGGTACACTTGCTCCAGTAATTTTATACGCCCCACTTTTTCCCGATTCTACTTTACCATATTTGGCTAATTCTACTTGCCAAGCTTGTTTAACATATTTATCATCTACCGCAACTGATGTATATAAACCTTCTTTATTAGCTTTTTCAACTTCTTGTGTGCCTGAGAATACTTGAGCATTAACCGACTGGAAACCAGTCAATAACATAGCGGTTATTAATAGCTTTTTCATAAATTTTTTAGCTTTTTTAGATTAAACGATTTTAAAATGATTTATTGCAAGTTAAATAACAAAGATATGACTGCCAAAGGTTTCAAAAGTAACTTGGCAACTCAAGCGAAATAAAGATTTAATCATGAGACTATCCGTTATAATCCTCGCCGCTGGAAGTTCCAGTCGTTTGGGACAACCAAAACAACTCATTGAGTTTCGTGGTGAAACACTAATTCATCGAACTATCAAAATAGGTTTAACTATTTCTGATGATGTTTTGGTTGTATTAGGAGCGAACTCCGACCTTATCCAACACAGTATTCAGCCTCTTATTGGAAAAATTAGTACCGTCGTAAATCCCGATTGGGAAGAAGGTATGGGAACATCTATTCGGACTGGAACACAAAAATTAGCCGAAAAATCAGATGCCATGATGGTTCTTTTGTGTGACCAACCGCTAATTACGCAAGAACTTTTGCAAAAAATAGTGCAAACTTTTGCAAACTCCAACGCTTCAATTGTTGCTTGTAATTACGGAAATCAATTAGGAGTACCCATGCTATTTGATAAATCTATTTTCCCTGAACTTCTGAAATTACAAGGAGATAAAGGTGCAAGGGTGTTTTTGAACAATTTTCAAGATAAAATTACTACCGTATATTTTCCAGAAGGGCTATTTGATATTGATACACCAGAGGACAAAATAAGCCTCCAAGCTATTGATATTTAACCACATAAAAAAAACCGAAGAATATTCTTCGGTTTCTAAAAGAGGATTCTTAATTTTTATTTATGATTTTTAAATTTCACAATAAATATTTGAATCTTCTTTTGGTCTGATATAAATTATGGTCAAGTATTTACGAACGAATAGTAATGAGAAAATGGCTAAGTATTAAGGAAACCGTGTAGCGACATATATTTGAATGGAATAATACGATATATGTTGTTTGATGATGCAAATTTGTGCAAATTTTGAAATAAAAGAAATAGCCAATTTGGCTATTTTCTGACAAAAATCATTTAAATTTGAAATCTTCAGTTGAGCCACAGGGATAATTTATGGTAAATTATAGACTCATTTTTTAATACTTCATGCAAAATTTTTCTGATCATTCATTGGATCAACTATATCGCAAATGCTTAGAAGCTGTGAATCAGATTTCGGGAATTGCTTCTGAAAAGTCAGCCGAAAAGTACTTACAAGAAATAGGCTTTTTCAACAAAGACACAACTTATCTGAATGCTGTTTACGGCATTATGGATATGAGTAACCTTACTTTCAAGTACATCGCTAATACGGAAGTTGCTTTGGGTATTCCAGCCGAAACGTTCATGAAAAAAGGTTTCAGTCAATTTTTGGATTCGATGGTTCCAGAAACTAAAAATGTATCTTCAATTCCTACACTTTTTAATTTTATGATGGAATCAATCAGAGATGCTCCGAAAGATATTCAACAAAATTTTATTGCTTATGGCTACGGAATGAAGCATTTGCGTCCAAGTGGAAAACCATTTCATACCATGGTACAAATATTTGGTTTGGAATTTAATGCAGATGGGTTTCCAACGCTCTGTTTCATTGTTGACCAAGATATTGACCATTTAATAAAACCAACCGACCAATATTGGGGAAGACTAAGTTTTAATAGTGGTGAATTTGTTACCACTTTTTCATCAAAAGAAACCATTATAAAGAAACAGGATATTTTTTCTAACCGTGAACTTGATGTACTGAAACTTTTATTAAGAGGCTACGAATCTAAGCAAATTGCAGAAAAATTGTTCATTAGTTCAAATACGGTAGATAATCACCGTAAAAATATGATTCGAAAATTGGATGCACGTGACACAACGGCACTCGTGCAATTAACTAAGCAATTAGGAATATTAAGGTAGGTATTAGGTATTGTTCAAAGCCAATGCTAAATATTGAAGTTCCCCAAAAGGAATTAGTTAAAATACTTACGACCTAATACCTACTAAATTATCCTTTATAAAAAACCCATTTAGAAATTTCTTTCCATGATGGTTTCTTTCCGTACATCAAAATACCTACCCGATACACTTTTCCTGCAATCCAAGTTGTTCCTAAAAAACCGAGTATTAATAAAGTCAGAGATAATGCTATTTGCCAATTTGGTACGCCAAAAGGTAAACGAACCATCATGTCAATGGGAGATGTCAATGGGAACATTGAAGCCCAAAAAGCCAAATTACTGTCGGGGTCTTGAATGATTACTTGCCCCAAAACAAACGATAAAATAATCGGAATGGTAACGGGAAACATGAATTGCTGAGCTTCAGATGAGTTCTCAACGGCTGAACCAATGGCGGCGAAAAGTGAACTGTAAATCATGTATCCGCCAATGTAAAATAATAAAAAACAGATAATTAGTTTGACTAACGAGACGTTTTCAATAGTTTGAGAAATGCCCGATAAAGGATTTTTATCCTTAAAATCTTTCTTAAATTGAGCAATATCATCTTTGGTTTTTCCCGTTTTTTGCATGGTTTGTACTTTCTCTTCAATTTTGCCCGACATTAATTTTGTCGTAGCAGTAGAAGCCGTAAAAGTTAAAACACCCCACAAAAGAAATTGCGTTATGCCAACCAATCCTACGCCAATAATTTTACCCATCATCAATTGAAATGGTCTTACCGACGAAATCATAACCTCAATAATACGGTTACTTTTCTCTTCAATAACTCCATTCATTACCTGCGAACCGTACAACAAAGCAGAAATATAGAGAATCATACCAAAAACACCCGCCAAAATCATTGCACCCGTCGAGCTACTACTTTGCTCATTTCCGTCTTCTTGTATGGTATAAGTTTGGGCATTTACGCTAACTTTATTATCCTCCAAAATTTTCAAATCAATGTGAGCATTTTCTAATTTAATATTACGGAGTTCATTCTGAATTGTGCCTTGAATATCAAATTGCGTACTCATTCCGATAGATTTTTTGCCAACCATTTTTACCCCGTCAGGATTTGTCAAAACGTCTTTGGGAATATCTACCAAAATATCAGCATCGCTTTTATGCAATTGCTTTTTGGCTTGTTCAAAAGGTTGGTTAATAAACTGATAAGTGATGTCTTTATCCGATTTAATTTTGCCTTTAAACAGACCACTTTCATCAATAATTTCAACGGTTTTGGTATCGTTAGAATTAAGAATAAAGTAAACAGGAATAGCATAAACGCCCGCTATCAAAAAAGGGACAATGATTGAAGCAATCCAGAATGATTTTTTACGTACCCGAGTGACGTATTCTCTTTGTATAATTAGTAAGACTTTGTTCATGGCTTTAAGAATGTAAGACGGAACTCCAGTTCCGTAGAAGTAGGTTATCAATACTCAAATCTGGAGATTCGAGTTGCATTTTTACAATAAATCGTTAGCTTCTCCTCCTACAACTTTGATAAAAATATCGTTAAAAGAAGGAATATTTTCGTTGAAAGCTTTCAGCTCTACTTGTTGAATCAAGTTTCCAATCAATTGATTTACAGGTAGTTCATAAATATTACGAATATGAGCTTTGGTAATACCATCTTCCAAAGGTTCAGTAGCTAATATTTCAAAAGTATTGTTTGTTTCGGGTAAATTTCCCACAAATTCTATCAGATAAGAATCATCTTTAAAGCGGTTTTTAACCTCTTTTTTGGCTCCGTGTAGAACCACTTTTGATTTATTGATAAGAGCAATATGGTCGCAAAGTTCTTCGACCGACTCCATACGGTGCGTCGAAAAAATGATTGTAGTGCCACGTTCTTTCAATTCCAAAATTTCATCCTTCAAAAGATTAGCATTGATAGGGTCAAAACCAGAAAAAGGTTCATCCAAAATTATCAATTTAGGTTCGTGAACGATGGTTGCAATGAATTGTGTTTTTTGCTGCATCCCTTTTGAAAGGTCTTCCACATTTTTATCCCACCAATCTTTAATATCAAATTTGATAAACCATTTTTTCAACCTTTCCAGGGCTTCACCTTTATTCATTCCTTTGAGCTGAGCAAGGTACAAAAGTTGCTCCCCAACTTTCATTTTTTTGTAAAGTCCCCGTTCTTCGGGTAAATACCCAATATCTTCAATGTGCTTGGGTTGCAGCCTTTCTCCATTAAGGATAATAAGTCCTTCGTCGGGAGCAGTAATTTGATTGATGATACGAATGAGTGAAGTTTTGCCTGCACCATTTGGACCGAGCAAGCCAAAAATTGAACCTTTGGGAACTTCAATACTGACGTCATTCAAGGCAGTATGTTCGGCGTAACGTTTTACTACGTGTTGTGCTTCTAAAATGTTGGACATAATTTAAAAGGTTTTGGTTTTCTTTGCGGAAGCGAGGACGCTCTCATGACACAAAACAAAGAGAGTTTGCCAAAAATGATTTTTATTTTTGACAAACTCTCTATTTTATTGATAATCGGTAATTATTCCTAAGCTTTTTCAGAATCAGTCGTTGCCGCTGATGTTGCTTTTGCTGGTGCTGTTTTAGTAGTAGCAGCCTTTGGAGCGGGAGTCGCAGCTTTTGGACTCTCACCATCGTTGGTAACAATTGCAATTTTAGCATCTAAAGCTGCTTTTGCAAGTGCTTTTTCCTTAGCTTTTGCTACTTTTTCAGCTTTTTCAGCCGCTTTTTTCAACGCTTTTTTAGTATCTTTTTCTTGTTCGTCAGTTTCCTCTTTCTGTAATTTAGCAAATTTCTTTACTATATCTTTTGAAGATTCATCTACGGCTTTAACTAATTTCTTGGCACTCTTGGCATTTAATCCGTGTAATTTCCCTAAGATTGCGGCCGATATTTCGTTAGCGAGGCTCTTGTTATCTGATTTCATTGTCAGTATTAATTTAATGTTAAGATATTATTATATTTATGCAACGAATGTAGGAAGAAGGTTTTACTCAAAAAAATTTTTCGTGTTAAGTTTTGATAAAGGGATAGAAAAGAGTGAAAAGGGAAAATTATTAAAAGGAATGCATTTGCGATAGCATTGATGAATGAGATAGTTCGATGAATAGACCAAAATTTAATTTCTAAAACAGATACTATGGTTAACCTGAATTCAAATTTTTCTTTACCTTACTTCTCACTTTTAACCTTTGCTCAATGTTTTACTGACAAAATCCCATGCCACAACGCCCGCCGTTACCGAAATATTTAATGAGTGTTTAGTACCAAATTGCGGAATTTCCAAACAAAAATCAGCCTGTTCAACGATGGTTTGATTTACCCCAAAAACTTCATTCCCGAACACAAAGGCATATTTCCTTCCATCTTCTGGCTGAAATTCCAATAAAGAAACGCTATTTTCGACTTGCTCAACCGCCGCAACAATAATGCTGTCAGCCTGTAATTTTTTCACCAATTGTAGCACATCTTCAACGTGTTCCCAATTTACGGTTTCGTCTGCCCCCAAAGCCGTTTTTTGAATTTCTCGGTGCGGAGGTGTGGCAGTAATTCCACATAAATACACTTTTTCAACTTTAAAAGCATCACCCGTTCTAAAAACAGAACCGATGTTATTCATACTTCTGATATCATCTAAAATAAGAATGTAAGGAAATTTTTCACTTTCACGGAATTCTTCTGCGGAAAGACGATTCAAATCGTCCATTGATAATTTTTTCATTTTGTGTATGGTTATTTTACTCCCATTTTTCTTAATTCTTCAATCGCTGCACTTTGCCATTTTTGTTGTCCAAAAATATTGATACTATGATTACTTTCATCGTCGTATTCCTTCTGAATCTTATTCATTTCACGGTACATTTCGATGAAAAGCAATTGTAATTCGCTGTCATAATTATCAACCGTCAGTATATTTTTAGCTTTTTGTTTGAAACGCTCGACAATCAGTTTTGTCAAATCAAAATGGAGTTGTTCATGAGCAATACTATATTCTGAAAGTGTCGCTGAGGAAGTCCACGAGCCACTTTTCAACATATAAACCTTCATCTGCAAATCAATCGTTAGCTTACCATTTTCTAATTTCAAAGGAGCTAAATATTCAAAATTGGTAAAAATTTGAGCGGAATATTTAGTATTTCGAGGCATTGTTCCAGTAAAATCAGCCCAAGTCATTTTACGAATGGGCGACCAAAAAACAGTATCTCCTTTTTCTGGTTTATCTATTTCATAATCGGGTTTAATAACTAAATTTAACAACTTTATCAATTTGGGATTTTTATCGTAATTCTCTACCATCCATTCATCAAAATACATCACCGATTTTTCAATAACTTTGCTTAATAATGTCTCGTAATTATTGTAATCTCCCTGCGAACGGGAAAAAGTGATAGCCGTCTGAAAATCAGTCAGTTCCACTTCTGTCGTATCTCTTTGAAAACTATAAGAAATCTTAATTTTACATTTCCCTGAAATCTTTAAATCAGTATGCGTTTCATCAATAGATAATTCTTTGATTTTAAAGATAATAGGATAATCAGAAGCCGTTTTTATGAATGATTTCAAGAAGCAATTTTCTAAGGTTTTCACTATTCCTCCGCTCAATTTTAGCTGTTTCTCAGCTTGTTTATCTCCGTAAATTTTACCGATTTTACTTCTATCTTTTCGGTCATCGTCTACCTTAGAAAAATAGAAATGATTGGGCTTATACCTAACTGATTCATATTTTAAAGAAATCCACTTATCCGAATATTGAGCGAATATTCCAGCACTTTTACAAAAAAATATGGCAGTAATAATCAAAAATAGCTTGGTATTTTTATATTTATCCATATCTTAGTACAATGATAAGAAATTAACTATTATCAGTAGAACGGTGAATTGTTATCAATTATTCGCTTTGTAATAATTTGATTTTAAGACCGTTATTTCGAGTTACAGTATTCATTTTTTAATTTTTAAATCAAAAACTATGTCAGCATCACAACAACATCAGAACGATAGTAACGAACTTTCAACCTTCCAACTCATCGCAATGTTTACCCTTTTCGCTTTTCTTCTTGTTTGGTTAGGCGATACTTTCACTGCTATTGTTGGAATTCTCGGTGAAATTATCATTTTTGCCTTTGCTTACAATGAAAAACATAAATTGGTAGATTAATGTCATTATTATAGGAAAAGAGCCGAATAGATGATTTATTCGGCTCTTTTTTATTTTTGAAAGATTCTTTGTCGTTCCTCAAATCAACAATATACCGCAAAATGCTCCTGCGTTTATTTTGATAAAACAAAGTTAAGGCTTTTGGATTAGACTGAAAACAAAAAACTGTATCTGTCCGAAGTCTATTAATTATTTTGAGTTTTTTATAAATTCATTGATTATTTTTTGATTTTATTTCGTTAATTCGTAATAATTAAAACCTATCAATTATGCCTTACGATATAACAATGTGCGGGGGTGGTGATTGTCCAATCAAGCGATTGTGCTACCGTCACAATGCCGAAATAGAAGGAAGACAGGATTTTTTCGGAAGTATTCCTTTTGATTTTTCCACGAATACTTGCCAGTCTTTTTGGAAAGATATTCAAGTTGATGAACAAATCCGTCTGCGAGCTTACCAAATTTGGGAAAGCCACGGACGACTACATTCTGACGATACTTTATCGCATTGGCAACAAGCGGAAAATGAGTTTTTGGGTATTATATCCTAAGTTTGAGTCATCATATTTAATACCTTTTTACAATTTTTCAAAGTCTATCGTCTCCGTCAACAGCTTTTGTTGTTCCGTTGCGGGCAACTGAAAATCAATATTCCAACCCATTGAGCCCGCCATTTGGGTTAACATCACCACCGCCTGTTTCTTCGCAATTTTGGGCAATTCGCTCGCAATGGCTTTGGTTTGCATCGTTTGTTTAGCATCTGAAAGCAGTTGCGTATATTCTTCATTTTTGAATTTATTGAAAAGCCCTTGGTCAATATCGTAGAATTTATAATCCGAATCGGTACTTAAGATTTCGGGTTCGGGGAATTCTTCAATAATCATCGTCCGAGAACCTTCCTGCCAACGAACTTTTACTTTTGCAAAATCAAAACCTACCAAAACCTTCGCTTTAGCAACAATTAAGGCTTTTTTATTCATGGTTGCCAAACCAAATAAAACTTCTTTCTCAGAAGAATGGTCATAAATTTCTGAAAAATGTCCCTCTGCTAAAACTACTTTAAAGACCTTTTCAATCTTTTCTAACAAAACGGTAGATTCGTTTTTGATGAGAGTTCCTTCCTTACTGGTAAATTTATTATAGATTGAAAAAATGCCAAAACCAGCGGCCATTCCAATAAGGCAGAAGAGAATATTTAAAATTGATAACATGATTTTGAGGTTTAATAAAATGGTTTCAACGATTTATACAATTATACACTTGAAATATGGAAAACAATTAATAAATGTTGCAAATGTGTGAGTAAACCAAATAATATTTGTCTTTTAAGAGAAATATCGTCAACCTAAATATACTTTTTATTAGAAATAATTGTAAAAAAATGGTAATTTCGGTATCGAAATTAAGCAATTATTTCATATCGTTCCCTAAAACTAATTTAAAACACATTTAAATCATGCAACAGCAAGGATTACAAACCTTTGATTATTTAGTATTTCTGTTCTATTTCATTCTGGTATCAAGTTATGGTTATTGGATTTATAATAAGAAAAAAGCAAAAGAAACAAACACGCAAGATTTCTTCTTAGCGGAAGGTTCACTTACTTGGTGGGCAATTGGTGCTTCACTTATCGCCTCAAATATTTCTGCAGAGCAGATGATTGGAATGTCGGGTAATGGTTTCTCAATGGGACTTGGTATTTCCACGTATGAATGGATGGCAGCAGCAACATTATTAGTCGTTGCGATATTTTTCATGCCGATTTATTTGAAAAATAAAATCTCAACCATGCCACAGTTTTTGAGCCAACGTTATAACAAAACTGTGAGTTTAATCATGGCAATTTTCTGGTTGATTCTTTATATTACAGTAAATTTAACGGCTATTCTTTATTTAGGAGCTTTAGCAGTTTCTGAAATTTCGGGTATTTCATTCTACACTTGTATGATTTTATTAGCGGTTTTTGCCGTAATAATTACCATTGGAGGAATGAAAGTAATTGGCTTTACAGACGTTATTCAAGTGTTTTTCTTGGTAATTGGTGGTTTAGCGGCTACTTATTTAGCGGTTACCTTGGTTTCGGGAACGGATGGATTGAGCGGTTTAGTGGACGGTTTCAAATTAATGACCCAAAATCACGACGACCATTTCCACATGATTTATAGAGAAAGTGCTGACCCTCATGGTCACTCAAACTATATGTCATTGCCAGGGCTTACTGTGTTATTTGGCGGTATGTGGATTGTGAATTTGAACTATTGGGGTTGTAATCAATACATCACGCAACGTGCTTTGGGAGCAGATTTAGATACTGCCCGTAAAGGATTATTATTTGCGGCTTTCTTAAAAATATTAATGCCTGTTATCGTTACTTTGCCCGGGATTGCGGCTTATGCTTTATATCAAAAAGGAATGTTTCAAAAAGAAATGTTGGATGCAACGGGCGTTTTCAACCAAGATAGAGCCTATCCTGTGTTGTTAAATTTATTGCCAGCGGGTTTGAAAGGTCTATCTTTTGCGGCACTTACAGCGGCAGTTGTTGCCTCATTAGCGGGAAAAGCCAACAGTATTTCAACCATTTTTACGCTTGATGTTTTCAGACCGTATTTTGCCAAAGATATGTCTGAAAAGCAATTGGTGTGGGTTGGTAGAGTTGTGATTGTTGTGGCAATGGTTTTAGCAATCGTTGTTTCTCCTTTCATGGGAATTGACAAAAAAGGTGGTTTTCAGTTCATTCAAGAAATGACAGGACTTCTTTCTCCAGGGATTTTTGCGGCATTTATTATGGGCTTTTTCTGGAAAAAAACCAATTCGGCAGGTGCATTTTTTGCGATTGTAGGTGGTTTTTTAATTGCTATTTCAATGCACAACAACTGGCTTCCAGGGACAGATTGGACACAAGTTCCATTCCTCGACCGTATGGGATGGGTTTTTGTAATCTGTGTTTCAGTAATGTTTGTGTTAAGTCTTGTATTACCTGACGAGAAAAAAGGCTTGGAAATTGATGCTTCAATGTTCAAAACTACACGAGGATTTGCCATCGGTGCTACCATCGTTGTGGTGACTTTGATTAGTTTATACGCATATTTCTGGTAAAAATATTTCATTAATTATATTTTATAGGACGGCATTGCTTAAAGCAATACCGTCCTTTTTTTATGCTACCACCTATAAATCCTCTTTTTTACACTTCTTAAAATCCGTAACTTTGTAATTAAAACAATTCATCATCAAACTTATGCGTAAATTTTACCTATCAATCCTTATTTTATTTTCTTATAAAACCATTGCACAGGATATTTTTTTACCTGATTCTATCAAGAAAAATATTGAAGCAACGCCCATCAATATTTTCTTGAAAGTAGATGGAAAATTAGACGAATCCGTTTGGAATCAAGCCAAAGCAATTACCGATTTCGTCCAAGTAGAACCTAAACAAAAACATCCCGCTAATCAAAAGACCGTTTTTAAATTACTGTATAATGCTGATTACCTGTACATTGCGGCAATCATGCACGAACCAGACGGCAAAAAAGCGTTACGAGTTCCCAACCTTCAACGAGATTTTGATTATGGTGGAAGTGACCAAATTGGCGTGAGCATTGATGGTTTCAATGATGAACGAAATGCGATGGTTTTCATGGCAAATCCTTATGGTTCGCAACGAGATTTACTCACTTTTGATGACCAAATTTTTGATACCGATTGGGATGGACTTTGGCGAGTACGCACCTCACGAACTGATACTGCTTGGGTGGCAGAATTTGCCATTCCTTGGAAAACCCTACGTTATCAGCCTAATAAAGACACACAAACTTGGAGTATAAATTTCTTCAGGCTTCGTCGTATGACCAATGAACAAACTATTTGGTCGGCACTTCCAAGGGCTTTTTCTCCCTCCCGGATGCAATATGCAGGAAAATTGACGGGGCTTCAAGCGCCACCACCTTCACCAAATATCCGAATTCAGCCTTACGTTTTGGTTTCGGATAATCGTTATAACGGCTCAGAATTATACGATAAAAAAGATGGTTCTTCCTTGAAAGTGGGTGGAGAAATTAAGTGGGCTGTTACGCCAAATACGGTCATGGATTTGACTTATAATACCGATTTTGCGCAAGCCGATGCTGACCGTCAGGTAAATAATTTAAGTCGTCTCTCCGTATTTTTTCCAGAACGTCGCCAGTTTTTTCTTGAAAATGCTTCTCTTTTTGCCGCAGGGATTTCTCCGATTGACCAAAATTGGGGCGGTCAGCAAATTGTTCAACCATTTTTTAGTAGAACAATCGGCTTAAATCAAAGTGGGCAACCCATTCCAATTGATGTGGGTTTTAGGTTGGTAAATCGTTCGCTGAAAAGTAATTCGGGGCTTTTATACGTGCGTCAACGGGAAGTTGGCGACAATTTAGCGACAAATTTTTTTGTGGGACGTTTCTCTAAAAATATCGGTAAACAACATAGAATTGGCTTTATTGGTACGTGGAAAAATGATGCTATTCACGAAAATGTAACGGGAGCGGCGGATGGTTTTTTCAGAATAAATGAAAGTACAACCATCAATACAATGGCAATGCTTTCGGGCGGAACGGGGCAAAATACTGGATTTTCGGGTCATTATCAGTTATTTCATAAAGGAATTAATTGGATGTATTGGCTCAGTCAAAATATCGTAAACAACGATTTCAACCCAGAAATGGGCTTTGTTTCTCGACCAGACGTTGTGGAAAATTCGACGGGATTTTATTGGTTAAATAGAGGAAGATGGTTGCCCAAGTTTGTGCGGAGTTTTGAGCCTGGCGGTTATTATCTCAATTATTATTCCGCCACTACGGGAAAACTTATCGAAGAAAGAATCAATACGAATCCAATTTGGTTTGGTCTGCAAAGTGGAGCTGGAATTGGCGTATTTACGGATACTTATTATCAGTTGTTAGATTATTCGGATGGAAGTTCTCCCCTTTCGTTTTTTAATGTTGAAATCCCGCAAGGCAAGTATAACTACAATCGTTACAGTGCCGTTTGGTTTAGCGATAGGTCGAAAAAAGTGTCCGTTTTTATAAATGCTGAAACAGGGAAGTATTACAACGGAAATTTAACCACTATTTCGGGGAATTTCAGAATCGCTCCTTTGCCTCATGTATCGGTTGAAGGACGTTTTGCGAATAATAATTATAGCAATTTAGGCGTAAAATCAACATCTGGGACTACCCAACTTTATACACTTTCTGGACGTTTTGCACTGAATCCAAGAGTGCAATTGATTGGTTTTTATCAACACAGTTCTATCAGCAATTTTGACGTTTGGAATGTCCGTTTTTCTTGGGAATATCGTCCTTTATCATTTATATATTTGGTATTTAATCAACGAGGTTACGATGATTACCGAACAAAACTCTCTAATGATGGACTTACTCGATTTAAAACGGATGAATTAGCCCGTCAAAATGAACAACAAAGCATAATAAAGGTTTCTTATTTAAAGCAATTTTAAATGTAGGACATTTTAGAAAATTGTCCTATAATTACCTTGGCAGCTTAGAAAGCTGTCTTACAAAATATGAGAGAAACTATTATTAAAAACATTCGCCCAATCCTGACTTTTGAAATAGAAGCAGAAGGGGATTTAGAGAAATTCCAGAATGAAGTATTACGTCCAATTCTAAAACTTCAACACGATTTATTAGCTCAAATTTTCAAAACCTATTGCGATAAGCGTAAAGGAACATTTTACAAAATTTCAGAGAAGGACAAATTAATTTACATAGACCAAGCCGTGAGAAAAGACATGAAATTCAAACATTACCTTGAAGGTATCATCACGGGAATTTTTACGTTGGCAGAATACCAAACATTTCTAAAAAACGAAGAAGAATTGACCAAAAGAATGGTAAATTTATTGGTGCAGCGATTGCAGAGTGGGATTTAAAAAGTTATTGGGGACGTTGCTTCCCGCCGATGTTGGTGGAAAATGCCAATATTGGCGGAAAGAAGTAACTATATCAAACAATAAATATCCTAAAACTGAAAATAAATAAACTGCGAAGGAGCGTCGTACATACCTAAGAATAAAATAGCTAAAATGATACCGTAGTACAAAACCCAACGTACCAATAATGGTTTTTGATTTATGACCGCTCTCAGACTTTGTCCACGCTGTAAAAGATGGACTATTTCCATCACAATTAGAGCAAAAGCTACCATCACAAAGTTGGCAATACCTTGTCCCAAAAATACATTCTTCTCAATAAATACCTTATTACCAAACTGTTGTATTTGTTCGCTTAAGCCAGTAAATAGATGCGTTGCGATGTAGAAGGCATAGTCCCAATTGATAGCACGAAAGAAAATCCATGCGAAAGATGTTAGGCAAAAAACGGTAAAAACTTGGATAAATTTATATAAAATCGAGAGTTTAGTGATTCCGATGTTATTTACAATTTTGTTTCTGAAAGTAGCCGTTTGATTGGCAAATACTAAATAAAAACCGTGCATTGCTCCCCAAATTACAAAATTCCAACTTGCTCCATGCCAAATTCCTGATACCAAGAAAACGATAAAAAGATTATATTCTCTTCGCCATTTTGAAACTCGATTTCCACCCAGTGAGAAGTATAAATAATCTCTAAACCACGTAGAAAGTGAAATATGCCAACGTCGCCAAAATTCAGAAATTGTTTTGGAATAATACGGCCGGTCGAAGTTTTTCATCAACGAAAAACCCATCACTTGAGCCGAACCCAAAGCGATGTCTGAATAGCCCGAAAAATCACAAAAAATCTGAATAGAAAACAAGGCTGTCGCCACAATCAGCGGAACTCCCGTTTGGTTATAAGGATTGTCATAAACTTGATTTACCATCACCGCCAAACGGTCAGCAATGACAACTTTTTTGAACATTCCCCAAGCCATTAATTTCAAACCATCGGTAACTCGCTGATAATCAAAATCGAATTTCTCATAAAATTGATGCAATACATTTTGTGGTCGCTCAATTGGTCCAGCTACTAATTGCGGATAAAACATCACATAAAGCGAATAAATACCAAAATGCCGTTCCGCTTTTTGATTCCCTCTGTACACTTCAATCGTATAAGACATTGCTTGAAAAGTGTGGAAAGATAGGCCAATTGGTAGTAAAATTTTGAGATATGGAATGGGATTGGTCAAAGCAAAACCCTTCAAGAGCCAAGTAACATTTTCGTTTAAAAAGTTATAATATTTAAAAACTGCCAAAACGCCAATATTCGCAATGAGACTGAGCGTCAGGTAAAATTTACGTTTTTTTCCTGCTGATTGTTCAATATAAATTCCTGCAAAATAGTCCACCACTATCGTAAAACCGAGAATTAGCATATAAATTGGAACAAAAGCCATGTAAAAATAGCAACTCGCCGCCAATAATAAAGCCCAACGAAAACGGTACGGTAATACGAAATATAAAGTCGTAACGATAGGGAAGAAAAGTAAAAATTCTAAAGAATTGAATAACATAATTGATTCTGTAAGTCGTAATTATATAAGTTGTAAGGAAATGCCCCATTTCTCACATACCTTCTTGTTCTAATAACTGAATTAATCTTGATGTAAATATTTTTCGTCCTTGTGCATTGGGATGATAAACGCTATCAAAGAAAAAAATATCGTCCATTACTGAATTTTCGGGGCTACCTAATATCGGAAATTTGAGATTCTTTCTAATCTGCTGCTCAATTTTCTTGACGACTGGCATATTCTTTTCAAAGCCCCCTTCAGTGTAACTTGGAAAAGTATAAAACACGGTCACACCATTTTGTTTGGCAAAGGTATAAAAATCATTTAAGTCCTGAATTTGCTTACTAAACTCTAATTCGGTAGATAATTCTGGATTAGGAAATGTTGGTTGAGGATTATTCAAATGCCCAATTAAATCACCATTTTTGGCAAAACATTTTCTAAAAAAAACGGAAGTTGTATCTTCAATACTGATAGGTTTACGGCGAGTGCCAGACCAAGTTTCTCCCACCAAAAGTCGGCAATCCGAAAGACGATGTACGGCATAAGCACTCAACTCTTCCGAAAAAGATTCGAAATGAATCCATTTTCTGGCAGGTGAATAAAAATCCGAAATGATTAATTGTTCCTCATATTTGCCTTTCGAAGTTGTTATATATTCTAAAGTTATCAGCACAATATCACCCTTTTTGACGGTTGCTTTGAGTTGTTGCATCATAAACTGGCTTCCCAAATTGAAATGTAAAGCGGCATTCACAACGGGAATTTCCAATTCTTTTGAGAGCAAATCACTATCTACACCAAAAGCCATACTGGAACCACTCATCAAAATCAACCGTGGTGAAGGAACGGAATCCAGTAAGTGCATTTTGTCGATAAAAGTCGCTAAATAGGCATTACCAGCACGTGGGTCAAAAGCAATATCAACCTTTCTTAGCCCATCAATCGCTAATAAGGGAACAACAGCAAAGAGCGTTATTCGTGTAAAAAATTTAATAAATTTCAATGTATTTTGAATTGGTGGTTATTCGTAAATTAAATACTTCTTCCGAATCGCTTTATATTTATCTAAATCGGCTTGCCATGTTGCTCTAATTTGCTCTTCTGTCAATCCAGCGATAATTTGCTTACGCAGTGAATCGCTTCCTGCCAATTTGTCAAAGAAAGAAGGGCTACTAAAAAACTTATCTTTATTGTCCGATTTTTGATAAAAATCCAGTACATATTTCAAAGTAAAACCTTGGCTTCGAGCATCAATATTTGATAAATCTAAGCCATAACATAACTTACCTTTTTGGGGAGGATTCTTCGCTCCAGGTTTATCTTCGGGTGTAAAAGTAAAACTACCATTTTTAGGATTTGGCGAACCAATTACTTGAAATTGCTTGTCTGTTCCACGTCCCACACTCACTTCTGTTCCTTCAAAAAAGCAAATTGACGCATACAAAAGCATCGACTGTAAATTTGGCAAGTTCGGAGAAGTTGCAATTGGTGGCGTATAAGCAGTTGAATGTTTGTAATTTAAACATTTAATTACCTTCAAAGCACATTTTTTATTTCCGGCCAACCAACCCTCTCCATTAATCATCTGAGCCAACTCTCCAACCGAACAACCATGAACCACAGGAACGGGATTTAGTCCAACGAATGAAGCAAATTTTCTATCTAAAACCTGTCCGTCCACGTAATGTCCATTTGGATTTGGTCGGTCCAAAATCAATAATTGTTTTGATTGTTCAGCACAAGCTTCCATAACATAGTGCATCGTAGAAGTGTAGGTATAAAATCTCGTTCCAACATCTTGAATATCAAAAATAACTACATCAATTCCTTCTAATTGAGCCGCAGAGGGCTTTTTATTAGAGCCGTACAAAGAAACAATAGGTAATCCTGTTTTTTTGTCAATACCATTTAATACGTGTTCACCTGCATCTGCTGTTCCTCTAAAGCCGTGTTCTGGAGCAAAAATAGTCTTAATTCTAATACCCAATGAAAGCAGCGAATCAGCTAAATGCGTAGTTCCTATGGTTGAGGTATGATTAACTACCAAAGCAACCGTTTTACCTTTCAAATCCGAAACGTATAGATTTGTTTGTTCTGCTCCAGTTTTAAGTTTTTTAGAAGAATCTGTCTGAGTTGAAGCACAAGCAGATGCCACAAAAATCATCAATAAAATGGCTGTATTTTTAATTGATTTCAATTTCATAAATTCATTTTTGGTTTTCAAATTTGATGATGAATAGATTTTAGCCTAAAATCCACGTAATTTGTATCAAAATCAGTCATCCTATTCGTTAAGTTGACAGAATATTTATTCAAATTTACAAAATACCGCATGAATTTTCCCTATTTCATTTCTCAACGTATTCAAAATACTAAAACTTCTTCGTTTTCGGGTACTGTCACCAAAATTGGCGTGGGTAGTATTGCGATTGGACTGGCAGTAATGATTTTAGCTTTTGCAGTACTTTTTGGGTTCAAAGATGCAATAAATCAAAAGCTTTTTAGCCTTTCGGGACACATTAAAGTTGCCAAGTTTTCCGCCAATGAATCTTACGAAGATTACCCCATTACCAAGCAATCCGATTTATTCCGAAACTATAAAAACATTCCCGATATTATTCATTTACAGACTGTTATCCAAAAAGCGGGCATCTTAAAAACTCGCCAAGATATTCTGGGCGTAGTCATGAAAGGAATCAGTAAAGACTTTGATTTTGAACGTTTTCAACCTAATATTATTGAAGGGCAACAGATAACTTTTACCGATACTTCTTACTCAAAAGACATTCTCATCAGTAAGATTATTGCCAATAAATTACAGCTAAAAGTAGGTGACAATCCCATTATTTACTTTTTGAATGCTCCTGATCGCCCCCGAAAATTGACGGTGAAAGGCATTTATGAAACAAGTTTGGAAGAGTTTGACAAAAATCTAATTATTGGTGATATGGGACTCATTCAGCGAATAAACGGTTGGGGAGCGGATTCGGTGGGGAGTTATGAAATTTACGTGAAAGATTTTGACCAATTAAATGCGACTGCTAAGATTATTCAGGACAAATTACAACCTGATATGAAATTGGAGAAAATTACGGACACTTTTATGGGTTTATTTGATTGGTTGGGAATGTTGGACAGAAATATGGTCATTTTTTTGACGCTAATTTTGTTTGTAGCGAGCTTTAATATGATTTCAATTTTGTTAGTTTTGATGCTCGAACGAACGCCGATGATTGGCATTTTAAAAGCCTTGGGGGGAAGTGATTGGCAAATCAGAAAAATCTTTCTTTGGAGTGGTTTTTCAATGATTTTCAAAGGATTAGCCTATGGAAATATATTGGGAATTGGTATTTGTTTACTCCAAAAACACTACAAAATAATTCCACTTGATGCAGCAAATTATTATATGAATACCGTTCCAATTATTTTGGATTGGCGAGTAATTTTACTACTTAATCTCTCCACAATTTCTTTGGTAATTTTAGTTTTAATTATTCCTACTTTCGTCATCACTCGCATCGAACCCGTGAAAGCGATTGTGTTTCGGAAGTGATATATTTGTGATTGAATGAATATAAGACGAGAATCACTCAATCACAAATAATTACAATAGTGCTGCTCCAAAAACACCCGCACTATCACCCAAAAGTGGTTTTACGATAGGCGTTGTTACTTTTTTATTATTGAATATGTAATTTTTAATTCGCTCATAGCCTTCGGTATAAAGCAAATCTATGTTACCTACCCCGCCACCAATCACGATTAAATCAGGATCAAGCACATTAATTAAAGTTGAGATTCCACGACCGTAGTATTCTAACATTCTCTCAATTGTAGCTTCAGCGTAAACATCTGTTTTGGCTTCGTATCGTGCCAGAATTTCTTTTAATTTCAAATGATTGCCAGTACTTTTTTCGTAGAAATGCTCTAATCCTGAGCCAGAAATAACCTTTTCGGCACATCCAGATTTTCCGCAGTAACAAGGTTCTCCGTTTTCCTCAAGAATATTGTGTCCCCACTCACCGCCAATACCATGATGACCGCCAATTACTCGACCATGTACGACCAATCCGCCACCTACGCCCGTTCCCATAATAACGCCAAAAACCACTTCAGCATTGGGGTAATTTTTGCCCGCTCCCATCAATGCTTCTGCCAAAGCAAAACAATTAGCATCGTTAGCCATTTTCACGGGAATACCCAAAACTTTTTCCAAATCTTGGTTCATCGGATGTCCATTCATACAAACGGTATTGCAGTTTTTCATCGTTTGCGTCTCAGGGTCGAGAACACCTGGCGTGGCAAAACCAATTTTTGCAGGTTTTTCTCCCAATTCTTCCGAAACTAAATCAACCAGCTTAACTATCTGACTAACAATATGTTCGTAACCTTTGTCCGCTTCCGTTGGCAGGCGTTTTCTGGCAATTACCGATAAATTGTTTTCACTATCTAATACGGCACATTCAATTTTTGTACCGCCCAAATCTATACCCCAAAGTTTCATTGTGATTATTTCTTATTAAAAATCCATTGCAATTTACTCAATACTGTTTCATCTTTCGTATAGCCTCGCACGTATTTCTCGATAAAATCGGCATCTTTTTTATCAATCGTTTTTACACCTTTGTAAAATTCACTGATAACTTCTACCGCCTTTTCGGGCTGATTAGCTTTGAATAAAGCACGTGATTCTGCCAGTAAAAAACGCCCAGCAATCGACTGTTTATCAATGCCAATTTTATGTAAGGTTTCTTTCATTTCTGTCAATTTTCCTACCGAATAATTGCTGGCACGACTGCTGTATAAACTGTACATCACTATATTTTCGATGGTGGCGATAACTTCTTTTTTCCCATTTTTTGCAAAAAAAGCTTCCAAATTATTTACCACGTGTTTCACCAAAGGATTTTCATCATCAATGACTACTTTTTGTAAGACCAAAAAATTAACGGGATTCTGAAAATTAGAACTTTGCTGTTTCTGAGCAAAGGTATTCATCGCCGCAATATTTTGAGTAGTATCACAAATCATACGGCACATATAAGCGTATTCAATCAAGAAATTATCTTCTTGAACACCTTGCTCAAAATAGCTTTTCCACGAAGCTGAGTTCTTGGCTGGGTCAATCGCACGGTTTGCCATATCTTTAAGCGAAGCCTCATTATTCTGTTCATCACCCGATGTTTGAATGTGAAGAAGCGTTTCATCTGGACTCCAAAAACTCATCATCGGCGTTGAAAGCACATATATATTGTGTTGTTTACGAAACTCTCGACCTTCTGGGGAATTCACTTCAACCTGATACGAAATAAAACGTTGATTAAAATACGCTCCAACGTTGGGATTGGTATCAAAAGTCTTCTTGAAGTTTTCGCAATGCGGGCAACCGATGGCATAAATTTCTATAAAAACGGGCTTATTTTGTTTTTTTGCTAACTCGAAAGCATTTTTAAGACTTGTTTTTACAAAACGAATTCCTTTAGTTTGGGCAGAAATCGTCTGGGTGAGAAGTAAAATAACGAAGAGGGTTATAGTTTTTAACATGGATTATAAATATTTTATTTCATAATATTGACCAAATGATTTTTTGAAATATAAAATTAGGGAAATATTATAATTGTGGCTCAATCATAATGACTTCTTCTTTTTCTACAATAACTTGTCCATCCCCCAAATCACGGGTTTTTCGGACGAATTTTTTGGGCGTTACAATTACGGGACAAAGCGTATCACTTTTGCGTTTGGAAAAATAAGCCGCCAATCCAGCGGCCCGTTCAATAACGGTAATTGGAAAATTTTTGCCCGCTTGTCGGCGTATAATTACATGAGAACCTGCAACATCACGAGCGTGCAACCATAAATCTTCTTTTCGTGCGTAGCGTTGTGTGAGCAGGTCATTATTCTTCGCATTTCTTCCGACTAAAATCTCATAGCCTTCAAAACGGAAATATTTGAACAAATCCTGCACCGTTTCTACACTTTTTTGAGACGTTTCTAATTGATTCGCTTTCTGAAATTTTCTAAATTCTTTTAATGTTCCAATATTTTCGATGATTTCAATTTGTTGGTTAATCTCGGCTATACCTTGTTCTTTTGCCTCAATATTTTCTATTAGTTTTTGAATTTCTATCTTTTCATTTTTCGATTTTCGGTAGTAATTCTCCGCATTTTTTTGTGGACTATATTCTGGTTTCAATCGCACTTTTAGCGGTGTATCTCGGTAAAAATCGTACAGTTCTATTACATCCGTTCGCTCTGGGATGGCGTGTAAATTTGCCATGATAATATTGGCAATTTCATCGTGCTTTACACCTGTATCAATATCTGATAATTGCTGATAATTTTTGTCAATGTATATCTGCGAACGCATTTTTTGCTTTTGCAGAGCCTTAACGAGTATCGCTTTCTCTTTGTCAAAAACATTAATTCGGGTAAAAGCATAATAAAACGCATTACTCGCCTCAATAGGGTCGGTGAAAGTTTTTTGAATCTCCCCTCCTTCCTCAATTAATGACAAAATAGGTTGATAATCAAGCGTTTTTAGATAAAAAACGGGATTTTCTAATTGCTTTAACACAACCTGTAAATTGTTCCAATCAACCGTGGGAAAGGTTTTTAAATACTGCCCTATTTCTTTGCCAAAAGTAGGAAAAGTCACTTTCCAGCCGTGTTCGTTAAATGCTTTTTCGCTTTGTTCAATGGCTCGGTCGAGCGTATCGAGGTCTAAATTATTATCGACAATTAGTTTATTATGGAGTAAATCAATGACTTTATTTTCGTGAAAAAGAATGATATTTGAGCGATTTCCGTACATTTTAAATAATAAAACGAAATCATTTTCAAAATAAATACCAAAGGCTCTTTCGTTCAAAAACTGTCGAACTTTCAACACTTTTAAATCAACTAAATCTTTGAATAAATCTACTGAATTTCGGCCTGCTCTTTTAAAATCTTCGGGAAAATTCAAACAGGGGAAATCTGGATGAAGGACAGCTTTTATGTAAAAATCACGCTTTTTTCGCCACTGTTTTCCATCGGTACAAAAACCAATCAGAAGTTCGTCTTTTTCCTGCGAAAAACATTCTGCCAAAACCATGCCCTCCAATTCTATTTCAAGACGTTTTGACAATTGACGAAGAAAGTAATAATTGGTTTGCACGTATTTTAGGGATTAGTGGATAAAGATTAGTGGATAAAGATTAGATGATAGAGTTTAGAAGAAATGATGGTTAATGGATAGAAATTAGCGGAACTGATTTATTAAGTTTATCTCATCTTAATAAATTTATTCAGCTATTATCTAAATGCTAATCTTTATTTCCCCAATTTTCGATAAGATTCTGAATTAGTTGGATCGAGAGAAGAAAGTAGAGAAACCATTTTTTTTCGCTCATCCAAAGGAGCATCACCATAAATATTGAGTAATTCAGTAGATTTTGCCTCGAAAAACAAACGATACCAAACTTGTCCAGGACGAGCCTGACTGATTTGTTTTATCAAATTCAAATAGTCTGTAATTTGTTTTCTTCCCCCCGCTGGATTAGTGGCATAATTATCCATTGCCAAACGATGATACGTATAAAAACCCTCACGAAGTGGTTGCAATTGTTGATTTAAGAGATTTTCAGAAACCCAATATCGATTCCGAATATCACTTGAAGATGTCCAACCTCCACCCGCAGTTTGGGCAAGATTGACTACATTTAAGGCTTTTTGGGCAAAATTTGTTCCACCCATTTTCCCAAAAGAATCATAATCAAAAGCTAAAGCAACGTAGGCATAAAATGCCAACATTTGTGTTAAATTATCGTTAAAATTATTGTCATTATAGGTCAAAGGCGTTCCTGCGACGTATTTGAAAGAGAAATTTTTATCTACGTAATTAAGTAAAATGGTTTCGTAAGCAGTACCAAAAACGGGTCTTCTTACTTGAAAATTGGCGGTTGCTTCGTACTCACCGTTGGATGTGGCTTTGGTTAAAATAACCGATAATGAGCAGTTAATTTTTTCTTCCGTCAAGAAATTATCATTTGACCACCGACGATTATTCAAAAACTCCTGCATAACATTCTGGATTTCGGAATAAATTTGAGTTGCGCCACGTTGTTCATTTACCTGTAATTGGTCAGTCGAAAGCGTGACTTTACAATTCAATTCTTGAGCTGAAACTCTTGAAAAACAAGCCATTAGCAGCAAACAATAGAATATACTACGAGCCGACAATAACCCATTCTGTGGAACAAATTTTCTTATAATTTTCATCTTAAACTATTCTCTATTAATTGTTCAATATTAACTGTTCTACGATTGCATCGACAATATCCATTGCTACATCTTGCTTAGATTTTAAATCAAAATCAATGATTGTGCCATCTCTTTTAATGATGCTTATTTTGTTGGTATCATGTCCAAAACCTGCCCCCGAATCTTGGAGAGAATTCAGGATAATCATATCTAAATTCTTTGACTTTATCTTACCAATCGCATTTTCTACTTCATTATCCGTTTCTAAGGCAAAACCCACCATTAACTGCTCTGGGCGTTTTTGTTGCCCCAAAGTTTTAGCAATATCGGTCGTCTTGGTTAGTTCTATGTTAAACGTATCTTCTTTCTTCTTTATTTTCTTGTCCGCAACTACGGCAGGCGTATAATCTGCAACTGCGGCGGCTAAAATAATAATATCAGATTGGTCGAAATAGCTTTTGGAGGCTTCGTACATTTCTTGTGCCGAACGAACTTTCACAATATTAATACTCGAATCGGGTGATTTCAAAGCTACTTGTCCACTCACGACAGTTACCTCCGCTCCTGCTTTCGCCAGTTTATCGGCAATGGCATAACCCATTTTTCCCGTAGAATGATTACTAATAAACCGAACAGGGTCGATTGCTTCTTGTGTTGGGCCAGCCGTAATTAAGACTTTTTTCCCTTTTAATTTTATGTTTTGAGAGAAATATTTCTTCAAAACTTCAATCAATTCTTCAGGTTCAGCCATACGTCCTTCTCCCACCAAACCACTCGCTAATTCCCCAAAATTAGACTTAATTATCTGATTTCCAAAAGATTGCAATTTTCTTACATTCTCAATTGTACTTGGGTGATGATACATATCTAAATCCATCGCAGGAGTAAACATCACGGAGCATTTTGCCGAAAGATAAACGGCAGTCAATAAATCATCACAAATTCCATTCGCACATTTTGCCAAAGTATGAGCCGTAGCGGGAGCAATCAGCATTATATCAGCCCATAAACCCAATTCCACGTGATTATTCCAAGTACCCGTTTGGTCTTTTATGAACTCTGAATAAACAGGTTTCTTAGAAAGTGTCGCTAACGTCAAAGGCGTTATAAATTCCTTGGCGGCTTGGGTCATTACAATTTGAACCTCCGCTCCTTCTTTGACTAAAAGTCGAGTCAAAGTTGCTATTTTGTACGCTGCAATACTGCCAGTTATTCCAATTAATATTTTTTTGTTACGTAACA
This sequence comes from Bacteroidota bacterium, assembly GCA_040387735.1. GTDB lineage: Bacteria > Bacteroidota > Bacteroidia > Cytophagales > Spirosomataceae > Arcicella. The sequence goes on from JAZKDE010000043.1 coordinate 99,789, forward strand.
TTTAGATTTTACATTGATTATCGACAAACAAATTTAACAAGACATTCACACAAATATCTTGAAAATAATAAATAGCGTTAATTTTATTGATTCATAAATATTCATCACGTTAAAACCTTCAATTATTCTTTCAGATTAGCGACTATTTTAACATTGTAGTAAAGTAATATTTTTTATTGTATGACAACTATTTTTTGCATAATTTCAGTTCATACAATTATTTACTGAAGTACTAATTATGAATAGAAATAACGAAAAACTCTTCTGGATGTTACATCTGAGTTGGTGGACTATCTACATCGCTTACGTTACTTTACCTACCATTAAATTACCCGAAGGTTCGCCACTAATAATTACCTCCTTTTATGTTTTACACTTCGTATCAATGGTTGGCGTTACGTATTTGTACCGAACTATCTACAACAAAATTAACCCCAAAGAACAAAATCACTTTTGCCTGATTTTATCTGCTCTCATTGGTTTAATTGTAACGGGGAGCGTATTTTTTCTAATTAATGCTCACGGGTTTATTTATCATTACAAAGGTTGGGAAGGAGTCAATATTACCACCGAAATGCGTTTATATTATTTAATTGATTGCATTTGGGACGTCGCTCCGTGGTTTATGGGCTACCATCTTTTTCGGTACGCAAGAATATCCACCGAACGAGAAATTGAACTACAAAAATCTCTTCAAGAATCGGAGCTTGAACGTTTGAGAAAACAATTAAACCCTCACTTTTTATTCAATGCACTCAATGGAATTAGGGCATTGGTACTAATTGAACCTCATAAATCTCGGGAAGCTATCGGTCAATTATCTGATTTACTGAGACTTTCACTCAAAACAAATTTATATGATAATATTCTCCTAAATGATGAAATCAATATTATGGAGAATTATCTTTCTATTGAAAAAATAAGGTTTCAGGAAAGACTACACGTTGAAATTGATGTTCCAAAAGAGTTAAGAAATGAAAAAGTAATCCCGTTTTGTTTACAAATTTTAGCAGAAAATGCCGTTAAACATGGTATTGGGAAATCAAAAAAGGGTGGCACAATAAAAGTTACCGCAGAAAATGTACCAGAGGGTTTAGTACTAAAAGTAATCAACTCAGGTATTTTGACGAATGAATCGGATAACTCTGAAGAAAGTACCAGCATTGGTTTGGACAATCTCAAAAAGCGTCTCAAAATCAATTTTGGTGAAAAGGCCACTTTCACAATTGAAGGCAAAGACAATTGGGTAACCGCCACAATTATCTTTCCTTCGGAACAGTAGTTTATAAAAAAGG
>JAZKDE010000044.1:0-438 GCA_040387735.1 Bacteroidota bacterium
GCTTTGGATAAATTAGTCGAAATATACGATTTGGGTTCGCTTGCCTATTTCTATAAAGGTACGGGTGTAAGTGAAAATGAAGATACGATGAGTTCGGTCATTTTGGGTACATCACTCCTTACTGCTCGCAATATTCCAGTGGCAGGCGAATACGAAATCAAGAATGCTCAAGCCATGAAAATCATGGATAGTTTTGGCGTAGGTGGCTCTTTTACCGAATATTACGCAATGGATTTCAAGGACGATGTGGTATTAATGGGACACGATGGCCCAGGACATTTAGCCATTGCCGAAGGAAAAATCAAAGTAAAACCCTTGCAAGTTTATCACGGAAAAGTGGGTAATGGATTATCCGTAGAAATGTCGGTAAAGCACGGTGCGGTCACTTTGCTTTCCGTCGTACAGAAAAGAGACGGAACTTTGATGCTCCTTTGTGCC
>JAZKDE010000044.1:448-27274 GCA_040387735.1 Bacteroidota bacterium
CGAAGCAGAATCGGTAGCAGGAGCAATTTTAGAAATCGGAAACACCAATAGTCGTTACCGTTTTGCTATCGGAGCAAGGCGATTTGTCAACGAATGGAACGCCCACGGCCCCGCTCACCACTGTGCAGTTGGGATTGGACATATTGCTTCCAAAATTAAAAAATTAGGTAATTTAATCAATATGGAAGTAGTACAAGTTGGTTAGAAATCAATTACTTCAACCGACTGATGTCCAATTTACTAATCACTCCTTTTCCGCCAACTGCCCAAATGCCATTACCCGAAATACTGATGGCGTGAAAAGGCATTTTGTCAATCATTATCCAAGATTTACCAAAATCTTTTGAATAACAAGTCCCTGATGGTCCAACGGCTATCAGGGTTTTCTTTTTGTAAACTGCTACGCCTTCTTTCAATCCAACGGGATTCGTTTGTGGAGCATTTTGCCAAGTTTTACCACCGTCAGTAGTCAGTAAAACATTAGGAATAGCTTTTTCAACTTCTTGATAATCACCACCAACGGCTATTCCATGTTGATTATCCCAAAATCTCAAGCCAAATAAACCATTGGTTTTCCCTGCTGGCATATCGGTTTTTACAACCGACCAAGTTTCACCTTGATTTTCGGTTCTGAAAATACGAGCAAACTCTCCTCCGCCCGTACAGATATAAGCTTGCTTCGTTCCAACTGTAATCAAACTCGTTCCACTGGCAGCAAAAGCGGCTTCATTTTCTTGGTTTTTAGGAATATTGACCGCATTTATTGGCGACCAAGTCTTACCCCCATCTTTTGTTTTGACGATGAAAAACTTACCATCAATTGGGTCGCTAAAAGCAATCCCATTTTGCTTATCCCAAAAATCAATTCCATCAAAAAATACACCTTTTTGAGTCGTTTCATAAACAATTGTCCAGGATTTCCCACCGTCTTCTGTTCGATAAAACTTTGCATTCCCTTGCTCTGCTTCACCCGCACTCATCAAAATAGCGTTCTTATCATCAAAAGCATGAACGTCTCTAAAATCAAGTTTCTCAGCACCTAAAACTTGATGTGTCTCCCAAGTTGTACCGCCATCATTTGTTTTCAAAAATGTTCCTTTCGACCCTCCTATCCAAACGGTTTTATCTGAAATAGCACAAATAGCCCGAAAACTTGCCTCCGTATTAGAAACCTGTTTTTGCCATTGAGCATTTACTTGAAATGTGATTAGTACGCCTAAAAAAATATGTTGAATCTTTTTCATATTTTATCTTTTACTTTTTACGAAAATAACAAAAAAAGGCTCAAAATTAATATTTTGAGCCTTTTAATAATCTTCTTTAAATCGATTTTATCTTAATTTTTTAATGCTATTGAGTATTTCTAAAGCATCTTTTTCAGCAGTTGCATCTTTATCATCAAAATTGATTTCTACTACAATATTTGTATGTGAATTTGGGACAATCAAACCTGCTAACATAATACGGTCACCATCTTTAAAGCCTTCAACATAAAAACCATCCAGTCCATTAATGTGAACTTCATGTGCGACATCAATCTCTGTCATTTTTAAATTTAAAGCATATTTTGCGATGGCTTCATCCATGTCATCAACAGCGATATTTTCCTCCCAAACATCTACATATACCTCCATACCATCACCTTCTGCTCTAAATTCTTCGTTGGTATTTTTGGTTACCTTAAAATCATCTTGTAACATCATTGCTACTTTATAATAATTCCAGACAAACTGTTGTTGAGCAGAAGCGGAAATGCTAATCGTAATTAGCAAACAGACGCTTAATAATATTTTTTTCATCTTTATAAGGGTTAAATTGTTTTAGTTACAATTTAAAGTTAAGAAAAACGGATATTTTACCATGATAGTTTCAGACTATTTTAGCTTGATTGGTTGTCAACTTAATGTATTTGTATGTAAATGACAGTTTAACAGTTATGAATATCCATAAAAAAAGCCCTCTCAAATCACTTCGAGAGGGCTTTTTATGGATATATTAAAATCTATCTATTGACAATAATACGTTTTGTCAAATCAAAACCTGTTGCTTTAAAACGAAGCATATATTCACCTTCTGACTGATTTCTTAAATCTACAATTAATTTACCTTTGATTGTAGGAACTGTTCCTGTATAAATTAATCTTCCTAAAAGGTCATAAATAATAATTTCAGGATTATCATAATCTGCTAATGTCTCAATGGTCAATAATCCGTTACTTGGATTTGGATAAATTGAAAGTCCTTTGAAATCGGGGTCTTCTTTAAAAGTAAACGGTTTTACAAAATCAGAGAAACAAGCCAATGTATTCAATGGAGCAGGTACGGTAAAGACTGCTTTTCTACGAGCAGTATAATCTCCATAACGATTTGCTTTAATAACACCTTCCGTGAATTTCAGTACTTCAGTTCCATATTTCCATTCGTAGTCTGTTCCATCAGGAAAGTTGACAGCTTTCAAAGTAAACGTTCCATCTTTATCAATACTCGATGCCGAAACATCTGGATTATTTTTAACAATAATTGCCAACGGTATTGATTTCGCTGAAATACATCCCGTAATTGCGTCTTTAGCAGTAGCAGTATATTCACGAGAAATATCTACGAATTTCCCATCTGCACCAATCGCAGACAATGAAAGTGTTTTACTTATTAGACCAGTACTCCAAGTAACCTCGTTTTGGCTCGTTGCTATCAAATTTACGCTATTTGGCTTTGTGTAATCAGCATTACTTCTTGCACAGAAAACTAATGGGCCATCCGCTGTAACGGTTGGAGCTGGAGGCAACGGTAAAGCAATGGTTGAAACTGGGTCAGATGCTGGTGATAAACAGTTACGAGGGTCAAGCACACGAACCGTAAATGTTGCAGATGTTTTAACTGTCAACGATTTTGTTGAATCTGTACTACTCCAACGGTAACGAGTTTTCTCTCCATTTACTAAATCCGAAGATGTTAAAATAACACTTTGGTCTGCACAGAATGAAAGAGGACCACTTGAGGTAATCGTTGGTTTAGCAGGTAAAGCATAAACGGTAACTTTCACAGGATCAGATGTTGGAGATAGACAGTTATTAGCATCTCTTACAGCTACTGTAAAGTCTCCAGAAACATTCACATTAATTGCCCGAGTCGTTGCTTTTGTACTCCATATATAAAGTGTATTAGGAGTTGAAGACAAGTTAACGCTTCCTCCGCTACAAAATGCTAATGGGCCATCGGCTGAAATAACAGGCTTTGCCGGTAATTTAAAGACTGTAATCGTTGTTGTATCTGATGGTTTTGAGAAACAACCACTTGAATCTATCACTTGAACAGTGTATTTTCCAACTACACTAATATTTTTAATGCTTGGCGTTGTTGCTCCATTACTCCATTTGTATTTAAAACCTAAACTCGATGTAAGCGATAATGTATCTCCTTGACAGATAGCCGCTCCTTTTTTAGAAGGTGTAATTACTGGCTTAGCAGGTACTTTCAATGCTCTCAATCTCAAAGTATCCGATAAAGGTGATTTACAACCTAAACGATTTTCAATTGCTGAAACCTGAATTTTTGCTGTTTTGTTAAATGATTTGATAAAACTGGTACTTCCTAAACTATCTTGTTTAGTACCATTCACGTACCATTCATACTTAACAACGGATTGCGAACTATCTGCTTTTAGAGAAACTGTTTTGTCTTCACAAAAAACGGTATCACTCGCCACTACTTTAGGTTTTGGTACTGAATAAAACTCTGCATAAAGCTGACCTTGAGCATAAACTCGTACTTGTGGACAGTCAGGAGAAGTTATTGAAAGAAAGTAATAACCAGATGTTGTAACTTTTAATTCTGGTGAACCTTGTCCTTTCGTCGAGTTATCAATCAAATACCCGTAAGTTGTTGTACCAATTCCTCTTTCCCAAGAATAAATATAATTAGAGTTTGTTACACTTGATTTTAAGGTAATAGTCTGACCATCGCATACAACTTTATTATCTTGTGTAATAAATGGCTGAGTACTTGGTGCAGCTAAATATCTAATAAATAAAGTTTGTGATGGAGCACTTTCTTCTCCAAACTCAGTACAAGTAGCATAAACTGTAGCATTACTTGTGATATCCAAGTATTTGAGATCAGATTGTGGCAAATTTCTTCCAAGGTTTCCACCGTTAGAGTCATACCATTGAATAAATCCATTTCCGCAACCTTTTGCTTGAAGAATAGCCGACATTCTGGCATCTCCTGCTGCTTGAAAACCGCATCTATCAACGCCTAAATAAGCAACCGCTGGCGGTGCTGGAGGAATCGCTAATTCTGCTGTCTTTCCAGAAGATGGTTTCCCTTTTTCCTTCGGAGACTCATTCGCCCATGAAAAAGCAGACGTTGCTACAAATAGAAGGACTAAAAAAATCTTATGAGTAAGGTTGTTCATAATTAATAATATTTGGATAAGAATTTTTAGGTTAAGATTAGTGCCAAGTCCTTGAACATGGCGATACAATATTATTTAATTTGGCAGCGTCTTAATTGAGAATATCATCTGTTTAATAAATGACAGGTAAATTTAAGATAAGAACAGCTATAAACCATAGAAAAGTATTCAAACTTTTTAAACGGTCAGTTCATTTTTAAGAAATCTTTAGTTGCATAAATTTTGTCAAAAAACATAACTACCTGATATATTAGTTTTTATATCAAAATACGCCTAATAAGTGGTACTTTTTGCTGATAAATAGACGTTTTTTTGAGCAAAAGGGTTGTTTCAACTCGACGAAAATACAAAATTTTCTTATCCATTCATACATTGAAAAATTAAGAACCTTTAGGCATTTTATTAATTATCATGTATTATCTTTGAAAACTATTAATCATTCTATATTTTTTATGACATTTCTATGAATATCCGTAGATTACCTTCAGCAAGCAAAGCATTCAAATATCCTTTATTAATTAAGAGTATTTTGGCGTATTCCACTATGCTTGAACCTGAAAACGAAATAGTTTATAAGGACCAAGTAAGATACAACTATTTTGAGCTAAATCGTCGGGTAAGAAAACAAGCCAATGTATTTAAAAAATTGGGGCTTGATGGTGGAGAAACCATTGCGGTTTTAGACTACGATTCACATCGTTATTTAGAATGTTTTTTCGGAATTCCAATGACGGGAAATGTTCTTCATACTATCAATTGGCGTTTATCTGCCGTACAAATTCTTTACACAATCAATCATGCAAAAGATGTTGTAATCATCTGTCATTCAGACTTTTTACCTTTATTAGAATCATTGTCAAAGGAAATGAAAACGGTAAAAAGTATTATTGTTTGTGCAGATGGCGGAGAATATTCAAAAGACACATCTTTACCCATTGTGGGTGAATATGAAGAGTTATTGAGTAAAGAATCTGATGTTTACGATTTTGAAGATTTCGATGAAGATGCGGTGGCTACCACATTCTATACAACAGGTACAACAGGAAATCCCAAAGGCGTTTATTTTACGCATCGTCAATTGGTTTTGCATACCTTGTCCGTTGGGCTAACATTTAGTGCTATTGATGGTGCTTGTCGGTTCAATAATTCGGATGTTTATATGCCACTTACGCCAATGTTTCACGTTCACGCATGGGGATTTCCTTACGTGGCAACCTTGTGTAATACCAAACAAGTTTATATCGGAAAATTTGACCCAGAAACGGTTTTAAAGTGTTTTGTCAAAGAAAAAGCGACCTTTTCTCATTGCGTTCCAACCATTTTACAGATGTTTGTTTCGCATCCTGCCACCCAAAATATTGACCTTTCTAAGTGGAAAGTTGTCATTGGTGGTTCTGCCTTACCAAAAGCACTGGCAAAAGCAGCGATTCAACGGGGTGTAGATGTGATTACGGGTTATGGAATGTCCGAAACTTGTCCCATTCTTTCAACGGTTTATGTTAGTCCAAAAGACAAACAAAACCCTGATATTGATTTTCAAGTAGAAGTTCGTACTCGTTCGGGAACGCCCGCTATGTTTGTGGATTTGAGGCTTGTAGATGACGAAGGAAATACTGCTCCGAAGGACGGCGAAACCATTGGTGAGGTTACCGCACGAACGCCTTGGTTAACGCAAGGTTATTTTAATGAACCCGATAAATCAGAAGAATTATGGCATGATGGCTGGTTGCACACGGGTGATGTAGCCACGATGAATGAGCATAATTCTCTAAAAATAACCGATAGAATTAAAGACGTTATCAAAACGGGGGGTGAATGGGTAAGTTCTATTGATTTAGAAAACATGATTGGGCAACACGAAGCCGTTCAAGAAGTAGCCATTGTGGGTATTCCAGACGCAAAATGGGGGGAGCGTCCACACGCAATGATTGTTTTGCGAGAAGGAAAAAACATGACAAAAGAAGACTTAAAAATCTTTATGCAACGTTATGTAGATGATAATACCATAACCGCTTGGACTATTCCAAGTTCAGTAGATTTTGCTGTTGCCATTCCCAAAACCTCAGTCGGAAAAATTGACAAAAAGGTGATTAGGGCAACTTTAGTGATAGATTAGACAAAGACTTCAACAATTTTATATAAATGCTTGATTACTTAAACCTTGTTCGGATTCTGAGCAAGGTTTTTTGTTTGTTAGCTAACTTTTACCACCTAACTGTGATTTTTAGAATTTTATGCCCAATTTTCTGATAATCAAACTATATTTATTGATGGTTTATGGTAAAATGCTGATTAAATAATTCTATAAATTTTCAAAAAATTTAATAGTTCAGTAGTATCAACTAATTTCAGTTTGCGTAATATGTTTTGACGATGAGTATTAACCGTATTGGTACTGATAAATAATAATTCCGCAATTTGTTCACTTACTAATCCTCTTCCCAATAACTTGGAGACTTCTAACTCTCGCTTGCTTAACATCGTCAATTCTGAACAAGTATTAGTTTCATTATCAATTTCAAACAAATGATTTTTATTTCCTCCAGATAAATGTAAATGTTGTTTCCCTACTCTTTTAGAATCAGTTATCTCAGAGACATGAGCCATAAAATATAAGATATGTCCATCTGAATTGGTTTTCAAAGCAATACTTTCCTGACAGACTCTTCTAACTATTCCGTCCTCACCACACATTTGATAGTCATATATTGCCCTAAATTGCTTTATCTGTTCTTTCTCAAGTGTTGGAATATAGGCATTCATTTGTTTAGAAACCTCTAATAATCCTAAAGCATCTTCTGGTAAAAATTTAGCCACGTACCCAGCCACTCCTACTTGATAAAAATACGCTATAGACCAACCACAAACTTTCTGGACATCACCCAAAATTATTGGGTATTGCATTGTCTGAATATCCAATACCGCCAATGCACATCCCTGCATTGATAAAGTTTCATGCAAAAGTGGATTATTCTGAATAAGATTAGAAACTACATCTACATTTTCGTTAAGACCACCAGAATGCCATACTTTTTTGAATTCATCAAAATTAAAAGGGCATGAAACGGCTGTTTCCATAGTTGTAAAATTAGGGCTAAAATTGAAAATTACTGAATAATCAGTATTGTAAAGTTATCAAAATAATTGAATGTTTGTGAATATTATCAAGATAGGTTTTAAGTAAAATTTCTAATTAACCCTATGGAATCAAATTCTATCAATTACTTCGGAAACTCACTCACATTAGGCTTAAGTACAAAAGTTTACACCAACGAAATTCTTTTTTTTGAAGGAGATATCAATTACTCCTGGATATATTTCAATACAGGCAAGCAAAAAATTATTGCCCGAACGCTACTTTATATTCAGCAAAAAATTGAGTTGGAGTCCTTCGCCCGTATCAGTAGAAAACATTTAGTCAATCGAAAATTTATTGTGGAAGTTGGAAAGGATTATGTGATGCTTTCGAATAAAACGATTTTACCCATTTCGAGACGACGAAGACGTGTATTTGAGATTGGGTTGTAAACCATAATACCACATAATAAGATTTTTGATTGTTTTTTTATCTTTTTGATAGTCAGTAAGTTATGCTTGTCTAATTTTCGCCAAATGTATCTCCATAAATAAATCCAAAATCATGAAAAACGTAGTCCTAATTTTCCTCTTAGCAATCAGTTGCTCAACTTTTGCCCAAACTATTCGCCGTTGTAATAATAATCCTGGGGTTTCAGGAGTAAACGTTTACACTACCATACAAGCCGCCCACGATGCGGCTGTAGCTGGGGATATTATTTATGTGGAACCGAGTGTAACAGATTATGGCTCAGTAGATGTTAGAAAACGCCTAACGATTATTGGCAATGGTTATAATATTGATAAGAATACCAATGTACCTTTTGAACCACGTACTTCAAAAATAGTAACAATTACTTTCAATAATGGTTCGGCAAATAGTGTTATAACAGGGGTTGATTTATCTGGAGCGGGTACAAATGTGAATGATGTGAATATTACGATAACTCGTTGTAAAACTAATGTAATAGGTTTTGGTGCAAGTTCAAATCTTGTGGCAGGAGTAAATTCAAGAGGTAATAACGCAACCATTACCAAGTGTCTTATAACTGGCAGTATTTCGGGAAGTAATTCAACTAACGTAGCAAGTCAATATGGTTATAACTGTACAATTACCAACAATATACAACAAGGTAGTTCAATTGGCTCAATAACGAATACCGTTATCGCTAGTAATATCTATAATTTACAAGGTATAAGTAACGTTATGAATAACCTTAATGGCTGTTCCGTTACCAACAACATCTATGATGCAAGAGGTTTTACAGCCACAATCCCTTTTGTTACCAGTGGTGCGGGAAATACTATCTCAAATAATATTTGTCTTGGTCAAGCAGGAACACCTTCTGGAAATGGTAACGTAAATTTTGGTGACGAAACCACTACCTTTTTAGTGGCAAATCCGTGGCTTACATTCCCAACAGAAGATGCAAAATTTCAACTCGCCGTAGGCTCTCCAGCCATTGGCATTGGCACGGGCGGCACTAATGCAGGAGCTTTTGGGGGTGCTAATCCTTATATTTTGTCGGGTTTGCCTGCTTATCCTGTCATGACTAATTTCACAACTACGGGTGTGGGTAATACCACTACGCCTTTGCAGGTGAGTGTAACGGTACGGGGGAATAATTAAATTTTAACAAACATCGCTATGAGAAAATTTATTATTCTATCTCTTCTCTTTTGTTATACGCAAGGGTTTTCCCAAAACATCAATAAAATAGAATATTTTGTGGATGCAGACCCAGGTTATGGCAGTGGAACTAACGTACCTGTTACCGTTGCAACGCCCGTTACAGCCAATTTTAGTATTCCACTTACGAGTATTTCAGATGGTTTCCACTTCTTGACTGTTCGTGCAAGGGATGTTAGTCTTAATTGGAGTATTGCGGGTGTTCGTCCATTTTACAAGGAGACCTTTCCAAGCACAATTATCCCGAATATCACCGCATTGGAATATTTTCTTGATGCCGACCCAGGTTATGGCTTAGCAACATCGGTGGCGGTTACTGCGGGTTCACCGATTACCCAAAGTTTTACCGTAGTACTACCCAATACGGTTGCGGATGGTTTCCATTTTCTTTCAGTAAGGGGAAAAGATGTCAATAACAAATGGGCAATGGTGGGTATTCGTCCATTTTATAAAGAGACATTTCCCACGACAACCATCCCGAATATCACCACATTGGAATATTTTTTGGATGCCGACCCAGGCTATGGTTTAGCAACATCGGTGGCAGTTACTTCGGGTTCACCAATTACGCAAAGTTTTACGGTAGCTTTACCTAATACAGTTACGGATGGGTTTCATTTTATTTCGGTAAGGGGAAAAGATGCTAATAACAAATGGTCTGAAGTGGGTGTTCGTCCATTTTATAAAGAGACTATTTCCACAGGAACCATTTCAAATATCACTCAAATTGAATACTTTCTGGATGCCGACCCAGGTTTTGGTTTAGCAACAACAGTGGCGATTACTGCGAATTCGCCGCTGACACAAAACTTTACGGTTGCATTACCCAATACGGTTGCGGATGGTTTTCATTACTTAAATATTAGGGCGAAGGATATTAATAATAAATGGTCTGTTTTAGGAATTCGACCATTTTACAAAGAAACAATACCTGCTAATGTTACTCCTCCCAATATTGCTGCGATGGAATATTTTGTGGATGCAGACCCTGGTTATGGTTTAGGTACAAGTGTAGCTTTAACGGCAGGTACACCAGTTTCAAAGAGTTTTACGGCAAATTTGGGAAGCCTCAGCAATGGTATTCATAAACTCACCATCAGAGCAAAAGATGCTAATAACCGTTGGGGAGTTGTTGGAATTAAAGAGTTTGGCGTTCAAGATAATATCGTAATTATTGGTAACATTCCAACGAGTTGGTGCAAAATCACCAATTTTAATATCCCGTATACAGTTACAGGAACTTATACGTCTGGAAATATCTTCACGGCTCAATTATCCGATGCTACAGGAAGTTTTAGTAGTCCAACTACTTTGGGAACGCTCACTGCTACAACTTCTGGAACAATCGTTGGTACTATTCCAAATACCATTGTTGTAGGAACTGGCTATTTGATAAGAGTAATTTCGAGTACGCCTTCTATCACAAACAGTCCCACCAAAACGATTGATATTACCGCTTTCTGTCAATGCTTACTCAATGCTTCCTTAGCCACAGGCAATTGGGGAACGGCTGGAATTTGGTCATGTGGGCATATTCCACTCGCCACCGAACCCGTACAAATTTCATCGGGACATACCGTTACGCTCGATGTAAACGGTACAGCAAAGAGTTTGGATTTACGAGGAATATTGAATCAACAACTCAATAAAGCACTAATTATTCAAGGAAATTGAGCTTCTATGAAGTTTTTTTTTACTATATCATATTCAAAATGGTGAAAAAATAAATGTAAAATATTAGGAGGAGACTAAATTTATTTTGTGGGCATAGACTTTGTCTCCTTTCCTCCAAACAAAAAATAATTTGTCCAAAAATCATTTATGCCCTATCTTTGTAGTGTTAATCAAAAAATTAAAATCAGATATGTACAAAAACTGGGAAATGACCGAAGACTTACCTTCACAGAAGGCCGTTTTTCCGTTTTTAATAATATTTTAGGAGGTCAAGTTCATTGACCTCCTTTTTTATAAATTTTCAGGTATTAGATATTGGGTAATAGATAGCGAATATTGGGTGTAAGTGAAATTAGCTTATATCTAAATATTTAAAAAACTAAGCCCTAAATCCTAAAACCTACTTACTAAATAAAAGCAAGGATATAATGAAAGTAACACAAAGCCAACCAGCTATTTTATTGTTGGAAGACGGTACAGTTTTTAAGGGAAATGCTCTCGGAAAAATCGGGACGAATGGCGGAGAAATTTGTTTCAATACGGGCATGACGGGCTATCAGGAAATCTATACTGACCCTTCGTATTTTGGACAAGTAATTATTAATACCACTTCACACATCGGAAATTATGGTGTCGTAGAAGATTTGGAAGCAGAATCTTCTTCTGTGAAAATTTCGGGAATGGTTTGTAATGAATTTTCGCCAATCCACTCACGTAAAACGGCTGATGGTTCATTGCAGAATTACTTTGAAAAAGCTGGAATCGTTGGAATTTCGGGCGTTGATACTCGCCAAATCGTGCGTCACATCCGTGAGGCTGGCGTAATGAACTGTATTATTTCTTCGGAAATTTTAGATGTTGAAGAATTAAAGAAAGAATTGGCTAAAATTCCGCCAATGGAAGGGTTAGAATTGTCTTCACAGATTTGTACGCAAGAATCATATTTCTTGGGAAATCCAGATGCTGACCACAAAGTTGCCGTTTTGGACTTGGGCGTAAAGAAAAGTATTTTGAGTAATTTGACTGATAGAAATTGTTATTTGAAAGTATTTCCTGCCAAAACTTCTTTTGAAGAAATGAAGTCGTGGAATCCTGATGGATATTTCATTTCAAATGGCCCTGGAGACCCTGCCGTGATGCCTTATGCCGTTGAAACAGTGAAGCAAATTGTGGATAATGATAATCCTACTTTCGGAATTTGCCTTGGACATCAAATATTGGCTCAAGCTTCGGGTCTTTCAACTTACAAAATGAAAAACGGACACCGTGGATTGAACCATCCAGTGAAGAACTTGATTACTGGTCTTTCAGAAATCACTTCTCAGAATCACGGTTTTGCGGTAAAAATGGAAGAGTTAGAAGCAGCGTCAAATGTAGAATTGACACATATTAATTTGAACGATAAAACCGTTGAGGGTTTACGTAGAACAGATAAGCCTGCATTCTCGGTACAACATCACCCAGAAGCTTCTCCTGGCCCACACGATTCACGTTATTTATTCGATAATTTCGTTGGAATGTTGTAATAAGATTTAATTGTTAGGGGTTGGGGTTAGAATTGGAATTTGTTATTAATCAACAAGTTCCAATTCTAACCCCCAACCCCTAACCCCCTATTCACTATGGAAAGACTAAGAATTACTGACGATGGTTTTACCACTTTGTATAGTACCGAATTTGGACAATTTTATCACTCAGTTCGTGGGGCAATGGCTGAAACGCAATTAGTCTATATCGAATTAGGGCTTTTGGCTAAAGCTCAAAAAATTAAGGAGATAAATGTTTTAGAAATAGGTTTTGGCACAGGATTAAATGCCTTAGTAACCATTCTGGAAGCCCAAAAACATAATTTAAAGATTCACTATACAACCCTTGAGCCATTTCCAATTTCGGAAGAAGACGTTATATTATTGAATTATCAAGACGAATTGCACTCGCAATTATTAAAGAATCTTCACCAAACTAAATGGGGAGAGCAAGTAGAAATCAATCCGCATTTTACACTCCGTAAAATAAAAACAACTTTACAGGATTTTTCAACGGATACACTTTTTGATGTTGTTTATTATGACGCTTTTGCTCCATCATCTCAACCTGAACTCTGGACGGAAGACATCTTCAAAAAAGTAGCTTCAATAACTCAAAAGGGTGGTTTTTTAACCACTTATTGTTCAAAAACGGTGGTTAGAAAAGCAATGCAAGTGGCAGGATTTACCGTAGAAAAACACCAAGGAATGTGGGGAAAACGGGAGGTTGTCAGGGCAATAAAGAGCTAAAAGGAATCAAATTTTATTCATTGAACTCCCTTTAACTCTTTTATGATAAGTCATTGGTAGGTTTTAAGACATTTTATTTTAGCGACCTAATAAGTCCCAAAACCACAAAATCTATTCTCTAATTAAACTGGCGTAATCTCGCAAGGATACCCAAATAAGCAATTTTCTTTCACCAATTTCACGACTGACGGTGGCACAAACTCCTCCCAGCCACTCTCGCCCGATTGTATCTGAGCCAACACATTATCGGTTTTAATGCTCAATAATTCTTTGTCGTAATTCTTAATATCCGCAAATTTATCATTGTCTTGCAAATATTGGAAAAGCCCTTTCAAATGAGCAGGAGGCGTAAATTCTTTCGTCGAGACAATCCCACCTTCAGCATTTAGTGTAGGGTGTAAATAAAGCTTAATCTTAGGAGCAAAAAGCGTTGAAAACGCTGCTAAAATCCCTCCAGAGATATTTGTATAGTGTTTTTCTTCAAAAATATAATCCAAATTTGGCATTCCTAAAATCAGTCCCATTCGAAGTTTAGTAAAACCTCCTAAATATTGAACTAAACGATAATATTCATGGAAATTAGAAATCAAAACGGTTTGTCCCAACGAACATAAAATATCTACACGGTCTAAAAAGTCTTTTTCATTAATTTGCTCATTACCCGCTTGCAGGTTTTTCAGCGTTAGTTCTGCCAATAAAACAACTTTATCATCATCAACATCGGGTTCATTTTCAAACTGCTTCAAACCTTTTTTTATCATATCCAACGAAACATTGGTTACTGGTCTAAAACGCCCCCGTACAGCTACGATATGTTTCTTATAAAATGCTTCGGAAGGTTGCATTACATTGCCATCTGGACCAAAAAGTGCAGCATTTGTAAAACCATTTTTCACTAAATGCAGCGACATCAAGCGGTCATCGACATCTTTGAAATCGGGGCCACGAAAACGAACCATGTCAATCTCAATACGGTCGGACGACAAATCATCCATCAGCGATTGTAAGAGTATTTCAGGATGTTCATGGTAATAAAAACAACCAAACATTAAGTTTACACCGATAATTCCTAAGGCTTGTTGTTGTAAAACATTATCATTATCCTTCATTCGCACGTGAATAACTACATCATTAGGCAATCCATTCGGTTCGAGTTGAAACCTCAAGCCAATCCAACCGTGCGGGTCATTCGTTTTTTGATAATTAAGGGCAGAAACAGTATCTGCAAAAGCGAAAAAAGTACGTTCAGAAGCCATTTCGGTTAAACGAACATTCAGCAGTTTATACTCACGATTAAGCATTTTAGTCAAACGAGCCTCCACTACATATCGCCCAGATTCTTCCTCACCGTAAATAGCATCCGAAAAAGCCATATCGTAAGCAGAAATCGTTTTTGCGATAGTTCCAGATGCTCCCCCCGACTTAAAAAAGTTAGCCGCTACATCTTGTCCAGCCCCAATCTCAGCAAATGAACCGTAAATACGGCGGTCGAGATTAATGCGTAAAGCCTTCTGTTTGGTTCCAATGTTTCTATCGTAAGTAAGCATATTAGGTTTATATTTTGTTTATTGCGAAGTTAATACCAGAACGCCAAAAAAAGTAATTGAACCTCATATATTGACGTTAAAGCTATAATGATTTTGCAAACATATAGTTTTCATAGCCCATTGATAATCAGTTATCTAATCTTAAATTGGCTCATTTTTTAATTCTCAAATCGGTTATTACTTATGAAAAAGCGTCAATCCTGCAATGGGACTTTCCATAATTACGCCCAAAGTACAGCCTTTATCGTTGGCTACTCGGCGGAGAATATCCGAATAATAAAATGCTACTGAACCCGTAAAATGAACTTTATATTGTTGAACATCAGGGTATTTCAGCAGATACTTTTCAAAAAACAAGCCAAAAGAATCACTCACCAATTGATAAGCAAATGGATTTTGACGGCTGTCAAAAAGAAACTTAGAAAAAGAAGCAAAGTAACGATTTGGGAAAGGTTTTTGATACCCGTTTTCAATAATAGTTAATCGGTCAATTACGCCAAAACGCTTTTCAAATTTTGCTCTTAAATCTTCGGGCATTTCCTTGTGCAAATAACTCAAAATCAATTGTTTTCCCAAATGTCCACCCGAACCTTCATCTCCCAACCAAAAACCCAAGGGCGGAATTTGAAATGATATTTTATCACCATCATAAAAACATGAATTAGACCCTGTACCTAAAATGCACGCAATACCCGCCTCGTGTCCACACAAAGCACGAGCCGCCGCCAGCATATCTGTGTGAGCTTCAATGTGTTGGGCAGCAGGAAAAACCTGACGAATAGCTTGTCGTAGAACCTCTGCTTTTTCATCATTAGTAACACCCGTTCCATAATAATAAACTTCAGAAACTTCCTCTTTTACGTACGGAAGTAGATTTTTTAGTAATTCCTCTGAAATTGAATGTTGATCTTGATAATAAGGATTTAGCCCAATCGTTTTACATTGAGAAATTTGTCCGTCTTTGGCAATAAGCCGCCAATCCGTTTTTGTTGAGCCACTTTCGGCAATTAGTTTCATGATTTTATTTTAGTTTACCGCAAAAGTATTAAAAGTAAATAATAGGTTTTAAAATTCTGTGTAATGCAACCTTTTGAGTGGTTTTCCGAGTCTTTGTAAGTGTAAGATGGAATAAACTATTTTTCCGTTTAGAAGCCTAAAAGTTAAACTAATTTCCCAACCACCTCAAATTTTTCAAAAACAGTTTCAGTATGTGGGGCATCAGGAAGTTCATCGGTCAGGTCTTGACCCGCCCAATGTTCATAATGTTTACCATTTCGCCAAAGTCGTGACGCAGTTACATCGTAAATTTGCCCTCGGAAAGCGACCCAAATTTCGTCTCGGTCTTGACCATTACGGAGTGCTAACTGGGATTTCGAGTATTCTTTCATTATTTTTAGCTTATAATTTCATTATTTGAACATTGCCAAATAAGAACAAATTTCATTTACAAATAGCTGATATTCAGTCAATTAAAAACAATTCTTTTATTTGAAATTTTCAAAACGTAAATTAAAGTTGTTGATTCCAAATTATTTTATCATTTTTATCATTCAAAATTCAAATCTAACAATTATCATGAGAAAATTATTTCTTTACTTACCTATATTATTTGCCTTTATGTTAGTGGTTATTAGCTGTGGTAAAACTTCCACTCCTGAGCCAACGGTAACCGAAAAATTAACTAAAACTTGGACAGTTAACATTGCCAAACACGATGGAACTGAAGTATATAAAAAAGGAGGTACTTCAAATATTGATGCTGGTTATAGCAGTTACCGTCTAACTTTATCTACTGGAGGTTCTGCAAGTTTAACAGCTAAAGATGGCACAACTTTCACGGGTACTTGGGCATTATCATCAAGTGACAAAGTTTTAACTCTCTCAGGATTAAAAAACAGTGCTGGTTCAGCTCCGACGGGTACAACTGGAACAATTGTTTATAACATTACTTCAGACGTAACAGCTACTGCATTCACCATTGAATCAGCAGCAAAAGACCTCAAAGCAGGTAATACAACCGTGAATTTACAATTAGTGAATCCGTAAACCAAATATAAATAATTGCCTAAAGCCGTTCTGAAAAGGACGGCTTTTTGTTTTATAGGTAAATTATCATGGACAATTCGTTCATTCACTCAATCACCTATTAACTTTGTAATATGGAACAACGAACAGAACTTAGCACTATTGGCGAATTTGGCTTGATAAAATTAATCAATGCTAAATTTCCAATCAATAATACAGAAACCCTCAAAGGTATTGGCGACGATGCCGCTGTGATTGATACGGCTGGCAAGGAATTAGTCGTTTCAACGGATTTATTAATCGAGGGAATTCATTTTGATTTATCTTATGCTCCGCTCAAATTATTGGGCTATAAAGCCGTTGCTGTGAATATTTCTGATATTGCGGCAATGAATGCCATTCCAAAACAAATTACCGTTAGTTTAGGATTGAGTAATCGTATTTCGGTGGAAGCTGTTGAAGAGTTATACGAAGGAATTAAAATTGCTTGTGATGAATACCAAGTCGATTTAGTGGGGGGCGATACTTCTGCTTCTCGCTCTGGTCTGGTAATTTCAATTACAGCTTTAGGATTGGCAAAAAAACAAAATATTGTCTATCGGAACACCGCCAAAGTAAACGATATTATTTGTATCTCGGGCGATTTGGGAGCGGCATTAATGGGCTTACAAACGCTTGAGCGAGAGAAACAAGTATTTTTGTCTAACCCTGATATGCAACCGCAAATTGATAAAGATAAAGATTACGTCATTGAACGCCAATTGAAACCACGTGCCAGAATGGATGTGATTTATGAACTCCGTGATTTAGGCGTTTTACCAACTTCAATGATTGATGTTTCGGACGGTTTAGCTTCGGAACTTTTACATATTAGTAAGAGTTCGGGCGTTGGAGCAGTAATTTTTGAAGATAAAATTCCGATTGAAGACCAAACTTATCTAACGGCTACGGAACTAAATTTTAGTCCAATGACGGCCGCATTAAATGGTGGAGAAGACTACGAATTACTCTTCACAGTGAAACAAGAAGATTATGAAAAAATCAAGAATATGAATGATGTGAGCATTATTGGTTACATGACCAACGAAGTCTTAGAACCGCAAATGATGATGAAATCAGGAACGTTGGTAAAAATTACTGCCCCTGGTTACGAGCATTTTTAAGGTGTTTGATATTCATTATTCGATGTTTGGTATTTTGTACCAACATCGAATAATGAATAACGAAGATTTATTTCTCCAGCATTTCTCGCAATCCCTTCTCTGTCTGAAAACCCACCGCACGCATTACTTGTTTGCCATCTTTAAAAATCAAGAATGTCGGAATTTCATCTACTTTAAAATCGGCAACTAATGCCTTATTTACATCAGAATCCACCTTTTCTATGGCGACTTTACTCCCTAACTCAGCTTTAAGTTTATCAACGGTTGGCATCATTTTCAAACATGGGCCACACCAAGTTGCGTAAAAATCTAACATTACTACTTTATTCTCTTTCAACAACTTATCCAAATATTCTTTCGTCAAAGCATTCGCTGATTCCATTGGTTTTATGCCTTCTACGGGTTTCATTTTGGTTGTCCATTTCAGATAGCCCCCCCCCATTTCATAGACCTCTTTAAAACCGTTTTGTTTCATAATATTGGCTGCTTCGGCACTTCTTCCACCCGACAAGCAATAAACAAATACAGGCTTTGACTTATCTAAGGTTTGAATTTTTTGGGTAAAATCAGCACTACGATAATCAATATTTTGAGATTTTGGTAAATGACCACCTCCATACTCGCCCGTTGTCCGAACATCGACTAATTGAGCGGTTGGAGTTTCAGCATATTTTTTCTCAAAATCATCAATTGACAAAACTTGTGAGATGCCTATTGAACTATTTGCAAAATAAACTATGGCAAAAAATATGATTGAACAAATATTATTTTTCATTTTTAAGGGGATTAAAACAATTATGACATGAAACTATTAGAAAAGTACAAACAATCTTGAAAAAAGAATTAATTTTGGAGATATTTTTAGAGTATAAATAGTATTTGGCGAATATAGTTTTCAATACTCTATTTTCAATCTTCGATAGACCAGTATTTTAAACATTGAAAATTGATTGTTAAACATTGAAAATTTAGTAAAAATATAGTAAACTCTATGCCTTTTGGGCAGAAAAGAAATTTCGTTTTATAATTCAAGATTAATCAAAAACAAAATTCAAGAAAATGAGTGCAATTCAGCATGTACACGCAAGACAAATTTTGGATTCTCGTGGAAATCCAACAATCGAAGTAGATATTCGTACCGAAGACGGTGCTTTTGGACGTGCCGCAGTGCCTTCGGGAGCTTCAACGGGTATTCACGAAGCTGTTGAATTACGTGATGAAGATAAAAGTGTTTACGTAGGAAAAGGGGTTTTGAAAGCCGTTGAAAATGTTAATACAATTATTGCTCAAGAATTGTGGGGTTTAGAAGTTTCTGAACAAACAATGATTGACCGTTTGATGATTGAATTGGATGGAACAGCCAACAAAGGAAATTTAGGTGCAAATGCTATTTTGGGTGTTTCTTTGGCGGTAGCTAAAGCAGCAGCTCAGGAGTCTGGTTTGTCTTTATACCGTTATATTGGCGGTGTTAATGCTAACACTTTGCCAGTTCCAATGATGAACATCTTGAACGGTGGTTCACACGCTGATAACTCAATCGACTTCCAAGAGTTTATGGTAATGCCTGCAAAAGCAGAATCATTCTCGCACGCTTTACGTATGGGTGTTGAAGTTTTTCATGCGTTGAAAGGTGTTTTAAAATCAAAAGGATATTCAACTAACGTAGGTGATGAAGGTGGTTTTGCACCAAATATCAAGTCTAACGAAGAAGCTATCGAAATCGTTTTGCAGTCAATCGAAAAAGCAGGTTACAAACCAGGTGAAGAAATTTTCATCGCTATGGATGCTGCTGCTTCTGAATTCTATGACGAAAAAACAGGTCTTTATACTTTCAAGAAATCTGATGGTAAGCAATTGAACAACATGGAAATGGCTGCTTATTGGAAAACTTGGGCTGATAAATACCCAATTATCTCTATCGAAGATGGTATGGCAGAAGATGACTGGGCAGGTTGGGCAGAACAAACTCGTTTGTTAGGCAAACAAATCCAGTTAGTAGGAGATGACTTGTTCGTAACAAATGTAAAACGTTTACAAATGGGTATCGAACAAGGAATTGCTAATGCTGTTTTGGTAAAAGTAAACCAAATTGGTTCATTAACTGAGACGATTGATACTATCAACTTAGCGAAACGTAATTCATACAAAAATATCATGTCGCACCGTTCTGGTGAAACTGAAGACTCAACAATTGCTGATTTAGCAGTTGCTTTGAATACAGGTCAAATCAAAACTGGTTCGGCTTCACGTTCAGACCGTATGGCGAAATACAATCAATTACTTCGTATCGAAGAGGAATTAGGAGCAAACGCTTATTTTCCAGGATTGAATTTCTAATCTGATTGAAACACTAAAAACGCCTTGTAGAATATTCTGCAAGGCGTTTTTTTGTTATGTAAATTTCATCAGCACACAATATTCCCTATTTTTGTATAAACTGCTGATTAATATGACTTCTCTTAGAAAACGTGTACACAATATTCTCGAAATCTCTATCCAACGAAAAAGTGGAATAAGTTTCTTCCTCAATGTCTTCTTGACTGTCGTCATTTTTCTTAATACCCTTTCCATCATCTTACATACAGTTCCTTCAATCAGAGAGAAATATGAACGTTTCTTTCATGAATTTGAGGTATTTTCTGTTACTATTTTTGTTATTGAATATCTGCTTAGAATTTGGTCTTGTGTAGAAAACGAGCATTACAAACACCCCATTAAAGGTCGGTTCAAATTCATCATTTCTGTTTGGGGACTCATTGATTTATTGGCAATTTTGCCATTTTTTGCCTCGTATTTCATCAAAGATTTAGGCTTCATCCGTATTCTAAGATTGTTGAGAATGTTACGCTTATTCAGAGTAAGCAAATATTTTCATGCGTTAATTGTGATTCAGCGAGTCATAAAAGATAAGCAAGAAGAGTTAGTTTTGAGTATGGTCTTTATTATTTTCACCCTTATTATTTCCTCAAGTTTGGTGTATTATGTTGAGCATCCTGCCCAACCAGAAGCATTCAGCAGTATTCCAGAAGCGATGTGGTGGGGTGTAAATAACATGACAACCGCTGGCTACGGCGATTTGAAGCCCATTACGCCATTAGGTAAAATATTAGGGGGATTAATTGCTATTTTGGGAGTATCGTTTTTTGCTTTACCAACTGGTATTTTAGCATCAGGATTTGCTGAACAAGTTCGGGAACAAAGCGAAAGAAGAAAAATAAAATGCCCCCATTGCGGAAAGGATTTTCATGAGTTGAAGCATTGATTATTTTTTGGTAGAGACAAGCCAATGCCTTGTCTAAAGAACGAAAATATGACAATATGATGAAAAGAAAAACAGGAAAAGATTGCCTTTTATAAAAAACTAAATAATTTTAATACAAGAAAAGAGACAATCCTAATACAAAAAGAGACAAGGCAGTGCCTTGTCTCTACAAATATTATAATCCCTTATCTCTCATCAATTTAAACTCACGATAACGTCTGATAATTGCCATCGTGAAACCAACCATTAGTACCAAAGTTCCAATCCACAAAAGATTAATTAATGGTTTTTCAATCGCTTTTAATACGACATAATCTCTTTGTGTTGTGTTAAAAGCAAAACCAAATTTCCCAGTTTTGGGGTCAATATTGGTAAATTTTGCTCTGATACCTACTTCGTCATTTTCAATTGGCGGCATTGCTACCATTCCATCACGAATTACGAAAGTTGGCTTTACTTCATATTGGATAAATTCTTTACCCATTACCTTTATCGTAGCCTGCACTGCGGCATCGTTTGGACCTAATGGTTTTCCTTCAAACTCATTGACACGGGTTACATTATCCAAAACCGCTACGTAATCATTCAAGAAAAAAGTATCTTTTACTGCTATTGAATAGTTTTCAGTTTTGCTCCATTCACGTTGGTCTAAGTCGGGAGCAAGGGCAACGTAAGTATATAAATCCGTTCCAAGATTACGTTTAAGGGCAGGAGACACCGAATTCCCCATTTTCTTATTAATCTGAAAACGTGGATAAAGCGTCGTTACTCGTCCGTCTTTATCTCTAAAATCAATTTCGTAATATTTATTTTCTGGGAAAACTGGTAGAGTATCACCTTTTGAATAGTATTTCTTTCCTTTCTGCTCAATGTCCTGTAAAGCAACAGCATGGAAGTCATTTTCAATAATTTCTACCTGCTCAGGACGAAGATAATCGGGTAATTCACGTCCTTCTACACGAACGCCTTTGTAAGTAAGCGTGTAATTATCCATTTTCTGAGGCGTATTCAGCCACAACATTACGTTTTCTTTATTTTCCTTTCCGTTATTATCGGTGAATGATTTATCGTTAGAAATGTTAAAACCTGCTGTATTGATTGAAACTACCTTTGAATATCCCGAAGAGAACAAAATTCCTAAAAGCATCATAGCCACGCCAATATGTGTAACCGCACCGCCCGAAAGTTTGTAGTTCCCTTTGAAAATATCAAACAAAATTGAGCCATTTGTCAAGATTGAGAATATTCCACCGAACAATAAAACAATGTACGTCGGCGAACCAAAGAAATCCCCCGTTTGCGATTTTGTTGTAAAGAAAATAACGACAAAAGTCAAAATTAAACTCGCTAATACAGGCGTAAGAAAGTACTTAGCAAAGTTTTCTTTCTTAATTTTTTTCCACCAAAATGATTGTCCTATGCCCGAAAATACGGCAATTCCTACCCCAAACCATAACTGGAATTTAGAATAATAAGTGGCAGCATCCGCAGGAGGAGCTAATTTTGAAACAAAACCTAAACCTTCTACAATTTTGTTGTAAACGGGTAATGAGGTTGCCGCAATAATCTGAAAAGCAGAAAGACAAAGTGTAGTTGCCCCCATAAAAATCCAGAATTCACGACTATAAGTTGACACTTCTTTTTCATCCGAAGGAACTTCTTTCCATCTCCACGCTAACAAACCAATGGCAATTAATAAGAAGAAAAGCAGGTAAATCAACAACTGACCAGAAAGTCCTAAATCCGTAAATGAGTGAACAGAAGCTTCTCCTAAAACACCACTTCTATTCAAGAAAGTTGAGTATAAAACCAAGATAAACGTTGCTATCACTAAAATAAATGAAGTACGTAAAGCAGTTTGATTGGTCTTGTAAATAATCATGCAGTGATATGTAGCAACCAAAACTAACCAAGGTACAAATGAAGCATTTTCAACGGGGTCCCAGTTCCAATATCCCCCAAAATTCAAGGTTTCATAAGCCCAATATCCACCCATGATAATGCCAACGCCCAAAACTAATCCCGAAAACAAAGCCCAAGGCAAAGCAGGACGAATCCATGCTGAATACTCACGTCTCCATAAACCCGCCATTGCATACGCAAAAGGAATTAAGGTCGTTGCAAAACCCAAGAAAAGCGTTGGCGGGTGAATTACCATCCAATAATTTTGAAGCAATGGATTCAAACCACGACCATCTTCGGCAATAAAATCTGGTTTCATTTGCCAAATGGGTAAATCTGGCATAGCTTCTCGCATCATTAAGAACGGTGATGAACCAATTTTCAAGTCGATTACAGGCAAAACAACGCCCAAAATCATTGAACAAAGGAAAGTCTGAACCGCCGCAAAAATTGCCATTACGGGTGCTTCCCAATGCTTATTGGTGTTGATAAGAACAATCCCTAAAACGGCGTGCCAAAATATCCACAAAAGGAAACTTCCCTCCTGCCCTTCCCAAAAACAGGAAACGATATAATAAACGGGTAATGCTTTTGAGGAATGCGACCAAGCGTAATGATACTCAAAATAATGGTTATAAATAATTGAAAATAAAGAAGCGATTACACCTACCACAGCCGCTGAATGTACATAAAAGGCATAACGTGAAAAGCGTTTCCATGATTCTTGCTGGTCTAAATCAATGGTTTGAACAGATTTGAAATAACCAAAAGTTGCTATTACTGATGCCACAAATGACAGAATAATGCACAAATGACCTATATTCCCGATGGTTGTATGAAACATTTTTGTTTGATAATAAAGACGATGTTTGATAATATTAGAACACGGATTAAATGGATTGGACACGGGTTATTGTATTTTATCCGTGCGGACCGCCGCAGCGGTCTAATCCGTTTAATCCGTGTTCCGTTCAATTGGCACTATGATTGCTTAGCTGGCTTTTCTACTTCTTTAAACTCAGCATTGCCATCTTGATATTTTGAAGGGCATTTCAACAAAATTTTCTCACATTTGAAAACTTGTCCTTCCATACTTCCAATGATAACGATTTGTTCTGCTTTGCCTAAATCCTGTGGTTTAGGTGCATTATACACTACTTTTTGTGAGCGACCTTTGTTATCAGTTAACGTAAACTCTAAGTGATTGGCATCAATGGCAGGATTATAAATCAAATCTTCAATGTCACCTGTAGCACTTTTTTTCAGTTTTCCGACCACGTGAACTTGATTAATATCTCCACTTTTTGCCTTTACTTCTGCATCAGCAAAGTCGGTATAGGTACTTGCTTCAGTACCCGTTGAAACAAGGATTGCAACAGCAATGGCAATCACGATAAGTCCAAATATATGTGTCTTTTTCATATTAGTTGTTAGGATTTAGAGGTTAGAATTTAGGTTATCAACGACCAAAAATGAATCATAAAAACCTAAAACCCAACACATAATCCCTATTTTTTAATTTGTTTTTCTAACTTTGAAATTTTACTGTCAAGATTTATTAAATAAACAATGATTCCCGTAAAAATGGTTGCAACAACTGCTACAACTACATAAATCCTACCATCGGTATATAATTTGTCCGCCATATCTATTTCATTAGAAGCATTATCTTGGGCAAATAAACTTACCGAGATTAATAAAAACGTGATTAGGGAAAGTATTTTTTTCATTTTAAATTTCAATTATAAAGTCTTCAAAAATTATTTTAAGATTGATTTAACATGGACTAATTTTCAGCTAAGCTTTGCTCAATTTTTTTCAGTCTCAATCTCAAATTCGTAATCCAATATCCTAAACAAATCCAACCAAGACAAGCAGGATAAAATACAATTCTCATCGTGTGTTCGGTATCCATCGGTTTAAAACCTGGATTTCCACCGTTTCCTGGGTGTAGAGAATCGGTCATTCTCGGAAGAATAATCAACAAAGGAATTAACAAGGCTACTGCAAAAATATTGTAAATGGCTGAAATTCTTGCCCTTTGTTGCTCATCGTTGAATGAACCTCGTAAAATAACATAAGCAAAATAAATCAACAAACCGATGGCAGCACCATTGAGTTTTACGTCATTTGTCCACCAAGCCCCCCACGTATATCTTGCCCAAATACTACCCGTTGCAATACCAACGATACCAAATAATATCCCCGTATTGGCATATTCAGCCGATTTTGTATCAAACAACGTTTGAGGGTTGCGAAGGTATTTGATTGAATTCCAAACTGATACACTCAACATTGTAAACATCCCGAACCACATAGGTACGTGAAAATACAAATTACGTGCTGTCTCGTGCAAAACAGGCTGACGTGGAATTCTACCAAGAAATCCCCAAATTAATACATAATAAAGTAGCCCTACGGCTAAGAATTTATACCAATTGTTTTTCATAATATCAGTTATCAGTAAACAATTATCAGTTATCAGTCGGACTCAAACAGTTAGCCTGTAAACCTCTAAAACATTCATTGATAAGTCTATTTTATATCACTCTATTTTTTAATTTCTATTTTCTGTTAACTGTTTTCTGATAATTGTAAACGGAATCAACTCCTCCACAAATACGGGAACAAAATCACACTTAAAACCAACACAATGCCATCAATTGCCAAAAGCGTCAGGATTTCATCTAAACTACTTCCTCTGTCTAAACCATCAAGGGCATTTTTTGATATTTTCAAAAGCATCAACAACATCGGAATGATAATCGGAAAACTTAAAATTGCCATCAGCGTAGCACTATTTTCTGCTTTTGAGGCAATTCCTGCAACCATTGTAAGCGTACTCGAAAAACCTACTGCTCCTAATACAAGACTTAACAAATAAATCCCCATATCTTCCACGGGGTTTCCCATCACAACGGCATAAACACCAAAACCAACTAATGCCAAAACCAACATTAAAATTGTGTTGTAAATAATCTTTGAAAGAATTATTCCCACTGGACTCGCCAGCGTATAATAATACAATAATCGCCCGAAACGCTCTTGGGTAAAACTTTTCGCAATGGCATTCATTGCCGTAAATAGCAGAATAATCCAAAATAAAGTATTCCACGTAAGTTTGTCAATCTGATTAGATTTCAACCTGAAAGACAAATAACAGACGTAAACCGTACTGACGATATACAATAACATTCCATTAAGTGCATATTTTTGTCTGAGTTCCAGTCGTATTTCTTTATCTATCAGAGCTTTTATTTCTTTGAGCATATTTTAAGGTATATGATTTCAGGGGTTATTTTTTGGGGAATAAAAAGTAAAAATACTTTCTTTAGATAGTTTAATACCTAAACCCTAAAACCCAATCCCTAACTCGCCACAAAGTTACGACACAAACAAACCGCACGTACATAAACAAAACAATATTTTGAGAAACTCAAATGTTTTCCTCTCGAATAGTTTACAATCAAGGAACTCTTTGCTAAATTTGCTTTGTTTTGAATAAATCTAAATAAGAGAAGTCATAAGTTTATATGACGAATATCATAAGTTGTTTTTTTGATAAAAAATACGCTTATACTTGCGAAATAAAATTTTAGACTCGTGACTTTACACATGAAAACCATAGCAGATTTGAAAATAGGAGAAAGAGGAATCATCGTTAATTTTACGGATGAAGGCCTTTCTTTGAAATTATTAGAAATGGGCTGTTTACCAGGCACACAAGTAACCATGACGCACATTGCCCCCTTCGGTGACCCAATTGCAGTTAAGGTTTCGGGCTATGTACTCTCCATG
>JAZKDE010000044.1:27284-35124 GCA_040387735.1 Bacteroidota bacterium
CTCCATGCGAAAAGAGGAAGCAGCAACGGTGGTGGTTGCATAGTATCAATACAAAATATTACAAATAAAAACATCCACTAATCGTGTTTAAATAATTGATAATTTATTATTATACAGTCTGGTTATCTATTATTTCTGCGTAATTATGCGGTTGAAAACAATAAAAAATAATTGAAAAAATCACCTAAAATAGCACTCATCGGGAATCCAAACGCAGGTAAATCGTCTCTGTTTAATTCACTGACAGGACTACGCCAGAAAACGGGCAATTTCCCGGGTGTAACGATGGATATGCTCATCGGAAAATGGCATCTGGAATCAGGCGATGATGCTGAAATTCTGGATTTGCCCGGTATTTATAGCATTTACCCAAAGTCGGTTGATGAACAGGTGGTGATTAATATATTGGCGAATCCCAAACACCGGGATTATCCCGATTTAGCAATTGTGGTAGTGGATGCGTCCAACATTAAACGGAATCTTTTACTGTTCAGTCAAGTTCGAGATTTGGGCATTCCAACGGTATTGGCATTGAATATGATTGACGTTGCTGAGAACCAAGGAATTGTAATTAACTCGGTAAAATTAGCCCGTGAACTTAATGTTGAAGTAGCTGAAGTAAATGCTAAAAAAGGAATTGGTTTAAATGGTTTGAGATTGGCAGTGAATAAAACATTGGAGTCTGGATACAATTCAAACGACTCATTACCAATGGATTACTCACACGAATTAGTTGAAGAAATAAAACAAACCTACGGAGAAACGGACGACTATCACGCTCTTTTATGGCTTTCTGAACACGATAATTTACAGCAATTCAATACGCAACAAAGAGTAGGTTTTGATAAAATTCAGGAAAAATACGGTTGGAATACCCAAAATGCACAGTCAAAGGAAACGATGGCTCGTTACGCCCAACTCAATGAAATTGTGGATAATTGCCTCCACGAAATGCCCGTTGAAGAAGAACCCATTAATTCTTGGACTGACCGTTTAGATAAAATTTTCTTGCACCGTTTTTGGGGATATTTCATCTTTTTAGGCATTCTTTTTATCGTTTTTCAAGGAATTTTCACGTGGGCAACTTACCCAATGGACTTGATTGATAGCGGCGTTGCTACTTTAAATGATTTCCTGAAATCTCAACTCCCACCAACAAAACTCACCGATTTACTAACCGATGGACTCATTGCGGGTATTGGTGGTGTTTTGATTTTCATTCCACAAATTGCCTTTTTATTCTTGTTCATTTCACTTTTGGAAGAAACAGGTTATATGTCGAGAGTAATGTTTATTATGGACAAACTCATGCGACGTTTTGGACTAAATGGCAAATCCGTAGTACCGCTTATTTCAGGAATTGCTTGTGCCGTTCCAGCCATCATGAGTACCCGTAGCATTACTTCTTGGAAAGACCGACTTATTACCATCATGGTCACGCCATTAATGTCGTGTTCTGCTCGTTTGCCCATTTATACCGTATTAATTGCCTTAGTTGTTCCCGAAAAAAGTACACTCTTCGGCATTTTCAATTTGCAGGGAGTCGCTTTATTTGCCATGTATTTATTAGGTTTTTTCATGGCATTATTTTCGGCTTGGGTAATGAAAATATTTTTGAAAGTAAAAGAAAGAAGCTATTTCATTATGGAATTACCGTCTTATAAAGGTCCACGTTTTTCACACGTAGCCTTTACCATTTGGAATTCTACAAAAGCTTTTGTTTTTGAAGCGGGAAAAATCATCGTTGCCATTTCCATTGTTCTTTGGGTTTTAGCCAGTTATGGCCCAGGCGATGCAATGGAACAAGCAGTAATTAAGGCGAAGACCGAAAACCCTACCCTTTCAGGTATTGCATTAAACAACAAAATTGCCTCTCAGAAATTAGAAAACTCTTATGCAGGACACTTCGGTAAATTTATCGAACCTGGTATCAAACCTTTAGGTTACGACTGGAAAATTGGGATTGCCCTAATCACATCTTTTGCTGCTCGTGAAGTTTTTGTGGGTACAATGTCAACCATTTATAGTTTGGGTGGAGAAGTTGAAGACGAAAATGCCACGGTGATGAACCGAATGAGAGCAGAAATAAACCCAGAAACTGGTAAACCATTGTACGATACCGCCTTAGGCTTTTCACTACTTATTTTCTATGCTTTTGCCATGCAGTGTATGAGTACGTTAGCAACTACTTATCGAGAAACCAAATCTTGGAAATATCCTACAATCCAGTTTATTTACATGACTGGTTTAGCTTACATTTCAGCTTTTATTGTTTATCAATTATTGAAATAAAAAAATGGAAGTCTTATCTAAACACGAAGACTTCCATTTTTTATTAAGTGTTCTATCACAACTTACCCTTTTCGTTCCTTCACCATTCCCTCAGTAACCTCATTCATTACCCGTATTTTCTCTTGAAAATCTCCTTTGATAGATTTTCTAATTTCTCGGAGATTATCCAATAATTGCTGAATATTTTCGGGAATAATATCGTCCAAAAACTCACGCATTCGTTTTGCCATCGTTGGCGACTTTCCATTGGTGGAAATCCCAATTTTCAAATCCCCTTTCTGCACAATTGACCCCAAATAAAAATCGCATAAATCGGGTGTATCCGCTACATTGCACAAAATATGACGTTCAGCCGTAACACGTTTGATACTGGCGTGCAAATCTGGATTATCAGTTGCCAAAATCACCAAATCTCTATCGTTCAAATCACTGAAATCAAATCGTCGTTCTATCAAAGTTACTTTTGGATAATCTTTTACATATTCTCTAATCTCATCCCGAAACATATCTGCCACCACCGTCACGGTTGAATCTGGGCTATTATTTAACATCGCTGATAACTTTTCCAAGCCAACATTTCCACCGCCGACTAATAAAATGTTAAGTTCTTCTAATTTTAGGAAGACAGGGAAAAGACGATTTTTTATATTTTGATTTGTCTGCATTATTCCAAAACTCATTAAATTTAATTACTCTGCATTAATTCTTACCGTAAAGTTATCACTCATCCTGCTACATAAAACATTCTTGATAAAAGAAATCCGTTTGACAATTCCAACCACAAAACTCTTCCTATTTTCCTAATTGTTAATATTACATCATCTCATTATAAGTTAAACATTAACAATTGAGCATTTTTTACGCTATAAATTATCTGTATTTAAAGTTTTTTCACTTCATAATTTGATAATATTTATATCCATTTTCCCTAAAATAACGAAAGTAGTTTTGTGTTCATTTATTCAAAAAACAAACTTCGTATAATGAAAACGCTTACTCTCTTACTATTTAAAAAAAATCCATTTGGGAAAATTCTCTCCCTTATTTTAGCATTATTCCTAAGTAGTCAAGCCATCGGACAAGGTACTGACGCAACTATTTCTGGAAAAATTACCGACGAAAAAGGCGAAATTATTCCTGGTGTAACCGTTCGGGTTAAAAACGAATCAACTGGTTTCCAAACTGGAACGGTAACCAATGTACAAGGCGAATATCAACTTCAACAACTTCCACTTGGTAAACCTTATTCAATCACTATTTCTTTTGTGGGTTATCAAACGCAAAAGTTTTCAAATTATGCCTTAAATCAAGGCGATAAATTGAAAGTTGATGCCAAGCTATTACAAGGAAATACCCAATTATCCGAAGTAACGGTCAACGCAAATTCTTTCATTAATAAGGAAACTGAACGTGCAGGAGCTGCTCTTGCCGTGACATCTTTACAAATGAAACAGTTACCGATGGAAGGCAGAAATTTTACTGCTCTAACGGCTCTTTCTCCTTTACAAGGAAAAAATGGTAGTTTTAGTGGACAAAGAAGTTCTTCGACTAACGTTACTATGGACGGTGTAAACGCCAGAAGTATGTACACAAACGGAGCCGTTGGTAATGGACCATATACAATTTCGCAAGAAGCGATTCGTGAATATCAAATTTCAACTAATAATTATGATGTAACGCAAGGTCGTCAAGGTGGTGGTTCATTAAACGCTGTTACCAAAAATGGTACAAATACGATGGAAGGTTCAGCATTTTTTTACCAACGTGCCAGCCAAGCTACTTTATTTGGGAATAAATTATTTCCATTAAATAGTGAATATAATGCTAACGGTACGCCAAGAACTACTAATATTGACCAAAAACAGTACGGTTTTTCTTTAGGCGGAGCTTTCATCAAAGATAAACTACACTATTTTGTCGCTTTCGACCGTCAAAATGAAACGATTCCTTTCCAAATTGCTCCCGTTTTTGATGCTTTGCAAGAACAGAATTTCGGGATTACAAAAGCAAATTTAGACCAATTGATTTCGGTTGCCAGACAAAAATATGGCATGAAAGATACGCCTCAATACGGCGATTTTTCAAGAGAAACGGAAGCAAACGCTATTTTTGCTCGTATTGATTGGCAAATTAATGAGAAAAATAAATTGACATTCCGTAATAACTTAACTACTTGGTTGAGTCCATTATCAACAAATGATAACTCCAATGTCAATTTATTGGAAAGCTGGATTGGGTTTAAATCAACTGAAAATAGTTCATTACTTTCATTACGTTCTGACTTAGCTCCTGATTTGACAAACGAATTGAAATTCCAATTCCAAACTGTTTCTCGTGATTACATCGTCAATCCTGATTTACCTGCTGAAAATATTCCAAGAGCAATTATTACAGTGAGTTCGGTAATTCCAACGGCATCGAACCCAAATGCAACACAAACCAGAACGGTTCAGTTTGGGGGTCAGCGTTTTGGAACGGAATACGCAAAGGATAAAACTTTTCAATTAGCCAATACAACTTATTGGAGAAAAGGGAATCTTAATTTCAAATTCGGAACGGATAATATGTTGACATTTTTAGATTCTAAAATTGTGAATGAAATGAACGGACGTTTCTTCTTTTCGAGTTTGAAAGATTTTGTTGATATGAAACCAAGCCGTTATGCTCGTGAAGTGCCATTGGTAAATCCTGCTGTTCAACAATCTTTGCTTGATTTAGCCGTTTTTGCTCAAGTAGATTTTGAACCTTTCAAAAATGTTACGGCAATGGCAGGTTTACGCTACGATGCCACGATTTTCTTCAAACAAGGTGATAAAAACCCTGTTACCGAAAGCAAATTATTAATCAAAACCAATAATTCTTTAGCCGATTTCAATAATATTCAACCAAGATTCCAATTAACTTGGGATGTTGAAGGTCGTCAAAAAGACTTAGTTAAATTTGGTGGCGGTATATTTTCTGCTCAACCAGTTTCCTATTTACAGTTAAATAATATCCAAAATAGTGGAACAATTGTAGGCTCAATTGACGTATCTGGAACGGGCGTACCAGCTCCTGATTTTGTATCATATCGTAACAATCCTGCTACAACGCCGGGGATTCCTGCGGGGTCAAGCTATATATCTACCATCAATGCGGTAAGTGACAACTTCCAAGTTCCATCAATTTATAAATTGAACTTCTCATATAACCGTTTCTTTAATTCAAGATTCAGAGCGGGTATCAATTTATTGTGGTCAAAAACGGTTAATAATTATGTTTATTACGACAGAAACATCGTTGACCAACCTTATTTTACGTTGAGTAACGAAGCAAATCGTGGCGTTTATGTTCCTGCCAATACAATTCCTGCCAATGGTTCAACGGACTGGACAAAAGGACGTAAATCAACTGAGTTAGGACGTGTGCTTGAATTAGAATCTTCTGGGAAATTAGACCAAATGGCGGTAGTAATTGATGCCAGTATGAAAATTGGTAGAGACGGATATTTCACAATTAGCTACACTAAAAATGATACAAAAGATAACTCTTCATTCAACTGTTGTGTTGCGAATACTTCTACTTTCCGTCCTGTTGTGGATGACCCAAGAGACCAAACTGTTTCTTACTCTGATGACCAATTTTCGGACAAATTAGTAATTTCAGCGGCTACACCAACGGTGAAAGGTTTTCAATTAGGAGCAATTTTCAATGGCGTTGGCGGAACTCGTTACTCATTTTTAGTGGGTGGAAATAAAAGTATCAACGGTGACTTTGTTTTAACGAATGATTTAGCTTTCGTTTTTGACCCCAATGGTGCGAATGTTCCAGAAGCAGTAAAAAAAGGTATTCAGGGTTTATTGGATAATCCAGACGTAACATCAAGTGTAAAAACATATATTCGTGAAAATATCGGAAAAGTTGCGGAGAGAAATGGTGGTGTAAATCCATTCTATTACACCGTTGACTTACGTTTGACAAAAGACTTCCGCTTGTTTAACAAACATAATATTGCACTTTCTGCGGATTGTTTTAACTTTATGAATCTATTGGATAAAGAACAAGGCGTAAGTTATAATCACGGAAATATCAACTTAGTGACGATGACAGGTTTTGACCAAACAACTAAAAATTATAACTATAATGTTGAAACAGGTGCTGGTCGTAAACTTTCAACTGCTGGAGGAACTCCTTGGAGAATCCAGTTAGGTTTAAGATATTCATTCTAAAATCTCTTTAAATTTATATATAAGAAAACGGTTACTTCGGTAGCCGTTTTTGCTGTTTATTATCCATAAAGTATCACTACTGAACAAAACCTTCCAACAAATGAAACATTGTTTATTTCTTTCCCTGATTGCTTGCTTTTTTTGGGCTTGTAATCCTAAACAAAGCAATTTATCCAAAGGTAACGACCCTTTATTAGCCAATCTAACGGCAAAACGTGTCACATTGCCCAACGGTTGGTCTTTAACGCCCGTGGGAACTAGCCTTCCACTCAATGATTTACCCTTAAATTTAGTCGTTTCGCCTTCTCAAAAATTAATGGCGGTAACCAACAACGGGCAAAGTACCCAAAGCATTACTTTGATTGACGTAGCCACTGAAAAAGTACTTGACGACGTTATCATCAAAAAATCATGGGTTGGTTTAGCTTTCAGCGAGGACGAAAAATATATTTACGCTTCGGGTGGAAACGATAATATTGTGGTAATTTATAAAATTGAAAATCAGAAATTAATCCAAGATGGTGAAATCAAATTGGGCGAAGTCTATCCTAAAAGTAAAATTTCTCCTGCGGGTTTATGCGTTGATTCAAAAAATAACCGTCTCTACGTCGTTGCTAAAGATTCTAAATCTCTTTTTATCTGCGATTTGAAGGAACGTAAAGTTTTGAAAGAAGAAAAACTAAGTGCCGAACCTTACACGTGTATGCTCACTCCACAAGGCAATGAACTTTATATTACGCTTTGGGGTAGTTCAAAAGTTGTAGTTTATGATTCGCAACAAGAGAAATTAACGGCTGAAATAGCAACCAATAGCCATCCCAACGACATGGTTTTTACAAAAAATGGCAAGTATTTATTCGTTCCAAACGGTAATGACAATACAGTTTCAGTTATCGAAACAGCGTCACATTCAACCATTGAGCACATTTCGGCTTCTTTGTTTCCAAACGCTCCTATTGGTTCAACACCCAATGGTGTGGCTCTCTCTCCCGACGAAAATACCCTTTACATCGCCAATGCTGATAATAATTGTTTAGCCGTTTTTGATGTATCGCAAAAAGGGAAAAGTATTTCAAAAGGGTTTATCCCAACGGGTTGGTATCCGACTTCAGTAAAAACGCTTGGCAGTAAAATTTATGTAACGAATGGTAAAGGTTTTAGTTCGAAACCAAACCCAAAAGGACCAAACCCATTAGCCAAAAAGAAACCGCAAGAAGTTGGGGCAAATCCAGAAGCCAATAAAGAAGTAGTTGAATATATTGCAGGTTTACTCAAAGGAACACTCTCTATCATTGATTCGCCCGATGAACAAACCCTATCTACTTATTCGCAAGTAGTTT
>JAZKDE010000045.1:0-1979 GCA_040387735.1 Bacteroidota bacterium
AAATCGCCTTTAGAAATCTTGTTCGGAACAAGGTTTATTCATTCATCAATATTGGTGGATTAGCCGTGGGAATGGCAGTAGCGATGCTCATTGGGCTTTGGATTTGGGATGAATTATCGTTCAATAAATACCATAAAAACTACGACAGAATTACGCAAGTAATGCAACACCAAACCTTTAATGGCGAAGTGGGTACTCAAAACTCTAACCCTTTTTTATTGGGTGGTGAAATTCGTGAAAAATACGGCAGTGACTTCAAATACGTGGTGATGTCGTCTGGCAAAAGTCGACATATTTTGAAATTTGGCGACAAAAAATTAGCCAAAATAGGCGAATATTTTGAAGCTCAAGCACCCGAAATGTTGAGTTTGAAAATGCTGAAAGGAACCAATAATGGCTTAAAAGACCCATCGTCCATATTAATTGATGAATCAACGGCAAAAGCACTTTTTGGTGATGAAAATCCTTTATTCAAATCCTTGAAAATAGACAATAAATTCGATGTAAAAGTTACGGGCGTTTATGAAGACATTCCTCAAAATTCTGATTTTCATGATTTGACATTTATTGCCCCGTGGGAGCTTTATATCAACAACGAAAATTGGGACGAAAAACTAAGCGACCCGTGGCGAAATAATTCTTTTCACACGTACGCTCAATTGGCTGACAATGCAGATTTGGAACGTGTTTCGGAGAAAATAAAAAACGTTAAACTGAATAAAGTAAAGAAAGCGGATATGGTTTTCAAAGCCCAAGTTTTTCTGTTTCCAATGAGCAAATGGCATTTATTTTCGGAATGGAAAAATGGCATAAATACGGGTGGGAAAATTGAATTTGTTTGGCTTTTTGGTATTATTGGCATTTTTGTGTTGCTTTTGGCGTGTATCAATTTTATGAATTTAAGCACGGCTCGTTCCGAAAAACGTGCCAAAGAAGTAGGCGTTAGAAAAGCAGTTGGGTCAGTTCGTGGACAATTAATTACCCAATTTCTTAGTGAATCATTGTTGATTGTGTTCATTGCGTTCATTCTTTCTTTGGCATTAGTCGAATTGAGTTTGCCCACTTTCAATGAAATTTCTGATAAAAAAATGTCCATTTTGTGGACAAATCCATTTTTTTGGCTTTTGGGATTAAGTTTTAGTTTAATCACGGGTTTGGTATCGGGTAGTTATCCCGCCTTTTATTTATCCTCTTTTCAACCCGTAAAAGTGTTGAAAGGCACTTTCAAACTCGGGAATTTTGCTGCTATGCCCAGAAAGGTTTTGGTAGTCATGCAGTTTACCGTTTCCATTACTTTGATTATTGGGACAATTATCATTTTCAACCAAATTCAGTTTGCTAAAAACCGCCCAATCGGATATGATAAAGATGGATTATTGGCCATATTTATCAGTACGCCCGAACTGGCAGGACATTATGATGTGCTTCGAGACGATTTATTAAAAACAGGAGCCGTCGCAGAAATGTCGGAATCATCGAGTCCAACGACGGGCGTTTGGGCGAGAAATAATGGCTACGATTGGAAAGGGAAAGACCCAAATATGCAAGGCAATTTTGGCACGGTGGCGGTTACGCATGATTTTGGAAAAACCGTGGGCTGGCAGTTTAAAGAAGGACGTGATTTTTCGAGAACATTTTCAACCGATTCAACGGGTATTGTGTTAAACGAAGCAGCAGTGAAATTTATGGGCATCAAACACGTGATTGGTGAAACCATGAAAGTTGATGGAAAACCCTATAAAATAATTGGTGTGGTAAAAGATATGGTCATGGATTCGCCTTATACACCTGTGTTGAGAACCGTCTTTTTATTGGACTATAAATGGACAAATATCATCAACATCAAGATAAATCCAGACGCAAATTCAAAGGAAGCGTTGAGTAAAATTGAGTTGGTTTTCAAGAAATATGCCCCCAATACGCCTTTTGATTATTGGTTTGTGGATGATGAATACAACAAGAAATTTTTAGATGAAGTA
>JAZKDE010000046.1:0-3338 GCA_040387735.1 Bacteroidota bacterium
GTTTTACAAACGTAAAAGCCGTTGATTCTCACTCAAATCCAGGGTCGGATATTCACGAAATGGGCGGCGTAAGAATGGGAAAAGACCCGAAAACTTCGCTACTAAACGAATGGAATCAATTGCATGAATGTAAAAATGTTTTTGTAACTGACGGTGCTTCGATGACTTCAACGGGGACACAAAATCCATCTTTAACCTACATGGCTTTAACGGCTCGTGCGGTTGATTATGCTGTGAAAGAAATAAAAAAAGGACATTTATAATGCTAACTAATATTGCGCAAATTTTTAAGGTCAAGCATCTCCGATGCTATTTGGTCGCTTATTTTTCTTTCTACAAAGGTTATACTTCTCCGAAGTAAATTCTTTTTATTACTTCGGAGAAGTATAACCTTTGTAGAAAAGCAAAAGTGTGTAAAAATAGCATCGGAGATGCTCAACCTTAACTTAATGCTTGCGTAACATAATAGTTATTTAATCAATATTTCAATATCATTAAATTCTTTTGAAAAATAACAAAATGCTTAAAATAACCACCTTACTTTTCTTTTCAATGCTATTTTTCAAAGCCAATGCCGACGACGGTTATCGACTTTGGTTGAAATATGATTTATTGAAAAATGCTGCTCAAAAAGCTGAATACAAACGATTTACGAACTTTGTTGATAATCAATTTGGTGAATCCGTAATTGTAAATACTGCTCGAAAAGAACTAAAAAACGGTCTTACAGGAATGTTGGGCATCGCCTTGCAAAGTTCTTCAAAAAAGGTAGGAGGCATCGTTTTGAAAAAAGATTTAACCATCGCCAAAGAAGGCTACAAAATTCAAAATTTGGGAGGAAATATCATCATTTCGGCACAAACTGATAAAGGGATTTTGTACGGTGTTTTTGATTTTCTCAGACAAATTCAAACGGAAAGTTCCATCTCAACAATCAATATTTCCAGTTCTCCCAAAATCCAATTACGGATGCTTAATCATTGGGATAATGTGTTGGGAACAATTGAGCGAGGTTACGCAGGTTCGTCGCTTTGGAAATGGTATGAATTACCCGAAAATATTGACCCACGTTACATAGAATATGCCCGTGCAAATGCCTCTATTGGCATTAATTCGGTGGTTTTGAATAATGTGAATGCCAGTGCAAGATTTATGACAAAAGAATATTTAGAGAAAGTGAAAGCCCTCGCTGATGCGTTTAGACCTTACGGAATTCAGGTATTTTTATCCATAAATTTTGCATCACCAAAAATATTAGGCAAACTAAAAACCTCGGACCCGCTCGACCCGCAAGTACGAACATGGTGGAATAATAAAGCCAAAGAAGTTTACAGTTTTATTCCAGATTTTGGGGGATTTTTGGTAAAAGCCAATTCAGAAGGTGAACCCGGGCCGCAAGAATTTGGCAGAACCCACGCCGACGGAGCAAATATGCTTGCCGAAGCGGTAAAACCTTTCAACGGCTTGGTCATTTGGCGAGCTTTTGTGTATGGCCCCGACCCGAAAGGCGATAGATTCAAAGAGGCGTATAATGATTTTAAACCTTTGGACGGAACATTTGCAAAAAATGTAATTGTGCAAGTGAAAAATGGCCCGATTGACTTCATGCCACGTGAGCCATTTCATCCGCTTTTTGGTGCAATGCCTAAAACACCTTTGGCCATGGAATTTCAGATTACCCAAGAGTATTTAGGGTTTTCAACGAATTTAGTATTCTTGCCTTCGCTTTTCAAAGAAGTCTTACAGTCAGATACTTACGCCAATGGGAAAGGCTCAACGGTGGCAAAAGTGGTGGATGGTTCCGTTCATAATTATCCAATTACGGCCATTGCGGGAGTGGCAAATACGGGTTCAGATAGAAACTGGACAGGGCATTTGATGTCGCAAGCGAATTGGTACGGCTACGGACGTTTGGCTTGGAATCATGAAATCTCACCCGAACAAATTGCCGATGAATGGATAAAAATGACGTTGACAAAAGACCCAAGTTCACATAAAATCATTAAGAATATTTTGTTAAAATCACGAGAAACGTATGTAAGTTTTACGAATCCGCTTGGTTTACATCACATCATGGGGCAAGGTATTCATTTTGGCATGGAACCGTGGTTAGAAAAAAGTGCCAGACCCGATTGGACTGCTATTTATTATCATCGTGCGGATTCACTTGGAATTGGTTTTGATAGAACTTCAAAAGGAAATAATGCTTTGGGTTTGTATGTGCAAGAGGTTCAAAATCAATGGAATAACCCCCAAACAATGGATTTAAACTATTTATTGTGGTTTCATCACGTCGGATGGAATCAGAAACTTTCAACGGGAAAAACTCTTTGGGATGAACTTTGCACCCGATATTACACGGGCGTTGAGGAGGTAGAAAAAATGCAAAATGAGTGGAATCAAGTAAAACCAAACGTAGATGCTGAGATTTTTGAAGATGTAAAAGGTCGTTTGGCAGCCCAACATCGAGAAGCACTAAACTGGCGAGATGCTTGTATTTTATACTTTCAAACGTATTCAAAACAACCCATTCCAACTCCCTTCAAAAAGCCCGAAAGAACGTTGGATGAAATGAAAAAAATAGTAGAAATTTATCAATTGAAGTAAGTAAATGAAACGTCTTTAATCAAAAAAAGTCAAATAGTAATTGACATTATACATAAGTAAATGAATACAACTTACAAGTCAAATGAATTAGATTCAGTCGTAGAAACTAATCCACTTTTTTCTAAAATTTTCTCTTTAGATGGCAAAATTGCCCTTATTACGGGTGGCGGAAGCGGCATCGGTTTTGATATTGCTCAATGTATGATTTCTGCGGGAGCGACGGTTATTATTACGGGAAGAAGAGAATTTGCCCTTCAAGAATCCATCAAAACGCTGGGCGAAAATGCCCATTATATCGTTAATGACGTAACTGAACTTAAAAAGTTGGAAGGTTTAGTTGATGAAATAGAAGCCAAATTTGGCAACATTGATATTTTGGTAAATAATGCAGGGATTAACATGAAAAAACCTGCTTTAGAGGTAACTGATGAGGATTTTGACAGAATCGTGCATACAAATTTAAATTCCGTTTTTGCTTTAACTCGTATCTGTGCAAAAGGTATGATTGAACGTAAAAGTGGTTCGATCTTGATGATTTCTTCGATGGCTGCGTATTACGGAATTGACCGTGTGGTAGCGTATGCGGCCTCAAAATCGGGCGTGGAGGGAATGGTGAAAGTGTTGGCTTCGGAGTTTTCAAAATATAATGTTCGGGTTAATGCCATTGCGCCAGGATTTATTGAAACCAGCATGATGAAAACTGCGATGGGTAGCGACCCCGACCGTATGAA
>JAZKDE010000047.1:0-29845 GCA_040387735.1 Bacteroidota bacterium
TCTTAGCTCTTAAAACCTTCGCTCCATCAGGGAATTCACCTGCACGCATACGAGCAAATAAATCAAGATTTTCTTCGATTGGACGGTAGCGATAAGGACTGTCTTCACCCGCAAAATTTGGATTTCCTTTCTGTGCCGCAATCATTTCTGAGGCTTGGTCATCAACGTAAGCTAAGCCTTTTTTGATAAGTGTTACCGCAAATTGATAAAGCGTCTCGAAATAATCAGAGGCGTAAAGTTCCTGATTATTTGTCCAATTAAAACCCAACCATTTTACGTCAGCTTTGATAGAATCAACGTATTCAGTTTCCTCTTTTTCCGGATTGGTATCGTCAAAGCGGAGGTTGGTTTCTCCGCCGTATTTGGCTGCCAAACCGAAATTTAAGCAAATTGACTTGGCGTGACCAATGTGTAAATAACCATTTGGTTCTGGCGGAAAACGAGTAAGGATACGTCCACCATTTTTACCTGCTTCTAAATCTTCTTCTACAATTTGTTCAAGGAAATTCAATGATTTTTTTTCTTCTTCCATATTTCGATATTCGATGCGACCCTCGTACGGTTCGTACTTCGATGTTTGTTGTAACTCTATTCTTATCCTGTGGTAATTTTATTTATAAGGACTACTAAATTACGGAATTTTTGGTGAATGGGCTTTGCTGTAGGAGTGGTTTTATCTTGTTTTTTGATTTACTTTGTAGAAATTAGTTTGATTTGAAAATAAAATTGCACAATTCCCAAATGCTTTTGAATTCTTATCAAGTCAATGCCGAAAGTCTTAAATATAAATTTCCCCGTTTTCTTCCCTAAGTATTTTTCAAATTAGTTAGCACGATTTTAAAATCGATTAGTGAGCGGTATTCTGCTATTTCTTACCTTTTGGTAAATTTGTGGCAAGTATTTTCTCTGCTGTAAGATTCTTGATAAATTATTTTAGCCAATTATTAAACCAATATTTATGAAACTAAAACTTACCGTTTTTTTCATTCTTTTCATTAAAATTAGCTCTCAAATTTGTGGACAACAAACGGTTACTTTTGGGCTTGGTAATGTCAAAAATATTTCGGTTTCGTCTTCTTCAAATACCACAACGGGATTAAAAACCTTGTTGAGTTCTGGCTATTTGCCCAATTATAATGGTGCTTCACGATTTCTTTCGCACGCTACTTTGGGAGCTAAATTTTCGGAAATTCAAAATGTTGCCAGCATCGGTAAAGAGAAATGGATTGATGCTCAGTTGAATTTGCCTAATTCTTTTAGCATGGAATTGTATTTGAAAAGTCTGCACCAAATAATGGTTGACTCTATGCTTCGGGCAACTCCTTCGGGTGGTTATACGCTCGATAATACCAATGTACAAAATTGGCATTTTGATGCTTCTTGGTTTCAAGGAAGTATGACTGCTCCCGATATGTTGCGGTGGCGAGTTGCATTAGCTTTGAGTGAAATCGTCGTTATTTCTCGCATTTCGGGGCTTGATGGTCAGCCTTATGGAATGGCCAGCTATTATGATATTTTACTGAGTAATGCTTTCGGGAATTATCGTACTATTTTAGATAAAATCACCTATCATCCTGCGATGGGTTCTTACCTCACTTTTTTGAATAACCACGCTACCAATACCACAAAGCAGATTTATCCTGATGAAAATTACGCTCGTGAAATTATGCAGTTATTTTCGATTGGTTTGTATAAACTCAATCTGGACGGAACGGAGATGAAAGATGCTAATAATAAGTCAATTCCCACTTATGTAAATAGTGATATTGCGGCTTTGGCAAAGGTTTTCACGGGTTTGGGTTGGGGTGATAGACCGTATTTAGGGCATTACCAAAAAGATAAATGGAGTTATACCAAGCGAATGAAGTTCTTTCCGCTCGATTCATTAGAATATTATCAGGGCTGGTGGCAACCAAAAATTTATAATGGTCACGAACCTGGTTCTAAGACTTTCTTGGGAAGTACCATTCCTAATCGGC
The DNA here is from genome assembly GCA_040387735.1 of Bacteroidota bacterium. GTDB lineage: Bacteria > Bacteroidota > Bacteroidia > Cytophagales > Spirosomataceae > Arcicella. The sequence continues at coordinate 1,980 of JAZKDE010000047.1, forward strand.
CTGTAGTTCAAGGCGAACAAGATATTCAGGATGCGTTGAATATCATTTTTAATCACCCCAATGTTGGCCCCTTTATGGCTCGCCGACTCATTCAACGATTGGTTGCTTCCAATCCTTCGCCCGCTTATATTCAGCGAGTTGCAACGGTTTTTAATGATAATGGAAGTGGTGTTCGGGGAGATTTGAAAGCGGTTGTTCGAGCCATTTTGTTAGACCAAGAAGCCTGTGATTGCAACGCCGATAAAAATAGTGATTATGCAGGAATGTTACGTGAGCCATTTGTGCGATATATGAACTTGATGCGGGGTTTGAAAACCACTACTCAAGGTGGGATTTATCGGAATACCATGAACAATCTTTATGATAGAATAGAGCAAATTCCGCTGTATTCGCCAACGGTTTTTAATTTCTTCCAACCTGATTATATTCCCGATGGAGACTTGAAAACGGCAGCAAAATATGCTCCAGAGTTTCAATTACTCAACTCTCAAACGCTGACAGGTTACGTCAATGCCTTGAATAATTGGTTAATTAATGATGACCCTGTTGAATTTTGGTCGCTTTTTAATAACGAAACATACAAGCCCGACCAAGACTCTAAGTTTGATTTATCGGCTGATTCCAGTTTGGCGACTAATGAAAAAATCCCACAGTTATTAGATAAATATAATCTCATTTTGGCACATGGTGCTGTTTCCAAAGAGAATATTGAAATTATCCGACAAGCCATTATCAGTATGCCATACACTTTTGATTATTACGGACAGCCTAATAGTCAGGATATATTCAGAAGAGTCAGAATGGCCATTTTCCTAATCATGGCTTCTCCCGATTATTTGATAAATAGATAATTTTAGTGATGATTTAGTGAATATTAATTCCAGTAATCATTAATTCACAACTCACTAATTCACCAAATTACGATTGAATACATGAACAGAAGAAATTTTATAAAGCAGACGAGTTGTGCCGCCATGGGAAGTACCACCTTGCTCAGTACATTGGCGAATCTAACGAGTTTGAACGGTGCTTTGGGGGCGGGGGTGGTCAAGTCGGCTTTACCGACTGACTATAAAGCAATGGTTTGTATTCTGCTTTCAGGTGGGGTAGATTCTTATAATATGTTAGTGCCAACGGGAACGACAACTGGTGGAGATAATGGCTATAATGAATATAAAGGTGTAAGAACTGACCTCGCCATTCCAAATGTTGGGGCAACGGGAGGTTTATTATCCTTGAATAATCCGCAGTGTACCAGTTTTAGAGGAATTCCTTGTTCGTATAATTCTTTTGGGGTTCATCCTTCCATGACGGGAGTTCGAAGTTTATTCAATACTGGAAAGTTAGCTTTTATGGGAAATATAGGCACTTTGGTGGAACCTGTCGCCAATTATACCCAATACCAAAGTGGTTTAAAAAAATTGCCTTTAGGAATGTTCTCGCATTCCGACCAGTCGATGCAATGGCAAACGTCCGTTCCACAAAGTCGTGATGCAGTTGGTTTCGGCGGTAGAATTGCCGATTTATTAAATGCCGCCAATTCGCACCAAGAGGTTTCAATGAATATTTCTTTAGCGGGCAAAAACATCTTTCAAAGAGGACAAAATATTTCAGAATATGCCATCAGTAATAATGTAAATGCCAATAATGTGGGTTTTGACAGTTTACCTACTTGGTGGGGAAATTCGGGTTTATTGACCCAAACCCGCAATAATACCATTGATAATTTGGTGTCAAAAACTTACGCCAATCTCTTACAAAAAACGTATTCAACCACTACAAAAAATTCTATGGCATCTTTTGGCGTTTTCAAAGATGCTCTACAAAAAGTACCTACTCTCACCACATCATTCGCCGATAATCAACTTTCAAATGACCTTGCTGCCATTACCAAGATTATGAGCGTGCGTAATTTTTTGGGAGCAAAAAGGCAAATTTTCTTTATTGATTACGGAGGTTGGGATATGCACAGTGATTTGATTAGTGGCTTGAATAACAAACTTTCGGTGGTAAGTCAGGCCTTGAAAAGCTTTTATGACGCTACCGTAGAATTAGGGATTTCGGATAAAGTTACTACGTTTACCATTTCCGATTTTGCTCGAACAATCACCTCAAATGGTGGAGGTGCAGACCACGCTTGGGGCGGAAATACAATGGTAATGGGCGGAGCGGTAAACGGTGGGAAAATCTTCGGAGCATATCCTAAAATGGACGTGCTGAGTTCTTCAAACCAACAGAATATTTCGTTTAGAGGCAATTTTATTCCCTCCATTGCCACCGATGAATTTTACGGAGAATTAGCCCTTTGGTATGGTGTCAGTCCGTATGATTTGTGCTATGTATTGCCAAATCTTCATAATTTTTATAGTTATGGCGTCAATCAATATCCCGTTGGTTTTATGAATTTTAATGGCAACGCAATTTCAACCGAAAATTTCCCTCAAGATTGTTTAACCTACTGATTTATTTGTGATTTAGTGAATAATGGCTTTTACAGTTTACTGCTGCAATTATTCTATATATGATAGTCAATAATTCACTCAATAATCATTCATTGCAAAAATGAAAATAAAAATATCTTACATACTAATCATTTTAACCTTAGCCCAAACTTCGCTCTATTCGCAAAGTAGTTGCGTAGGTACGCCTGGGCAAGTAAAATGGAGTTATTGGCTGAATTTCCCTTCACAACCCGATAGTTCAGATTTATCAGCATTAGAAAATTTTCCAACTCATCCCGATGGCTCGCAACTTTTGGGTTCGTTGAAAACACCCGTAAATTTTGCCGAAAACTTTGCAGCTTTGATTCGTGGGTATATTTATGTACCACAAACGGCCAATTATACCTTTAATATTACGGGTGACGACCAAGTAAAATTTTATCTCAGTACCGATGATACGCCCGCTAATAAGCGTAAAAAAGCGGAGGTAAAAACTTATACAAGTCCCGACGAGCATCGTAAAGAAGTAAATCAAACTTCACAATCTATTCAATTAGTAGCAGGAAAAAATTACTATTTTGAAATGCTTCATTACGAGGGTGGATACAGCGACCACATGACGCTTTTTTGGCGAAAAACGGCAAATCCTGATACTACTTGGCTGGTTATTGATTATAATTATCTCAAAGAATATACTTGTGGACAGAATTGTCCAACCAGAGGAACTGCTTGTAATGATGGTAATGTTTTGACTACCAATGACCAACAAGATGGTTTTTGTAATTGCGTTGGTACGTACCCCACCGCAAATGCCTGTGTGGGACAAAAAGGATTAGCTGAAGCTTATTATTACGATAATGTAATCGGAAACTACGTAGAACCTGACTTGGTAAACTCGCCAAAATTTCCTCTTGTCCCCGATAGAAAAGAAAATCTGAATGGTGCTTATGGGCCATTAGTTACCAATTTTAGAGACAATTATGGTACTTTATTACAGGGTTATTTAACAGTTCCCGTTTCAGGAACTTACGAATTTAACATTACGGGAGATAATCAAACGTATTTTTTCTTGAGTAAAAATGACTCTATCCAGTACAAACAATATCACCAAGCTATTGTAATTTATGGCGTTGATGTCAACGAACACACCAATTCTACTTTTCAGAATATTTCTCCGCTTTATTTAGAGAAAGGAAAATACTACTATTACGAATTTAGGCACAAAGAAAACGGTTGGCGAGACCATTTTAATCTATTTTGGAAAACGCCTTTTTACGAAAGTAAAGAATGGAAACGAGTACCTAATTTCTATCTCTACGACTATAAATGTGAGATTTCTTGTATTTCGCAAGGGACACCGTGTAATGATGGAAATCCTTACACCAAAAATGACCAGTATAATAATAACTGCCAATGCGTTGGTACGCCGTGTTCGGGAGCTGATTGCGATGATTTGTCAGTCAGTTATCAGTCGTATGAAAGCTGTGCTGCTACCAAAAATTTACTAAATAATGCTGAAAGCTCGTGGGTTTCGTGTAATACCAGTCCGAACCCAAATTCTGCTCGTCCAACGTTAACGAAGTGGATAAAATATGATTTTGGGGATGTTTATAAATTTCAAGGTACCCGAGTCTGGAATTATAATGTACTCAATGAAACCAACAAAGGCTTCAAAAATGTAACCGTTGATTATTCGACCGATGGAGTAACTTGGCAAGCATTGGGAACGAGTTATTTATGGCAACAAGCCCCAGGAACTTCTGATTATTCTGGTTTTTCAGGGCCAAATCTTAATGATGTAAAAGCTCGTTATATTCTTATCTCGGCTGTTGATACTTGGGGGAATACCTGTGCAGGATTTAGTAAAATCACTTTTGATGCTTCTTTGTGCAGTGTAAAAGGAACCGCCTGTGACGACCAAGATCCGCTGACTAAACATGACCAATTTGATGCCAGTTGTAACTGCAAAGGCATAAATATTAACTGTGCAACTGATACCTTGAAGTTAGAAAACCTGACGCTTTCGGAAGCCTCTTACAAAGCTGTAAAGGAAATCAGAGCGACAAGTTTAGTGCCAAAACCAAAAAATATATCTTTCACGGCGGGTAATGACATCGTTTTATTACCGGGTTTTGACACTCGAGACAGTACCGTTTTCTCGGCTGATATTGCCAATTGCTTGCAAACTGCTTTTATTCAAAATAACTCGGCTAATAATAAGCCATCAGATTCAACAGCAACCGATTTTTCGGCAAAAGATACGCTCAATAATAAAACCAAAAAGATAATTTTTAGGCTGAATAAACCTGCTCAGGTCGTCTTGACTGTAAAAGATGCAAGCGAGCAAATTATCGCTACCATTATTGATGATTATTATCAAAATTTAGGTACGCAAACTAAATTTTTACCCACCAATAAATTACCCAAAGGGCAATATTGGGTAGAATTAAAAGCCGATAAGGAGATTTTGAGAGAGCGTTTGGTCGTAGATAATTAAATTAATGAAAAAAACACTCCATATTTTATTCTTATTGCTTTTCGCTCAAATCAGCTATTCCCAGTTAGACTCGATGAGTTTTACGCCTGTAAAGGATAATTCCATGTTTTCGGAAAGTCCAAATAATAGCGATGGAGCGGGTTATAATCTTTTCTCGGGTAAAACAAATGGCGTGGGTATAAGGCGTGCATTACTGAAATTTAGCCTAATAAACCTGCCAAATAATGCTCAAATACAAAGCGTTAGGCTAACAATGCCCGTTATCCAGTCTTCGGCGAATACCACAACGCCACATAATTTTTCATTGCATAAATTGCTCAAAGACTGGGGCGAAGGCACTTCTACCAGTAGCGGACAAGGCTCGCCAGCTACTACAAATGATGCAACTTGGACGTATAATTTTTATAATTCAAGCACTTGGACAAGCACTGGTGGTGATTATTTTTCAACGGCTTCGGCTACCTCAGCGGTGGCTTTTGCTCAATTTCCACTAAAATTTGGGACTTGGAATAGTGCAGGCATGAAAAGCGACGTGACAGCTTGGTTGGCTAATCCTTCCACAAATTTTGGTTGGATTTTGAAGGGGGAAGAAACCGTTTCTGGTTCAGCCAAGAAATTTACGTCCCGTGAAGAAGGCTTTTTCCCTAAACCAACTTTGACGATTTATTATACTTTGCCCGCTGTTGAAAAGGTATTAATTAATGAAGTAAATCCACAGAAAAAATGGATAGAACTTTACAATCCTGCAAACCCTTCGATAAATTTAAATAATTATTGGATTGCCAATGGAAATACCTCCGTTTCATTAAGCAATTTGACAGTTTTGAATGGAAATTTAACCTTAGATTCTGCCAAATACGTAGTTATAAATTGGGCAGGAATTGGGCAAAATGATGGTGAATTAGCCCTTTTTAACGGAAATCCCAACATTGCCGAAATGAAAGATTATGTCCAATACGGTTCAGCAAATCATCAAAGAAGCACAGCGGCAGTAACGGCTCAAGTTTGGGATAATATCAATAATTTTCTCCCAAGTATTGCGGTAGATACCTTGACTTATTCTTTAAATGGAAACAGCATTTATACTTCTGGCAAAGCTACCAATTCCATATCTTTCGTAATCCAAAGGCAAACACCAACTTATAAAAACTTGCTTTGTCCACCCAATCTTTCACTGATGGGAAATATCATTGATGCCACTTACTCAACATCGGGAAGTTTACAAATGATTGGCAATATCAACTCAACCTCATTCTCCAAACTCACTTCCGAATCTTATATCCAACTGAATACCAATACGTTAATCGAAAAAGGAGCGAAATTTCAAGGACAAATTTCTGGTTGTCCAAATAATTGAACCTTTAAATTTTCATCCGAAATAATTAATTCTATAAAGTTTTATGGAATTTAGATTATTGCTGCATCATCTTTGAAATCATCTTAAATTAATCATGAAAAAAATCATTCTGTTTTGTCTAATCGCAAATCTTAGTTTTGGACAAGTTGTCAAAGAACAAATAGCTGAATCTAAAATCGAAAAAGTTACCGTATTTCTTTCGGGGGCTCAGGTAAACCGAACTGCCAAAGTTTCGTTATTTGCTGGAAAAACAGAACTACGATTCAAGCATATTACCCCCGATTTAGATGTGAATTCTATCCAAATAAAATCGGAAGGAGATGTTAGTATTCAGTCGGTTACGTACGAAAAGGACTTTTTGGGAGCAAAACCCAACATTGCCGAAGTAAACAAATTAGAAGCTCAACGAGAAACTATCCAAGACAAAATTTCTCTTGACAAAAGCCTTTTGACAGTCTATAAACGAGAGGAAGAAATGCTGCTTAAAAACCAGTTGATTGTAGGACAACAAACGGGTTTAAAAGCAATTGACTTAAAAGAATCTGTTGATTTTCAAAGAATTAGAATGACCGAAGTTTTAGCAAAACAATTAGATTTAGATAAAATCATTAAAAAAGAAGAAATTGAAGCTTTAAAAATCACTAATCAAATTTCACAAATTACAGGAAACCGTGGGGCAGAAACTTCTGTAATTGTGGTAACGGTTTTGGCAAATAACGCAAACAGTGCCAATTTCTCGCTCAGTTATTTCGTCAATGATGCCAGTTGGATTCCATCTTATGATTTACGAGTAAAAGACATTTCAAAACCACTCAGCTTGACTTTTAAGGCAAATATTAATCAAGATTCTGGCGAGGATTGGAAAGACGTAAAACTCTCTCTCTCAACTGCCGAACCTCGCCAACAAGGTAATGCTCCCGTTTTGAATACTTGGTACATTGAACCGACTCCGCAAGTAAGGATGATGAAATTTTTAGCTCCAGAAATCAAGCGTGATGAGGAGACTCAAAGACCATCGCTTGATAACCAATCCGCCCTCGCAGAAGTTGTCACTGTTGGTTACGGAGCTGTACAAACCAACTATCAACAAACCGCAAAGTCTTTTGATTTTCCACAACTTTATAGCATTGAAGACGGTTCTGAAAACTTTCACGTAGATTTAAAACCACTTGAAATTCCTGCTATGTATGAATATTATGTTGCTCCAAAATACGATAAAGATGCCTTCTTAACGGCAAAAATCATTGATTGGGAACAGTATGACCTTATGGCGGGCAATATGAAATTATATTTTGAAGATACTTATTTGGGAGATTCGTACTTGAATGTCAATAATCAAGATACACTCAGTATTTCTTTGGGGAGAGACAAAGGCGTAATTGTTTCAAGAACAAAATCGACTGATTTTAGGAAGAAACAGTCGCTCGGAAGCAATAAAACCGATAGTCGTGGCTATGAAATTGTCCTGAGAAACACCAAACATCAAGCCATAAATGTAACGATTGAAGACCAATTTCCTATTTCAAAAGCCAAAGAAATTGAAGTTAATGACCAAGAAGCCGACGAAGCTGAAATCAACAAAGAAACAGGGAAAATTACGTGGAAATTGGTTTTAGAACCCAACAAAGAGAAAAAACTTAAACATAAATTCACGGTAAAATCTCCCAAAAGCATGATTTTTAGCCTTGACTAAAACATAAAACCCCAAACGGTAGTTATCTTGAAAGTCGTAGCAAATGTTACGACTTTTTTATTGACGAAAAATGAAATTAACAGCACTCGGATTAACCGACCAAGATATTGACCGCATCGTAGAAATGGCGTGGGAAGACCGCACGCCTTTTGATGCCATTCTCACCCAATTTGGATTGAAAGAACAGGAAGTTATTGAGCTAATGCGTCGTGAAATGAAAGCTTCTTCGTGGCGTATGTGGCGTGAGCGAGTGCAAGGTCGTGCCACTAAACACCGAGCTAAAAGTGCGGTTGACGATGGACGTTTTAAGTGTAGTCGTCAAAAGAAAATTTCGTTGAACAAAGTTTCTAAGCGGAAATAGGTAGTTATACGGAATAAGATTTTGTTCAATTTTTTAGTCAATTATTGCAATAATTTTGTTTTTGCAGAATTTTATACCATTATTCCTTTAAAATAACCGTATAATAAAAATAATATTCTTCCATATTGCATTTCTGTAAAATTTCTTAGAATATTTAGACAAAACTATTTAGCTTTGTACTTAATTCCTATCCCACCGCCGATATAAATCAATAAACGTTTACTTAAAATCAATAAACTCTTTAATGATTGCTCGTTACCAATTGGTTGAATGTTGGCCATTTGCTAATTGGGGATGTGCTTTCAACATCAAAATTCTAAACACTTCAAACAATGAGTATTAAATTAGATTTAATAGACCATAAAGTATTGGAGATTTTACAGCAAAATGCTAAAATCACTAATGCTCAGTTATCTAAAGAGATTGGCTTGTCGCCCGCTCCAACATTAGAAAGAGTAAAAAAATTAGAAACTTCGGGAATTATCGAAAGCTATCATGCACAATTGAATCGTGATAAAGTAGGTTTGGGAGTGACGACTTTTGTAACCATTACGTTGATAGGACATAAAAAACAAGTGACCGAATCATTTGTCTCTCAGATAAATATGATTCCAGAAGTGATTGAATGTCATCACGTTACAGGTTCTGGTGATTTCCTTTTGAAGATAATTGCGAAAGATATTGCCTCTTATCAGAAATTGATGTTGGAGAAAATTAATGAAATTGAAGAAGTGGCAGGAACACAAACAATGGTCATTCTTTCAACATTCAAAGAAAGTAAAGTATTACCAATTCCTTGATACAGTTAGCAGTAAAAAAGCCAGTTTAGGAACTAACAATTCCTAAACTGGCTTTTTACTGCTAACTGCTAACTGTCATTAAACTTCCACCATCACATTAAAACTAAAATCTAATGGGTCAAATACTTCTGAGACTTGACTTAAAAATGCTGGATTATTAAGGTAAAAATTCAAGAAATTTTCGGCTCTTTCCTGTGGTACACCATTCGGAAAGAGTTTTTGTTTTAAGCCTAATAATTGATTTACTTCTGTTTCTTGATTGCGTTCTTCGGCTTTTTTGAGGCGTTTTTCAAGATTTTCTAAAGCATTCAAAACCTTCTGTTGTTCACCTTTTACCGCTCCTTCTAAGGTTTTATCTATTTTAACTGCTTTCTCCAAAACTTTGTTGAAAATATCAATAAACTCCTGACTTTCAGTAGATAAACTTAATGAGTTTTGCGAGTTCTTTTCCACAAAATTCTTCTTCAAACTGATTTCGTCCAAGAATAAATCATGGGCTGAAAGTCCTAATTTCTCAATTTTTTTAGCAGAAGGTTTATTTACAAACAACCCAAAATTGCGGGGCATCAAAATTGGGAAAGGAATTTGATGAATATCAAAAATATCCTTTAGTTGTAACCAATAAGGAACTTCTGAAGGCCCACCGATATAGGCTAAATTTGGAAGAATAACTTCTTGATAAACGGGACGTAAGACAACATTTGGGCTGAATCTTTCGGGTTCATTTTCTAATAAAGTCAATATTTCACTTTCTGAAAATTGAATGTCGGTATTCAAAACGTTATACAATCCGTTTTCCTTTACGATACGCTCACGAACGCCGTCTGCAAGGTAAAAGAAATTTATTTCTCGGGGAGCAATTTGTGTTTTATAGCCAAGATTTTCGAGATCTTTGGTCGTTTTGGAAACAACATCGAAGGCTACATTTTGAAGTAAATCATTTTTGATAATAGGGGCAAACTGTCTTTTCAAATCACGGTCATCGGCATCAATGCAAATAAGTCCTTGATTACCAAATAGTTCATGGGCATAACATCGAGCAGCATCCGCTAAAGTATCGTGTTTGAGATAAGCATTTTTGAAAATCTCTGGACATTCTGACATTTCCGAGATTAAGCTTTCCAATTCTTTCGGATTCATTCGCCCGACCGCTCCAGTTTGAGTAGTTTCCCAAGCTAAATTTTTTCCAAACAATGAAAAATGGTTGATTTCTGCAAAATCGTGGTCTTCCGTTGCCATCCAATAAACAGGAACGAAATTATAATCGGGGAAATAACTTTTTAGTTTATTCGCCAAATTTATCGTTGTAATCATTTTATAGACTACATACAAAGGTCCCGTAAAAATATTGAGTTGATGACCCGTGGTTACGGTAAAAGTATTTTCTTGTAGTAAAATATCTAATTTTGGCTGATTCGGTAAATTTTTATATTGCTTTTTTAGTGTTTCTACCAACACTTTTCTTTTATCAATATCTAATTTTTTGGTAGTTAGTTGTTGATTAAATCCTTGAATATCAGGATAGTTGCCGTAAAAATCTTTTAATTTAGGGGATTGTTGAATGAAGTCCAAAAAGAGTGAAGAAAATTGATTTACTTCAGAAAGAGATAATTGGTTGATTTGCATGACTTAAAAAACGGTAAATGGTTAATGGTGAACGGTGAACGAAGTTTGTTTACCACGCCAATTTTCTAACGTATATATTGGGGAGATTGTTCCTGTTTTGTTGCGGGAACTTAAAATGGTATTTGAAGCTACCGTAAATTACTTTTTACTCACTCCCAATAAAAACAAAACCCAACCAATCATCAAACTCATTCCACCGATGGGTGCTACCGCTCCCCATACCGTTACGCCCGTTGCACAAATGAGGTAAAGTGAGCCAGAAAAAATAATCGTTCCAATCAAAAAAGCATTACCCGCCCATGAAAGAAATTTAGTCGGTATTTTATCGGTTAAAATTCCGACTAAAATCAATGCCAAACCCCCATACATTTGGTAACGAGCGGCTGTTTCAAAGGTTTCTGTACGATTTATTGCTTCTAAAGCCGCTTTGAAAGCGTGAGCTCCAAAAGCACCGAGAGCGATGGATAAACCTGCTAAAATTGCACCTGATTTTAGAAATAATTTGTTCATTTTTGGTTGTCAATTAGAGTTGATAAATGATTTTGCTTGTTGACCACAAAGGTAAACGATTTGGGTGGAGTATTGATGAATAACCACACTCCAAATGCTTCCGAGATATTTTATGGAGGATTAATATTTTACTTTTCAAATAATTCATCTTTAAAACAGGTATTTCTACCCTGTTCTTTATTCAATTTAAATCTAATCTTTGTTTAAAAATATCTCTCTGATAATTGAGGTGTTTTATTACAAGGGCATAAGCTGAAAAGCCTTCAAAAGAGTAAGCAAAAATCTAAATACTAAAAACTATGGCAACCCCACTTTCATTGTATGTACCCATTAAACAAGACGCAGCGTCACAACAAGTAGCCCAAAATCTTTATGATGGTTTTGTCGCTACAATTACTCCCATTTTAACTCAAATTCAAATTGTACATTATGCTCGTTTGGTACTCATCCCAAATACCGACGGAACGGGCATTGATGCCATTATGTTAGTAACAACTTTCGACGGTGCTATGAACCCCTATTTAAGTACCTTTTGGAACGGAGGTGATAGTTTTCATACGTTTGTGAACACCGTTGCGGCTATTGCTCTTGACCCGCCACAATTGCCAATTAATACACTTAGTAGTTTTGAAAACTTTATTAATAGTAATAACTTAAGTCAACCCGCAGATTTATATCAAGCATACAATGATACTGTTATTCAGGTATTGGCGTATAATGCAGGTTAATTTAAGCTGCTGAAATAAAAAATATTTCTGATTATTCTATTATTTAAAGCGTCAAAACAACTTTAAAATATTACCACAATGGCAACTCCACTCACATTATACATTCCGATAAAACAAAACGAGATTGCTCAATTGGCTGCAAAAGCTCTTTATAAAGACTTCATGGCAATTGTAACTCCCATTCTTACCGAAATTCAAATTGTGCATTATGCCCGTTTGATTTTGATACCCAATGCCTCGGGCGAAGGCATTAATGCCATTACGCTCATTACTGTTTTTGACGGAGCAATGAATCCATATTTGAACACATTTTGGGACTCAGGTTTTGATTTCAAGGCTCTTTTGAATGCCATCGCTGCCATTGCAGTGACGCATCCTCCGTTGCCAATTCTTACCGAGAGTAGTTTTGAGAATTTTATCAATAGCAATAATCTTAGCCAACCAGCAGACTTATATCAGGCGTATAATGATACCGTTGTGCAGGTTATTGCGTATAATCAAGGTTAAAATCAACACTTTCTCAACATATAAGGGTGTGTTCTGAGTGTGAAGTAATCCTTCATGCTTAGAATACAACCCTAAAATATATCCAAAATGTCTGGCACAACTACTTCTCCGTCTCCTGATAAGTCAAATATTCAAGGGTTAATCCTTCGTGGTTATACGCATCCGTATTCATGTCATTTGATGTTCAGTTTTAAAGCTCCTACGGTAACGCTCAATACCAAAGGTTTTTTTTCAGACTTATACCCAAAAGTTCAACCTGCCGTTGATTGGGGAAATAATAAGCCTGCATCAATGCTAAATATTGGCATTACCTTTAACGGTTTAAAGATTCTTGGCGTTGCCAAATCTTCAAAAAGTACCTTTCCCTACGAATTTCAACAAGGGCCTTGGTCGGGCGGTTCTCAACAATCTTTGGGTGATTTTGATGATAGTTCACCTTCAAAATGGTGGTATAATAATTTTCAAAATAATGATTTACATTGTGTAGTTCATGCTTATGCCCTGACTGAAACTGATTTAACCCAAATAATTTCGATCATTACAACTTCCGCAATAACCAATGGCTTAACGGAATTATTGCCTTTGAAAGCTGGTGATGGAAGACTATATCAGTCAATTGTTGAAAACGACCCAAATAAAATCCACTTTGGTTATACCGATGGAATTTCAGAACCTGCTTTGACTACGCCCACAAGTCAAGCGACTGCCAATCAAGCGGATTTAGATAATTTCTTGATTGGTTATCCGCAATATTCATTAATTGATCCAGGGCCTTCGAGTAATATTTCTTCTAATCCAGAAGCTCAGTTTGCTTTTGATGGGTGCTATAATGCCTTTAGAATTTTATATCAAGATGTTGCGGCATTTAACAATTTCTTGATTGCTCAGGCAACAAACCCCGATAATGTAGCTAAATTGGCTTATTTAGGGCTTAATCAAGATGAGTTAGTAGAATGGTTTGCCGCAAAATTGGTGGGACGATGGAGAAATGGGTCCCCATTAATGCTTAGTCCAGATGCTCCCAATCCTGCAACTGCCGATGAAGAGGATTTTGACTATACCACACCAAAAGCACCCAATCCAGATGTGCCAAGTAGTATGAGATGTCCTTTTTCAGCACATACAAGAGTAGCAAATCCAAGAGACCAAACCTTAACCCAAGGGGAAGGAACTTTAGGCGTACCAAGAATTTTGAGAAGGGGCGTTTCTTACGGAGCAGAACTTGTTGGAAATACCAATGACAATGTTGACAGAGGATTGATTGGCTTATTTCTTTGTGGAAGTATTGCCCAACAATTTGAAAAACTGTACGGTTGGATGAATTATAATAATTTCAGTCCGCCACCCGATTATTCAGTCACAAAACCTCCGCAAGATGCTTTATTAGGGAATAGACCGTCAAGTGCTAATAGTGGGAATTATCCAGGTGTAGTAAATACTTTTACGATACCCATTTTAAATTCTGCCAATCCACCTCAGCCTGATTCCATCGTAATTAGCGGTTTGCCCTTATTTATTCAAACCAGAGGAACGGCTTATTGTTTATTACCAAGTTTGAAAGCTTTAAATTATTTAGCAACTGGCGTGATGCCCACGGTTTAAGTATAAAAATGCCCTTGATTTTACTCAAAATCAAGGGCAAAGTAGCTTAGCATATTTATTTTTTCAAGCTTGCACTAAAATTGTTATTTAGTGAACCAATGTATTCTTCAAGGGTATTTAGCCCAACTGATTCTCGTCGTTTATTAACACTGTTTGGTTCGAATAAATTGATGGCTTCAAAACTGGTATTTTCCTTGTTGACCTTCACTTGCGTTCCGTAAATCTGAGGCTTGTTTGTATTGATGCTAACTCTATCGGTCAAAAAAGCAAAATTAGTCGCATTTGCATTATTTCTTTCAATATGTTTTTTCATTTCTACCAAAACGTCTTCTTGAAATTTTGGGTCTTTATCACAGTGTTGTAATAACTGAAAAAATGATTGTGACCCTTTCTCTCCCACCTCTTCGTAGCCCATAAAACCATATTGATTAAATATTGACTTTATTTTTTGGATATTCAGGCTATCTGACGTTCTCCAATTTTTTACCAATTCTTTTAAACTTTCAGATTCATTCTTTGAACCAGCGTTCATCAAAGCATTGTGCTTGTTTTGCAAAACTTGTTCATTAACAAGCATAGAATCAAGCGATTTTGCAATTTCTGGGTATTTTAATCCCGTTAATTTTTGAGAACCAAGCTTGTTTTCCTCTAAAATATTATGCTGATACCGGTTATTTTTATGTAAACTCGCTTCCTTTGCTTCAAACTTTACTGCGTTGTGAGCAAAGCCATGAGAGATAACAGAACATAATAGTATAGCAGAAAATAAGTTTTTCTTCATTTTGAGTTTTAATTTATTCTAATTCTTATAACGACCGAAAACGTTATTTCTTACGTTTTAAAGCTAAATCATGAGCGGTGTCGTAGTAACTTCTCAAATTACTCCAGTCAAATGTCTCTGAAATACTTTCTACACGGTTACGTTGTGTAATTCGCTCACGGAGAGATTGCTTTACAAATTTTAAAAGCATTTCCGAAAGTTGTTCGGCCGCTTTATGAAAATCTTGTGAGCTACGATTGACTACCATTACGCCCCATTGTTCGTAGTCACGCATAATTTGCATCATATAATCTCCAAAACCCGAAAGGTCGGAAGTAATCGTTGGTACGCCACGAGCGATACATTCCAAAGGCGTATATCCCCAAGGTTCGTAATAACTCGGGAAAACGCCCAAGTTACAGCCTCTCACAAACTGTCCGTAGTCCAAGCCGAAAAGTGGATTGGTAGAAACAATAAAATCTGGGTGATAAACAATTTTTACTTTATCGTCAGGATTATTCATCAAGTTTGCCTTGCGAGTATAATCCGTAATGCCGTCTTCTTGTTTGAGCAAGTGCGTTACAACTTTTGGACGTTTATTGGTTTTCCAAGTTTGGATGGTTCTACGCAAACGTAAACGCCAATATTCATCAATAAAATCGTTCAAATCGGGCGTTTTCAAATCCGTTGCCATTGCTGAAGCTTTGAATAATTTCTCCCCAATTTGTTTTTCGATAGAATTACAAGTCTCGTGGATTTCGTCCATTACGGCTCTCGACTGTAATACTTCGGGGTCGATAGAATGATAAGGTTGTTTGGTGATAAAAAACATCACGACGGTTTTATCAATCTTGGCCTGTTTCATCTTCCAGTTGAGTCTCGCAAGGGCTTCGAGAGTAATATCATAGCCTTTATTGGAGAATTCATAACGTCCAGAAGTGAAGAAATAAAGCGTTTTTTCAAGGTCAAAAGGTTGACTTTGGAAAAAATGCCCCATGACAAACTCATTAATTTTATCTTTGAATTTGGTATGTAAATTCTGGTGTTCGTGCATGGCCGAAAAACGAGTGATATTCAAGCCATTTGGTAGAATTAAATCAGGGACTTTTCCCAAAAGAAATTCGCATTCACGAGCGGTAACATCACTAACCGTCGTCATCACATTACACATATTGGCGGCGAGTCGTTCAATCGTCGCTTGGGTTTCAATACCGTAATGACGGGCTTCATCCAGCCAATTAAATGTGTGAAGTTTATCATAAAAATTGGGAACATTTCCGGCTAAATATCTTCCCAACATCGTAGCATGAGTTGTGAAAACGGTTGCTATTTTTACGCCATCTTTTTTCAAATCAGGAACGCAAGTTGCCGCCATCCATTCGTGGATATGAGCTACGATTTCAGATTTATTGGCTTGTTCCTGCGATAATTCGGTCAAGAAAATTCTAATCATTTCCCCGAATAAAACCGTCTGGTTTACAATATCTTCAACGTTTAGCGTAGAGACTTGGTGTCTTTCCCAAAGTCGTGCTTTCAACTCGTTGAGTCTGTCAGTAATTGAAGCTAAATCAAAAAGAACGATGCGAGGTTTGCCCGTAATGAGCCAATAGCCGTAATGAACGCCTAAGCCTGCTGCTCGCATTTTTTGAATTGTTTTTCCGAGAATAGAATCATCTAAATCTTGAATCGGCTCAAATTCAGCGGAAGCAGTTTGTGGAAAATACGGCCCCAGCAAGAAGTAATTATCTCCCCATTTTTCGACCATCGAAGGTACTTTGGTTCTGATAACGGTGTAAATCCCACCTACCTGATTACAGGTTTCCCAAGCAATTTCGATTAAAACTTTTTGCTTATTAGCAGAGGATTTGAGAGGGTTTTGGATTTCCATAATTGGATTTTTGGCTAATGTAATCTTGTAAAAATGAATAATATTATCAAATATGTTAAATTATTCCGTAAATTTTTGCGGAATGACCTGTTTTTTTCTAAAAGTATTAATCTTCCAGAATATTACCCATGAAAGTGCTTTTAAGAGCAAAGGAAATTAGGAAAAATGCAATTGCCCAGCGTAAATAGGGATGATAAAAATCCTGAACGTTTCGGAATTGATTTTGTTTGATTTCCACTTTTTCCAAACGGTTAATTTCTTTGAAAATATTGCCTAAAGATTTAGCATCGGTTGCTCGGAAGAATTTCCCTTCGCTGATTTTGGCAATTTCTCTTAATGTTCCTTCATCAACTTTATCGGTAGTAGCTTTGTCGCTTCCGACGGCAATGGTGTAAACCCTCACGCCAAAAGCTTTTGCCAATTGTGCAGATGTTACGGGGTCAAGATTACCAGCGGTATTATCACCGTCCGAAATCAAAATGGCTACTTTACTTTTGGATTCAATTTCTCGCAGACGATTAATACACATTCCGAGGGCATTACCAACTGCCGTCCCTGATGTGGTGATGAGTTTTGAGGAAATATCATCAATATAATCTTTCAGCATTTCGTAATCGGTGGTTAGCGGACAAAGAGAGTAAGGTTCTCCCGAAAAAATTACGAGTCCAATTCTATCCTGAGTTCGTCCTTTAATGAATTGATTGGCCACATTTTTAGCCACTAAAAGACGACTGGGAGGAATATCTTTATCGTCCATTGATTTAGAAATATCCATTGCCAACATAATATCAATTCCTTCGGCGTATTGGTCAGATTCAGAAATAGAACGCTGTGGACGAGCCAAGCAAATAAGGATTAAAGCAATGGTAAACATTAAAAATATGCCGGGAATAAAACGCAAAAAACTAATCCAGTTCGATTGAATATCATTGGCAGGAAAAGCGACGCTGAGTTTTTGGGTAGAGCTACTTCTGAGCCAATCCCGAAGTAAGAAAAGAATCGGAATTAAAGGTAAAGCGTATAAATAAAAGGGATGAACCCATTCGAAACTCGAAAGGGTAGAGGGTAAAAACCAATATTTTGAAAACCAATCTTGCATATTTTTAGGAGTTGGAAAGTAGGAGTGGGGTTTTAGAGAGGTAATGCTTTACGATTTCTAATTGCCAATGCCTAATTCTTGCCGACGTTCAAGGTATAATCCTTCCGCTAATTCTTGAAGTATTCGTAAAGATGCGATGGTTTTGTTGGAATATACACCTCCGTAAACCGTAGCATCAATTTCTCGTAAAGCATCTGATAAGCGGTTGTCTTCGAGATTATCTAATATTTCTTTGGTTGTGAATGTGGTAAAAGGTTTATTCTCAAGGCGTTCAATATATTTCTTCCAGAGAACAACGGCTTTTTCAATATTTTCTAATCGCTTTTGAGCGTCATCTGTTCCTCGACTGAGGCGTTGAAAAAGTTTTTGAAAATCATCATATCGCCTTCTAAAATTGAATAATCTAATTTGCCGACGAATGGGTTTGCCAAAGAACCAGAAAGTCAGAGCCATTAGTAAAGCGAGTCCCATGACAATCAAGAAAATAAAGGGAAAATTGACTTGTTGTTTGATAGGAATTAAAAGTGTGTCTTTCTTTAAAGACATTGTATCGACGTTGCTTTTTGGATTAATAATACTCTTTAAAATAACGTTATCCATTGGAGCAAATACCCGAGTACAATCCTGTTTAGCTCGTATATATACGGGTAAACTCAACTCCTGTACGGGTAAAACCTCAAAAGAAATAAGGGTATAAATAACGCTATCCAAACTGCCATTCTCGTCGGTAGCCGTTGGAAAATATTCACGATTAACTAACTCAAATGGGGCGAAATTGTAAGAAGAATCAGGAAAAAAAACATCCGCCGTTGCTTTGTGACGATAACTGAGGGCGTATTTCACGGGTAAGCCTACTTTTACGCTATCACTCAAAAACTTGCCTTTTGGCGGAGTCCAACTGGGGATTTGAGCCTTTGCTGTTTGATAGATAAAGGTAATAAGTAATGTTATGAATAGATATTTTAGGTTTTTTAAGGTCATTTATATGTTAAATAATTCGGCAGGGTTAATTTTAAATTGGAGCATATTTGCGGTTATTCTTCCACCATCACCACCTTGTACTTGTACGTCTGTTTTGTAACACGATAATTTAAAGGCTTCAACAAATTCTATTTCCTTCAAATCATAGCCCATTGTTTCAAGCCATTGTTGAGATTCTAAATCAGTTTGCCAATTATTGAATTTCTCAACAACTTCATCCTCATTTTTAAATCTATCTTTTGCTATCTGTGAACCTTTATCAATGGAGTGCGACATATTCTTCTTTTGGTGTTAAAACAATTTGTATATTTTTTAAAATTGATTTTAATACATTGATTGGAACACTATTTTCAAATTGTTTATATGCTTGATTATCAGATGAATCCAGAATGAAATTGTCTGGATAACCTTGCAATCTTGCACATTCACGAGGGGCTAATTTTCTAATTTTTCCATTAATTAAATATACGCCTGTTTTTGCACCAATGCCTCCTCCGTATGCAGATAAGGTAATCGCATGACCTAATTCGTGATAGATTCTTTCACCCTGACCACCTTTGTTTATCTCTCCAATTCTGATTGGTGCAAGCGGATAATTTCCAAAAATATCGCCAGGAATCAATACATCTGTGCGTAAATTAATATCATTTCTTTCTATTCGATATTTTTCAGTTTTTGTATCAGACAGAGTAATATCTTTTAGCTTTATGGGTATATTTTGTTCTTTGGGGAAATTAAATGTTTCTATTTCTAAATCGTTTCTAAAACACACAATATAAACTCTTTCACGATTCTGAGGTAAGCCAAAGTGACTGGCATTTAGCACTTTATGGAAAACTGTATATCCTAAATCTTTTAAAGTTGATTTGACAATTTTGAGTGTTTTACCTTCATCATGTGTTTCAAAATTTCTAACATTTTCTAAAAATAAAACTTTGGGTTGATGATATTCTACGATACGAGCAATATCAAAAAAAAGAGTTCCACGAATATCTTCAAAGCCTTTTTGTTTTCCAGAAATGCTAAAAGGCTGACACGGGAAACCACCACAAAGAATATCATGATTTGGAATATCATTTTCAGCAATTTGGGTAATATCTCCTGCTGGTAATTCACCAAAATTAACTTCATATACTTTTTGAGCGTACTTATCCCATTCAGAGGAAAATACACAATTTGCTCCAAAACTTTCAAGAGCAATCCTGAATCCCCCAATACCCGCAAAAAGGTCTATAAAACGATAATTTTTCAATATTTTTTCTTTAAAATTAATATTACTTCATTACTTCCTCACCTTAAACAACTTTATCAACTTTGGTACATAATCCTCCGAAGCGTCAATGGCTAAATAATTGGCTCGGTTTTGTTTGCAAATTTGGTCTAATTGCTCGGAGTTTTTCTCAAAAAGATTCTTCATTCTATTTCTAAACCAGTTTGAGGAGGCATTAACCCAAATCGTTTTTCTACTTTCGGTGTCAAAGACAGGAATTATTCCCAAACGGGGCAAATTTGTTTCTCGTTGGTCGTATAAATGAATTACAATTAAGTCATGTCTGCGAGCGAGTGCTTTGAGATTTTCTTCGTAGCCTGTATCAATAAAATCGGACACTAAGATTACCAAACTTCTCCGTTTCAAAACGTCCAAAGTGAATAAAATCATTTTTTTTAGATTCGTTCCCGCTGATTCTGTTTGGAGTTTGAACAGTTCTAAAATTGTTCTATAACCGTGTTTTAGCGTATTGGCGGGTTTAATATATTTTTCCTTTTGGTCAGAAAAACATAACAAACCTACGTGACTTGCTTCTTTGATGGCGGATAGGGTCAGCACTCCACAAATCTCTTTGGTTGTATCCAATTTAGAACGGTCAGACCGCCCAACGTTTTGTGAAGCACTTACATCTACCACAAAAAATACCGTCTGTTCCTTTTCTTCTTTGAATATTTTAACGAATGTTCCGTGTCCTTTAGCGGAGGTGTTCCAGTCGATTAATCGAACGTCATCTCCGTATTGGTATAAACGCAAGTCGCTGAATTCCAGTCCTGAACCCTTAAAAATAGAATGAAAATTTCCCCGCATTTGCGACGTTACAGCCTTGCGAATCTTAATTTCGTATTTATGAAGTTTGGATAAAAATTCGTTTGGATTCATGATTAGGAATTAAGGGTCGGGAATTAGGAGTTAGTGAACGATAATTCTATTTTCCACAATCGTTTCCTGATTACAATACTTTCGGTTCTGGAGTCAAAAATAAGCATTTAAGCTCTATAAGTCATTATTCTTTATTGGTTAAATCCAGAAAAAACATAAATTGCAATTATTCAAAAACAATATCATCAACAAATAACATGGACAATCAAAATCAATTAGCTCACGAAAATCTGCTTGCGGAAAGGCAACGACGACTGGAAATTATTAAATTAGGGGGTGGGCTTAAAAACATCCAAAAACAACACGAGAGGGGCAAGTTAACCGCCCGAGAAAGAATAGATTATTTGATAGATGACAACTCTGATTTTTTAGAAATCGGGGCGTTCGTCGGTTACGAAATGTACGCTGAACACGGTGGTTGTCCTGCGGGTGGAACGGTCGGTGGTTTGGGCTATGTGTCTGGCAGACTATGTGTTATCGTTGCTAATGACCAAACGGTGAAGGCAGGAGCATATTTTCCGATAACGGGAAAAAAGAATCTTCGTTTTCAAGAAATTGCGATGCAAAACCATTTACCAATTATTTATTTGGTGGATAGTGCGGGTGTTTTTCTACCAATGCAAGACGAAATTTTTCCCGACCGAGAGCATTTTGGACGAGTTTTTTATAATAATTCGTTGATGAGTGCGATGGGAATAACCCAAATTTCGGCGGTTTTGGGCAGTTGTGTGGCGGGCGGAGCGTATTTGCCAATTATGTCGGATGAAACTTTGATGGTGGAAGGACAAAGCTCTATTTTTTTAGCAGGTCCCTATTTAGTAAAAGCGGCCGTTGGTGAGGAAGTCGATGCAGAGACGTTGGGCGGAGCCGTTACGCACACTGAAATTTCGGGAATTGCTGATTATAAGTTTAAAACTGAACAAGAATGTTTAGACCAAATAAAACGTACCATCGGTAAATTAGGTAAAAAGCCTGATGCAGGATTTGACCGTATTGAGGTAAAACCTCCCGTGAAAAATCCCGAAGAAATATTGCGTATTTTTCCAGAATTGAGAACAAAACCTTATAATATGCTCGAAATCATTGAGCGTTTGGTGGACGATTCTGAATTTGATGAGTTTAAAAAAGATTATGGAAAAACGATTATTTGCGGCTACGCCAGAATCGACGGTTGGGCGGTTGGTATTGTAGCAAATCAGCGAATGGTGGTGAAAAGTGCTAAAGGGGAAGTGCAAATTGGCGGTGTTATCTACAATGATTCTGCCGACAAAGCGGCTCGTTTTGTGATGAATTGTAATCAAAAGAAAATTCCTTTGGTTTTCCTTCAAGACGTAACTGGTTTTATGGTTGGAAGTCGTTCAGAACACGCAGGAATTACCAAAGATGGTGCAAAAATGGTTAATGCCGTTTCTAATTCTATCGTTCCCAAATTTACTATAATTATCGGAAATTCTTACGGAGCGGGCAACTATGCAATGTGTGGAAAAGCGTATAATCCGAGTTTTATTTATGCTTGGCATTCGGGAAAAATTGCGGTAATGGGCGGAGAACAAGCGGCAAAAACGCTACTTCAAACGCAGATTTCTTCGATGAAAGCCAAAGGAAAAGTATTGACCAAAGAGGAGGAAGATGCTATTTTACAGGAAATTATGGAACGGTATAATACGCAAACAACACCTTATTATGCTGCGGCTCGTTTGTGGGTGGATGAAATTATTGACCCCTTGGATACCAGAAAAGTAATTTCGAGGGGAATTGAGGCAGCTAATCACGCTCCTATTACAAAAGATTTCCAAACTGGTGTTTTTCAGGTGTAGGTTTATTTGTATTTATCGAATTTTTTTTATAATTTTTAGTTGCAATAAAAACTAAAACTAATCTGTTATGAAAAAAGTCTCCAATCTTATTTATCACAAAGGAAATACTGTTACAGTCATTGACGCATCAAAAACGGTTTATGATGCACTGGAAATTATGGTTCAAAAAAATATTGGAGCATTGGTTGTCTATAATGAAGACAAATTTGTCGGAGTTGTTACGGAACGAGATTACGCTCAAAAAGTTATTGTAAAGGGAAAGCACTCGCACGATACATTGGTGTCAGAGATTATGCAAGATTCGCCAGCAACGGTAAAATTTGAAGATAGTATTGAGCGATGTATGGAGTTAATGTCGGATAAACACATTCGTTATTTACCCGTTATTGCTGATAATCACGTAGTCGGTTTGGTGTCGATGGGAGACGTTGTAAGATATATAATTGATGACCAAAAAAATACGATTCACCATTTACAGAATTTTATTTCGGGGGGAATGTGAAATAGAGAATAGAGGTTAGATGATAGAGAATATGTGAAATTAAGTCCTCTATCATCCAATCTCTGTCATCTAACCTTTAATTTTAAACGTCAAATCCAGCTAAATCTTTAAACTCTGCAACACGAGCAGATAATTCTTCTTCTGATAAATTCAATAATCTTTCGGTTCCGAATTTTTCAACGCAAAATGAAGCCATTGCCGAACCATATACAATGGCACGTTTCATATTTTCAAAAGAAATATCATCCGTTTTTGCTAAATAACCGATAAATCCACCCACAAAAGTATCTCCTGCTCCCGTTGGATCAAATACTTCTTCCAAAGGTAAAGCTGGGCAGAAGAACATTTTATCACCTTGGAATAACAAAGCTCCGTGTTCCCCTTTCTTGATAATCAAAGTTTTTGGCCCCATTGCCATGATTGTTTTGGAGGCTGTTCTCAATGAATAATCACCTGATAATTGACGAGCTTCTTCGTCATTGATACACAATACATCAATCATTTTCAAGACAGTTTTCAAGTCGTCCATTGCAATATCCATCCAGAAATTCATGGTGTCCATCGCAATTAATTTAGGACGATTTTCCAAACGGTCAATGACCGTTTTTTGAACGGCTGGCGTAAGATTTCCCAACATTAAATATTGACAATCTTGGTATTCAGCTGGAATAATTGGGTCAAAAGTTCCCAATACGTTTAATTCCGTTACCAAAGTATCACGAGAATTCATGTTGTTGTGGTAACGACCCGACCAAAAGAAAGATTTTTCACCTTCTTTGATTTGAAGACCAGTTGTGTCAACACCTTTATCTTGAAGTAGTTGGATGTATTCTTGGGGAAAGTCTTCACCCACAACTGCTACCAAATTGATTGGCGTTTTGAAATATGAAGCGGACAAAGAGATATAAGTCCCTGCACCACCAATGATTTTGTCTGTTTTTCCGTAGGGAGTTTCGAGGGCATCAAACGCCACCGAACCGATTGCTAATAAACTCATGAATTAAATTTGAGTGATTGAAGATTTTGATATAATGCCAAAGATACGGAAAAAAAATCTGATGGAGAATCAATGCTAATTCATGTTTCCATGCAGAGAAATTCAGTATTGAAATTTTATATTTGTGAAAATAAACGACTTATGCACAGAAAAGCAACTCAGAACGACCTCCAATTCATTTACAACTTATATACGCACCCGCAAGTGAACCCACATTTGCTGTATGAAATTATGAGTTTGGCTGAATTTAAACCAATTTATGATGATTTATTGACTGATGGCGTAAAATACATTTTTGAAGAGAACAATGAAGCGATTGGAATGTTTAAGTTAATTCCTTTAAAACACCGAAATTCTCACATCGCTTATTTAGGAGGCGTTGGGGTTCATCCAAATTTTAGCGGAAGAGGTTTTGGCGTGAAAATGTTGTCAGAAATTGTTGGTTTAGCCAAAGAAAAAGGCTTCAAAAGATTAGAATTGAGTGTGGGAACGGCAAATAATAAGGCAATTGAACTTTATAAAAAAGTGGGATTTGAGGAGGAAGGTGTTCTTCGGAATTTTACGTATTTGAAGTCTGAAGGGCGTTTTATTGATGAAATGTTGATGTCTTGCCTTTTTGAATAGGTATAAAATAATAAAGGATTCAAGCGAAAGTCCATTTCCCTTGAATCCTTTATTCCATTTTTTTCTATATTACTCAATCATATCTGCTTCTTCTAAGATATAATTCATCTCATAAATATCGTCGGCATTGAGTTTTAATTTGCCCGTAAAAGTGTGCATTTCGTCAGTTTTATATTTTCTGACTTCGCTTTTTTTAGGTTTCAACGACATTACTGATTCTGGTCCTGCTCCACCGCAAAAAAAGCACTGGCTATACGGAAATGCCGATAATACGTACATATTTGTTGCCACATCTACTGGTATTACGTAACCTTTTATGGTAACTTCTTTATTTTCTAATCTCTTTAATGGTGCTCCAAAAGTTGGATAAAGCATGAAAATAGATTCTTGTGGGTACCATTTTTTCTTGAAAGAAACGTCCTTCAACATATCCCAAGTGAGTTTTTCAGCAGGAGCATTTTTGGCTGAAATGAAGGTTGAAACTACCAAACCTAATAGAATAAATGTCTTGATTTTCATGTTTGTATTTTTGATTTTAGTTTTTGATATCCGTGTTTTACGAAAATCAAGCATCGAAAAATTTATTCGTCTGCTAATGTTTTTGAAATGTTGATGTTATAAATACTCAAAGACGGAATGGCGGCTGCCAATAATCCAATGAATAATGCTCCTAAAAATAACCAGAATTCTTCTTTCAACAAAGATAAAACGTTGAAGTCGTAATGAAAATTTTGTTCTACATTTTCTGACATTAGCCATAAACCTACTCGGCTCAAAATTATGCCAATGATAAAGCCTATAATGCTGATTATCAGACCTTCTAATAATAATAGTAAAAATAATTTTGTTCGACTTGCCCCCATCGAAAGCATTAAAGCCATTTCGTATTTTCGTTCTTTTAGCGAATTATACAAAGAAACAAAAACACTCAAGCCCGAAACAATAATAATTACTAACGCAATCCATTGTAAAGCCTCAATTCCAAAACCCATTAAGGCAAATAATCGGTTGATTTCAATGGCTGGCGTAGCAGTTTGAAGCGTTGAATTAAGGTTGATACTTCTCGCCATCATCATTCCCATGGCTGGGTTTCTGAATTTGACCAACATGGAAGTTATTTCTTTTGAATCTTCGGTTGGATGAATGCTATTTGGCTCTGTATCGTTATTTTCTTCCAATAATTTCAACGCATTTGCTCCTTTCCCTTCCTCTTCAACAGCGTGGTCTTCATGAACAGCCCAAACACTTTCTAAAGGGGTAATCATAACTTGGTCAAGGACTGAATTTGTAGTTTTTAAAATTCCAACTACCTTAAATTTCTTCGCATCGTGAGCGTGTCCTTCTTTGTTGAAACCGTGCTGAGAGGCAAATGTATCTCCAATTTTAAACCCTAAATTCTTCGCTACTTTTGCTCCTGCCACAATTTCCATTGCCTCGCCGAAAACTTTTCCTTGTTCAAATTCGGCCTGAAAATGGTCTAAATATTTCTGATTTGAACCCACAATTCGATAACCTTGATAACTATCTCCCATCGAAAGTGGAATGACAGACTTTACCAAAGGGCTGCGAGTCAGTCGATTAGCTTCGTCCATGGAAATGTTTCCCGTTGGGGCATCAATTTGATAAATACTCGAAAGAATTAATTGAAGTGGACTACCTTTTGCCCCTACTACCATGTCGATTCCTGCTACATTCCGAGTAAATTTTTCTTCAATTTGTTTGCCCGCCAAGAGTAATAAAGAGATAATTGCAATTCCGAGAGCCATCAATAAAATGCTCAGGAAACTGGTTAGAGGCTTGTCTTTTAAATTGCTGGTTGATATTTTTAGTAAGTTCATTTTATGTTTTAGACGATTGGCAATACGCTGTATTCTTTGTTACTTCACCTCTCATTATTTACGTTTATATCTTTATTGATGCTTCGTGTTGCTCACTGCTCAAAGCATACAACAGGAAGAAAATACGTCTTTCAACCGTTGGTCGTGCGTTACGACTACTAAACTCGCTCCGATTTCTTGAATTTGTTTTTGTAATAATTCAATCACTTTTATACAATTATCATCATCCAAACTGGAAGTGGGTTCATCCGCCAGAATCACCGAAGGATTATTCATCAAAGCTCTCGCAATGCTCACTCGCTGTTGCTCACCTTGCGAAAGTTGGGTCGTCTTTTTCGATAAATGTTCCGCAAAACCCAAACTTTCAGCTAAATGTTGAGCCGTTTTTTTAGCCTGATTTTTCCCTGCTAAATAATTGGTTAACAATAAATTATCCATCACCGAAAGCGAGTGAACAAAGTGCGGTTTTTGGTAAATAATCCCCACATTTTTTGCTCTAAAATCAGCAGCTTGACTAACTGAAAATTGACTGATTTCTTGATTATTAATTTGTATTTTCCCACCCGTAGGTTTCAAAAGAAGTGCCATTAAATGAAGAAAAGTCGTTTTTCCATTTCCCGATTTACCCAGAATGAGCATCGTTTCACGGTCGGCACAGGAAAAATTAGGGAAATGAAATTGCTTATCAGAAGCGTAGGCAAAGGTTAGGTTTTGGGTCGCAATCATTTGTTTTGGGTTAACAATTCATGAGGAACAGTTAAAGTTTTATGACGAAGTATTCAAGGACAAATATAAGAAAAAAACATACATCATTGACCGTTTACGATGAAGCCTTTTACCTTCCTCCTGGCGTTTGACCAAATTTTTCTTTATAGGCTTTTATAAAATGAGATACACTTTCGTAGCCAATTTCCATGCTGATTTCGGAAACGTTTTTATTCGTTTTTTCTAACTGTAAAGTGGCATATTCGAGACGCTTATTTTTAATCCAAAGGGCAGGAGAAGTATTAAATTCTTCTTGAAAGTCACGTTTAAAAGCGGAAAGACTCCGCCCCGAAAGTCGAGATAATTCTTCTAAAGATAGGGGTT
>JAZKDE010000047.1:29855-49411 GCA_040387735.1 Bacteroidota bacterium
TAAGATAATATGAATTCATTAAATAATTCAAATCTGCTTTTTCGCCTTTATATAGACTAAACAAAGTGTTTTTGAATTGTTGAGAATCATCTATTTCGAGAATATGAAGTAATAATTCTTGGAGTTTTAATCTCAAAAAATGGTTTAAAAGTTTTGTTTCGTGGTGAAAATACGGGAAAATAGATTCAGTGAATTTATTTAAGCTCTCCGTAATTTCGAGAACTAAAAGAGTATCATTTTCAAGGTTTATTGAAGCGTTTTTTAAAGTGAATTCTTGGAATAGTTCTAAATGCTGCCCAACAAATTCCTTCAATAATTTTTCGTTGAAAAAGAATACTAAGCTTCTATAATTATTATCAATCGTCTCTTGCATTAAATAATATCCCCGTCGAATGAATACAATATTTCCCTTCCTTACATGAATAGTTTGAGTAGGGGAGACGAATTTTTTTTCTCCTTCCAAAACAAAAATTACGGCGTGTTCTTCAAAAAAAACCTCATTTTTAAGTGGAGGGTCTTGATTTCGGTACGCAACAAAAGTCATATCCTGAATTTTCAAGGACTGAAATTCGCCAGCGTGTATGAGAGAAGGAACTCGAATCATAATTAATATATTAATAGCCAAAGGTAAGAACGATAGCGGAATAATACATAGAAAAGTCCACCCATCATTAACGAGTGGATTTCTGAATTACACGCCCTTATTTTTGTAAATAAATACCGTCAAATACCTTTGACAGTAAGCCCTACGGGAGGTATTTATGCTGCTGACTGACATTTTTTGCAATGTTTAATATTTAATAAATGGGTAATAATTAGTCCAATGGATGAAGTATAGCCTAAAAAATTTAGATATTTAAAATCATCTTCAAATAAAATAGCTACGGCAAAAAGCGTAAAAAATGCCCAAAATACCACAATTATTCTTCGAGATTTTAAATGTTGAGTTGTTGAAAATACAGCTATAAAACTGACAAGCAAAAAGACATAATCCCAATATTGATTTTCATAAGCATCGCTTTGTAGCTTTTTTTGAAAATAACGCTGGACAAAGAATAAGATTGGCGTTGCCAAACAATGGATTAAGCAAATTCCCGAACTAATGATCCCTAAATAGTCATAAAAGTATTTTCTCATATTTATTTTTGGAATTGTCTACTTGCGACAAATAATAGACAATTCCGTTTATGTTTATTTTATGCAATTATGTTGCAAATTTAAATCATAAATTTATTTATTGCAACAATATTGCATAAATGAAAATGCCTGTTTAATATTGCAACATAATTGCATTAATGAAATACTAAAATATGAAATCAATAACAAAAAGCCTTTTGATGGCATTGGTAACGATGAGTTTGGTGATGGGTTGTAAAAAGGACGAACCCGCTCCAGTAGAAGATAATGAAAATTTGACAACGTTAAAGTTGAAGTTTACGGAAGGTGGAACAACCTCAACTTTTACTTTTAAAGATTTGGACGGAGCAGGTGGAAATGCACCCGTAATTGATAAAATCTCGTTGAAACCAAATACTAATTATACCATGACGGTGGAGATTTTGGACGAGTCCAAAACGCCAGTTGTTAATGTAACGGATGAAATTGTAACACAAAAAGACGAACATCTTTTTGAATATATTTCAACGCCTGCGACATTAATTGCGGTAACTACAACGGACAAAGACTCTCGTGGATTCAATGTAGGATTGGTTGGTACAGCAAAAACAACCGCTGTTGGTACAGGTAAATTGCAGGTTGTTTTGCACCATCAGCCACCTGTCAATGGGCAAGCTGTGAAAAATGGCTCTTTCAGCGTAGGTAGTGTTGATGTTGATGTGACGTTTGACGTTGAGGTGAAATAAATAAAAGGAGATAGACGCAAATCTATCTCCTTTTGTTTTACAGATCTCCTTGGAAATGGATAATTATTTTAAAGACTCGAAACAATAAATGCAGACTATAAATTGTTTCATTAAACGAGTGCATTTTGCATTCAAATAGCAGTTTTAACCTTTAAATAATTACATCTCATGAAAAAAATCGTCCTCACTTTTACTTTTTTTTGTTTGCCTCTCATTTCGTTATTTTCTCAAAATCTGGCAGGAAAGCGTATTTACAATGGAAATTTCTCGATGAATCTGTCAACTGTTAGCACTGATGGGAGTGTAACTTCAGCATCATCAAAAAATTCTAATTTTGCATTAAGTGCTACTCTTTTGACGGGAAAAATTCGAGAGAATAATACCTATACTGCTTATGGATTTAATGTGATTATAAACACTGTCAGTACTCCGCAAGTATCAAATGGGAGTGTTGTAAATGCTTCGAGTTCATTGTACTCAATAGGGCCAGCCATTCAGTTTGGTAAATTTGTAAAGGTTTTTGACCAATTTTATTACGCACCAAACTCAACTTTTAGTGTTTCTGGAAAGTTTGGCTCTTCGGGAATATCTGCTAATGGTTCTACCAGTACAACCTTAAATTCAGGTGGATTTGGTGCGAGAGCTAATATTTCGCCACTTAATTTTATTTATCAAGTGAATGATAATTTCTTGTTGAGTATGAATTTAGGAGCAGTAGGCATGAGTTATGATTATTTGAAATCATCTACTGATAATTTCAGTACTACTTCTAATAATCTTTCAATCTATGGAAGTGTAACTAACTTTTCGGGTATCGGAGCTTATTATTTGTTCTAAAAACTGGGGTAAAATTCAATATTTTACCCCAGTTTTTTTACCATTTTACCACTTCTCCTTTCTCAATTCCCTTTCTTTGGCAATAGCCTGCATTGACCTCTAAAACGTATTTAGCATTTTCATAAGACGGAATTTGTTCTTCTGAAAATGGCGTTCTATTCGCTTGAATCGTTATCACTTTCTTGGATTCGTCTAAAAATAGAATGTCCAATGGCAGATAGGTATTTTTCATCCAAAAGTTTCGTGGTTCTGTGTTGGGAAAGATAAACAACATTCCGCAACTATCGGGCATAGTACGTCGGTACATGAGTCCCTGAGTAGTTTCTTGGTCATTATCCGCAATTTCTATTGTTAGTTTTTCTTGATTTTTCGTAAAAGTCAATTCGCCTTCTTTCTTGAATTGAGGTTCTTCAACCTTTACTTCTTCGGTAGAATTTGAGATGACGGTTTCTTCTGATTTCTTGGAAAAGTTTAAAATTCCTGTTGAAATTAACCCTCCCAAAAGTAGGATGATTACCAAGATAATAGCGACTATTTTTTTCATGTGATTGAAGATAATTTTACGTAAATTTACCAATCTATCGCATTATTTATTCAACAAATCATGAAAAAAACGATACTCATTCTTTGCTCATTTCTATTTTTCCACAGCTCATCACTAATTGCTCAAAAAATCTGCTTTTATAATGGTAAAATTTATACAGTTGATGCTCGTAGTTCAGTTGCGGAGGCGGTTGTTATTGAAAACGGACGAATTGTATTTGTGGGTACTACACCCGAGGCCCGTGCTGCGTGGTCGGATAGTAGAACGAAAATGGTGAATTTAGAAGGTAAATTGATGCTCCCAGGCTTTATTGATAATCATACGCACTTTGCCGATGGTGGAATGTATTTGTTGGGAATTGATTTGCGAGGAGCAAAATCGATAGCAGAATTCAAGAATATCATCAAAAAATATGTTGAAACTCATCGGGGCGAATGGATAAAGTCTGGAAATTGGGATCATGAATCTTGGGAAGTAAAAGAATTGCCAACCAAAGCAATGATTGATGATTTTTCGGGAGACACGCCTATTTTCGTTGACCGTTTTGATGGACACACTGCTTTGGCAAATTCAAAAGCGTTGGCTTTGGCGGGAATTACGAAGGACACAAAATCGCCAGATGGTGGAGAAATTGTAAAAGACCCCAAAACTGGTGAGCCAACGGGAATTTTGAAAGATGCAGCGATGACTTTGATTTATAGTATTATTCCAAAACTCACACCTGAACAAAAAATTAAATGTGTACAACGTGCTTTGCAAGAGGCTCGTGAAAACGGCATAACATCGGTACATGATATAACTTTTAAGCCTGATTTAATTGCGTACCAGACCTTGGAGAAAGAAGATAGATTGACCTGTCGTTTTTATACACGTTTACCAATTGATTCGTACCAAAATTTGGTTGGAGCGGGTATTCAGGCTGGTTTTGGCTCTAATAAAATCAAATTGGGTTCGTTAAAGGCTTACGCTGATGGCTCGTTGGGAAGTAGTACGGCGTTAATGTTTAAACCTTACGACCAAAACCCTAATACCACAGGTTTGGCGAGCGATATTGTCATTAATGGAAATCTGAATAATTGGGCAATGGATGCCGATAAAAATCATTTACAATTATCCATTCACGCCATTGGTGATTCGGCTAATTATTTAATGCTCAAATTGTTTGAAGATATTACCAAGACGAATCCAAAATGGGATAGGCGTTTCAGAATAGAACACGCTCAACACGTAAGATTTGAGGATATTCCGTTATTTGCTAAATTGGGTGTAATCGCTTCCGTACAGCCTTATCATTGCATTGATGATGGCGTTTGGGCGGCAAAACGTATTGGAAATCGGATTGATTATACGCATCCGTACAAGTCATTTTTGGACGCAGGTATTAAGCTTTGTATGGGTTCAGATTGGTCAGTTGCTCCGTTAAATGCTATTTTGGGGATTTATGCGGCAGTTACTCGCCAAACGGTGGACGGAGGAAACCCGATGGGATGGATTCCAAAACAGAAAATATCCGTAGCAGATGCCATCAAAGGCTACACGATTAATAATGCTTATGCGGCATTTGAAGAAAAAGAAAAAGGCTCGATTGAATCGGGAAAATTGGCAGATTTAGTTGTGCTTTCAGATGATATTTTGACTATCAAACCAGAAAAAATACAGAATGTGAAAGTCTTAATGACTATTTTTGATGGAAAAATTGTTTACGAGAAGAAGTAGTTGTTAGGTTTTAGGGGTTGGATAGTAGGTTTTAGTGAAAATAATGCCTGACTCATAAGTAATCTGTATTTCTAAAACCTACGAACCAAATTCCTAAAACCTTAACATGGAAATATCCGAAATTATTAAATATCTATCTGACTCAAAGGAAATTATTAGTTTAGGGCTTTGGGCGGTTACTTTTGTAGTTTATGCTGAGAATGGCTTATTCTTTGCTTTTTTTCTCCCAGGCGATTATCTTCTCTTTCTCACAGGTGTTTTTGTGGGAACTGGATTCTTTAAATATGCACTCGTTACAGTGCTTTTATATCTATTTGTTGCGGCAGTTTTGGGTTCATTAACGGGATTCTTATTCGGGAGATTTTTTGGTAGTAATCTCGAAAACCGTCCAGATAAATGGTATTTCAAGAAAAAACATATAGCTTCAACGCATGATTTCTTTGAAAAATACGGAAATCAAGCCCTCATTATTAGTCGTTTTTTGCCTTATATTCGTACTTTTGCACCCATTTTAGCGGGAATTAGTAAGATGAATTACCCAAAATATTTGTTGCTGAATTTAACTGGAGCGGCTCTTTGGGTTGGGTCATTAGTGGGTGGAGGGTATTATTTTGGAGTGCAATTTCCGTGGATAATTAATTACGTTCAATATGTGATTTTGTTCTTCTTAGCGATTACTACTTTTACGGTGATTAAAGGTTATTTGAGTGTTAAAAAATCATGATTTTATTCAATGGACAGAGCTATCCGTTGTTACAAACCTTATGCTTACAGATTTCGGTTACATACTACTCTTCATTATTTCAGCAATTGCTTTTACAGCATTGATGCTTTTTGTGGCAAAATTAATTCGCCCAAATCGCCCTAATGCAGAAAAATTATCTACGTATGAGTCGGGGGAAGAACCCGATGGAAACGCCAATGTACGCTTCAATATGCGGTTTTATGTTATTGCATTAATTTTTGTACTTTTCGATGTTGAACTTATTTTCCTTTTTCCTTGGGCAACCGTATTTGGGAACCAACACTTAATAGAAGTAACGGATGGTGTTTGGGGTTGGTTTTCAATTATTGAGATGTTTATTTTTGTGGGGATTTTAGTGCTTGGTTTAGCGTATGCATGGATAAAGGGCCATTTAGATTGGGTACGTCCAGAAGTTCAAAAGCCAGATTTTCAATCAAAAATACCTCCATCACTTTATGAAAAAATCAATCAAAAATACAGTTAAATTTTAACATTACTCTATCCTAAAATATAAATAAACAAATATTCTATTTTTTAATTAATTTCCTTAAAATCTTATTAAACGGTTTGCGGGGGTTTATTTTATTCTATATCTTGCACCAAATTAATAGTCGAACACAATAAATTTACACTTAATGAAAGCCCAAAATCTGCCTCAGCAGTCTGTCTCTACGTTTACCATTAAAATCGTTAATCTTCTCGGCAGAATTTATTTATTGGTTCCTGACCAAGCCAAAATGCGTCACGTCCTTGTGAAAGATATTGTGCGATTGGAAGGGGTACGTAATTATACTATTCTTCATTTGAAAAACGGTGATACCATGATTAGTTCAAGAACACTGAAGGTCTATGAAAATATCCTTTTAGAAGCTGATTTTCTTCGAGTTCATAAAGCCCATCTTATCAATATGCAATGCCTGAGAAATTACGATGAATCAGATTTGATGTTTGCTGTCATGCAAAACCGAGATAAAATTAGTATTTCCAGAAGAAAAAGAAAGGATTTTCAAGTGAGAATTCTGGATAAAGCTATCAATTAATTTGAAGTTCATTCGGGAATTTTGAGATAGGATTTGTTATTTTACATTTGCTATAAAATCTTGATTACCCAATGTCAAATCCATTCCGTTTCTTTATTGTTCATCTTCCATTCATGCGAGTAAACGGCATGGCTATTTTCCCATTTCTTTTTGTGAAGTACAAAAAGCCCTCGAAAGTGTTGATAAATCACGAAAGAATCCATTTTAGACAGCAAATCGAACTCCTGATTTTTCCGTTTTATATTTGGTATTTACTTGAATACCTCTGGAATAGAATCAATGGAAAAACTGCCAATCAAGCCTACCGAAATATAAGTTTCGAGCGTGAAGCATACGAAAATGATGACAATTTAGCGTATTTGAAGAGAAGAAAATGCTGGGCTTTTTTAAAATACATTTAGGGAAGATAACAATTTATAGAGAATAGACGAAAAATTAAGAATAGGTTCTTTTGAACGAAGTATAATGACAAAATTATGCTTCCTAATTCCACAATCATAAACTACCACAAATTCTGTGGACAAACAATCCGATGGCGATTGTTGAGCATAATTCCCACCACAATTTCATGCGAGCCTTTTGAACGCTCCCGAATATCAGAAAGCGTAAAGTCGTAGGAATAACCAAGATTGATAAAAGAACTAATATTTACACCTAAAAGTCCAACCACAGCGTCTTTATGACGGTACGAACCACCGAACCAAAAACGGTCTTTATGGATTGCTTTAAGGTTAATGTCAAAACTCATCGGAGCTTGATTTACTCGTTTAATCATCGTAGAAGGTATTATTGCCCATTCATCATTGACCTCATACCGATAGCCAGCCGTTAAAAAAAAATGCGGATATGTAGTTCCGAGCCAAGAATAAGTACTTACCGCTTGATTGGGGTCTTGATAATTAAAGTTGTCAAAAATCAATTGATTCGCCGATAATCCCAAGAAAAAATGTCGAGAATATAACCACGCTCCCAAATTAATATAAGGCTGAATAGCCGATAATTGTCCTGTGGGCAAAATAGCTTGGTCAGGATTATCTCGCACTTGAATTTTACTAAAATCTAAGCTGTATTGTGTAATTCCACCCGAAGCTCCAATTGCTAATTTTACCATTCCAGAAACAGGAATATGGTAGGCATAACTCAATGTAACGCTGTTTTGAGTATTTGCTCCTACGTGGTCACTCACCAATGCAATTCCCACGCCATGATGCCCAGGGACACGGGG
Organism: Bacteroidota bacterium; assembly: GCA_040387735.1. GTDB lineage: Bacteria > Bacteroidota > Bacteroidia > Cytophagales > Spirosomataceae > Arcicella. The sequence continues at coordinate 37,825 of JAZKDE010000047.1, forward strand.
AGCGCCTCTAAATTCGGTGGAAAGTGAAAGCGGTCGGCGAATAGTTTTGCTAATATTAGGAGTTGCCCCTGTACTGGTACGGTCGGGTTTACCGATGGGCATATTGGCGGAGACATAATACGTTGTGGGAGCACCTGGGAAATCCGTCCATTGATTTCGGTATCCAGTTTTAACGTCCACATAGTCTTCAATGCCCGAAATCGCAGGATTTATCAGATAACTATTCATCATATACTGGCTGTATTGGGGCTTGCTTTGGGCAAAACCAATCAGGCAAAATGATGTGAAAATTATAGTCAGTACAATTTTTTGCATAGCTTTTTTGTGGGCATTTCGTCTGTGATTACTCTTTAACGAAAAAACGAATCATAAAGATAAGTAGAATAGCGTTTTTTTTTGAATTTAGATGGGGATAATTATTATTTGGATGTTGGCGGAGAGCGATAACCTTAGTTACTTGAAGTTATGTACCTATCGGTAAAGTCCCTTGTCAGTTTACTTTGGAATAAATCTTGTTCAGTTTTTTTTAGTTTAAGGCAAAGATTATTTCGTAATTTTGCAGCAATAAATAACATCGAAAAAATGCGTAAAACATATTTTACCCCAGGCCCTGCCGAACTATTCCCAACTGTCGAGAGACATTATCAAGATGCTTTTGAGCAACAATTAGGTTCAATATCGCACCGTTCGCAGAAGTTTAGGGATATTTATAAACATACAGTTGAGCAATTGAGAATTTTGATGAATGTTCCTGAAAATTCAGGAATCTTTTTTACGGGTTCGGCGACTGAAATCTGGGAGCGATTGATTCAAAATACCGTTGAACACGAAAGTTTTCATTTGGTAAATGGTTCATTCTCAAAGAAATTCTTTGATTTCTCGGTTGAGTTAAACAAGTTCGCTCACAAAATGGAAAAACCTTTTGGGGAAGGATTTGACAATTCAGAAATTGTGGTGCCAGCGTACGCCGAACTAATTTGTACTACTGCCAACGAGACTTCGTCGGGGGTACAGATGCGTCCCGCTGAGATTCATAAATTGAAACGTGCCAATAAAGACAAATTTATCTGTGTGGACATGGTTTCTTCGGCTCCGTATCCTGATTTAGATTTTAATACCGTCGATTCGGCTTTTTTCTCGGTTCAAAAATCTTTTGGAATGCCCGCAGGTTTGGGTTGTTGGATTGTTAATCCTTCGATGTTGGAGAAGGCAGAACGCATGAAAACGCACGAAAATCACGTTGGAACGTACCATAGTTTGCCATCGTTATTCAAAAACTTCTCAAAATTTGAAACACCAGAAACACCAAATGTCATGGCAATTTATGTGTTGGGAAAAGTGGCGGAAGATATGAACAAAATCGGAATTGATACCATTAGAAAGCAAACCGAAAAGAAAGCAAAAGTCCTTTATGATTTTGCCGACAAGTGTGATTTCTTAGAAGTTTTTGTGAAAAACCCAGAGCATCGTTCGCAAACAGTTGTTGTGGTAAATGTGAAAGAAAAATCAGCGGCTGATATTATCAAAAAAGTACAGACGGATGTAAATATGGTGCTCGGTTCTGGTTACGGAGATTTCAAAGCGACTCAATTAAGAATTGCCAATTTTGCTGCCGTTAATTTGGAACAAGTAGAGACTTTGATTGATGCTTTGAAGAGAATCTAAATAGAATACCCGTCGTTGTTTAGTATCGTTTTAACAATATTTAATCTCCGAAAAAAACCTCTCCAATGCTGAGAGGTTTTTTTATTCGTAAATTTGTGGTGGTATAAAAATAATTCACCACAACGCTCAATGAAAATCCTTGATTTATACATCATTAAAAAATTTCTGAAAACGTATTTCTTTGCGGTTCTTATCATCGTAACCATCATTATGGTCATTGATTATACCGAAAAGATTGACAACTTCATTGATAATAAAGCTTCTGTTCGGTCTATTTTGTTGGAGTATTATCTAAACTTTATTCCGTATTGGGCAAATTATATTAGCCCATTGATGGTTTTTATTTCTACGGTTTTCTTTACGGCAAATATGGCCGCTCGTACCGAAATTATTGCAATTCTGAGTACTGGCGTTAGTTTTATGCGATTTCTTCGTCCATATCTTATTGGTTCAACGATGCTTGGGATGCTGACTTTTTTGATGGTAGGTTGGGTAATTCCCATTGCTAATAAAACCCGAATCGCCTTTGAGCGAAAATACGTGGAAGGTGGTTCTTATTATTTTAGTGGGCGGGATGTTCACATTAAGATTGGCCCCGAAGATTATGCTTACATGGAAAGTTATGATACGGGTTCAAACACGGGATACCGTTTTGCATTAGATAAAATTTCGGGTAGTGAGTTGAAAATGAAACTCATGGCTGATAGAATTGTTTGGGATTCGACCCGTAGAAAATGGACCATTCAAGATTATAGAATCAGAACTTTTCTGAAAGATGGTAAAGAAAAACTGACTTATGGTGCTAAATTGGATACTACGCTGAATCTCTTACCGAAAGATTTTGACAGTAAATATCAACTTCAAGAAACTTTCACGATGCCCGAATTGGAAGAAACCATTAATAAAGTACGAAGTCGTGGAGCGGATGGAATTGAAGTCTTTTTGATTGAAAAATACCTTCGTTTTGCCAATCCTTTTGCGGTTGTAATTCTCACGGTTATTGGCGTAATTGTGTCGGCTCGGAAGTCACGTGGGGGTGTAGGATTTCAGATTGCTTTGGGCTTTATGCTGGCATTTTTGTACATTCTGTTTTTCATGATGAGCAAAGGAATCGCCCAATCGGGTGGAATGCCACCACTTTTAGCCGTTTGGTTGCCCAATATAGTCTTTACTTTTATCGGAATGATTTTGTACCGAGCCGTTCCGAGATAAATTAAATTGCACACGGATTACTGGATTAGACACGGATTTTAAATATTAATTTTATCCGTGTCTAATCCAGTAATCCATGTGCAATTTGCAATTATTACAAATAAATCCAAAATTATGAAAACCACTTTTAAAGATTATTTCACCTTGCATTTTGTAGTACTAATTTTCGGTTTTACGGCAATACTTGGGCAACTTATTTCTATTCATACTTTAGGCTTAGTATTTTTTCGTACTCTTTTAGCCACAATTGGATTTTATCTTTACTTTAAAGTCAAAGGTTTACCTATTAAAATTGATTCACGAGGTAAATGGCAATTGTTGGCAACTGGAGGTATTGTGATTGCTTTGCATTGGTTTACTTTTTTCTATTCTGCTAAAGTTTCAACGATTGCTATTTCTCTGGCAGGGCTTTCAACGACTTCCCTTTGGACAAGCTTTATCGAACCTTTTTGGAATAAACAACGAATCAAACCATTACAGGTAATTTTGGGAAGTGTGGTTGTTTTGGGTTTATATCTGATTTTTCTCTACGAAGTGGATCATATTTGGGGATTGGTTCTCAGCATTATGTGTGCCATTTTGGGAGCAATTTTCTCGGTATTGAATGGTCAATTTTCCAAAAAATATTCGTCACAAATCATTACTTTTTACGAAATGATGGGGGCTGCTATTAGTACTGTTATTCCCGTTATATATATATTATTGACTAAAAATGATCGTATTTCCGTAATTCCACAAGGCTTTGATTGGTTTTGGATATTGATATTATCCTTCATTTGTACAATTTATGCTTATACCGAATCCGTTAATTTGGTCAAACTTTTCTCGGCTTTTACCTTTAATCTTACCTTAAATCTTGAGCCTGTATATGGAATAATGCTCGCTTACGCAATTTTTGGAGAAAAAGAACGTATGACATCGGGTTTTTACCTCGGAACTTTGGTAATTTTGGGTTCTGTTTTGATTTATCCTTTGTTACGAAAACCCAACGTATGAAATTTAACGCATCCAAATACCTCACGATACTTCTTGGCATTACTCCTATTTTATTTTTTATTTATTACGTTTGGCAATATACAATTAACGTTCCTTTTCTTGACGACAATCTTTACTACACAAAATGTGTCGTAGATGTTAATAAAAGCCAGTCCATTTCCGAATCGTTTTGGATTTTCATGCGGCAACATACCATTACCGAACACAAAACGCCAGTTTCGAGATTGGTGGCTTGGCTTTTATACGAAATTACTGGAAAACTTAATTTCTTTACTTTTGCCCAAATTGGTAATTTGACTTTATTCGGAATTCTCTTTTTATTCTGGCGATTTTTCCAAAAGCACGCTTGGAATCTCATTTATTTTTTACCAATTCCATTCCTGCTCTTTCAGATGCAAACCTACGAAAACCAATTTTGGATGGGTTGTGCGTGGCTTTATTACCCGATTGGACTTTGGCAAATGGTAACGTTTTATTTACTCAGTTATCAGAAACCACGATATTTTACGTTTGCAATGCTTTCGGCAATTTTTGTGACGTTTATTTTTAGTAATGGAATGTTCGTGTTTTTTCCCGCTACGTTGATTTTGCTTTTTCAAAAACGCTACAAACATTTAGGCATTATGGTTTTGGTTGCAACCGTTTGTTTGGCGGTGTATTTTAGTAATTATAGACCTTCGCCGATTGTTCCACCAGCATTTTCAATTACCAATATTCTTACGGGTTTTGTGCTAATGTTGGGGTCTTATGTTGATGTACAAGGTTTTCATCAGCTTTCACCTTTTACAGCAACGGCGGTTGGATTGATTATTTTAGGTTTTTTGACTTACGGCGGAATCTGGTTATTGGGAAAATACTTTAAAGATTCTAAAGTTGAAATCTCGCCAAAAACCTCCGATATTCTATTTTTAGTGGCCTCAATGGTAGCCTTGTGTATGTCGGCGGGTGCGGTGGCGTACTCACGTTATACAGGTGAGCATGGATTTGATGAAATGTTTGCGAGTCGGTACCGATTTATGAGTGTTTTGTTGATGTGTTTGGCATATCTATTTAGTTTGCTCCTGACGAAAGAGCAAGTTAAAAAAATCGTTTTAACGGTCTTTTTGCCCATTACGATATTTCTTTATGCTTATTCTTATTACTTTTTGCACGACTACAACGTTTATTATCGTGAAAGATTGGTGGCGGGAGCATTCAATTTTAAATATCATAATAGTTGGGTTTTATATCCTTTTGACAATGATTGGACCAACCAAGTTGATGTTGTCAATGAGGAAGCAATCAAAACGGGGGTTTATGAATTACCAACTTTGCCATTTACGCAATTTCAAGAAGCAATTAATAAAGATACAGTCCAAAAAGTCAGTGATTTATCTTTTGTTTTGGAGCAAAAGAAAGACCGTTTTGTCTTGAAAAATGAAACAATCAATGTCGAAAATCCTTTGAAAGTCGAACAAAATATTATCTTAAAATCTAAACGAAATACGTATTTATTACCGCTAAAACGAGAAAGAAATAAGAGCCGAAAAGATATGCTTTTTCACCAAAATTATTTCTGGAAAGGCTTTGAAACTGATATTCTAAAAAATACTTTCATCCCTGATGAATACACGATTGGATTACTGAAAGTGCAAGATGGAAAATACGATATTCAGTATAGCAATCTGAAATTGAAATTGTAAAATAATCGTCATTGTTCAATACCCAATGGTCAATTTTCAAGAGTAAAAGGGTGCATATTTTACCCGAAAATTGAGCGTTCAACATGGGAAATTGAATATTATTTAAAATGAAAAAACCAGTGCTTAACCCAAAAAATATTGCAAATTCAGCCATTTGGCTACTTTTCATAATTACCGTTGTCCCAATTGGGATTTTGGCTTTATATAATCATCCTTCGGTTGCGGATGATTATTGCTTTGCGTATATGACTCGTGATCATGGTTTTTGGCAAGCCCAAAAATTCTACTATGAAGGTTGGTCGGGTCGGTATTTTTCCAATATGATTTTTCATGCTACACCTTTAGCATTTGGGGTGTTTTGGTTCGTGAAAGTCATGCCAATTTTGATTTTGGGATTTTTATTTCACGCTATTTTTACATTCATTGGCGAAATTTTGAAATGCTCATTAAAGCATACCTTCCTTCTGACGGCCACGTTTTTAAGCGTTTTTATCATTTTTTCATCCAGTGTAGTTGATACTTTTTATTGGTACACGTCGGTTTTTATTTTCCCGACCTCATTGTGCTTTTTCTTGTATTTGATAGTAGTTATTTTGAGATTTTATCAACCAAAATACCAGAAGATAAAATATCCAATTGCCTTATTAGCAGCGACTTTAGTGTTTTTTATTGTTGGCTCAAATGAAGTAATGATGTTATTTACAATTGCTTTGTTAGGAATTATTTGGGGCTATTTCCTGCTCTTTAAAAAGCGTTTTGATAGTTTCATTTTCGCATTAATGTTAATTGGATTATACTTTGCCTATTTTTGGGTTATTCAAGCCAAAGGAAACCAAGTCAGATTAGTTGGAGGAAATGTTTTGGGTGGAGCAATCCAAGAATCTTTGCTAAATGCGTTGAAATCTACTATTAAAGACTCTCTGAAATGGGCGAGGTTATTGATGTTTTTTGCCGTTACTTATTCACAATATTTCCTTACAAAATATTATCCAAAAATCCCTTCTAATATTTTTAAAGTAGAGCTTTGGGTGGCTATTTTGGGTTTATTTTCATTGATATTTATGATGTTTTTTGTCATTCATTATGGTAATGATATGGGCGTTCCTGACCGTGTAAAAAACATTATTTTTGCCATTTTTATGGTAGGTTTCTTTTACATTATAACGATTGCCCATTTTGCTTTTTTTGATGAAAATAGAAAAGTTAAAAATGAATGGGGATGGATTGGATTAATAACATTTACAGTATTGTTTTCTATTTATTTTGATGGTAAGAACCTCAAAACGATGTACGCCGACATTCGTTTGGGAATTGCCAAACGCTATGACCAAGAAATGACGCAACGTTATGAACTAATCAGAACAAGTAAAAGTGATACCGTTTACGTTGCACCACTCCAAAATATTCCAAAATCATTGTGTTTTGATGAGATAAAAAATACCGAAAAACACCTTTGGAATAAATGCTACGCCACGTATTTTGAGAAGAAAGTGATAATTTTGAAAGAAGATAAATAAGTTGAAAATTGAAAAAATGACTAATAAAGATTTATTCATATCCATCATCATTCCCTGTTTTAACGAAGAACAGGTCATCTCGCATACCTACGAGCGAGTGGACAAAACCATGCGGAGTTTTGAACATCGAGGTTATGAGTTGATATTTATTAATGATGGTAGTCGTGACCGAACACTCGAACTATTGAGAGGAATTGCTCAAAAAGACTCGAATGTGAAAATACTGAGTTTTTCCAGAAATTTTGGACATCAACCAGCCGTTACTGCTGGAATAAATGCTTGTTTGGGAGACGTGGCCATTATTATTGACGCTGATTTACAAGACCCGCCAGAATTGTTTCCTGATATGGTGAAAATTCATTTGGAACAAAAGGCAAATGTCGTTTATGGTTTGCGTGGTGAACGAAAAGGGGAAACTTTTTTCAAGAAATTGTCAGCAAAATATTTTTATAAATTGATAAATTTTCTGTCAGACACGCCTTTGCCAGTTGATACGGGAGATTTTCGTTTGATTGACAAACACGTAATCGAAGCATTTAAAAGTTTGCCCGAAAAGAATAAATATATTCGAGGATTAATAAGTTGGATTGGTTTTAAGCAAGTACCAATCACTTATGTGCGAGAAGAACGTTTTGCGGGAGAAACAAAATATCCACTCTCAAAGATGATTAAATTTGCTTCTACGAGTTTGCTTTATTTTAGTAAAAAACCGCTTAAATTGGCTCTTAGTTTAGGTTTAGTGAGTGTTATCGTTGGTATTGGTTTGGCAATTTGGGTGCTTACAGGACTTATTTATCGTCCCGATAGTTTGGTGCCAGGTTGGGCTTCAACGATTATTGCTCTCATCTTTTTTGGCGGAATTCAATTACTGACAATTGGCGTTTTGGGTGAATACTTGGGAAATATGTTTGAAGAAATCAAAAATCGTCCCGAATATATCGTTCACGAAAAAATTAATTTTTAACAATGGGACGTAGAATTTAAGCGTTCTCTGACAGAACCAATCTTAATTTCCAACCTTCAATTCCTATATTTAATACCTTGAAAAAAATATCAACATTTACCCAGATAGGTATATTTCTACCTATCTTTTTTTTCATACTAATGCTCTTCACTTACGCCGTGAATGTGCCTTGGATGGATGATACAGATGCTTTTCCAGATTTTTTGGGTCGATTTCTCGAAGCTAAAAACTTTGATGAACGAGTTTGGTTATTGTTCAAACCCAATAATGAACACCGCATTGTGTACGCCAAACTGATGAATTTACTGCATTATGCTCTTACGGGAGCACTCAATATGCGAACGCTCACGATTGTATCCAATATCACACTCTTCGGAATGTTGTGGATTTTTTGGCGGGTTATTAAAGAGCAAAAGATCGCCCCAATTTATTTTTTACCCGTTCCATTGTTGCTTCTACAACCTCAATATTACCTTACAAGTATCTGGACGATAACGGGTTTTCAGTATCAACCCGTAGTCTTTTTTGGATTATTAGGAGTTTATTTACTGTCAAGAAATACACTTTTGACGTTTTTTGGAGCAGTTTTAGCGGTTTTCTTTGATAGCTTTACCATGAGTAACGGGTTGTTTTATTGGATGGTTGGTATGGTTGTTTTGGCTTTGCAAGGACGCTATAAAATGTTGGGAGTTTGGATGGTTTTTATGATGGCTACTTTCAAGTTATACTTCTACCGATTTGATACTGAAGCAAACGACCAAGGTTTTACTTATTTCTTTAAACATCCGCACGAAAGTTTTTTTGGGTTTTTTACGCATTTAGGTGGTGGTCTTGATTTTCAGACACTTAGTCCAATATTGATTCGTTCCATTGCCCCAACAATTGCAGGTTTCATACTAATTGGCATTTCAATTTGGTGGTTATTTTTGAAAGTTTTTAGGACAAAGGATAAATTTTCAATCCCAAATTTATGGGAGAAATTACAGGCAAGATTTAATAATGAGTCGTCTAACTACATTATTTTAGGATGCTTTTTATTTTTGATAATTAACGCTTTAGTTATCGCTATTTTGCGTCCGAGATTTGGTTATTTTGTGATGATTGTGGGGAATTATAAAATCTATCCTGCAACGATGTTAGTTGTGGTTTATTTGATGTTATTAACGGGTTGGTTGAAGTTTCAAAGTAATCAACAATACTTTAAATGGATACTTGTGGGAAGTATTATTTTTAACCTTGCTTCGTATATTAAGTTTTTGCCCGAAGTGCATGAGCGACGCAAAGATTTATTAGTTCGGGCTTTCAATCAAGAACATAATCAAATCGGATTGGGGCCTTATGTTGGGTCGGATTTTGATAAATATGTACAAACGGCATTGGGACGGCTTATTCCGAAGAAAATATATCAATTCCCTGAAACTATTTTTACCAAATCAGAAAAGGATATTTTAGGAAAACTTCCCGATAATCAACCAATAAAAGTCGATACGTCAAGTGTCGATGGTGAAATTGTTATTTCTAATCCGACATTATCAACGGGTTTTGGATTTAATAATGGCGTTTATTTATTGTTGAAATCAGATCGAAAAAATTACTTGATTTATGAAAAACGTAATTTGCAAGATTTCTTAAAAACGGGTTTCTCCATCAAAATTCCACCGAAATATCTCGTGCCAGATACTTATAAAATTGGGATATTTTATGTAAACGGAACGACGCATCAAATTTTTAATGCAAATCAAACCGTTGAAGTTACTTATTGATTTTGACCATTTTACCGTGCGGTCATAATGCTTTTGACTAAGTTTTTGGATAGCATTGCGTATCTTTGTCGCAAAATTCGCTTTAAAATATAATACCTTGAATAAACCTCAAATTTCTATTGTTGCCCCACTGTATAACGAAAGTGAGACATTTCCGTATCTAATTGAACGATTAAATGCGGTTATGGATTCGTCAGATTTAAAGATTGAAATTGTATTAATTGATGATGGCAGTCGTGACAATACTGCTCAATTAATGCAAGCAATTGCCCTATCAGACGAGCGCTATTATTGCCTATTTTTGGCAAGAAATCATGGACATCAATTGGCTTTAACCGCTGGTTTAGCCCATGCAAGAGGTACAGAAGGCGTGATGGTAATTGATGGAGACTTACAAGATCCCCCTGAGCTTTTACATGAATTTTACCCATATTTAGAACAAGGAAATGATGTGGTTTATGCAGTAAGAAAAAAGCGAAAAGAAGGGATTCTGAAGCGGGCAGGCTATTTTTTATTTTATAGATTGTTAAAGAGTATTTCGTACATTGACATTCCTTTAGACAGTGGAGATTTTGCTTTGATGAGCCGTCGAGTGGTGAATATTATGAATAAAATGCCAGAAGAAAGTCGTTATTTGAGAGGAATGCGAACATGGGTTGGTTTCAAGCAAATTGGTGTAGAATATGAGCGTTCAGAACGTCAAGCGGGAGAGTCAAAATACTCGTTTTCGATGTTATTTAAATTAGCTTATAACGGGATTTTTAATTTTAGTGAATTCCCGATTAAGTTTGTTTCTCGTTTGGGAGTATTGACCATTTTGGTATCCTTGGTTTACTTTTTGAGTGTAGTTATTAAGAAATTCTTTTTTCAAGAAGTTATCGAAGGTTTTACATCTTTATTATTTATTATTATTTTGTTTAGTGGCGTACAATTATTTGCTTTAGGCGTGATTGGTGAATATGTTTTGAGGGTATTTTTTCAGTCCAAAAACAGACCTTTATTTATTGTAAAAGAAACGATTGTGGATAAGGAATTTTCGGAGTAATTATTTGATTATCAATTATTTAAAAAATATGCAAGTTTGGAAATTTGGAGGTACTTCAGTCGGGAAGCCTGAAAGAATGCACTCTATCAAAAATTTGATTACCGAAGATGGTAATCGTAAAATTGTTGTATTGTCGGCCCTTTCGGGTACGACCAATGCTCTTATCTCCATCGGAGAATCTTTGAAAGCCAATAATGATGCAGAAGCGGTTGAAAAAATCAACACCTTGTACGCTCATTATGAGGAATTTATCAAAGAACTATACTCAACGCCAGCAGGACACGCAGAAGGAAAAGCGATTATTGAAAAGGAATTTTCATTCATTCGTTCTTTGGTGAATATCAAACCATTTTCGGTAAAACAAGAAAAGGAAATTGTGGCGGAAGGTGAATTGCTTTCTACGCAAATGTTTGAAGCATATTGCCGTGAACAAGGTGTAAAATCTGCCTTATTACCAGCGTTAGATTTCATGTTGATTGATGCTGATAATGAGCCAGTTTTGAAATTTACAGAAGAAAAATTAACTTTTATTTTGTCGCAATTGACTGATAAACAGTTATTTATTACGCAAGGATTTATCTGCCGTAACCCACGTGGCGAAGTAGATAATTTAAAGCGTGGTGGTTCTGATTATACAGCATCATTAATTGGTGGAGCAATCGTGGCAGAAGAAGTTCAAATTTGGACGGACATTGACGGAATGCACAATAACGACCCAAGAATCGTTAAAAAAACCTTCCCAA